>NZ_JONJ01000003.1 GCF_000711825.1 [Clostridium] aminophilum DSM 10710 | reverse complement strand
CTCGTTTCCTTGTACGGTGGTTACTCCTTTCAGAGCGTTTCACACAGACCTCCCTAGGTACCACACGTTTCTTCCTCTCCATCCATCTGCCTCATTTATCATGCATGATTCCGTGTAGTTATTGGGCTTCGACTTGTGTTGCAGCCTTACCCTCATGCATAACCTCGTATGAGATTTCTGTACGTCAGACCAGAGATTTGCCCGTGGGTTAGTATGTTCCCCACATCCAGCTTCCTTCAGATTCCACCTCGCGGCGGACACCCTTGCCTTCGGCTATATCCTTCCCACTACCGGGTGGATTCGGGACTTGAACCCGTTAGAAACGTGCGCCGCTAGGCGCACAACAAAAACCCGGAGTAAACGGATTCTTCGTCCGCTCACTCCGGGTTGGAATTTTTTTGAACCGTTCAGTTGGAAAACCATTTTCGGAAGAATCCCTTCTTCTTTTCGGATTCTCCCGCACTGGTTCCCAGCTCGCGCCCCATGCGCTCCGCTTCCGTGTCATCAATGATGGTGTAACCCGCCTCCTGAAGGCATCGACGGGCTATTTTCATGGATTTCTTAAACTCATCCTTGCTCTTGAACAGATCATAGGGATCCGGGACCGAAATCACATCCAGCGTATCCGGTTTTCTCGACTCGATAAAAACCGTCGAAATATTCTGCTTCGTCATCAAAGTGAACATGCTGCGGATCACCTTCTCCGGATCACCGGCCTTCTCTTCCCATGTTCCGTCGATCGTCAGTGTCTCAACCATTCCCATATGCTAACCTCCCATCGAAACTCCGTTTTAATACGCCTTCGAATTTCTGGCCTTAAAGGCGCGCTCCATCTCCCGTTTCGCGTCTTTCTTCGCGATATCCTCACGCTTATCATAGAGTTTTTTACCACGCGCAAGTCCGATCTGGATTTTCACAAGGCTTCCCCTGAAGTAGATTTCCAGCGGAACAATGGTGAATCCCGCCTCTTTGATCTTCGACTCCAGCCGGATGATCTCCTTTTTGTGCATCAGGAGTTTTCTCGCGCGAAGCGGATCCTTGTTGAAAATATTGCCCTTCTCATACGGGCTGATGTGCATGCCGTAAATCCACATTTCCCCTTTGTCAATGCGGACAAATGCTTCTTTTACGCTTGCCTTTCCCATTCGGATGGATTTGACCTCGGTGCCGAACAGCTCGATTCCGGTCTCAAATTTTTCATCGATGAAATAGTCGTGAAACGCCTTTTTGTTGTTTGAGACAACTTTAATGCTTTCCTTTCCCATCTTGTTTCCTCCTGTTTCACTCCCAGCTCTTATTGGCAGGAATAAAGTCGACGGTTCTCATAAACCGGTCGCATCCGGTCACAAAAACCCTGATCGGCTGACCGATGCGGAATTTCTTTCCGGTCATCCGTCCGACAAGCTCATAGTGCTGCTCGTCGAAAATATAATAATCATCCGTCAGCTCTGCGATATGGACAAGTCCCTCGCAGGTATTCGGAAGCTGAACATAGAAGCCCCATCCGGTCACGGACGAAATGGTTCCGTCCAGTTCCTCGCCGATGTATCGCTCCATGTACTGCACTTTTTTCAGTTTGTCGGTCTCACGTTCCGCCTCGTCCGCCCGGCGCTCCGTGGACGATGTCTGAACCGCCACATTCGGCAGAATCGTGTCATAATGCGCGATCCGCTTCGGACTCATCTCCCCGTGGAGCGTCTCCCGGATAATCCGGTGAATCTGCAGATCCGGATACCGTCGGATCGGCGAGGTGAAATGGCAGTAATACGGCGCGGCCAGACCAAAATGCCCCAGATTCTGCGGCGCATATTTTGCCTGCTGCATACTCCGGAGAGAAATGATCTCCAGAAGCGGTGCTTCCGGTTTTCCCGCACTCTTTTCCAGGAATTCCTGCAGAAGCTTCGGCGTAATCTTGCCGTCTTTCGTGTGGAGAACCACTCCGAAATTCGCGCCGAATGACGCTAACTTCTTAACCTTTTCCGGATCCGGATCCTCGTGAATGCGGTAGAGGAACGGAAGTTTCCGGTCATGGAAATCTTTCGCCACGGTCTCATTGGCCGCCAGCATAAAGTCCTCGATGACGCGCTCCGCCTCACCGCGGACCGCCGCACAGATCTCCAGCGGCTTTCCGTTCTCATCCAGCCGGATCTCCGATTCCGGGAATTCAAAATCCACACTGCCGCGGGCATGGCGGCGGGAACGGAGCCGTTTGGACACCTTGTACATTTCTTCGAGGAGTTCCGTAAATCCGCGATACTCTTCCATAGTTTCCGGATCATGATCCATGATCACCCGGTTCACCTTGCGGTAAGTCATCCGGCGGTCTACACGGATCACCGATTCCGTGATCCTGTGCGAATGGATCGCACCTCTCGGGCCGATCTCCATGATACAGCTGAGTGTCAGACGGTCTTCTCCCTCATTCAAAGAGCAGATTCCGTTGGACAGCTGATGCGGCAGCATCGGTATGACGCGGTCGACCAGGTACACGCTGGTACCGCGCCGGAGCGCCTCCTCATCGAGCGGACTGTGTTCCGCCACATAGTGGGTGACGTCGGCGATATGAACGCCGAGCCGCCATCCGGTCCCGGTCTTTTCAAGCGTCACCGCATCGTCAAAATCTTTGGTTCCGTCGCCGTCGATGGTCACCGTCGGAAGATCCCGGAGATCCAGTCTTCCCGTTTCCTCCGCCTCTTCTTTCGAGACGTGTTCCGGAATCCGTCGAAGCTCTTCCTCCACCTCCTCCGGGAACTTCTGCGGAAGATTGTATGCCTCGACGATTGACAGGATATCCACACCCGGATCATCCAGATGTCCCAGAATCTCGATAATCTCGCCTTCCGGGTTCTTATGTCCGTTTCCGAAATCCGTGATCCGGACCACAACCTTGTGCCCCTTCACGGCGCCGAGATCTCTCCCTGCCGGAATGAAAATGTCCTTTCCGAGCTTCGTATTGTCCGGGATGACAAAGCCGTTGGTCTTGTGTTTCTCATAGAGACCGACCACACGGTCATTGGCATGCTCGATGACACGGATTACCGCGCCCTCGGCCCGGCCTGCACTGACGTCTTCCTTCAGAATCATGATCTCCACGGTATCGCCGTGCATGGCGCCGCCCACATGGTCATTGGAGATAAAGACGTCCTCTTCCCGGCCTTCCACGGTCACAAAGCCGAAGCCCCGGGCATTGCCGCAGAAAACACCCGTCAGAACCGTTCTTGACTGCACCGTATACCGGCCCCGTCGATTGATCTCAACCTTATGCTGCACGTAGAGGTGATCCAGCACCTCAGCCAGCGCGTTCCGGTCTTCTCTCGGCACATTCAGAATCAGAGCGATCTCTTTTTTTCGGAGCGGCTCATAGTTCGGATCCTTCAGAAGATCCAGAATCAGTTCCTCCCGGTCCTCCAGTTCTTCCATCGTCTGATACCGCGGCGTAAAATCGTGTTCCTTTCTTCCGTCAAATCCCGGGAGTTCCCCCTCCGGACGGCGGATTACGCCGAGGGGACGGTCGCCCCCGTTATGACTTCCCTTTTTTCGGCTGCCCTTTTTATCTTTTCCGCCGTGACCCGAATGCCCCTTTTTGTCTGAGGCGGAGCCGTACGGCCGTTTGTTTTTCCCCGAAGCCGTCTTCCCCGCTTTCATCACACGGTGAAGATCTTTCTCCGTCATTTTCTTTTTTCTTTTCATATTTGTGTTCACCCGCTTTCTGTGTCCGCCGGCATCTCCGCCGGCAATATGATATTCTCAATATGATATTCTATCGTAAAACAAAGTCCGTAAGCGGACTTCGTCTCACCCATTCCCCGCTTCTGAGGGGAGATCCCCGATCTATGCGCGCCGCCGCTCGTCACCGTAAGGTGACACATACCGCTCAGCGGCGCGGGCATCCTCGCGGAGCGATTTTCCATTTCATAGGAATTGCAGAACACTTTCCCACAGTAAGAAAAAGGACACCCCGCAAATGGAGTGTCCCGCATGGTTCTTTACCAAATCTTCAGATTCAGTGCGAATGCCAGAATAATCCAAAGAAACGCACCGATCTTTGTCAGTCTCTCAAGCTTTCCTTCCATGGAACGGCCCTTGTTATGGCCCCAGTAGGAATCCGCCATACCGTTGATCGCTCCGGAAAGTCCGGCCGATTTTCCTTCCTGCATCAGAATCACAACAGAAAGAAAGATACATATAATGATAAACAGAACTGTAATTGCGATTTTTAAAGCTGCCACCTGATTACACCTCCCAGCGAAACATAAAAATTTTAGCACATATGTCCGCTCAAAGCAAGCATTTGTTTATTTTTCGCTTTTTGCGGCACCTTTTTCCGCCATCGCCCTAGAGTTGACCATAATGCGCAGGTGAGACCCCTCGCCGCATTTTCCCTTTTCGTCAAACACTTCGATGTCAAACCACATTTTGCGGCGCTCGATGCTGCGGAGTTTTGTCACGGCGGTCACCTTCATGCCCACCGGTGTCGGAGCAAGATGGCGGCAGGTAATCTCCGCGCCGACCGTTGTCTGCCCCTCTTCCAGATATTCCTTCGCCAGTTCCAGGGATGCCGCTTCCATCAGCGCAACCATATTCGGTGTGGACAGGATCTTCGATCCCGCGCTTCCGATTCGCTTTGCCGTCATCTCATCGGTTACTTCCCAGGTAAGGGAATACTCTTTTGCCTGTTCTGCCATTGTTTTCTTCCTTTCTTGTTCATGTCAGTGCCGCCGGATTAATGCTATCTTCCAAGGATATCCCTGCAGGATGCGCCGTAATCGGTGTTGTTCGCAATGCACACATTATTTGTCACGCCGCCGGTGCAGTGAACGCACACGGCCTCGCCGTTTTCGCCCCATCGCAGGAACATCATCACATGGCCGATCGTGGACTCGCTTCCACTCCGGACAATCAGATCACCGGTCTTCAGTTCGCTGCGCCGGATTCCTCTGCCAAAATGGTTCATCCCGGCGGTTCCCTGCTCGGAGAACTTCATGCCGAGCGCATTCCAGTACACCCAGGTGACCCAGCCGGAACAGTCCAGACCGCGGAAGACGCGCCCCTTGTAATCCGGCTCTACGATGGATCCGAAGCTGTTGCCCTCATACAGCGCAGACACCGGCTTTCCGCCGAAATAATACGGGATCCGGCCGATGCTTCCGAGCGCCGTCTCGGCCAGCTTTCTGCGGTCCTCCGAAAGATTCGCCGGAAGAAGCGACATTTCTTTTGCGATCTCCTCCGCTCCGAGAAGGGCTGTCTTCGTGAGAAGGTTCGCGGAAAGGCCGTAATCCGCATACCAGTCCGCCTCGGCAAGTGTCCTCGCTTCCGCCATCGTCTGTTCGGTCCATCCCTGCCAGCGGTCATTCATTGACTCCCCGGCATTTCCGACCGGATCGACGTTGAAGAGATTCTTCTTTCCGTCCATCGTATAAATCACGGCTTTTTCATGAAGATCGACATGGCCCGGACAGTTCGGATACACCGATGCGTCCGTACTGCTCCCTTCCGGAAGCGCCTCATCCTCTTCCGATATCTCCTCTTCGGACGCTTCCGCTTCAGAGGCACCATGTCCTGCTGTGGCGGAACCATTTCCTCTGCCCGTCTCCGCAGCTGATTCGGAAGCCGAAACCTCCGGCGCGTGTTCTGTCGCTCCCTGTGAGGATTGTCCGTCGCGATCGGCAGCCGTCGTCTCCGGTTCCTGCGGAAGCGCATTTTCCTGCACGGATTCCGCCGCGGCTGCGTCCGTCCCGACCGCCGGACCGTGAGCCTCGCCGGTGTGGTTGATCACACGCACCGAATCCGTCGCATAATCCGCGGGACTCCCTGCATCGGCCGTGGTCTCATCCGCTTCCCGGTTCGAAGAAACCTCGCTGCTGCCGGCGCTGCCGGAAGCGATCGAATAATCTTCCCCACGCTCCGCCAGCCGGTAATTGGTGTTGCCGAGTTTTTCCTGCGTCTCGGCAACCTTTTCAGAATCGAGACACCCGTCATCATAATACACTTCACTCATGGAAGCGCTGTTAGAATGGGAAGCCTTCCAGAGTTTTTCCGCATAGTCGCGGAAAGCCTCCGTGTCGTTCGGGTCATGGTACCAGGTGTAGACACTGGCCATGGCAAGGATCTGTTTGACGTTGGACACATTCTGAAGCGGTTTTCCGTCTCCGTCCCGAACATCGACGGTGATCTTCGTCCATTTCCGGATCGTCCACGTCAAGGGATCCTCCGGATTCTGCTCCGAATCCGAAGCGTTATACCGTCCCATGACGCTCCGGCCCATCTTCTTTGCCGCCTCCGCCGGCGTTCCGTAACCGGCGCCGAACGCCGTCTGCGCCCAGGAGTTGTCCATATCAAATAACCGGTTAAACTCGATTCCGCCAAGGCTCTGCATCGGGTCCGCCGGGTCGGCTCCCTCCGGCCAGATCAGTGCGAGATTGAAACGGTCCGCCGCATAATCCAGCGTTTCCTCCGTCTCCGTCATGGTCTCCGGCTCGCTCTCCGCCTCCGTCTCCTCCGCGGCCTTACTCTCCGGTTCGATACCGCGGATCGGATGTTCCAGCGGACCTCCGACCGCACATATCAGAATTCCCGCCGCGATCATCAGGGCGATTCCGGCGTAATGCCGGCGAAACCGCATAAAATCCTGTCCGCGGCGGAATTTGTTCTCTTTTTCCTGCACAATTTACCTCTTACTGCTCTTCGGATACGCTGTTCCGCATCCGTTTAATTCTCTTCCGGCCGTTTCTCCGGCTCAAGATCGTAGTCCCCGACCTTGCGTCGTGTATACATAAAAACGGCATCCCCCGGCCGGAGAATCGTCCGTCCGTTCGGAATCATCGTTTTTTCGTCACGGCGGATCATGATAATAAAACTCTGTCTGGAAATATCCAGATCTTTCAGGCTCTGTCCGACCCACGGGTGATTCTTCAGCAGGTGGATCTCCTGAATCTGTGTGAGCGATTCTGTCTTCACATTTTCCGCGCCGATGATGAGCACATCTCCCGGCCGGATCCGGATATTTCCCCGCGGTACGACCGCCTCTTTTCCGCGATGGATCGCCGCGATCAGCATGCCGCGCGGCAGCCCGAGACTGCGGACTTCACTTCCG
Organism: [Clostridium] aminophilum DSM 10710; assembly: GCF_000711825.1. Lineage (GTDB taxonomy): Bacteria > Bacillota > Clostridia > Lachnospirales > Lachnospiraceae > Clostridium_R > Clostridium_R aminophilum. The sequence goes on along the minus strand of NZ_JONJ01000003.1, from coordinate 305,851 downwards.
ATCCACGGGTCCGGCGCCGTCACCTTCACGCTGATAAAAGAAACATCCTGTTCGGAGCCGTATTCCCCGATGTTCTTCAGCCTTGTATACTGCTCCACAAATCCGGCCGAAATGATACCGGTCGGAATCGCAACCATACCGACGCCGAGAAATGTGATGAGAATACCGAAGACCTTGCCCAGCGGCGTGATCGGGTAAATATCGCCGTATCCCACCGTCAGCAGCGTGGACGCGGACCACCAGATTCCGGAAAACGCATTTGCGAAGATCTCCGGCTGCGCCTCGTGCTCCAGACTGTACATACAGAGGCTCGACGAGATCATCAGCGTCAGAATGATAAAGACCGAACTCAGCAGCTGCTGTTTTTTGCTCTCCAGAACTTCCGTGATGACATTCAGCGAATCGTAGTACGCATTGATCCGGAACAGCCGGAAAATGCGGATCACCCGGAACATGCGGAACGTCACCGCTCCCGCCGGGAAGAAAAAAGGCAGATAGTACGGCAGAAACGAAAACAGGTCAATGATGCCGGCCACCGAAAAGACATATTTCAGAATCGAATGCCGCGAATTCCACGCCGGATAGAGATTGTCCGCCGTCAGAATCCGCAAAACATAGTCCACCGTAAAAAACAGAACCGTAACCGCTTCGACCGCTGTGATCAGCTCCCCGTAAGATCCCCGGAACGAATCATACGTTCCGAGAATCGACACCAGAAGATTGACCACCAGCGCCGCCGTGCTGACGATGTCATAGCCGAAATTCAGCGCATCGTCCGTCACGCCGACCGACACCATCTTAAAGAGTCTTTCCTGAATGCGGGGCCATTTTCCTTCTTTCCGCGCACCGGCCGCGGACGCCTTATTGTTCGTTCCGTCTCCCTGCTTCTCCGTATTCATTCACCGTCCCATACGCCCTGATCATTCAGGCGATAGCTTCCGACATAGGTGTTCACCGCGGCGGCGCCTTCATTTCCGCCGAGAATATCATTCTTCTTGTAGAAATACATCCAGTGGCCGTCCACATTTCTCCAACCGGTCAGAAGGAAACCGCCGTCGCCGAAGAGGAAGGTCTCTCCGTTCACCACCGCCAGCGTATTGCAGACGCGGTATCCGTCGGAATTGATGTAGTATTTACCGCTGTACTTGCTCTTTCTCCAGGATCCGCCCGTGTACTCAGCCTTCTGGAAATTCGAGATATCCTCGCGGCCGTCTGCTGTCGGCGGCTTGTTGTTTCCGCGCTTGATCTCTCCTGTCGGGCCGCCGTAGGACGCGGAGATAATATCCTGAGCCGGTCCCGGTCTTACCCAGGTTCTCTGGACAACGCCGTCCAGCACCCATGCGCCCTGGTCGTTGGCGGTATTCCCGTCCGGTGCGGTTCCGTTGACCAAAAGCCATCCTTCCGCGTCAAAATAGTACCGCTCGGCAACGCCGTCCGAGTTGCCGTCCACCCAGAACCATCCGTTCCGGAGATAATTGGCCGCATCACCGTACCAATACCGTCCGGCATTGGCGCCGTCGCCAAGGTACCAGGACGCGGCAGAAGCCGGAACAGTCAAAAGAAGTGTCATTGCGGCCGCAAATGCCGCAGCGCATACCTGCTTTTTCTTCATATACACACCCCCGAAATACACATATCCTGTGAAACGGGACAAACCCGGAACAGGATCTCCGGATTCCGCCCGCCATCGCGGCAGTCGCAGGCCCCCCGTGCAGGCGCGGCCCCTCACTCACTGTCTGCATTGATCATAACACAGTTTGATAAAGGAAACAAAGAATCCGGGGCCGATATTGCCCCGGATCCCTTGAATTTACGCGGCCGCCTCGCCAAAGCCCACGCTCCGGCGAGGCTCTGTCGGCTGCCGCGAAACGCTCGAGACCCGCGAAGCGTGTTTCGACCCGTTTCAGTTTCGTCCATGATTGCGTTTATGATATCAGCTTCTCAGCTCAATTCCCATTGTGTGGCTGAGTTTTCGGAGAATACGGTCGACCTGACCGTCTACCGCCTCCGCGGTCAGCTCCTCGCCGTCCGGCGTAAAGGTGACGGTAAATGCCATCGAGCGCTTGGTCGGCGGAATCGGAAGGCCCTCATATACATCAAAGAGCCGTACGTCCGTGATCAGTTTAGAAGAGTTCTCGATTGCCTCGGTCACCTCCGCGCAGGTCACGGTCTTATCCATGATCAGCGCAAGGTCTCTCTTCTGTACCGGGAAATGCGGAAGCGGCTGGAACTTGCGGACTGCGCCGTAATACTTCGAGAGCAGTTCCATATCGATCTCCGCAACATATCCCGGATCACGCATATCCACATCGTTCTGAACCGGATACGCGATCTGTCCGAGGTATCCCGCCTCTTCGCCGTTTACGAGGATCTTCGCGGTGCGGTACGGATGAAGATAGGTCTTTTCCGCCGGTTCATACGTAAACTTCACATTCAGCATTTCCGCCACAACTTCACAGAGACCCTTCAGAGTGAAGAAACTCTCCTGCTCGCCCCAGATTCCGAGGCAGAGCGTGGACTTTTCCTCCGGATATTCGGTCAGCGGAAGGTCCTTCGCAACAAAACGGCTCGCCAGCTCGAAGACGCGGCCCTCGTAGTTGCCCTTCTTCTGGTTGCGGGCGATCGCGCGGATCATCTGCGGTGCCAGCGTTGTTCTCATCAGGGACAGATCCACCGTGATCGGGTTGATCAGACGGATCGCATGTCTCTCCGGAGCCTCTTCCGGAAGCCGGAGAAGATCCAGATCCGACGGACCGAAGAAGGAATAATGCATACCCTCGTATACGCCTGCTTCGCAAAGACGTCTCTTCAGCTTCAGTTCCGCCTTCTGTCTCGGACTTCTGCCGCCGGCCGTCACCTGCGCGTTCTGAAGGAAGGTGCTCTTAACATGGTCATAGCCGTACATACGGATCAGCTCTTCGGCGATATCCGGATAGGATTCCATATCTTCGCGGTAGGCCGGAACCTGAATGGTCAGCTCGTCTCCGCTGATAACCGGCTTCATGTCGAGGTTGGTCAGGATGCGGAGAATGTCATCATTCGGCACCTCAATGCCGAGCACGCCGTTGATCCGGCGGATGCTCGCCTTCATCTCGGTCGGGAGAAGGGAATTGCCTGTGTTGCGGTCAACATGCGTTGAGGAAATCTTTCCGCAGCCGAGTTCCTCTACCAGATGAAGGGCTCTCTTCATGGCCATCTCGACCGTATACTCGTTGACGCCCTTACTGTATGCCGCGGATGCGTCCGAGATCTGTCCGAGGCCCCGGGATGTCTTGCGGATGTTGTCTCTGGCGAATTTTGCCGCCTCGAAAGTAACGCTTGTGGTATCCTCACGGATCTCGGAATTGAGGCCGCCCATGACACCCGCCAGTGCAACCGGTCCCTCCGCGTCGCAGATCACGAGATTTTTGTCGGTCAGCTCAAACTCTTTCTCATCGAGAGTGGTGATTTTCTCCCCGTTGTTCGCTCTGCGGACGATGATGCGGTTGCCCCTCAGGAATCTTCCGTCAAAGGCATGCATCGGCTGTCCGAGCTCGGTCATGACATAGTTTGTAATGTCGACAATGTTGGAGATGGAGTTGTGTCCGACGAGGGCAAGACGGCGTCTCATCCACTGCGGAGCAGTTCCCATGGTCACATCATATACATAGTGGCCGATGTAGCGCGGGCAGAGATCTTCCGCCTCAACAGTGACGTCAAAGCCATCATTTTTCACATCGGTTTCATGATAATCCAATGCCGGTGCCTTCAGCGGCTTTTCGAGCACCGCGGCAACCTCGCGGGCAATGCCGTAGATGCACTGACAGTCCGGGCGGTTCGCGGTGACGGAAATGTCAAAGATCCAGTCATCCAGTCCGACGATCGGCTTGATGTCCGCACCGATCTCCGCGTCATCCGGTAAAGAAAGAAGGCCGTTGTATCCGGCGCCCGGATAGAGATCCTCATTCAGGCCGAGCTCGGTGCCCGAGCAGAGCATACCGTTGGACTCGTATCCGCGCAGTTTTCCTTTGGTAATCTTCGCGGTTCCGAGAACCGTCACATGATCTTTTGCGGTCTCGATGACCTGCGCGCCCACAAGGGCTACCGGGAATTTCTTTCCTGCGGTCACATTGTCCGCGCCGCAGCATACCTGGAAGGTTCCGTGGGAGCCGGCATTGACCTGACACACATGGAGATGGGTATCCGGAATCGGCTCACAGGATTCCACATATCCAACCACAACGCCGTCGATGTCTTTTCCGACCTGGTAAAGCTCTTCCACCTCAAATCCGCAGGAAAAAAGTTTGTCCTGCAGTTCCTGCGGTGTCACATCGATATCTACATATTCTTTCAGCCAGCTTAATGGTGCTAACATAATTCTTCCCCCCGTCTTACTCCTGATCGTTGATCTGCTTCAGAACGTCCATATCGGACTCGAACATCAGCTTGATGTTGTTGATGCCGTACTTGAGCATCGCGATACGCTCAAGACCGATTCCGAACGCCAGACCGCTGTACTCATCCGGATCCAGTCCGCAGTTTTCCAGAACCTTGCGGTTGACGATACCTGCACCCAGAACCTCGATCCAGCCGGTCCCCTTGCACAGTCCGCAGCCTTTTCCGCCGCACTCGAAGCAGCTGACATCGACTTCCACCGACGGCTCCGTGAACGGGAAATAGGACGGGCGAAGTCTCGTCGTGGTGTTCTCGCCGTAGATCTTCTGAACAAATGTATCCAGCATTCCCTTCAGATCACTGAGAGTGATGTGTTTATCCACCACAAGACCTTCCATCTGATGGAACATCGGAGAATGGGTTGCATCGTCATCGGAGCGGAATACGCGTCCCGGGGAGAGAATCTTGATCGGCGGCTTCTTTGCCTCCATGACATGAATCTGTCCTGCGGATGTCTGCGTTCTCAGAAGAAATTCCGGTGAGACATAGAACGTATCCTGCATATCTCTGGCCGGATGATCCTGCGGAGTATTCAGCGCCGTGAAGTTGTAATAGTCGTTCTCGATCTCTTTTCCCTCATAGACTTCAAATCCCATGGAGGCAAAAATGTCGATCAGCTCTTCTCTTACCTGGGTCACCGGGTGAAGATTTCCCGGAACGGTCTTCACCGCCGGCATGGTGACATCGAGCTTTTCTCTCTCATAGCGGTTCTGAAGTTCTCTCTCCTTCATCGCGCGGTCCACTTCCTCGAAGCGGGCCTGTGCCCACTGCTTCAGCTCGTTGACGGTCTTGCCGTACTCCTGCTTCTGGTCGTTCGGAACCGTCCGCATCTCTTTCATGAGCTGTCCGATCTTTCCCTGTTTGGAATCCAGGAACGTCTTGCGCAGTTCATACGCTTCCTTCGAGTTTGTCAGATCCCTGACATTGTTCAGAATCTCATCGCGGAGCGATTTCGCCGCTTCTTTGAGTTCGTTTAAATCTGCCATCGTATCTCCTCCATTTACATTAAAGTCAGAACAAGGTCCGCAAGGTGCCATCTTCCACACAGCGGCATATGCATCCTCACGGAGCATTTTATTTCACAGGAAATAAGAAACACTTTCCTGTGAAATAAAAAAGTCCCTGCAGCTTACGCTGCAGGGACGTGATCTTCTTATGATCCCGCGGTACCACCCCGGTTCCCATATTCCTTGAATACAGGCTCTCGTCTTATACGTAACGTGTACGACCCGTCCGCGCCTACCACCCGTCTTGGGGATTCAGCACGACAGCTCCGGTGCGAAATTCGGAGGGTGCTCGTTCCGGAGAAGACTTCCAGCCAGTGATCTTCTCTCTCTGTCGGGGTGTGCGCTTACCTACTGTTCACCTTCATCGCTTTTCCGTTTTAATTTGTAAACATGGTTTATTCTATCGGCACAAAGTCCTTTTGTCAAGATTTACCGGCCGGAAGGCGGATACCATTCCCATGCCGGATGCCGTCAGCCCTTCTTTGCCTTCTGCTTCGCGGCAGCCGTCGACGTCTCATTCTCATGGACATCGGTATTCTCCGCCTGCTGGTCTTCGAGAACTGCCCCCGCGGCATTTTCCACGGATACCGTTTCCTCCGAAACCACCTCTTCCGTGCTGATGCCGAGTTTTTTGTAAATCTTGGAAACTTTATCGCTGCCGACCAGTTTCTGTGCGGCAAACAGAATCGATCCGAAAAAGATCATCACACCCAGCAGAAAACCGAGCAAAGACAGAAGCCGGTGCTGTACTTTCCGCTTCGTAACCCACGCCTCCATCCGGAGAAGTTCCTGTTCGGTCGGTCCGGATGTCTCATCCGCCCACAGATCCGCCCCGCACTCCGGACAGATATCTTCATCTTTGCGCACTTTTGCGCCGCACTCTGGACAGTACATTCAATCCTCCTCACAGCATCTTTCGATACTCTCGTTTCCATTGGGACATGATTTTTTCCACTCCCTCGGCTCTTCGGATGGGATCCCGGTCAAACAGCCGTTCCACGTCCTTCACTTTCTGACATTCACCGGCCTCTTCAAACGCCTTCCGGAGTTCCTCTTTCCACGCGAGGCGTTTTTCGTCTGAAATCAGTGCGCGGTAACGGTCTTTCAGCGCAAGTTCCGGATTCAGCAGTGTCAGAAGATAGAGCTTTTTGATGGTCGTCATTTCCTTCCGGAAATTGTAGGACATTTCATACGCGCCCATCGCTTTTTCAAACCAGAAAATCCCCGCATAGCATGCACCGACATTGTTCCACACGTTCGCGGTAAACTCATCCGTCATGGAACCGCTCCGCCATTCATCGAGAATCTTCTCGTAATAGCGCACTGCGGTTCCGTACTGACGGAGACGATAGTAATTGTCCGCCGTCTCTTTCCAGAATTCGCTCTGGGACATTTTCCGGAGTGATTCGATCCGCTGACGGAACGCACTGACCTCTCTCGAAGTGTAATAATTACAGTCATCCAGAATGATTGCCAGCATTTCGGCCGGATTCTCTCTGCTGCTTTTCCACGCGGAAAGACGGTCGGCAAGAAGCGGACGTCCGAGTTCCCGCCGGATAAAATCGATCAGACGGTCATTGACGAAATCATTCATAACAATCAGAAGATTGTTGTAGATGACATAGCAGAGTTCCTGAGAAGACCCGATATGGACGCCGAGCGGTTCCACATAATACGGGTGTTCTACCTGCTCCGGTCTGACCATAATCAGACTCATAACTCTACCTCCCTCCGAATCACGGCTCCCGTCGCCGGGTAGAACTCTCCGAATCCAAGATCACGGATCACCGCGATCATCCGGTTTTCACTGGCAAACCCCAGAGAGAGACTGATTCTCGTCGTGCGGTCCGGCCGGTCCGGAAAACCTTCGAGCGGAATCGTCACCGTTGTCTGCTTTTTCTGATCGATCGGCGTGAGAATGAATTCGATCTCCGGCTTTCCGGCCACGATGAATTCCGTCGTACTTCTCGCTTCATACCAGTTCTCGCCGGCCGCCGCCATGGAGAGCTGTCCCTCCCGGTCTCTGTCCTGAATGCGGAGCGAAACGCCGGTCCGCAGATGGCCGTCACAGATGCACGTGAACGGAAATGCCGTCTTCTCCGCGGTCAGATCCTTCGCCCGAAGCGCGGCTCCTTTGGAAAAGAGATCCGTCTCGGTAAACACTCTCCGGCGGTAGCAGACTTTCTTCATAAAATCCGGTGCCCACTCGGTTTCTTCAAATCCTTTTCCGGTCAGGATCACTGCGGAAAACAGTCTTCTTCCGAGATTGCGGTCCGCGCATGCGCTCATAATCCGGTCGCCCACCTTCTGTCCCGCATCGCTGTCGAGGACATCCAGACGGAATCCCTCCTCCATGCGCTCGCCGTCCGCCAGAATCACGGTCCGGCGAAGCGATCTCTGTACGCGCATCTCGTAGTAATGGAGTTCTTCATCCTCGAGATCGAACATCCCGACCTGATTGCTCCAGACATCTCTTCTCTGACTCGCCACGTAATAGACAAAACTCTCGGTGTGACTGATGATGTGCACCCTGCTGCGGTCAATGCCGAGATAATCGGCACAGTACATCAGGCTGTCCATCATCTTCACATCCAGTCTGGTCGTTGTGATGACGAGACTTTCAATCTCCGTGATTCCGGTCTCCTTCCGCGGATAGAGAAGGCATTTTTCCAGAAAAATCTTGAGCAGTGTCAGCGCCTCGTATTTTACGCCACTGATGGTCGCCGTACCGTCTTTCATAACCTGCGTAAGAAGCTTGTCCTCCATTACGCCGTCGCCGACGAGAGTGTGGGCGTAGGCTTCCTCGTCCACATACCATTCATCGAATTTGCGGTTTTTGCAGATGACCGTCGGAATCACCCAGGTCATCTCCGGCTCCGCAAGCGTGATATGCGTGCGGTTGTTGCACAAATCGATGCCAATTATCAAACCTTCCATCTCAAATCAATTCCCCTTCACTGCAGCGGAAAAAGCACTTCCACTGCGGCGTCTTTTTTGATATATTCGATCATTTTATCGCGAAGTCCCCTGTCGCTCTTCATTTCCGCCGACAGGCTCATCTCATTCAGATTCGCAAAACGGTTTCCGGGCGCGATCGTCCGCACTTCCCTGCAGGACACGCTTCCCTCTTCCACAATGGTCTTTTCACCGTCCTGCACTTCCTCGATCCGGTACTCCATGATCTCGCCCTCAAACAGGACTTTCTCATGGATGTAGATTCCCGGATAAACCGTTTTCATATCCTCGTAGTGGAACTCTTCCTCCTCCGGAAGAATCCGGAGCTGCAGATACGGAACGATATCCTTCTTCCCGTGATACTCGACGATCTCTTTGTCCATGATATCGCCCGGGACAAGAATGAATTTTGCGAGTTCCTTGTAGTAGGCAAAGACACGCCCCTCGTCGATCAGCGCGTTTACCAGCGTCTGACAGATCGCTCGCTGCGCATGGTCAAGATCCGGGAGTGTCGCATAATATCGGGTCAGTGCCAGCATATAGATATCCGGAAGCTTTTCCTTTTCCGCCGTCGCATCCACAAGGCCCTCCAGATACTGGAACATCCGGTCGCCCGGATTCCGGTTTTCGAGGAAATACTCCCGGCAGCGAACGGTAAAGTATGCCCGCACAATGTTTTCACTCGTGTGTTCCCCGGAAGCATAGAGTTCAAACACGGAATCCATCTTCTCGGTCTGTCCGGTGAACAGCATCTGGGCAACAATGCGCTCCTCCATATCATACGTCTCGACATGGCTCCGAAGCGCTTTCCGGAGAATTCCCATCATCTGCGGGATCGTGCCGTTAAAATGCTCGCACAGATAGTCCAGAATGACACTGTCTTCCCGGTCTCTCTCTCCGAGGCGGAACGCCAGATGAAGGAGAAGGCCGTTCTCCTCAAAGAGCCGTTCCAGAATCAGGTGGGAAACCAGAACTGCCGTCAGTTCATCCGAGAGTCCGGTCAGAATGTATTTCTCCATCATCTCCCATGCTTCCGAAAGCCGTCCGCTCTCCACCAGAATTGCGCAGATCATGGTCCGGTCTTCCTGCGTGAGCCGCGAGGGATCCAGACTGAGGAGATAGCGGATGTCTCCGTCGCGGAGGGAATCATTTCCCTTTCCGGCGTTCTTCCGGTAATAACGGATCAGCACGGCGCGCATTTTCGCGCGGAAGAGCGGATGGAGTTCCAGCGTTTCGTCCGCGCGGGTCAGAATCTCCGCTTCCTCCGCTCCGATCTCGTCCTTTTCCATGGCGCGGACACAAGCGTCCGCCTGAAGAATCGGATTGTCCGGACACCGAGCATAGCACGCCGCAAGCGTAGCGTCAATATTGCCCATCGCCGGCGTACATTCGTATTTCACCGATGCATAGCGGTTTCCGTAGCTGTCCTGAAACAGGATAACATCCCGGTCGCCGAACAGCGGAACATAGGCCTTGCCCCGTTTCAGCGGATATGCGTCCTCCGTGAGCAGTTCTTCATGAACGACCACAACATATTTCATCTGCGGATTCCGGCAGGTGATCCGCGCACTCCGGAGGATCGGCGGAAGAATTCTCGCAAGCTGCGCGTCGATCATCTCGTCATAGATGGTCGCGCGGTAAAGGACTGCAAGTTTCCGGTTGATCCGTCCCTCAAACAGTTCTTCCAGCGCCGCCCTCTCCATCATCGGACGGTAATCCTCAAGAATCCGGGAATCGGGTGCCGCATACCGGAGAATGTTGTAATACAGAACTTCTCTGTTTTCGCGTTCAAGGTTCTGCGCATAGGTAAAATAAATCAGCACGCTCTCCGGGAGAAGCCGGTCATAGGCTTCCGGAAGAGAATACAGAAAATAATCATACAGCTTGGTCAGGCTGATATCATGCTTTACGGCTCTCTCATACCACGGAAAATCCTTTTCTTCTCTGCGGTCGCCGCGGATCAGCATCCGGACAATGGCAGTCAGAATCCGGTCGTCCGGATATTTCTCGTAAAGCTTTTTCATCAGGCTCACGGCCGGGGCAAAATAGTCCCTGCGCTCTTCCACCAGCGCCGCCAGACGAAATGCCATCTCTTTTGAGATGTCCGCCTTCCGGACGGCATACCACCCGGTCAGCACCGTGAGATCATCCGCCTCCCGCATAATCTCCGGGTGAACCTCAAAAATCTGAAGCACCCTCTGATACAGGAAAGGACTCCGGGATCCGCGGTCAAAGACACGTTCCAGCATGGAGTAAAGCGCAATGCCGTCATCGTCTCCGTCAAACATTCCGCATGCTTCGAGCATGGCAAGATACGAATCCCCGGCCGAACCACCGGAACGGTTCCCCGACATTCCTGCCTCGCGCATGTCCGACATGAACTGTTTGGTGCTTCTCTTTTCATCCAGCGTATCGGCACAGAGCCGGTAGAGCGGAAGGTTTTTGTGTTCTCCGTCAATTGCCTCCAGACGGTCGATTCTTCTGCGGATCTTTTCAGCCATCTGTGTGCCGGTCTCTCCGTTTTTCAGCGACTCGAGCGCTTCCGTAAAGATCCCGACCACTTCATTGTCGGCGCAGACTCTCTCATCGCGGTTCCGGTCGGCGGAGATCCGAACCGTGACCGGAATCGAAACATTCAGAAGTGTCGACCGGATGCGAATGGCTCCCATATTGATTCCCTGATGGAGATGATCCGGCAGCACCGTAAACGGCAGCCGCAGCGCACCATCCCGGAAGTCCTGTTCGGTCGCACTCTTTTTGGGCAGAAGGATGAAATCCGAATCACTCTCCGCCTCCAGCGAAAAATATCCCCACGAATCGCAGCGGATCACGATGGTGTCCTCAATCCGTTCCGCCGGATCGGAATATTCCCGCGGGGCGCCGTCCGTCATCAGGCGAACCGGTTTCTTGACGCCGATGGCAATCAGGAATTCCTCCATAAAGTTCTGCCGGCTTCCGTGATTCGCCAGGCCGTCATAAACGGTACGGATATGAAGATCCTGCATGAACGGGGCATCGATAAAATCACGGTATCCGAGAAGACGGAGTGCCGTATCCTGATCCTGCTCCGCAATCCGCAGAAAATCCTTCGGCGTCTTCAGGTCCGAAAGCCGTTCTCCCGGAGCCCCGCTATCCACCGTAAACTCATATGGAATTTCCTGCTCTCCGCAGTTGGTTACCAGAATAAATTTTCCTTCGATCCGGTCCCCCGGTGCCAGGTAAGAAGTATCCACCTCATAGCGGATCCGATTGCGGAGACCGCCGAATGAGTTTCCCGACTCCGGAATCCTCACTCTCGCTGACGATGAGTACACGAATCCCTTGACATTTAAGCCGTTTGCCGAGCTCACGATCAGTTCATGCCCGGAAACTCCGTCTGCACGAACAATCTCTTCGGCCACTTCCGGCTGCCATGTCATCTCAGGTTTTTCCTGATCTATAATGCCCCTTGCGAGACGATTGATTCGTTCTTTCATACCCTATGTCACCTTTTATCTTAGTAATTCCGAAAATTCCCGCCGTTCGGGCAGAGTATATCGACGTTAATCATAGCATATTTTTTCACTGAATTCACTATCCGTCCCTGAATTTTTCCATTCGTCAGAATCTTGATTAAACCACATTTCCCTGATAATATAGTTATGTTGTACAAAATATACGGAATCCCGCCTTCATTTCCTGTTTTTTTGTGGCCGCGGGACCCACATTTTCAAAAAATTTCAGCCGTACGGATGGCAAAAGGAGCATCTTATGACAAACGCAGAAAAAGCTCTTCAGCTTCACGAAGAATGGAACGGTAAACTGGAAACCAAATGCAAGGCTTCGGTAAACAACGCCGAGGATCTCGCGCTCGCCTACACACCGGGTGTTGCCGAACCATGCAAAGTAATCGCAGAAGACCCTGAGGCGGTGTACCGTTATACCATCAAATCAAACACCGTTGCTGTCATCTCCGATGGTTCCGCAGTTCTCGGACTCGGCAACATCGGTCCCCTTGCCGCAATGCCGGTCATGGAGGGGAAATGTGTCCTTTTTAAAGAATTCGGCGGCGTCAACGCATTCCCGATCTGTCTGGATACGCAGGACACCGAGGAAATCATCGAGACCGTCTGCCGCATTGCTCCGGCTTTCGGCGGCATCAATCTGGAAGACATTTCCGCGCCGCGCTGTTTTGAGATCGAAGAGCGGCTGAAAAAGCTTCTCCCGATTCCGGTTTTCCACGATGACCAGCACGGAACCGCCATTGTCGTTCTGGCCGGCATCATCAATGCGCTGAAGGTTACCGGCAAAAAGAAAGAAGACTGCAAGGTCGTGGTCAATGGTGCGGGAAGCGCCGGAATCGCCATTTCCAAGCTCCTTCTCCGCTACGGTTTCAAGCATCTCACACTGTGCGATAAGGCCGGTATGCTCTGCAAGGGCATGGACGGTCTCAACTGGATGCAGGAGCAGATGGTGGAAGTAACCAACCTCGAGCAGAAGCGCGGCACTCTCGCCGATGCGCTTGTCGGTGCTGATATCTTCGTCGGCGTATCCGCTCCGGGCATTGTCACTCCGGAAATGGTCAAATCCATGAACCACGATTCCATCCTCTTTGCCATGGCAAATCCGGTTCCGGAGATCATGCCGGACCTCGCCAAAGAAGCCGGCGCAAGAATCGTCGGAACAGGGCGCTCCGATTTCCCGAACCAGGTCAACAACGTCCTGATCTTCCCGGGCATTTTCAAGGGCGCGCTCGAGGGAAGAGCTGCCGGCATCACCGAGGAAATGAAGCTCGCTGCCGCAGACCGGATCGCAGCACTTGTCCCGGATGACCAGCTTGACGACACCCATATCCTTCCGCCGGCATTTGCTCCGGGTGTGGCCGACGCGGTCGCGGAAGCAGTCAAAAAATACATCTGATCCACGATAAATTGAAGTTAACGGAGATTTCACCATGATGTCTGAACCGGTTACACTCTATAAGCTGATGGTGCTGTACATGCTGAGCAAGGTCACCTTCCCGCTCACCGGCGCACAGTTTTCGGATTTCTTTCTGACCAGAGAATATACCAACTATTTCTCTCTCCAGAACGCTCTGACAGAGCTTACAGAAGCGGGCCTGATCCGGAAGGAGGAGCTTCACAGCTCCAGCCGCTACGAGATCACGCACGAGGGCGTTCAGGCGCTGGATTTCTTCGGTTCCAAAATCTCCCCGGAGATCATCGAGGACATCGATTCCTTTCTCAGCGAAAACCGTCTCCGCATGAAGGAAGCGGTCGGAACCGTTTCGGAATTCTACCGCGCGGACACGAGGGACTATATGGTCCACTGCGAGATCCGGGAGGGCAAATCCCATCTCATCAATCTCGAGATCGCGGTTCCCGATGAGGAACAGGCCGGGAAAATGAGCAATCACTGGAAAAAACGAAGCCAGGAGATCTACGCCTTCATCATGAAAACCCTGATGAAGGAAGACGACGAACTGTAACGCCGGCGAATCACGGCGGCGTGCGCATCCTTGAGGAGCATTTTTTCCCAAAGGAAATGCGGAGCACTTTCCTGTTAACAAAAAAAGAAGGACACCCGCCGAAACCGGCAGATGTCCTTCTTTTTTGTTTACACGGCCAACTCGCCAATGCCCACGCCCCCGGTGAGATCCTGGCGGCTGCCGCGAAACGCTCGAAACCCGCGAAGCGTATTTCGGCTCGTTTTCATTTAACTTTCTCAATCCGACGACACAATCTCGTCGATCATGTTCCAGACTTCCTCCCGTCCCTGTTTCGTCTCCGAGGAGAACGGGATCACCGGATAGTCATCCACCAGATTGAGCGTCCGGCGGATTGCCGCAAGATGGCTCTGAATCTGACTTCTCTTCAGCTTATCGGCCTTGGTCGCAATAATGACCGGCGTGTAGCCGCGGGTCGTAATCCACTGGAACATCATCTGATCATTTTCACCCGGATCATGCCGGATATCGATGAGGAGAAAGACCGCGCGGAGCTGGCGGGACTGGTGAAGATAGTCTTCGATGAGCTTGCCCCACTGCGCCTTCACTTCCTCGTTTGCTCTCGCATATCCGTAGCCCGGAAGATCCACATAGTAAAATGCGTTGTTGATCTTATAGTAGTTGATGGTCTGCGTCTTTCCCGGTGTTCCGGAGACTCTCGCAAGGGATTTCCGGTTCATCAGGGAGTTGATCAGGGAGGACTTTCCGACATTGGATTTTCCCGCAAAGGCGATCTCCGGCTGAGTATTCTCCGGGAGAACACTGGTAATGCCGCATACTCTCTCTAATTCACAATTCTTGATGATCATTTCTTCGCTCTCTTTCCTGTAACCGTTTCCCGGCTGCCCGAATCCGTCTTCCCGGACGTCTGTTCCGCATTCGCCGTCCCCGGCGTTTTCGTCACCTTTTCCGGCCGTTCCCCGCTCGCCGCGTCCGCCTTCGGCGCGTTCTTCGAGACGTTCGTCTCCTTCGCGGTCTTCGCGGTCTTCGCTGCCTTTTCCGTATCTGCAGCGGCTGTCTTTTTTGCTGTCTTCTTCGCCGTCTTTGACGTTTCAGAAGCCTTCGCGCTCTTCTCCGGAGCTGACGGGCAGAATGCGCGGCGGACTACATCATTCATCTCCTCCACATACAGAATCTCCAGACCGTCCGTGATCTCCTCCGAGAGTTCTTCCACATCCGGCTGGTTGCGGGCCGGCACAAGAACCGTGTGAATGTCCGCCTGTTTCGCCGCAAGGAGTTTCTCCTTCAGACCGCCGATCATGAGCACCTGTCCGCGGAGCGTCACTTCTCCGGTCATGGCAAGATCCGCACGGACTTTTCGCCCGCTGACCGCGGACAGCATGGCGGTGGACATCGTGATTCCCGCAGAAGGGCCGTCCTTCGGCACAGCGCCCTCCGGAATGTGAATGTGGATATCATGCCGGTCGAACCAGTCTTCCGGCACCTGATAATCTGTTGCAACGCTTCTGACCCATGTGAGAGCGATCCGCGCGGATTCCTTCATGACATCGCCCATCTGGCCGGTCAGGATCAGCTGGCCCTTTCCCGGCATGGTGTTGACCTCGATCTGAAGGGTGACACCGCCGACGCTGGTCCATGCAAGTCCGGTCACAATTCCGGCCTGGTCCACGCGGTTCCGGTCTTCTTCCGGATTCCGCTCCGGGCCGAGATATTTCTCCAGATTTTTCTCGGTAACCCGGACTTTCACTTCATCCTTTTCCAGAATCTGTCTTGCCGTCTTGCGGCAGATATCTCCTATCCTCCGCTCCAGATTGCGGACGCCGGCCTCTCTCGTATAATTGTGAATGATCCGGCGAAGCCCTGCCGCCTGTATGGTCAGCTGACTCTTCTTCAGACCGTTTCTCTCCAGCTGCTTCGGAATCAGATAATCCTTTGCGATGTGGTATTTTTCATTCTCCGTGTAACTGCTGACTTCGATGATATCCATACGGTCCAGCAGAGGAAGCGGAATTGTGCTCTTATTGTTTGCGGTCGCAATGAACATGACGTGCGACAGATCGATCGGCATCTCCACGTAGTGATCGCGGAAATGTGAATTCTGCTCGGTGTCGAGTACCTCAAGGAGCGCTGCGCCGGTGTCACCGCGGTAATCGGAAGAGACCTTGTCGATCTCATCGAGCAGCATCAGCGGATTGCTCACCTGTGCCTGATGAAGCGCCTCCACAAGCCGTCCTGGCATCGCCCCGACATATGTCTTCCGGTGTCCGCGGATCTCCGCCTCATCGTGCACACCGCCGAGACTGATGCGGACGTATTTGCGCCCCAGCGCCCGGGCGATAGAACGGGCAATGGATGTCTTACCGGTTCCCGGCGGGCCAACCAGACAGATGATCTGTCCGTTGCCTTCTCCGGTCAGAATGCGTACCGCGAGCGCTTCCAACACGCGGTCCTTCACCTTCTCGAGACCGTAATGATCTTTTTCCAGCACTTCCCGTGCATGTGAGAGGTCAATGTTGTCTTCCGTCCGCTTGTCCCAGGGGAGCTCCAGTACCGTCTCCAGATAGGTCCGGAGAACATTGGTATCCTGACTTCCGATCGGCATATTCTCAAACCGGTTGATTTCCTTGCGGATCTTTTCCTTGATCTCATCGGAGGCAACCAGTTCATCCACCTTTTTCCGCATCTCATCGGCGTCGGTTTCCGGATCGCTGCGCTCTCCGAGCTCCTCCCGGATCTCCGCCAACTGTTCATGAAGAACATATTCTTTCTGATGCTTGTCAATGCGCTCCTGAACTTTCTCCTGGAACGTATGGCGGATCTGATCCGCCTGTGTCTCCATGATCAGGATCTGCATCTCAACCTGGAACACTTCGCTGAGGGTTGCACTCTCCAGAACCGACTGTCTCGCCTCCCAGTTCCACGGAAGCTCCGTCGGAAGTTTTTCCATCAGCACCTCCAGCTTCCGGATCTTGAGAAGCTCATCTACCGTCTCATACACAGTCTCACCCGCGAAGCGGTGAAGTTCCCGGAGCTGGTCCCGCAGCACACGGAACATCGCCGGCTTTGATTCTGCCGGCAGGTCATCGGTAACGTGATCGATCCGCTCGATTTCCGCGCGGAAGCACTTCCCGTCATCGGTCATATTCAGTAATTCCGCGATCGGTCCGCATTCCACCGTCACCCGGGCCAGATTATCCGCCGCCTTCATGTACTGGTGAATATGTGCGATTACACCGCGTGAAAACAGATCGTCCTGCAGCGGGTCCACCGCGTCCTCATCCATCTGGCTGACCAGAAACACATTCCGGTCTTCCGCCATTGCGGCGGCAAGTGCGCTCACAGACTTTTCCGTGACGCAGTCGAAGGTCGATTTCATTCCCGGCAGGAGAGTCAGACCGCGGAGTGCGATCATCGGAATTGTTTTCTTGCTTTTTGCCATTCTATAATCCTCTTTTTATCAAAGGAGGGCTGTAAAACGTCCGCAGACGCGGAAATCTCACACCCCTCTTTACATTCCCACCCTTATGTACCGGCAGGATTTCTATTCACTTTTACGCGCTCTCGACCGGGCTGCCCTTCTTCTTTGCAAAGGACTTTCTGGTTGCGGACGAATCACGGTGTGTGATCGCCGGCTCCGTCTCACCGTTGACACAGGACGCATTGATCGTACAGATGCCGATAGTCGGATCGGACGGAATCTCATACATGATATCGTTCATGATGTTTTCCAGAATCGAGCGGAGTCCTCTCGCGCCGGTCTTCTGATCAACCGCCTTCTTGGCTACGGCCTCTACCGCATCCTCCGTAAACTCAAGTTTTACACCGTCGAGATCAAAGAGTGCCTGATACTGTTTGATCAGTGCATTCTTCGGCTCGGTGAGAATCCGGATCAGGGCCTCGGTCGTCAGTGTGCTGAGTTCCACCGTCACCGGAACACGTCCGATAAACTCCGGAATCAGACCGAATTTGGTCAGATCCTGTGTGGTTACCTGGCGAAACAGGGAATCAAAGTCAAAACTGTTCTTATCCACAAGTTCCGAGTTGAATCCGATGGATCCGGCATTGATTCTTCTCTCAATGATCTTCTCCAGTCCGTCAAAGGCACCGCCGCAGATAAACAGGATATTGGTCGTATCAATCTGAATCAGCTCCTGCTGCGGGTGCTTTCTTCCGCCCTGCGGCGGAACGCTTGCCATGGTTCCCTCAAGAATTTTCAGAAGGGACTGCTGCACGCCCTCACCGGATACATCACGGGTGATGGAGACATTTTCGGACTTCTTGGTGATCTTATCGATCTCATCGATGTATACGATACCGTACTCTGCACGGCTCACATCGTAATTTGCCGCCTGAATCAGCTTCAGCAGGATGTTCTCGACATCTTCGCCGACATATCCGGCCTCCGTCAGTGTGGTCGCGTCTGCGATCGCAAACGGAACATTCAGAATCTTGGCAAGGGTCTGCGCAAGATAGGTTTTGCCGGAACCGGTCGGACCAAGCATGAGAATGTTGCTCTTCTGCAGTTCCACATCCGTCTCCGACTTGGAAGTGATTCTCTTGTAGTGATTGTAGACCGCAACAGAGAGAACTTTCTTTGCCTCATCCTGACCAATGACATACTCGTCCAGGAATTCCTTGATCTCCTTCGGCTTCAGCAGATTGATGCCGGTGAAATCCGGGCGGATATTCTTTTTCTGTTTTCCCTTATAATCTTCCAGCTCTTCCTGGAGGATCTCTCCGCAGAGTTCTACACAGTCATCGCAAATGTATACTCCGTTCGCTCCCGCGATCATTTTTCGCACCTGATCCTGCGTTTTTCCGCAGAAGGAGCATCTGATCTCATTGTCGTTTCTGTTTGGCATCCGCCCACCTCTTATTCTTTCACTCTATCAGTGTTTTTCGATTACACGGTCGATCAGGCCGTATTCTCTGGCCTCTTCGGCGGTCAGATAATTGTCACGCTCCGTGTCGCGGGCAACTTCCTCAACAGATTTGCCGGTATTTGCGGCAAGAATCTCATTCATCTTCTGTCTTGTCTTCAGAATCTGCTCCGCTACGATACGGATCTCGGTCTCCTGACCGCGCGCACCGCCGCTCGGCTGATGGATCATCACTTCTGCGTTCGGAAGCGCATATCTCTTGCCCTTTGCGCCGCCGGCCAGAAGAAATGCACCCATGCTGGCTGCCATACCGAGGCAGATCGTGGATACATCACATTTGATGTACTGCATGGTATCATAGATCGCCATGCCTGCGGTTACGGAACCGCCCGGGCTGTTGATATAGAAGTTGATATCCTTTTCCGGATCCTCTGCTTCCAGGAACAGCATCTGTGCAACAATCAGACTTGCCTGTGCGTCCGTGACTTCACTGTCAAGAAACACGATACGGTCGGCCAGAAGTCTGGAATAAATATCATAGGAACGCTCACCGCGGCTGGTCTGCTCAACGACCATAGGTACTAATGATGCCATTGTCTTCGTCCTTTCTTATAAATCGCGTATATCGCGAATATCCCGAGAGCTGATGCCCCCGGGAATATTTCGACAGTTTTCTTATATTGTTAAATACGAATTACTGAAGATTTGCTGCGCCAACCAGGAAATCGATGGCCTTGGTTCTTGCGAGGCCTTCTACGATCTGCTCCTTCTGGTCCTCGGTCACAAACTTCTTCATCTGCTCAAGCTCGATCTTGTACTGATCTGCCATGTGCTGAACTTCCTTCTCGAAGTCCTCATCAGATACTTCGATGTTCTCTGCCTTTGCAACTGCCTCAAGAACAAGACCTGTTGTGATGTTCTTGACAGCGTTCGGCTTCAGCTGCTCCATCATGGAATCGATGGTCTGGCCGGTGTACTTCAGGTAATCCTGAAGGCTGAGGCCCTGGCTCTGAAGCTGGTTTGCATAATTGTCGATCATGCTTCTGCACTCGGTATCAACCATCGGCTGCGGAAGCTCAACCTTTGCGTTCTCAACAACCTTCTCAACGACCTTGTTCTCGTTCTCGGTCTTTGCGGCTGCAGTCTTGCGCTCCTGAACCTTCTTCTTCAGATCTTCCTTCATCTCTGCCAGAGTGGAGAACTCGGAGTGGTTGTCAGCGAACTCGTCGTTGATCTCCGGAAGCTCCTTCTGCTTTGCGGACTTAACGGTTACGGCAAATACCGCATCCTTGCCTGCAAGATCCTTTGCGTGATAGTCCTCCGGGAACTTCACATTGACATCAAAGGTCTCACCGGTCTTGTGTCCGATGATCTGATCCTCAAATCCCGGGATGAACTGGTTGGAGCCGATGGTCAGCGGATAATCCTCTGCTGTGCCGCCGCTAAATGCGGTACCGTCAACGGTGCCCTTGAAATCGATCACGGTCTGATCGCCGGACTTGATCTCACCGGTAACATCCACAAGACGTGCGCTTCTGTCTGCGATGTTCTTCAGCTCGTTCTCAACATCCTCGTCGGTAACCTGATCGTCAGCCTTCTCTACGGTGATGCCCTTGTACTCGCCGAGCTCAACTTCCGGCTTTACAGCAACGGTTGCCTCATAAACGAAAGTCTTGCCCTCTTCCATCTCAACGATGTTGATCGCCGGTCCGGAAACGATATCCTCTTTGGACTCCTCTACTGCCTGGCGGTAAGAACCGTTCACAACGATCTGTGCAGCCTCCTCATAGAAAGCGCCCTTTCCGTAGATCTTCTCAACCATGGTTCTGGTTGCGTGACCCTTACGGAATCCCGGAACGTTGATATTCTTCTTATTGTGGTTGAACGCCTGGTTCAGCGCTGCCGTAAATTCCTCTGCCGGTACTTCAACGGTCAGCTTAATAATATTCTTTTCGTCTGTCTTCTCTACCTTTACACTCATCAGTGGAGTCCTCCTTGAATTTTTGTACCGCCATTCTTCTTCACGGCGTCACACTACGAATCAACATTATAGCACACGGAATGCGAGTGTTCAAGCGGTTTTGTGCCACTCTTTCCGCTCTCTCCGCGTGTTTTCCGGCATTTTGCGCCCGCGCCTTCATCCGATCCTTTTCTCATAGATCATCCGGTCCTGAACCTCATCCGCCTTCGCCTGTCCGGCAAGAAGTGATGCCACTTCCAGCCCAAAGTCCAGTGCAAAACCGACGGATTTCGCTGTCGTGACATAACCGTCCGTCACAACACCAAGTCCCGTGTATTCCGCTCCGAGAAGTTTTTCTTCATTCGCCGCTCCCGGATAACAGGTGCAGCGTTTTCCCCGGAGCAATCCGAGACGCCCCGGAACCGTGGGCGCGGCACAAATCGCCGCGATTCGCTTCCCGTTCTTCTCCGCGGAGAGCAGTGCATCACAGAGCGCTCTGCATTCCGCGAGATGCTCCGTCCCCGGCTGACCTCCCGGAAGAAGATAACAGTCCGGAGCGGAAAGATCCGCATCCCCGATGCAGGCATCCGCCGTAATCCGGAATCCGTGTGTCCCCGTCACTTCCTTCTTTTCCGAGACGGAAATGAATTTCACCTCAATTCCCGCCCGAACCAGCACATCCGCTGCCGCAAGGCATTCCACCTCTTCAAGACCGTCCGCCAAAAATGCATAAACCAGTGACATCCTCTGCTCTCCTTTCTCATATTCTTTATAATGCTCTTCCCGATGTTCTGTCTGATACCCTGTTTCTCCCGGATGATTCTCTCCTGCCTTTTCCGGTGCTGCTTTTCCTCCGGTCTTCTTCAAACTGCTGCTTTTCTCCGGGCTCATGCCGATCACTTCTTCCCGGTCACCGGATAATCTTTAAAGTATTCATCCATCACTTTCCGCGCGATCGGCGCCGCCACCGATCCTCCGGATCCGCCGTCCTCCGCAATCACACAGACAGCGATTTTCGGATCATCCACCGGTGCAAATCCCACAAACCATGCATGGGAATTGTCCCCGACGCCGGTTTCCGCCGATCCGGTCTTACCCGCTGCCTGATACGGCGCACCGCGGAATGCCGATCCGGTTCCGTCTGTCACAACACTTCTCATGTAAGTTGTCAGGGCTTCCGCCTCCGCCGCACTCATGATCGAACCGGCCGACGCCGGAAGAAATTCCTTCACCGTCTGCCCCGTCGCCGTTTCCACATGATCTGCAAGATACGGCTTCATCATGGTTCCGCCGTTGGCAATCGCCGCCGTCACCATCAGATTGAGGAGCGGTGTCATCTGTGTCTTTCCCTGGCCGATCGCGGTCTGCGCCTTTTCCCACACACCGGAATCGCCCGCCAGCGCAAAGGTATTCCTGCTGTATGTCAGCTCATACGGAATCGATCCGTTAAAGCCGCAGGTCTCCGCCAGTTCACGGAAACGGCTGCTGTCCAGTTTCTCTCCGATACTTGCAAACGCTCCGTTGCAGGAGTTGGCAAAGGCCTGCAGAAGCGTCTGATGTCCGTGTTTTTCTCCGTGATAGCATTTCAGCGTATATCCGTTGGACGTATAGCTTCCGTTGCAGTCAAACGTAAAATTCTGCCAGTCATTCGGGTGTTCCCGGATGTATTCGAGAAGCGTCAGGATCTTAAAGGTTGATCCCGGCGGATACAGTCCCTGCGTCGCACGGTTCACCAGCACCGCCCGGTTCGAATCCGCGGTCAGTTCCGACCACCTTGCGTCAACTTCATTGGCGTTAAAATTCGGTTGGGAAACCATTGTCAGAATGCGGCCCGTATCCGGCTCCATCGCGATCACGGCACCGCGGTATTTGCCCAGCGCATCGCTCGCGACATTCTGAAGTCTTGAATCCATGGTCGTCACCAGCGTGTCGCCCGGATTTTTCTTTCCGCTCAGTTCATTGAACGCCCGCTCCATCAGATTGACATGAGAGGACAGAAGGTAAAAGTTTCCGAGGGATTCCAGCCCCGTTCTTCCGTTCTTGCCCGAATATCCGACCGAATGCGTGTAGAGATACTCGTACGGATAGTAACGCGTGTCCGTCCCGTTCACGTTCTTCGTCTCCGCGAGAACCTGACCGTCGATGCTTTTGATCTCCCCGCGGGTCACGCGGTCCGCAAATGCATCCAGCCTTGCATTGTACGAGCTTCCAATAATCTCCTGACTCGTCACCTGAAGAAAATAGCCGTAGTACCCGATCAGCCCGAGAAACAGAACGCCGAAAAAGCAGGTGACGGTCATAATATTCCTTCCCGCTTCCGACCGCTCACGGTATTTCCGCGCTGCCGCAGACTCCTTCTTTCCGCGGGGATTCCGGAAGTAATCAAAGATCTTCATAGTAGTCCTCCTCATCCGCCGCCGGCATTTCCTTCTTCGCTACGGTCCGCCGGTATCCGTCCTGCGCACCGTTTTCCCTTCCGGTCCGCCGGTTTCCGTCCTGCGCACCGTTTTCTTTTCCGGTCCGCCGGTTCCCATCCTGCGCACCGCTTCCTTTTCCGGTCCGCCGGTTTACCTCCTGCATTCCGCTTCCTCTTCCGGCCCGTTTATCGCTCCGGTACGCTCCGCCGTAGCGGGCCTGCTCATCCATTTCCTCCTCATCCCGCGCCTTCATGATATAGAGGCCCTGAATGACACTGAACATGATGAAGCTTGACAGAATCGAACTTCCGCCGTAGCTCACAAACGGAAGTGTGACACCGGTCGACGGGATGAATTTGGTCACGCCGCCGATCGTGAGGAAAACCTGAGTGATGTAGATCACACCGAGTCCGAGCGCGATCATGCGGTAGAAAACCGCCTCCATCCGCATCGCAAGCTTCATAAACTGCATAAAGCAGCCGACGCAGATCAAAATGATGCAGACGCCGTAGATGCCGCCCAGCTCTTCGGAGATCGCCGCGAAGATGAAATCTTTCTCGACAACTGGGATCTTGTTCGGCATTCCCTGATAAAGGCCCATTCCGAACCATCCGCCGGTTCCGATGGCAAACAGTCCCTGCGCCACCTGATAACCGCTTCCGGAAATATCCGCGAACGGATCTTTCCATGCCTCCACGCGGACGCGGACATGGCGGAACAGGCTGTAGGCGCCGATGGCCGCGAGCGTCCCGCCGCCGAATCCCGATGCGAGGTAAACCCAGTTGGAGGAAGCGACAAACAGCATAAATACATACGCCACAAAGAAAATCAGCGCGCTTCCGAGGTCCTTGGAAAACACCAGGATCAGCACATGGAGCGCCGCCACCGCGCTGGTCTGCAGAATCCCCTCAAAACTGGTCGACCGCTCAAACATCGTCGCCACAAAGAAGACAAAGGTCAGCTTTACAAACTCCGACGGCTGAAAGGAAAATCCGCCCACATTCAGTGACAGCTGAGCGCCGAAACTCGCCGTACCGATTACGCGGACCGCCAGAAGGAGAAGCATTCCGCCGATCGCATAGACCCACGGAATCTTCGCGAGCTGCCAGATGTGCTCGATCATAACCGGAATCACGAGTGTGACGGCGGCTGCCGCCACGACAATCCCAAACTGGCGCATCGACCGCGACACGGAGATCCGGTTCAGCACCACAAAGCTCGTCGCCATCAGCATGCACATGTTGGTCGACAGAAGCCGTGACGACCGGCGATAGATCAGCTTACTCATCAGAAGGTAACCTCCGATGAAAAGTGCCTGCGCCGCGGCAAGCATCAGCGACGACACATTTTCCGTCCGGAGCCACATGACGGTGTCCGCCAGCGTAAGAATCAGGAAAATGCTGATTACCTGATTGCGGACCACATAATCGCGGTCCTCTTCGTATGTATAGGAATAGTATCGAAAATTATAATAGGTGTAGATCGCGATCAGCAGAATGATCAGGAATCTGGCCACCTCCGTCACTACATTAGCCATTACTCCACTCCCCTGCGGAAATGTCCTCTTGTGTAATCCCAGTCTGCCGTCCGGTCCTGTCCCCTCAGGAAGGCATCGCCGTAGGCGCGCAGAATCTTCTCCGCCTCTTCCGGCTTCTCGGTCGTAAAGGTCAGCCGGAGCCAGCGGCACCCGAGCCTTCCGACAGCGGCCCGGTCTCCGAGAAGTGTGACCGGCGCGGCATTGTAAATTGTGTTATAGCAGAACCGGCAATGATTCTTCACCGGGAAGAGCGCATTTTTCCGGTCGCGGATCTCGAGAACGCACGGTTCCTTCGTGCATTTTCCCGTATTCTTCCGAAAGCACTGCGCTGTCACCATCATCGGCACCCGTCCGTAGGCAAAGAGTTCCGCATTCTCAGCACCGCGCTCTGAGAGCTCGTGAAAATTCAGTTCAAGAGGAAGCGTAAACCGCATCGGCGGCATTTCGCCTTTCCGCTGATCCGATCCCGTCCCCGCATCCCGGGCGAATTCCCGGATCTGCGTTTCCGACAGATGATTCATGGTATAGACATTGGCATCCGCCACCACCGGCATGTCCGGGAAATGAACCCGGACATAGGCAAGTTCTTCCAGATTTTTGATCATCAGCGCGTCAAAGCCGGCGTTTGTGAGTTCTTCCCGGTGTTTTTCGAAATACTGTCTCGCCCCGGCACGCCACATATGCGGCAGAATGAGCGCACATTCCTTGTTCGCGGCGTGACAGGCATCCGCATACGGTTTCCAGGTTTTCGCATCGAAACCGGTTGAATCCAGATAGACAACGGAAATGTCGTCCGAGCGGATCACCGTATCCGCAAGAAGCGGCGACTCGATCGCCGCGGTGAGTCTGACTGCGTCATCACTGCATTTTCTCTCCGCCAAAGCATCTTCCGCGTTATCGCTGCATTCCTTCCGCGCCGGAGCGTCTTTCGCCTTCTCCGCAGTTTCTTTCCCGCATTCCGGTCCACAGACCATGGTATCCCCGATTTCCGATATCCGATCCGAAGCGTCCGGGCAGGATTCGCTCTCCGTTCCTTTCCCGCTCCGCATAAAGAACGAATGAATGTTTTCTTCCAGAACGGCGAGCGCTTCCCTCCGTAATTCGTTGAGCTGCTTTACCGGGACAAACACATTTCCTTCCGTCACAATCTCGGTATTGCCGATCACAAACGGCGTGTTCCCCGTCTTTCGTATCTGCTTTTCCAGATCCGCCTCTGAAGTCGGAGCCTTAAGCGCACTCGCACAGACTGCCCCCTCCGCGTATCCGACCGCCGGCGGAAGTTCTCTCCCGGCACCGTCTGTCTCCCGAAGCGTCACCATCAGGGAGATCGGCTCGCCGACCCTCGCGGTGAAGACCGCATCGGCCGTCTCCTTCACCGGAACGCGGAGAAAACGCTCTTCCAGCTCCTTCGTGTACGCCCGGTCTTCCTCGCGGAACTGCGGTTTCTCGTGAAAGACAACCATTTCCGGTCCGTTGTGTCGCCGGTAATATCCGTCGGTCAGGCCGCCCCGGTCAAAGAGTTCCAGAAGTTTTCTCCGGTCTTCCGGATCCACGCGGTATCCCTCTCTTCCGTGCTCCAGCCAGTAGTCCACGTATTTCCGGTAAATGCTGACAACCCCCGCCGTATAGCGCGGGCTCTTCATCCGCCCCTCGATTTTCAGCGAGAATGCGCCGCCCTCGAGTAGATCCGGAAGCACATCCAGCGCGCAGAGATCTTTCATGCTGAGCGGATAGCGCTCGTCCTTTCCGGTGAGATTCCTTTTCCCCTCCAGCACTTCGAACGGAAGCCGGCACGTCTGTGCACACCGGCCGCGGTTGCCGCTTCGCCCGCCGATCATGCTTGAGAACAGGCACTGGCCGGAATAGCAGAAACAGAGCGCGCCGTGCACAAAGCACTCAATCTCCAGTCCCGTTTTCTCATGCAGATCACGGATCTCCGGAAGCGAAATCTCACGGGCCGGCACAATCCGCGTCACCCCGAGTTTTTTCAGTTCCAGCGCCGACTCCGCGCCCGTAACCGACATCTGCGTGCTCGTGTGAATCGGAAGTTCCGGGAAATGTTCCCGGATTGCGCGCAGAACGCCCATGTCCTGCACCAGAACCGCATCCAGACCGGCCTCATAGTACGGACGGAGAAATGCGATCAGATCCTCCATCTCCCGCTCTTTCACCAGCGTATTGACCGTCATATAGAGTTTTCTTCCGTGAAGGTGCACATAGCGGATCGCCCGGATCATCTGATCCTCGTCCGCATTTTCCGCAAAAGCCCTCGCACCGAAGCGGCTTCCGCCCATATAAACAGCGTCAGCTCCGGCAGACACGGCAGCCATAAGGCTGTCCATGGAACCCGCCGGAGCCAGAATCTCAGCTTTCCTGATCATTTTGTTTTCCCTTTTTTACGCGCTTCGTCACCAGTTCTGCCCTGAGCCGGTAGACTTCCTTCTCCAGTTCATCCTTCTGCGCCGCCAGAACGCGGTTGTGCTCGCGCTCCTTAAAATAATCATCGGCCAGATTCAGATTCAGCGTCAGATTCCGGTAATCGTCCGGCAGTCTCGAATATCCTTCCGTCCGCGAAATCTGCTGGATCTTGTCATTCAGATAGGCAGCGACCTGATGGAGGTAGGATTCCTCCTCCAATCCGCCGAGTGTATAAATCTTTCCGCCGATCAGTACATCCACATAATTCTTATTATCCATTCCAGTCTCTCACATTCCGAGAACCGATGTTCTCCCTGTATATTTCCGCTATTATCGTCTGTATGTCTTTACGGTTCCGTCCTCTTCGCGTACCCGAGATGAGAAAATGCCGCCCCGGTCGCCACACGGCCTCTCGGCGTGCGGTTTATAAGACCGTTCATCAGAAGATACGGCTCATAGACATCCTCCAGCGTGCCGGCGTCTTCTCCGAGGGCCGCCGCGAGAGTCTCCAGGCCTACCGGACCGCCCTCGAATTTTCCGATGATCATGTCCAGATACGCCCGGTCATTGTGGTCAAGACCCATTTTATCCACATTCAGAATATCCAGCGCAAAATCCGCCACTTCCCGTGTGATCTCACCGTTATACTTCACCTGGGCAAAATCGCGGACGCGCTTCAAAAGCCGGTTCGCCAGACGCGGCGTTCCCCGGGACCGGCGCGCAATCTCATACGCACCGGTCTCATCGATTGCAACCTGCATCACCTTTGCGGACCGCGTCACAATCTCCGCCAGTTCCGCCGGTGTGTAAAAATCCATCTTTTCCACGATACCAAAGCGGTCACGCAAAGGCGCCGACAGCAGTCCATAGCGCGTGGTCGCACCGACCAGCGTAAAATGCGGCAGATCCAGACGGATCGACCGGGCATTCGCGTCTTTTCCCAGCATGATATCGATCGCATAATCTTCCATTGCCGGATAGAGAACTTCCTCTACCTGACGGTTCAGGCGATGAATCTCATCGATAAACAGAACGTCCCCTTCCTGAAGACCGTTCAGCACTGCCGCGATCTCCCCCGGCTTCTCGATTGCCGGTCCGCTCGTCACTTTCATGTGCACGCCGAGTTCATTGGCCACGATTCCGGCCAGTGTCGTCTTGCCGAGTCCCGGAGGGCCGTATAACAATACGTGATCCAGCGATTCGCCGCGGACTTTTGCCGCCTCGATATAGATTTTCAGATGTTCGGTCAGCTTCTTCTGACCGGTGTATTCGCTCAGCCGCTGCGGCCGGAGATTCGCCTCGATCCGGCGGTCTTCCTCGGACACTTCCGTGCTGATAATCCGTTTTGCCATAACTTAATGCCTCATCCTCACCGCTTACAGGAACGCCAGATATTTCAGAGACGCCTTGAGCACATCCTCGGTGGACATCTCCCCGGTGATTTCTACCTTCTTGACTGCCTTTGCCGCCTCAAACGCGGAATAGCCGAGGGCGGTCAGTGCCTCCACCGCTTCTTTTGCGGTTCCGGTGACATCCGGCACATCCTGCGCCGACAGGACTTCGCCGCTTCCCGACGGCGGTGTGAGCACGTCGTCCGCAGAAATCCGGTCCTTCAGTTCCAGGACAAGCCTCTGCGCGGTTCTCGCGCCGATTCCCGGAGCTTTCGCGATCCGCTTCACGTCACCGGTAAAGAGTGCCATCCGCAGATCCGAAAGTGTCAGCGCGGAGAGAATCCCCATCGCCCCCTTCGGTCCGATTTTATTGACGCCGATCAGCATTCGGAACATCGCCAGTTCCTCCCTGCTGAGAAAGCCGTACAGCGACATGTCATCTTCCTTTACGGCCATATGCGTATATATCTTTACTTCCTCACCCACCGGCGGAAGCGCCTCCAGAACCGACATCGGCACGTGAATTCCGTACCCGACCTGACCGGCCTCGACGACGATACTGTCCGCATCCTTGTCTGTGAGGATTCCTCTGACGTATGCTATCAAAGTTCTTCTCCATTCCACCCGTACAGCGCATTTCTTCTCTGTACAAAGTTATACTTCATTATCATATCATGCCAACATGGCCAATGCAACCGCGCCGCTTCTTTGAAACTCTCCGTTCTTTTTGCTATACTGATATCGGTTTTATATGACAAACCCGGTTACCGGGCAACCGTCACGAAAACCGTTCCGATTCCGGCACATTATGCCAAAACAAACCGATTCAGGTTCACTACGCCAAAAGCAAACCGATTCAGGTTCATTACACAAAAAGCAAACCGATTCAGGTTCACTACGCCAAAAGTAAATTGATTCAGGCACATTGCACCAAAAGCAATTCGATTCAGCTACAGTCAGCGAGGTAACATCATCATGAAAGTCATACAGGAAGCGTTCGATTTCAATCCGGAAAAAATGTATCCTCTGTCCGGGATCGCCGACAGAAGCGAAATTCTGTTTTTCGACATTGAAACAACCGGCTTTTCCGCCAAAACCGCCGAAATCTATCTCATCGGCTGCGTCTGGTACGGGCGGCCGGAAGACGGCGCAGGAAGCGATCCCTCCTCTTCCGGCGGCGGTTGGCAGCTCATCCAGTGGTTTGCCGAAACTCCCGACGACGAGAGCGATGTCATCACGGCCTTCTTTGATTTTCTCTCCCGCTTCCGTGTACTGATTCACTTTAACGGCGATATGTTTGATATTCCGTTCATCACCGGGCGCTGCGCGCATCTCGGCATCCGTCCGGAGTTCGACGCGGTGGAGAGCTTCGATATCTTTCGAAAAATCCGGCCGCTCCGCTCCTTCTTCGGTCTCGATTCCCTGAAACAGAAAAGTGTCGAACGTTTTCTCGGTATCCGCCGCACCGACGAATACACCGGCGGTCAGCTGATTGAGGTCTACCGGGAATATGTCAGCCATCCGACGCCGGCCCGGCTTCACCTTCTCCTTCTTCACAATGCGGACGATCTGCGCGGAATGCCGGAAATCCTTCCGATCCTCTTCTACCCGGATCTCCTCACCAGGGCGGAATTCCGCTTTCTCGGAATCGACATTCCGGAGTCAGCCGGAAATCGACCGGAAGCGGCTTCACCGAATGACATTTCCTCAAGTGAAGACCATCTCGATGCGGATTTTCCGGACGCCGCTCCCGCAAATGAAGCCAGGACAAATGCGGACTTTCCGGACGTCGCTCCCGCAAATGAAGCCCGGGCAAAGTACTCTTCCCCATCCGGAAACGGCTTCGCGGAACTTCGCTTTCAAAGTTCGGTGGCCGTCCCGTGCCCGGTAGAATGGGAAGAGACCGGATTTTTTACCCGTTTTGAGCGCAATGAGATCACGGTCCGGCTTCCTCTCTATTCCGGAGAGCTGAAACATTTCTACCCGGATTACCGGAACTATTATTATCTCCCGGCGGAAGACTGCGCCTACCACAAGAGTGTCGCGGAGTTCGTCGAAAAATCCGCCCGCAAAAAAGCCACCGCAAAGACCTGCTACACCCGTACCAGTGGAGTTTTTCTCCCGGTACCGTCCGGCATCTTTCCGGTGACTTTCCGTGAAGATTATAAATCAACGCCCGAATTCTGCGAGGCGAAAGAGGATCTCTTCCGTAAAACGGATCTGTCCGGCTTTCTCCCCTGCCTCTTTTCCGGCATCCGCGCAAAGCTTCTCAACTGAGCAAGACGCATCTTCGCTTTTTCTCTTTTCTCCCTCCGAAGGAGTGCCCGCGCGAAGGCAAAGGTTTCTTCTTCTCCGCGCTCACTCAGCATCCGCAGGAGCACCCGCAGCTGATGTTTGGTGACCGGGTGCATCGCCTTTGAGCGGATTTCCCGGGATGCCTCAAAATACTGCAGCGGCGCGGCGTCGGTATAATCGGATCCCTTGTATACTTTGGACGCCGCGATCCGGTCGCACATCATTTCCAGAAGATACCGGAGCGGCATCCTGTTGCCCATAAGTTCCGTACACTTGATGCCGTCCCGATCCGGACCGTAATCGATCCAGTATTCATAGTGATGCCGGTTTCTCCCTTTGTGGTGCAGCCATGCCACCGAGTAACCGTGCACTTCCTTCTCCGCCGCATTCGGACTCCGATTTCCCTGATAATAGAATACTCCGGTCATAAACTCTTCCGGCGTGTATTTCGAAAGGTCATGCAGAAGTCCCTGCCCATACAGGCCGATCCGAAAACAGTTCTTCATCACTTCGGCCTTATGCCTTGTGATAGTTTTAAAATGTCCCGTTGCATTGCGGAACAGCTCACCGATCGTCATATATTTCTCCTGTCCGTCTGATCACGAAGCCGGCATATCTCCATTCATTTGCATAAACTGACGTGTTTTATTTCAATTACCATGAATTCCAACACGATTTTACCGCATTTTTGCTTTTTAATGCTATTGTTTGTATTTTGTTTCCATTAAAAACACAAACAATTGTGTTCTTCTTCCCAAAACCTGTGCTGTATATTTTTTTACTTTCAATAAAACCGAGGTGATTTTGCTTCGTAAAATTTTCACAAGGCCTTTTTCTGTATTTCACCATATTTTGTGAAAATTCATTAAAAAGGGAATTGACACGCCATTCGAATTATGTTATTCTTCAGTTAGCCGTTATGAGGGCGGCGACAATACTTATTTTTTTATTTTTTTGGAGGTACAGTATGCATAAGGGTACAGTTAAGTGGTTCAACAATCAGAAGGGCTACGGCTTCATCAACGACGAAGAGGGCAATGACGTATTCGTACATTACACCGGTCTCACCATGGAAGGCTTCAAGTCTCTGGACGAGGGCGCCAAGGTAGAGTTTGACGTTGTCAACGGAGCAAAGGGTCCGCAGGCTACCAACGTTACCGTAATGGCCTAATCATCTCAATCCGATGTACCCGTTTCACAATTATGCATTGTCATATATTGGCTGAACCGTTATATTGAATTACAAGTGATGACAGAGAGCTGCTCTTTCGGGAGCAGCTCTTTTGTTTTTACGCAAGCAGCGAGCCAAAGCCCACGCTTGCGTGAAACCTTGGCAACTGCCGCGATAATGAGCGAAAATCACGAAACATGTTTCGACTCGTTGCATGGCTGACCCGCCGGCACCGGATTCACCAGATTCCGTGAATCCGGCGGATTTGCGTCACCCGTTTTCTCTTTCTTCAATCATCCCGTCAATCTTGCGGACATACATTGCCCTGATCTCTTCCGGATGGAATACATACTTTTTGTCACAGAACTGGCAGCCGACTTCCACGTCTTTTCCATCATCCACCATCTCCTTCAGATCATGGGCTGAAATGCTCTGAAGCGCACGGCTCACCTTGTCATGAGAGCAGGTGCAGCGGTATTCCAGCGGAATCTTCTCCAGAATCCGCAGATCCAGTCCCTCCAGAACTCTCTCCAGAACCTGCTCCGGGGTCATTCCGTCTTCCAGCATCTGTGTCATGCTCGAAAGACCCGTGAGATTCTGCTCCAGCCGGTCAATGACGTCATCCGGGCAGTCCGGCATGAGCTGAATGATAAAACCGCCGGCCTGACGGATGGTGAGGTCTGTATCCACCAGAACGCCGAGGGCCACGGAGGACGGAACCTGTTCCGATACGGCAAAATATTTGGTGATATCTTCTGCGATCTCTCCAGACACCAGTGTCACCTGACCGACATACGGATCGCCGAGACCGATGTCCCGGATCACACTGAGCGTGCCGTTTCCGACCGCCGCGCCTACGTCCAGCTTCGCCGGCCCCTTTAACGGAAGTTCCACATTCGGATTTGTCACATATCCACGGGCCGTTCCGTGGGAATCCGCCGTCACGATCAGATGCTGCACCGGTCCGTCTCCGTCGATTTTCAGGGTGATCTCATCCCGGTCGCCCTTCATCATGGTTCCCATCATCACGCCGGCTGTGAGAAGCCTTCCCAGCGCCGCCGACACCACCGGTGCGGTATTGTGCACTTTTCTGCAGTACTCCGTCATTTCCTTTGTCGTTGCGCTGAAGGCGCGGATCATATCTCCCGCTGCCGTTCCACGCACCATATAATCTTTCGTCTTTTCCATCCTGTATTCTCCCTTACTGTGCAGCTTTTCCGTGTTCCCGCGCGATCACATAGATCCGCTCGCTGTCCGGCCTCGGCTCATCCTCGGTAAATGCGTCATACATGGCCACCAGCTCCATGCCGGCGTCTTCCACCGCCTTCCGGATCTCCTCCGGAAGCCAGGCCCGCTGAATGTGCGTCTCCGTGTATTTGCGGTAGAGATCCCCTTCCGTACGGATAAAGAGTGCCAGATCGTATTCATTGATCCGCTCCTCCTCATCGTAGGAATTGTCCCAGATAAAACTGGAGTCCTCGCGGTCTTCCGCGATCGTGGAATCCCCGACCTGACGGTACTTCCAGTCCGTATTCAGGTCAAAGATAAAGATTCCCTCCGGATCCAGATAGTTGTTCGCCAGCCGGAGAACCTGTGTAAGATCCTCCATGGTCAGAATATAGCTCATACAGTCGCACAGGCTGACGATCGCACGGACCGTTCCGTACAGTTCGAACTCCCTCATATCCTGATTCAGATAGAGAATATCGTGTCCAGATGCATCCCGTTTTGCCAGAGCCTGTTCCAGCATCTCCAACGAAGAATCCACGCCGATCATATCATATCCGGCATCGGCCAGCCGCTCCGTAAGGCTTCCCGTTCCGCAGCCAAGTTCGAGGAGAAGTCCGTCTTCCACTCCGTATTTCCGAAGGAGACGGATCAGATACCGGCACCAGTCATCGTAGGGCACATTGTCCATAAATTCATCATACACCTCGGCAAATTCGGTGTAAGCATTGATATCCCGCAGATCCATAATCCTCCATTTCACAGCGGAAAAGCCGCTGCTCTCTTAATCATGAGTCCGAACATTCGCCGCAGCGCCATCCTCCGATGCCGCAACGCGATGGCCGCACTCTCCGGCTCACACGATCTCCGGCTCATTTCTTCCATAAACGATATGCCGGCGAAGGCATTCTCACACCCACGCCGGCAAATGATGTTCTGTTCTGATTGGTTTTGGCTCAGGCGTTCTTGCCGTGGCACTTCTTGTACTTCTTGCCGCTTCCGCACGGGCATGCATCGTTCGGGTAGATCTTGCGGCCCTCACGGCGGATCGTGCCGGATGCCTTCTGTGCGCGGTAAAGTTCGGTTCTCTTCTCCTGGCTCAGGATGGAATCCCACTGCGGGAGCTCATAGAGCCATGTTGCCTTCGCCTCTACCATATTGTAATAGAGCTTCTCCGGATCGATCAGAATGCGAACCTCAGTGTCCTCTTCCATGGTCTCGATCGGATTCTTGTAGTCCTTCAGAGACTCGCTGATACCATCAAGGAATCCGGTCATGGTCTGTACATCGGTTCCGTACTTCTCAGCCAGTTCTTTTACGGTTCCCTTTACCTCGGTCTCCGGTGCGGAGAGAATCTGCTCATAGATTCCCTTCTCCACTTCAAAGTAACGGTTCCAAAGCTCTGTCTGCTGTTTCTGATCCAGAGCATCGCCGTATGCAAGATTTCTCCAATTCTCAAGTAAGCTCATATTCATTTCCCTTCTATGCGTGAATTTATCGTTCGGTGTCGGCACCCGCCCGGCTTCACTGTGGCACTGCATGAAAAAACGTGCCGCCTGAAGTCCCGGCAGCTGCCGCGAAACCCTCGAAACCCGCAAAGCAGGTTTCGCTTCATACCGCTATTCCGAGATAGTATAGTACAAATCCGGCATTTTCGCAACCATCCCGAAATTCCTGTCTTCCCCGGCAGAACCGCTCAGCGCTTCCGGACTTCCGCCCCGTTATAAAAGAACTGCAGAATCTCCCCGAAGCTTTTTCCTTTCTCCGCCATGGCTCCGGCCGCATTCTGGCTCATGCCGATGCCGTGGCCCATGCCGCCGCCCCAGACGGTAAACACGCGGTCACCGTCCGCCGTGCGGCTCGTCTCGTCGATGTGGATGAAGGCGCTGGGTAAAATATCGATTCCGGAGATTTTTCCTCCGCCGTTCGGATAATAGTTCCGAGCGGGATCCCCCAGAAGCCGCCGGATGTTCATCATGCCGCGGATGACTTTTTCCCCTTTGCTTCCCACAACACGGATCTTCAGCGCCGATCCGCCCGCAGCTCTCTTTTCCACAAAGAATCCGTAGATCGTGCCGATCCCCGTGATCCGCTTTCTGGCCCACTGCCCGGTAAATTCCGCGGTCCAACGGTACATCGGATAAGAGGAATCATAACTTCCGCCGTCCTTTTTCATGATAAACGGGGTGAAATTCTCATCCTTCGTCATATCCTTTCCGGGATCCGCCGCGCCGACAAATCGGCCGGCAATGCAGTCCGGATTCTGCTCCTCCGTTCCCCACGCGCTCATATCGGTGGTATATCCGCAGGAAGTCGAGAAATAATACACCTGCGCCGGCTCATCGCCGTCGTACAGCATGATACCAGCGGTTTCTTCCACCGCCCGGTTGGACTTCCCGGTTTCGCCGATATTGTTATAGACCTGGCAGTTTACGCTGTCATCCACATGCGCGCCGTAGCGGCTGTAAACATTGTTCAGAATCTGCCGGCAGGCGAATGTCCGTGCCGTCACTGCCTGAGCCTTCAGGGCCTCGAGAGGAAATGATTCCGGCATCTCGCTCGGAACCACCCGTTTCAGGTAATCCTCCAGCTTCAGTTCATTGATGATCAGAAGCCCCTGCGACGTACTGAAGAGTTCAATCGTTCCGCGGCAGGTCGGTTTCCCCTGCAGCCGGTTGATCGATGTCAGCTCAATCTCTTTTCCATTCTCCGCAGGCCGAACTGAAATGCGGCCGCGGCGGAGAAGTTCATCTCCCAGCCGGACAGTAAAACGTTCTCCCGCCGGAACAGACTTTGAGATTCCCTCTCCCGTGACGGTCAGTCCGCCCTCACTCCTGAGAACAGCCATATCGTGGAATATGGTCGAGAAATCATCGGTCATGATCAGCACGCGAATGCTGTCACCGATCCGGTCTGTCGCGATCAGCGCCGCACAGGCTTCACCTTTTTCAACGATCACCGGGCCAAGATCATATCCGATCAGCATATCACCGGTCTTTTCTTCCCGCATTTCTCCGTATGTCTTATACACATGGAAATTCTCTGCCATCGGGATGGTTCCGACGCCCTCAATCTCGATTTCCGAGTCACCGACTGAGAGAATCCTTCCCTCCACGGTCTCCTTCTTGAGGACCGCATCCTCCGGTTTTCCCTTCTCGAGTGAAATGTCCGCTATCACACCGTTTTGTCCGCCCAGATCTTCCACCTCGATTCCGGGCAGTTTTTTAAATGTCCGGACAATGCCGCCGACAAACACCTTCCAGTCTTTTTCCGCCCGGGCGACCCATGCGTTGGGATAGACGATGCGATCCGACAGGATCTCTCCGCCGCCGATCACCGCGTTCCCGCGCACGAGTGCGGAGACATCCCGGTCGGTCCAGTCGGAAACCGATTCTCCTTCACAGCGCAGAATGCCGAGACTTGTGGCAATTTCCCACTGTCCAAGGCTCACGTCCTCTTTCCTCGAGCCAAACACGGTAAATGCAGTCTTTTTGACATTTCTCTCCGGATCTGCCGCCAGAAGAAACTTCTCATAATAGTTTCCCCACTCTTCCGCAGAGAGCGTCTCCTCCGCCCATTTTCCGTACACATGATATTCTTCCGCCAGTCCGGCCGAGACCTTTTCGGCCGCCTTCATTGCGTCACCCCTGGTGAATGCGCCGTCTGCCCAGACGCGGGCATCCTCTCCCGCCTCCAGATAACCACTTCCGGCAAGATATGTCAGATACCCCTCGTACCATTCCGCACGCTGATCCGCGGATTCTCCGGAATTCTCCCCGTTATCCGCCGATTTCTCCTGAAACAGACTCCCGTGTTCCTCAAGATAGGTGTCGATCTGCTCCTGATCGGTCAGGGCCAGTGCCAGTCTTCTGCCCGCTTCCTTTCGGGAAATGTTTCCGCTCTTTTCTTTCTTTTGAAATACAAAAAGGGAAACCAGCACAGCGAACGCGAGAAACATGAGACCGGCAAAAAACAGGATTCGTTTTCTGCCTGCCGCATGATTTCTTACGTTTCTGTCCGGTTTCCCTGTTCCTCTCATATCTTATCCTTGCATGCCGTCTTCCTGTTCCGGCCGGCTTCTTCCTTTCATTGCTGTACGCTCAGATACTGCAGGACCATTTCGATGTTTACGCTGCCATATTACTCTTTTGTCTTCGAGACCACTCCCCCTGTCTCTTCGTCAATCTTTTTCAGATGGATGTACTTTGAGGTCTCAACCGGAAGTCCCTTGTTCTTCAGCCAGTGGTGAACCACTCTCTTGATCAGGTTTGCAATGACCGCAAACAGCGGCACACCGACAATCATACCTACAAATCCGAAGAAACCGCCAAAGAAGATAATGGCAAACATAACCCAGAAGCTCGGAAGTCCCGTCGAATCGCCGAGAATCTTCGGGCCCAGAATATTGCCGTCAAACTGCTGCAGAAGCAGGATCAGTCCAAGAAACCAGAGGCACTTGATCGGGCTGACGAGAAGCACCAGAATGGCGGTTGGAATCGCACCGATGAACGGGCCGAAAAACGGGATGACATTCGTCACACCGATAATTGCCGACAAAAGCATCGGATACGGCATCGAAAAAATGGTCATCAGAAGGAAGCACAGGATACCGATGATCACGGAATCCAGAATCTTTCCGACGATGAATCCGCCGAATACGCGGTCAATATAACGGAACTCTTCGATGATGGCATTCGCGGTTCCTGTGCTGAAAATGCTGTAGATCACTTTCTTTGCCTGCGCACTCAGCGTCTCCTTCAGGTTCAGAAGATAAACCATGACGATCAGTCCGATCAGCCAGTTCTTGATTTCCACGAGAATGCCGATAATTCCGGTAGAAAACTGCGAGATCAGATCGGTGATCTTACTCATATCCAGACCCCGGAGATAATCCTCCCCCCAGATCCGGAACCGCTCATAGGTATTCGAGAGCTGCGTCATAACCGACTGCTCCAGATCCGGATTGTTCATCAGCTTCTGCTCGATTAAATCATTGATATTATACCAGTACTGCGGAAGCGACTCATAGATTTTCCGGATACTCTCGATCAGCTGAGGAAGGATAAGGGCTACCACACTTCCGACAATCACAATAACCAGAGCGAGCGATACGACGGTCGCGATCATTTTGGAAAAGGTCCTGACTGCACGTCCTCCCGTCTTTTTTTCCCGGTTTCCGAACAGGCGGCACACTCCGTCCTGCACACGGTTATACGCGGGTGAAACCAGATAGGCCAGCACTGCGCCGTAGATAAACGGCGACGTGACTGCGACAAGTTTGGACAGGAAGTCCGCAACTCCCTCCCAGTGCTGGAATCCGAATCCGATCAGAATGCAGATTGCAATGACCGATACCAGGGTGATTCCAAGGTAAAGATAATCCCGGAACGTTTTTTTCTCCATACCGTATTTCCTCTTCAAGTCAGATCAATGATTGTCAAATTATGTTCTTACGCGCTGCCGCAAATGGCTGCTCACTCCGTTGTTTCAGCCGCCTGCCGGACTTTTCAGGTCATAGTCCGCAAAGTGTCATCTTCGCTGGCGGAGCACTTAGAGACGTGCGCATCCTCACGGAGCGTTTTCTGCCACAGGAAGTGCGAAGCACTCTCCTCTTGTACAAGAAATAAGCAGCGTCTGCGCGCTGCTTAT
Source organism: [Clostridium] aminophilum DSM 10710 (assembly GCF_000711825.1). Lineage (GTDB taxonomy): Bacteria > Bacillota > Clostridia > Lachnospirales > Lachnospiraceae > Clostridium_R > Clostridium_R aminophilum. The sequence continues at coordinate 267,064 of NZ_JONJ01000003.1, read as the reverse complement.
TTTTTTGAGCCCAAGATGCCGGTTCTTACCATATTGACTCCTAGCTCGCGCCAGGTGGGCAACCTCACTTATACTTCTGTCTACCAACGAAAACGGAGGCCTGACATCCGCATAAAAATATTGGAATCCCAATCGTCAAATGTAGGATCAAAACTGGTAAGAATTATCGAACACCCCAGGAATTCTGTCTCACATTTTACGGTTCTCATTTCTATTTGTAGTTACACTATACTACAAATTTCTACCGATGTAAAGTAATTCATTCAATTTTAAGAATTCGTCATATTCATTACAGATATGTCACACCGGTTGCATCCGCGCGTGCGAGGACAATCTTCTCCGGTTTTTCGCAGGTGCCGAGGATTGGGCAGGAAGCCGTAAACTGTTTTTCCGCCTCATCAAAGAGGGTTTCATCCTGCGCGTACATGACCGCTGTCACATCCCCGTTCTTCACCGGATCTCCCTGCTTTTTCCGGAGAATGATTCCGGCAGTCGGGTCAATCACATCATCACTGGTCTTCCTGCCCGCATGGAGCATCATGGATGCGATTCCAACGCCTTCCGTATCCATTTTCCCGACATACCCGTCCTTTTCCGCAAGAATCGGCCGGGACGGCGCGTCGAACGGCTTTCTCCCCGAAATGACGTCATCCAGCCATGTGCCATCGCCGCCCTGGGCGATAACCATGGTCCGGAACACCTCCAGCGCACGGCCGCCCGCCAGCGCTTCCTCCGCCATCCGGCGGCATTCGGCCTGAGATCCTTTTTTTGCGGTGCAGAGCATCTCGGCCGCAAGAAGAATGCTCAGTTCTCTCAGGTCCTCCGGACCTTCTCCCTTCAGAACGTCGATGGACTCCCGAACCTCGATCTCGTTGCCGATTCCATACCCGATCGGGCTGTCCATATTCGTGATCAGAGCGGTCACCGCCCTTCCGGCTTCCGTGCCAATCTTCACCATCTGCTCCGCCAGCCGGACCGCATTGTCCAGCGTCTTCATAAATGCTCCGCCGCCGGTCTTGACATCGAGAACGATACCGTCCGAACCGCCGGCCAGTTTCTTACTCATGATGGAGGAGGCAATCAGCGGAATGCTGTCCACCGTCGCGGTCACATCCCGGAGAGCGTAGATCTTTTTGTCCGCCGGAACAAGATTTCCGCTCTGTCCGATCACCGCGATGCCGTTCTCACTCACGAGCCGGAAAAATTCCTCCCTCGGAATGGACGTACGGAATCCCGGAATCGCCTCCAGCTTATCAATGGTCCCCCCGGTGAATCCGAGACCTCTTCCGCTCATTTTGGCCACACGGACACCGCACGCGGCGGCGATCGGCCCGACGATCAGCGTTGTCTTGTCTCCGACGCCGCCCGTCGAATGCTTGTCCACCTTGAATCCGTCGATGGCGGACAGATCTGCCGTCTCGCCGGAATGCTCCATTGCGATCGTCATTGTGGTGATCTCACGGTCATTCATCCCGTTGAACCAGATGGCCATCAGCATCGCCGACATCTGATAATCCGGAATTTCACCGCTCACAAAACCGGCGATCAGATACCGGATCTCCTCATCCGACAGCGCGCTGCCGCGTTTTTTCGTTTCAATCAGGTCATAGATTCTCATTCTGGCTCTCCTTCCAAAAATTCAGGTCCGAAACTCTCCGGCAGAAGATCCGCAAGGCGGAATTCTCTCCGGTCATCCGCTGTTTTTACCAGTATCACGGTCATCTTCTCCGGATCGCAGAACTCGCGAAGCACCTGACGGCAAATGCCGCAGGGCGCACAGTAGTCTGTTACCTTTCCGTCTTTTCCACCGCAGATTGCGATCGCCGAAAAGGCCGTAGCGCCTTCGGAGACCGCCTTGGAAACGGCCGTTCTCTCCGCACAGATTCCGGCCGGATAGGATGCATTTTCCACATTGACTCCGGTGAACACTCTCCCGTCTTCCGTCAGGAGAGCCGCCGCAACACGGAATTTCGAGTACGGAGCGTACGCGAATCCAAGCGCCCCCAGCGCTTTCTGCGCCAGCATCTTCTTCCCGTCCATGATCTACCTCCTCTGACCGCCTGAAAATCCAACATCCGCAAAATGTATTCTCCCATTCCTCCGATCCGCTCTGTATCTTGAAATTTCATTAAAGGTATTCAAACGTACTCAAATATCTTTAAATATCCCTGACTGTCTTTTAAAACACAGCGCTTTCCCGCAGGCCACAGAAGGCCGTGCCCCGAAACCGGAGCGCGGCCTTCTGAATTATGCTTGATTACCGGACATTTCTGCCCGTTCACGGACGATGGAAATACCGTTATTCTGCGGTCTGTCAGGCCTTCGGACCTGCATTCTTTACGTTCTCCGGCATATCCGGGTACTTCTCCTCGAAATTCTTCTGGAACATCTTGGCCAGCTTCTTTGCCTGCTCATCGTAAGCTGCCTTGTCAGCCCAGAGATTTCTCGGATTCATGATCTCCGCCGGTACATCCGCACCCGGAACCGAAGTCGGAACTTCCAGATTGAAGATGTCATTGTGCTCGAAGGCAACGCCTTCCTTTGCATACGCATCGTTCAGCGCAGCGGTGATCATCGCACGAGTGTAGGAAAGCTTCATTCTCTTGTTCTTTTCGCCGGTCTTCGGATCAACCGCCGGGCCGGATACCCATCCGGTGTTGACCAGATATACCTTTGTATTGTACTTCTCGATTCTCTCACCGAGCATATCCGCGTAAACCTGCGCCTTCAGCGGCATGAACGGCTCGCCGAAAAGTGTGGAGAAGGTCGGAACCGGCTCCGTTACGCCGATCTCTGTTCCGGCAACCTTGGAAGTGAATCCGGTTACGAACTGATACATTGCCGCTTCCTTGGACAGCTGGCTGATCGGCGGAAGTACGCCGAAGGAATCGCAGGTCAGGAAAATGACAACTTTCGGGATGCCGCCGACACCCGGAACCGCCGCGTTCGGAATAAACTCAACCGGATATCCGACACGGGAGTTGACCGCCAGTGTGCTGTCGCTGTAATCCGGGGTTCTCTTCTCCGGATCGATCACAACGTTCTCTACCAGTGCGCCGAAGCGGATTGCGTGGTAGATCTCCGGCTGCTCCTCTTCTACCAGGTCGATGCACTTTGCGTAGCATCCGCCCTCGATATTGAATACGCCGTGGTCACTCCAGCCATGCTCGTCATCGCCGATCAGCATACGCTTCGGGTCCGCGGAAAGTGTGGTTTTTCCGGTGCCGGACAGGCCGAAGAATACTGCGGTTTCCTTTGTCTCCGGATCCATATTGCAGGAGCAGTGCATCGGGAGCACACCCTGCTGCGGAAGAATAAAGTTCATGGTAGAGAATACGGATTTCTTGATCTCACCGGCATACTGGCTGCCGCAGATGATGATCATATGCGCTTCATAGTCGATCATGATCGCAGCCTCAGAGCGCGTTCCGTCGATTTCCGGATCGCACTTGAATCCCGGAGCAGCAATCAGAGTGTAATCCGGATCGCCGAATGCGGCCAGTTCTTCATCGGTCGGCCGGATCAGCAGATCGCGGATGAAAAGATTCTGGGATGCCAGCTCGTTGATGATGCGGAATTTCTGCGTGCAGGCCGGATCAGCGCCTGCCATTCCGTCAAAGATAAAGATCTCACGGCCCTGCAGATACGCACAGATCTTTGCCTTGATTGCGTTGAACTTCTCGCGGGAAACCGGAACATTGACCTTTCCCCATGCGATCTTGTCATGCACTGCCGGCGTATCAACGATGAACTTGTCCTGTGCGGAACGTCCGGTGTACTTGCCGGTCTTTACAACCAGTGCGCCGGTGTCCATCAGCTCACCCTCGCCTCGCTGAAGTGCTTTCTCGGTCAGAACAGCCGGTGTGAGATTGCGATAAACAGCTTTCGCATTGAGAATGCCAAGCTTTTCCAATCCGTATGTCTCCATAAACAAACCTCCTACGTAAACAATCATTCGGCCTTTTCTAACAAAAGGCACGTTAATTATTGCATAAATATCGTCAAAGCGCAACACTTTGCAGACATTTGCATCCGTCATATCTCTCTGTTTTCACTACATTTTGACGTGTTTGCTTCTGGAAAAATACAAAAATTGCGATGTATTTTTTTCAACATAACCTTGCATTATATAGAACATGTGGGTATAATACAGAAAAATACAAGCAAGGACATATTATAACTGTCTGACGATTTCGCTTTTTCCGGCATCTCCGCCGTGAATGCAGCCTCTGTTCAGACCCGTCCGGTGTTATTTTGAAAGAAAGGGAATATTTATGGAACAGCATCTGTCTCAGTACCGTGTATTTTACGCTGTCGCGCGCACCGGCAACATTTCTCATGCTGCCAAAGAACTCTATATCAGCCAGCCGGCGATCAGCAAATCGATCAGTAAACTCGAAGAAAATCTCGGCGTCACGCTGTTTAAGCGCTCTTCCCGCGGTGTCACGCTGACGGTAGAAGGGCAGGTTCTCTACAACCACGTCAGCAGCGCCTTCGCTACACTGGATCGGGGTGAGAGCGAACTGAAAAGAATCAAGAATTTCAACATCGGACAGATCCGTTTCGGCGTCAGCAATACGCTGTGCAAATATGTTCTCCTTCCATATCTGAAGGACTTCATCGAAGAATCACCGCATATCCGCATTCTGGTCAACAGTCAGGACACGGCTCACAGCCTGTCTGCGATTGAAAACCAGCAGATCGATATCGGTCTGATCGCAGAGCCGAAAAACCGGAAAAACCTGTATTTCTACCCTCTCATGAATATCACCGACACGTTTGTATGCACCAAAGCGTACCTCGACAATCTGAAAATCCGCGAGGGCGAGAACTGCAACATCTTCGAGTGCGGCACCATCCTGATGCTCGACCGGAAAAACATGACCCGCATGTACATCGACTCCTATTTTGCGGAGCACGGCATCGAGCCCCGCCAGGTTCTCGAGACCAACACGCTGGATCTTCTGATCTCGTTCGCGAAAACCGGCCTCGGCATCGGCTGCGCTGTGCGTGAATTTGTGAAAGACGAACTGGCAGACGGAACGCTCATTGAGATTCCGGTCCATGACGCCATCCCGTCCCGCACCATCGGTTTTGCGTGGAACCCGGCCGGTGAGACAAAGACCATGCAGCAGTTCCTCTCTTTCATCAAGAGCACCAACGCTCCGAGTATGTGACAGAACAACGCCTGCCGCGGGTGACCGCAGAGTGACATCTTCTGCTCAACGCGGTGTACCTGTGCAGAGGTTTTATGTTTCACCGGAAATGCGGAGCAGTTCCCTGTGAAACACGAAAATTCCGGTTGCGCCCCCTTCTTACGGGAGCGCAGCCGGAATTTGTTCTTTATTTGTTCTTTATTTGTTCTTTATTTTTCTACGTATTCTCCGGTCTTTTTCTATGTCACTTTTCAGTATTCTATGTTCCTACTGCCGGCTTCGATGAGGATTCCTCTGTTTTTCCCGGATGCAGATTCAAAATGCTGCACCGTTTCGGATGTCAGCTCTCCATCTTCTGTCCGTCGAGAACCGCTTCGCAGAGCCGGTCCTCCGCATCATAGACCAGTTTCAGGGAAAAGAAAGGCCGATCCTCTGTCAGAAGGCGAAGAAAAATCCTGTCCCCCTCCCACAGATTCAGCTCGGGGACCTCATTTTTCCTGATCCACTTCAGAACCCCTTCCGTGCATTCCTGGAGTTCCCCCTCAAACCCGTCCGCCGTGTAAAGCGACATATACTCCGTCTCGCCGCGCGCGGTGACAAAGGTAATGATGCCCCGGTAACGCCAGGATGTCAGCGTATAACCGGTCTCTTCCCGGACTTCGCGAAGAAGACAGTCTTCCGGACTCTCATCCTTCTCAAATTTTCCGCCGACACCGATCCATTTCCCTTCATTGATATCATTTTTCTTCTTGATCCGATGCAGCATCAGATAAGAATCATCCTTCTCCAGATAACATAGCGTTGTCAAATACAAATCATTTCCTCCTGCGGGCCCGACCGGTTACATCTGCGACCGCATCCATATTAGAAGTGCCGCCTGCGCCAGCATCATCACAGGAATGGAGACCGTAAACTTTGGCTTCCGGGTCTTGTGATGAAAAAACCGCATTCCCATCCAGGCTCCGACACTTCCGCCGATCAAGGCGACGGTGAGAAGCGAGGATTCCGGAATTCTCCACTCATTCCGCTTCGCCCGCATTTTATCCATTCCGAACATCAAAAAGGCGATGATATTCACTGCCACCGCATATACCATCGCCGTATTTGTCATGACTTTTTCCATGAAACCTCTCAGTTCTTCTCTCCCGCAGTCAGAATCTGCTCAAGTTCGTCCGGGGCTACGATTCGATACTGCACGTCAGCCCGGCTTCCTGCCAGCTCGTGGAGTTTGACGGAAATCCTTCTGTGGAATGTCGCGCAGTCCTCTCTCTTGACGCCGACCAGAAGCGCCACATACTGAGTTGAGCTGTATCCCGTAAAGACATCCGTCGAGCGGAGAACGTCGTGGATGGACATCTTCAGGCACTCGGAACGCCTCTCAAGCACGTCCGGCATACTCCGGAAATTGCTCTCGAAATCCACGAGAGAAAGAATCATCAGATGAATGGAATTTCCTCTCTTGTCAATGTTGCGGTTCAGCACATTGCAGATATCGCGGAAACTGCTGTACTGGCAGAAATATCCGCCGGCACGGTTCAGGCGAAGCTGCGCTTCCATCTCCTCATCCCTGCGGACCGTGCTCATCTGAAAACTTCCCGCCGCTTCCACTTCACGGGTAATTCCCTCGCGGAAACGGTCATAGATATCCAGAAGCACCTTCGGTACCGGCTGTTCCAGCGTCTCCAGATAATACTGCACAACCTTCGTATATTCCTCATACGCCTCGCGGTACTTTTCCTGCATCGCCAGCGCATTGATCCGTCCGATCTCCCATTTTTCATGCGGATATACGCTGTCCGCATGTTTCATGATGCGGTACATTTCCTCGTAGTTGTCGTCTTCTTCCGCGAGATCCGCGAGATACTGCGCCGCACGTTCAAAATAGTGCTTCAGCACCATTCCCGGCTTGATCACCCAGAATTCGGTCTCAAAATCCGGCAGAAGCGGTCCGCGATAATACTCGAGCGCCTGCGTGTAAAGATCTTTCTTCTCCGCTCTGCTGGCCGCCGCATCCGCTTTCCGACAGATTCCGAGGAAAATTTCGATATCGGTCACCGCATTTTCCGCACACTCGAGGCGGATCATCCCTCTGTGGTTGTCGATAAACTTCGCACCGTCCATTCCGGAATTCTGCAGAAGTTTTCTCGACTGGTAAAGAAGATTGTTGAAACTGTTGTTCTGATCCGAAAGGACCTTGTCGCTGAACACTTCGTTCAGCAGCTCGTTCTTGGATATTCCGTGCTCCCTGTTCAGAAAAATGATCTCGATCATTTTCACCGCATTCGCAGTCATATTTCTGCCGAGATCAGCAAGCTGACCGTCAACCTCAATCGAGAAGCTGCCAAGAAGCCGCGCAACGACATTGACCGTTTTACCATTCCATTCTGTCAAAATAAGCCTTCCTTCCACTGTAAGTCATGTCATAATTTCATCTTGTTTTTGAATTATTTTAATTCAACTAATTTTAAGTTATAAATTTCAAAAAGTAAACAGGCGCCGGGAATGACTGCCTTTTTTCATCGTCTGAAAATCAGCATTCATCACCGACGCCACAAATTTGTAAGATATTACTTCTTATTATATAAAATATTACTGTTAATAATACTGTTACGATTCCGATTCACGCTGTATTTCCGCAAGTTCGGAGTCGATTCTGTCTTCTCCGTATTTGAAAGCCATCCGGAGTTTTGCGGAAATACTGGTCATCCGCCAGTCATCCGGAATCTCATCTTTCTCAAACCAGCCGGCCATCGCCAGCTCATCTTCCTGAAGCGTGATCCGGTCGTCGCCGTCCAGTTCCGCAAAGAAACCGATCATCTCCGTGTCGGAAAATGCCCACGGCTGGCTCTGGTAGTAACGGATGTTTTTCACTTTCAGTCCGACTTCTTCCATGACTTCCCGGCGCACGGTGTCCTCGAATGTCTCTCCGATCTCCACGAACCCGGCCACCAGCGCGTATCCGGCATAGGGTCTTCCGCGGTATTTCGTCATCAGAAGCTTCGAACCGTTTGTGATCGCCACGATGATCGCCGGACTGATCTTCGGATATTCGATCTGATGGCATTTCGGGCATACCAGTGCCCGCTCCGCCGTGCTGTCCTCCATCGGCGTTCCGCAAAAGCCGCAGTAATGATGCGCCCTTTTCCACCGCGCAAGCTGCACGCCGGTGATGATCGCAAATGCCTCGTATTCCGGATCCATATTGCGCAGAAACCGGCTGTCCTTCATGCAGAACGGACCGCTCTCGGGAATTTCAAATTCCCGGTGTTCGTCCACATTGACCAGAAAATACTGAAAATCATCAATGGAGAAAAGGTAATATGCCTCCTTTTCCGCTTCGGGAAAGATCTCGCGGATCTCCCGGAGTGTGGGAATCCGCAGCATATCCTCCTCCCTGCGGATAAGAATTACGGAATTTTTCCGGATCGCAAGAACAAAATCCTCCGCCTCCGGCGTACAAATCTTATAGTCGTTATGAAACTGTCTCGGTGCGATATCCTGAATCACGGTGATCGTCTCCTTTTTCTATTCTGCGTGGCCCGTAGGGACGGGGTTATCCGTCCACATCCGGTCCGACGTCTTATATTCGAACGATGCCGTTCCAACGGATCGTCCCGGAGATATCTTCTTATCACATTTTCGGCTCTTCTTCAAGGGGAAGATCAAATTTTGCCAGTTTCGGTGCAAACGCGTAGGCAAACGCGCCAAGAATCAGAATAAAAATGGCAATAAACTGGGACGTCGACAGAACGCCGACGCTTCCGCGAATGGCATCTCCTCTCACAAATTCCATCATAAAACGGCCAATCGAATAGAGGATCAGGTACAGCGATCCGGTGCGGCCCGGAACCTTTTTCAGTTTCCGGAATGCCACAAGAAGAATCAGGCAGTGCACAAAATTCAGAATCGCATAGACCGGTTCCGACGGAAACAGACTGACGCCGTTCGGCGCGAAATCCGAATGGGAGAATACGATCGCCCCCGGGCCGGAATACTCCATCCCGAAACAGCATCCGGCCAGAAGACAGCCGATCCGGCCAAACCCCTGTGCCAGCGCGATGCTCGGCATGCAGAGATCAAACGTCCGGAGCACCGGCATTCCGATCACCCTTGCAACCGCAATGCCGCCGAACAGTCCTCCGATGATTCCCCCGTAAACGACAAATCCGCTCGCAAAATCCTTCAGGATCAGGGAGGGATCCACGGCAATCTTCGGTGCTATGGTGATCAGATAGAGAACCTTCGCGCCGAGAATTCCGAGAACCGCAGCCCAGATCGTCAGAATATAGAGTTTATCCCGGTTGATCCCCTGCAATTTTGCACGGTAATCCGCCATCGTATATGCCGCAATGATTCCGATTGCGATCATCAGCCCGTAACCATGAACCGTCACGCCTCCGATCGTAAAGAGATCATTATACATTCACGTCCTCCCCTGCCTCGTCAATTGCCTTTCCGATATCGTGACGCATATATTTGTTATCAAAATGGATCCACTCTGTAGCCTCGTACGCTTTCGCCCGGGCCTCCTTCAGATTCTTGCCGCGGGCAGTCACGGCGAGAACTCTTCCACCGTTGGTGAGCACTTCTTTGTTCTCTCCAAACTTTGTGCCGGAATGGAACACGAAATAATCTTCCTTTCCGCGGAACTTCTCCAGTCCGGAGATCGGGAATCCCTTCTCGTACTTTTCCGGATAACCGTCACTCGCGAGAATGACCGTCACACAGGCGTCATCCGAAAACTTCAGATCGATCTGATCCAGCGTTCCGTCAATGCAGGCGTTAAAGACATCGATGATATCATTTTCCAGTCTCGGCAGAACCACCTGAGCCTCCGGATCGCCAAAGCGCGCATTGTACTCCAGAACCTTCGGTCCCTCCTCGGTCAGAATCAGTCCGAAGAAGATAACGCCCTTGAACGGTCGGCCTTCCTGCTCCATCGCATCGACGGTTGCCTGATAAACGTATTTTTTGCAGAACTCGTCCACCTCTCTGGTGTAGAACGGAGTCGGTGAGAAATTGCCCATACCGCCGGTATTGAGACCCTGATCACCGTCTTTTGCTCTCTTGTGATCCTGTGCGGAGCTCATCAGTTTAATGTGCTTTCCGTCCACAAAGGTCAGAACAGAAACCTCGCGTCCGGTGAGGAACTGCTCCACCACCATCTCGTTTCCGGAATCGCCGAACTGCTTGTCCAGCATGATCTCCTTTACGCCGGCTTTCGCCTCCTCCAGCGTATTGCAGATCAGAACACCCTTTCCGAGAGCCGGGCCGGATGCCTTCAGAACGATCGGCATCTTTGCGGTCTCAAGGTATTTCATCGCCTTGTCCGCATCGGTGAAGACCTCGTATTCCGCGGTAGGGATGTGGTATTTCTTCATGAGATCCTTGGAAAATGCCTTCGATCCCTCGAGAATTGCCGCCTTCTTATCCGGTCCGAATACACGGAGTCCGCGTGCGCGGAAGACATCGACAATGCCGCCGATCAGCGGATCGTCCATGCCGACCACCGTGAGGTCAATTTCCTTCTCCTCGGCAAAATCCGCCAGCTTTTCAAATTCCATCGCGCCGATCGGAACACACTCCGCCAGTTCTGCGATTCCCGCATTGCCCGGTGCACAGTAGATTTTCTCTACCTGACTACTTTTGGATACCTTGTATGCGATGGCATGCTCACGGCCGCCGCCTCCGACGATCAGTACTTTCATCTGTATTTCCTTTCTGAATTCCGGTCCGCTTCCCCCGTTCCGGGAGCGGAAACGGACCCGATACAATATTTCTTTTATTCTCCGTCATAAACCGCAGACAGATTCCCTCTGCTGTTTTCCTGCAAAGTCCGCAGGTGAATTCCGTCAGCCGATCGGAATCTCACCGGCCGCGATCATATCGATCGCCTTCGGAAGGATCACCCACTCCGCCTGTTCCATGACTCTCTTCTGGAGCACTTCCGCGGTGTCGCCCGGCAGAACGTCAACCGCTTTCTGCAGAAGAATCGGGCCGCTGTCGGTACCTTCATCGACAAAATGAACCGTGGCACCGGTCACTTTCACGCCCCTGCTAAGAGCCGCCTCGTGGACGCGAAGTCCGTAGAACCCCACACCGCAGAACGACGGGATCAATGCCGGATGGATATTGATGATCCGGTTCCGGAACGCATTCACCATCTGTGCCGGAATCTTGACAAGACAGCCGGCCAGAACAATTAGATCCGGGCAGAGCGCCTTCACCCTTTCGGTCAGCGCTTCATTGAATTCCTCTCTCGTTGCGTAGTTCTTCGGCGAGATCACCTCCGCCGGAATCCCGTGGTTCTTTGCTCTCTCAAGCGCATACGCATTCGGATTGTTGCTGATCACGGCCGTCACCTTCGTGTTCCGGATGGCACCGTTGTCGACCGCGTCAAGAATCGCCTGAAGATTGGTTCCGCCGCCAGAAACCATCACGAGGACATTCAGCATAATGTAACTCCCTTTTCTCCTGCCTCAATCCGTCCCACGCGATAGCATGCATCGCCCGCGGACCGGATCGCCTCCATGGTCTTCTCCGCATCGGCCGGATCCACTGCCAGAACCATGCCGAGTCCCATGTTGTAAGTGTTATACATCATGGTCTCCTCAATATCCCCCTTCTTCTGAAGAAGTTTAAAGATCGGCGGAATCGGATAGCTGTCCTTTTCAATCACCGCTCTGGTTCCCTCTCTCAGCATTCTCGGGATGTTCTCGTAGAAACCGCCGCCGGTCACATGGCTGCAGGCCTTGATTGTCACGCCGCTCTCACGGACCGCCTTCAGCGCGTGAACGTAAATGCGGGTCGGGGTAAGCAGCGTATCGCCGAGAGTTCCACCGAGTTCTTCATAGTATGTCTCGAGGCCTTCCTTCGTCATTTCCTTTTCAAACACTTTGCGGACGAGGGAGAATCCGTTGGAATGCACGCCGGAGGATGCGATACCGATCAGGACATCGCCGTCCTTCAGTTTTTCTCCGGTGATCATATCCTTCCGGTCAACCACACCGACAGAGAAACCGGCAAGATCGTATTCGTCTTCCGGCATCAGTCCCGGGTGCTCTGCGGTCTCACCGCCAAGCAGTGCGCTGTCGGCCTGAACGCAGCCCTCTGCCACACCCTTCACGATCGAAGCAATCTTTTCCGGAACATTTTTTCCACAGGCAATGTAATCCAGGAAGAACAGCGGATCACCGCCGGCGCAGGCCACGTCATTGACGCACATCGCCACGCAGTCGATTCCGACTGTATCATGACGGTCCAGAAGAAACGCCAGTTTGATCTTTGTTCCGACTCCGTCTGTTCCGGAGAGGATAACCGGGTCCTCCATGTCTTTGAATGCCTTTGCGCTGAAGGCGCCGGAAAAACCGCCGATTCCTCCGAGTACTTCCGGTCGGTTCGTCCGCTTCACAAATTCCTTCATCAGTTCAACCGATTTGTATCCGGCCTCGATGTCAACTCCGGCTTTCTTGTAATCCATATGATCCTCCTGTTGGTGCTGTCGGGATTTCTCCCGGCATTTCATGTATCAGCAAGGCGTCTCCGGTCACCCGCAGACGCCGGGCTTTCAATCGTACTGAATCCGCTTTCAAAACGCTTTTTATAGCACATGTGGGCCCGGCTGACAAAGCCCGGACCCGCATAGTTCTATTGAATATTTATTTGTCCGCAAGGAAAGCCTTATAGCCGGCCGCCTTGAGTTTTTCATCCTTCTTTACGACTTCATTTTTCATATTCTCAGAATACTCTTTCAGCTTTCCGAGAAGACCGCTGTCGGACACTGCGAGAATCTTCGCCGCTAAAATGCCTGCATTCTTCCCGCCGTTGATGGCAACCGTCGCAACCGGGATTCCGCCCGGCATCTGAACGATCGAATACAGAGAGTCCACGCCTCCAAGATCGGATGTCTTCATCGGGATTCCGATAACCGGCATCGGGAACAGTGCCGCACACATGCCCGGAAGATGCGCTGCTTTTCCCGCGCCCGCAATGATGACACGGATTCCTCTGGACTCGGCGCTTTTTGCCCAATCAAAGAAAATATCCGGCTCTCTGTGCGCGGAAATGATGCTCATCTCGTAGTCGATTCCGAACTTTTCCAGAATCTCAGCTGCCTGTGCCATGATCGGCATATCCGAATCACTGCCCATCACGATACCAACTTTTGCCATGGTGTCTCTCCTTTTTCAAAAACTGCGAAAAAATGGTTTTTCCGACTTAGCCGCCAGAAAAAATCATACTGTTTTTCTAAAATCAAGTCAATATGACTTTTCGAAACCGGCCGGTATTTTCCTGTAGGAAAGGTCTTTCCGCGCGACCGTCAAATGTCCCTCCGTCGGACGCAGGACGCGCACGGGCGGACCTCAGTATTTCGTGCGAAGGCCCTTCGGATAGTGGTTTTTCAGCGTTCCGCCGCCGAGTTTTGCCCAGCCCAGGGAGTAACCGTCCACCGTGATCAGCGTCCAGCCCTTTTCCCCCGACCGTTCTTCCCGGATCGGTTCCCCGTGGAGGAACCCGCGGATTTCCTCCGAGTCCGCCGCATAGGACCGGCAAAGCCGGACCTCATCCGGATGAAGCGCCATCGCCAGACTGTGATCCGGTTCAAACCGGTCTCTGGCAAAGGTTCCGAGAAGAATTCCCTGGCGCAGGACACGGATTCCGGACAGAAGCGGCATGGATGCCCGATCCGTCGGAAGAAACCAGAGACACTCTCCCTGCTGGACCAGACGGCTTTCGTCACACCATTTTTCCGGCTCCCGGAAGATCTCTGCGGCCGCATCCATATAGATTTTCCGGTAATCCGGCGAGCGAAATGCCCCCTTCGTCTTTTTGGCGGACGGCTTCGCACTTCCCGAAAGTTTCGGCGCATCTGACCGGAGAACGGCGGCATAATGCCCCTCCCCGGCGGAAATGTGCGGCCAGATCCGGAATGTCTTCCCGATCTCCTCTGTATGCGTCTTTACCAGTTCCCGGACTCCGGCCGAAACGCCGTTCGGATCCCGCTCCGGTGACACGGCATGCATGTCGGCGTGTTTTTCCAGAAACTGTTCGATCTGAAGCTCATCTTCCGCGGGTGCGAAGGTACAGGTGGAATAGACAATTCTTCCGCCCGGTGCAAGCATCTCATAGGCCGCCTCCAGAATATGCGCCTGACGTTCCGCACACATGGATACATTGTCCTCGCTCCACATCCGGAGCGCGTCATCCTCCTTCCGGAACATTCCCTCTCCGGAACAGGGCGCGTCAACCAGGATGCGGTCCATTTTCCCGGAGAGCGCACCCACAAGGCCGTCCGGATCCGAGTTGGTGACAATACAGTTTCGGATTCCCATGCGCTCCACGTTCTGTGAGAGGATCCTGCTTCTCGCCGGATCGATCTCATTGGCGATCAGTAAGCCTCCGCCCTGCATGCCGGACGCAGTCTGCGTGGTCTTTCCTCCCGGTGCGGCGCAAAGGTCCAGAACCCATTCTCCGTTCTTTCCCGCCTCGTCCGCGCCAATCAGTTCCGCCGGCAGCATAGCGCTCGGCTCCTGCATATAGTAGACACCCGCCGCATGATACGGATGGAGTCCCGGACGGTCTTCACTGCCGTAATAAAACCCCTTTGTTATCCCCTCAGATGCCCACGGAACAGGTCTCAGATGAAAGGGATTCTGTTTCTCCCAGGTTTCCGGATCGGTCTTCAGCAGGTTCAGCCTGAGCCCCTGATTCCGTTCCTTTTCATAGCTGTCCCGAAAAGCCGCAAACTCGTCTCCGAGAATTTCTCTCATCCTGTCTTCAAACTGTTTTGGTAATTCAAATGCCATACTTCTCTAACCTTGTCTGTTCTGTATATTTTATTTCCCGTCCTCGGCGTGACCGTTCGCAATGAGACTTCCGGGAGACCGTCCGCAAATTGCCCTGCGCATGATCTCCGCAGAAATGCCTCTGCGTTACCGTCCCCAAAACACCCTGCGCATGATCTCCGCAAAAAAAGACTCTGCGCTACCGTCCCCAAAGCACCTTGCGCATGATCCTCAACCGTAAGCCACACGAGTTACCGTCCGCCAAACAGCGTTCCGATGATGCCGCGGAAGAGCGACGCGCCGACATTTCCTCCGATCTTCTTTCCGAACTTTCCTCCGACGGAGCTTCCGACCGCGTTGCCGAGTTCCCGGCCGACGGTGCCTGCTGCCGTCTTCGCGATGGAGCCGGCCGCACTCTGATAGCGCTTTGTCTTTTTTGCATTTTCCTTATCCCGGTCGCGGGCATCCTTTTCCGCCTGCTTCTCCGCTTCCTGCTGCGCGCGCTCCTCTGCGGCAGCCTGCGCTAAGACCGCATTCTTGCGCCGAAGGAACTCATAAGCGGAGTCCCGGTCAAAAAAGTCATTGTACTTCTCTGCCAGATCCGACGAGCTGACCTGATACTTCCGCGCCGATTCGGATATGGTTCCCAGCTTCGACTGCGGCGGAAGAATCTTCGCCCGCTGCACCACGGACGGGATGCCATTTCCGTCAAGGAAGGAAATGATCGCTTCCCCTGTTCCGAGCTCCGAGAGCACGGTTTCGGTGTCAAATGCCGGATTTTCCCGGAAAGACCGGGCTGCGGCACGGATCTTTTTCTTCTCCGCCGGAGTATAGGCGCGGAGCGCATGCTGAATCCGGTTTCCAAGCTGTGAGAGAACCGCATCCGGAAGATCGGCCGGATTCTGCGTGATAAAAAAGATTCCGACGCCCCTTGAACGGATCAGCTTGACCACCTGCCCGATTTTCTCCTCCAGAAGCGGTGTCGCGTGATCAAACAGAAGATGCGCCTCATCAAAGAAGAATACAATCTCCGGTTTATCCGCATCCCCTTTCTCCGGGAGCTGTTCAAACAGTTCGCTCATCAGATAGAGCATAAATGTGGAATACAGCACCGGATTCTGAATGGAGCTCCGGGCATCGAGGATATTGATATAGCCCCTTCCGTCCGAATCTCTCCGGAACCAGTCATGGATATCGATGGCCGGCTCGGCGAAAAAGGTCTCTCCGCCCTGGGTCTCCAGCGAGACAACCGCGCGGAGAATCGCATTAAGGCTCTGTTTGGTCATATTGCCGTACTGTGCGGAAAACTCTGCATTGTTTTCCGCCACATACTGGATCATAGCGCGAAGATCCTTGGTATCGATCAGCAGAAGATTCTGTTCATCCGCCACCCGGAAAATGATCTGAAGAATGTCGCTCTGCAGATCGGACAGCCGAAGAAGACGGGAAAGCAGGAGCGGTCCCATCTCGCTGACCGTCGTGTGAAGAGGAAGTCCGTTTTTCCCTTCCAGATCCCAGAACTGCACCGGATATGTCCGGTAAGCAAAGCCCTCCCGATCCAGTCCGAACGCCGCAATGCGCTTCTGCATATCCTCCGTGTTCTCGCCCGGCTCGCACATTCCCGCCAGATCTCCCTTCACATCCGCGAGAAACACCGGGACACCGGCATCGCTGAGCGATTCCGCAAGAACCTTCAGTGTGACCGTCTTTCCGGTTCCGGTCGCTCCGGCGATCAGTCCGTGCCGGTTCATCATTCCGGGAATCATGCAGAGTTTCTCGTCGCCGTCATTTGCCATCCAGATCTTATTCTCATAGAACATCAGGGAAACCTCCTTTTATCGTGTTTTCTGACTGTTATTGTAGCAAATGACGAAACGAATTGAAAGACACGCTGCGTTCTTTGGCTTGTGCGGTTTTCAAATCCATACTATAGTGTCAGTATGATGAATGAACACACTTTACACAAAACGCTGGACATCCGGCGCGGCATCACGGCCGTCATCGGAAGCGGCGGAAAAACAACTCTCCTGCGGGAACTGTCCCGGGAGCTGAGCAGCCGCGGGACCGTGATTCTCACCACATCCACGCATATCCGTCCGTTCCCGGATCTTCCGTGTCTATCCTCATTTTCCCCGGACCTTGCGGAAAATGAAGCCGTGATCCGGAGCCGTCTTTCCGGCTCTCCCGTACTCTGCGTCGGCACTCCGGTGAAAGAGGGAAAACTGTCTGCGCCCCCGGTTCCGTTTGAACGCATCGCCCGGCTTGCCGATTATATTCTGACAGAGGCAGACGGCTCGAGAGGTCTCCCGGTCAAGGCCCATCGTGACGGGGAACCGGTCATCCCGAAGGGGGCCGCGCGGACCATCCTGATCGCCGGCTTTACCGGCTTCGGAAAAACGGTCCGGAACGCGGTCCATGTTCCCGAACGCTTCTGTGCGCTGACCGGCGCGGGCGAACAGGATCTTCTGACCCCCGAGCTCTGTGCCGAAGCCATTCAGAAGGAACAATTAACCGATACCATTGTCCTGAATCAGGCGGACGCCCTGTGGGATCCGGATAATGCCGTCCGCACGGAGACCCTGTCTCTCTGCCGCCGGTTCGCAGAAAATACCGACATTCCGGTATACGCCGGAAGCCTGCGGGAACATTTGCTAATACGGATCGACGCCGGGACAAATCAAACTCAAAACAGATAAAGGAGCAGCACCATGTCCCATTCATATTATTCTGCGCTTTCCCGAATCAACCCGAGAGAGGAATACCTCTCTCTTCTCGCGATTGACGGCCCATCCGCGGGGGAAAAGATTCTGTACCGGTTGGAAAATGACGGCCCTGTACCGGTCGCCGAAGCCATGCCGGACCACCCGGAACACTACAGTATCCGCAATGTGGATCCGTCCGCGCTGCCGCCGCTTAAGCCGTCCGACCCGACGTTTCCGACGCCGGACGGCACGGTATACGCGGAGCGCTTCGGCGGAAAGACCGAAATCGTCCTCTGCGGCGCAGGTCACGTTGCGCTTGCCGTCATCCGGATGGCCAAACTCCTCTCCATGCATGTGACGGTCATCGATGACCGTTCGGAGTTCACGGAGAAAGCCGAGGCCGCCGGCGCAGACCTTACCATCTGTGATTCATTTGAACATGCGCTCGAAGGCATTCCGGGAAACGCGAACACGGCATTCATCGTCATGACCCGCGCGCACATCTATGATAAGGTATGTCTCCGGAAGATCCTCGAAAAACCCCGTCTCTACCTCGGCATGATGGGAAGCCATGGCAGAGCCGCGCTCATCCGAGAAGAATTTCTCGCTTCCGGATACGAAAAAAAGACGATGGACACGATACACATGCCCATCGGTCTTGAAATCCATTCCGAGACACCGGAAGAAATCGCCGTCTCCATTCTGGCGGAGCTGATCAGCATCGCGAACTCATCCGCCAAAGGATTCGGATACTCGTCCGAAATGCTCTCCGCCCTTCGCACCGTAGCGAAAAATCCGCTTGCCATGGCTGTCATCGTCCGCAAAGAGGGCGAAGCACCGCGAAATCCGGGTGCGAAACTCTTCGTCCGGCCGGACGGCACATTGATCGGAACCATCGGCGGCGGCTTCGCGGAAGCCATGATCCGGAAAGCCGGCCTTGTTCTGCTGAACGACGGTGACGGCGCCGGAGAACTGGACCGGGAGCTTGCGCTTCACGGCGGACGGATTCTCTCACGGGACCGGTCCCGTATGCTGATGGACCTGTCCATTCATTCTGCCGCAAATGACGAAGCCGGCATGTTCTGCGGCGGCCAGATTCTGGTGTATGCAGAGCGGATCGTCGCTGCATCCGGACCTCAGTGACCTTTTCCGGCGATATGCCGCCCGAGCGGATTGTCGCTGCATCCGGACCGCAGTGACCTTTTCCGGCGATATGCCGCCCGCGCGGATCGTCGCTACATCCGGACCGCAGTGACCTTTTCCGGCGATATGCCGCCCGAGCGGATCGTCTCGCGACAGTTTCCGTATGCTCCGACATCCATGCGCCAGGCAATCCCGCATCCCGCGGAAATCTCCCGCGGGACCGGTATGGTCCTTCCGGGAATTCCTTTCTCTGCGGCAAATGCCTCGAACCGCATGGCCGACCGCGTCGTCGAAAAGGTAAGGATGATATAATCTTTCTTCTCTCTCATATCTCTTTCTCCGGAGTTTCTCCCCGCATTGGAACAAAATCCACAAGCGGACTTCGGCTCCCCCCTCCCTCTCAATCCTGATGGGAGCGCCACGGACAGTCCGGTCTCTCGGTCTTATCCATTGTCTTCCGGATCATCCGTCTCTCAGGCCGTTTTTCTTCCGGCAGTCTTCCTCTCTTATCACCTTTTACAAAGTCTTTGCGATATTGATCAGTGCGTCCGCTGCCCGTTCCGCTTCTTCTTCCGTATTAAATGCAGAAAAGCTGAACCGGACAATTCCCTGTTCCTTCGTCTTGAAGAATTCATGCATGAGCGGCGCACAATGCGCCCCTGCCCGAACACAGATCCCGGCCTCATCCCACAGCCGGTCCGCGACCACCGCCGCATCCTCTTCTCCGAGGTTCAGCGAGACGATGCCTGTCCCCTCCATGTCCCGATATCCGTATAGTTTCAGATCCGGAATCTCACGGATCCGGCGGACAAAGCTGCCGGCCAGTGTCCTCTCATGCTGCAGAATCTTCTCCGGACCGGTCTTCAGAACAAAACGGATGCCGGCTTCCAGACCGGCTATTCCGGGCGTATTCCGCGTCCCTGCCTCCAGTGCCGTCGGCATTTCCTCCGGCATATCCCGGTCAAAGCTGTGAATTCCGCTTCCTCCGACAAGGAGCGGGCGGACCGAAAGACCGTTCCGCACATAAATGCCGCCGGTTCCCTGCGGGCCGCAGAGGCCTTTATGCCCCGTAAAACAATAGATGTCAATTCCGTCCCGGGTGACATTCACCGGAACCGCGCCGAGAGCCTGTGCGCCATCCACAATCAGAAGGAGCCCGCTTTTCCGGGCAAATGCAGCCGCCGCCGAAAGGTCCGTGATTCTTCCCGTCACGTTCGAGGCGTGGGTGATCACCATCGCCGCAGTGTCCCGTGTCAGAAGATCCGGAAGCCGCGATGGATCCAGTCTCCCGTCCTCCTCCGGTTCCCAGAAGGTCAGCGATGCTTTCCCTTCTTTTTCCAGCCGGTATAACGGCCGGAGAACCGAATTGTGTTCTGTCCGCGTCGTGATGATCCGGAACGGCGCACGCTTATGTACCATCTCCGGAAGAGCATTGACTGCCGCATTCAGGGACTCGGTCACGTTCTGGGTGAAGGCAATCCGTTCCGGATCTTCCGCCCCGAGAATCTCCGCTGCCGCCTCCGATGCCCGGAAAAGGATCCGTGACGCATTCAGCGAAGCCGCATACGCACCTCTCCCGGGATTTCCGGCCTCCTCCAGAGCCCGGATCACCGCCTGTTTTACCGCGTCCGGTTTCCTGAGCGTCGTCGCCGCATTGTCAAGATAAATCATGTGTTCTCCCTGTCTTCGTTATGGATACGCCTCATTTTCCCCCGCATTCCCGTTTCTCCTGTACAGGCAATTCTTGTTTTTCCCGTTTTTTCCTTTACGGGCGGATGATACGGGATGCGTTCATCTGCTTTTCCACGATCTCATACATATTGGAGACGCCTCCGACCGCAAGCTTCTCCTTGATCTCATAGAATCCAAGGCAGGTTCCGCAGGTGAGGATCTCCACGCCGCTCTCCTCCAGTTTTTTCAGATCCTCAAGAACCGGAGATCCCTCACAGGTAAGCTTTGCGCCGCCGTTATAAAACAGCATGGTATCCGGGAGTACTTCCTGCTGTGTGAGAGCAAACGTGAATGCCTTGATCAGGACAGTGCCGAGCTCCTCGTTTCCCTCTCCCATCCGTTCGGAAGAAACCACGACCACGGTCTTTCCCGCAGCCGAAACCGGAGTTTCTTCCGTTTCGGAAATGTTCTCTTTCGCATCGCGATCACCTGCCGCCTGATCCGGTGCCGGCACGTTCATCTCCACACGGTATTCCCCCTCCGCTTTTTTCTCCGAGCGGACCGGGTATCCCATCTGCACGGCCATCTTGGTCAGGTTCTCCACCGAAGTCGGATTGTCTACCAGAACCTCCACCGTATCTGCTGCAGTCAGTTCACGGATCGCCTGCTTTGCCATCACAATCGGCACCGGGCAAACCTCACCCATTGCATTCACTGTCTTCATCTCATTTATCCTCCATTGTTCACTGAGCTCAGTCAGACAACAGACAATCCTGCTTATCCGCCTGAGCCGTCAGTCTAAGTTTGAACTCGATCCCGCTTGATTTTCAAGCTTGTTTCCATGGTTTTCTGTAAAAACCTCTTTTCGCGAAATCCGGCCGGATTCTTTTTGATTTTCCGACATTATTCCGATGGTATTTTGCCACATTATCTCTGATCAGCCGAACATTTCCGACCGGTCACCGGATGATATTCCGGACCGTGTTCACACAGAACCGTGATCTCCGGTTCCTTCTTTTCCGTCACCTCGCCGACAATGGAAGCCAACGGAAATGCGCAGGTCAGATCACCGACCAGCCGTTCCGCCGGCTCCCGCGGAAGCGCAAAGAGAAGTCCTCCCGCCGTCTGCGGATCAAACAGCACTTCTTCCGCGCCAAACGGAATTCCGTCAAACCGGACGCGGTCTCCGACATAATTCCGGTTCTTCTGTCCGCCTCCCGTGATCAGAAATTCCTCCGCATACGCCAGCGCATCGCCCAGAACCGGAATATCCTTCCAGAAAATGCGGCAGGCTGTCTCCCCTCCCATCATCTCGTGGAGATGTCCCAGAAATCCGAAGCCGGTCACATCCGTACAGGCGTGAATCTCGTATTGTCTCGCGCAAAGACTTGCCTCCCGATTCAGCGTCGTCATGGACAGGATCGCCGCGTCCATCGATTCCTCGGATGCCTCTCCCACGCGATCGGCCGCGCAGATAATCCCGGTCCCGAGTCCTTTCGTCAGCACCAACGCATCTCCCGGCTTCGCGCCCACATTTTTCCAGATCTTCTTCGGATTCACCAGGCCCGTGACAGACAGGCCGTACTTGACATCGCTGTCCGCAATCGAGTGTCCTCCCGCCAGCGTCCCGCCGGCTTCGATCACTTTCTCGCTTCCGCCGCGCAGAATCTCTCCGAGAATATTCAGGCTGTAAGCTTCCGGAAAGCAGACAATGTTCAGCGCTGTCTTTACCTCTCCGCCCATCGCATAAATATCGCTCAGCGCATTGGTCGCCGCGATCTTCCCGAAGGTATACGGATCTTTCACCATCGGCGGAAAGAAATCGAGGGTCTGCACGATCGCAAGATCCTCTGAAACCTGATAAACCGCCGCGTCGTCGTGTGAGTCAAAACCGACCAGAAGATTCTCATCCTTCGGTCCTTTCGGCAATTTCTCCAGAACACGGGAAAGAATCCCCGCGCCCAGTTTTGCGGTACAGCCGCCGCTCCTGCAAAATACAATCTCCGACATCTCATTCCCTCTTTCCGCCGCTTTCACGCATCCCTTTTCTGAGTGCTTTATCTTGCCGGCGCTTTTGTCTGTTCCGACATGTTCTCCCGTTCCGGCGTATTCGTCCGTTGCGGTGTGTTTTATCTCTCCGGCGCTTTTGTCCAATCCGACACGTTCTCCCGTTCCGGCTCTTTCATCTACTCCGATGATCTCTCAATTTCCGGCTTTTTTACCCGCTCTGCTACCTCTCTGCTCTGCTGCTTTTTCCGGTATGCCGCGCAGACAAGTTCCAGAACGCTGCCGGCAATGCATCTCGCCTTATCAGAGATCGTAAAGCAGTTCCGGTACTGATCCTGTCTCGGGTCAATGTCGGCGATCTTAAAGCCTTCCGTCACCGGATATCCGTCCCGGATCATTCCCCGGATGAGACCGGAGATGGTTGCCGTAACCTCCGTCCCCCCGGTTCCCGGGCGGCAGATTCGAAGAATCACGTCTCCCTTTTCCACCGTATCTCCAATGTTCCGGACATGCCGGGCCACCCCCGCCGCCGGCGCGTGGATCACCCGCTCTTTTCCGTATCCCGCGATCACCCCGGGAATCCCGGTATTCGGCTGTGCGCACCCTTCCGCGATGATCCGCCCGAGGTTATGTCCGCGCATGGTTTCGATCACATAGTCCACATCCTCTCCCGCACAGAATCCGGGGCCGAGTCCGATGACGGTCGGCGCCGTCTCCCGCACGGTTCCAAGATTCTTCTTTGCGAGAATCGCATCGATCAGCACATCCGGAAGGTATTCCCCGATGGTCTTCCCGGCAGGATCGATCAGAACCGGAACCACGCCTTCTTTCAGCATCCGCACTGCGTCTGCAAGGGAATCGGCCCGTTTCGCTGTTATGCCCTCCACGACCGCCGCATCTCCGTATACACACTCGCAGAAAGAAACCTGCCGGCGGATCGCCGACGGCTTATCCGTCTCCAGAACGACCGGCCGAAATCCTGCCATCCAAAGCCGGTGAATGGTACCGGTCGCAATATCTCCCGCTCCTCTCACCATGATCCTGAACTGGTCCATTGCCGTCCTCCTTTTCATCCGTCTATTCTATCACCGTTATGTTTTTTTGAGAATAACGAATGTGCCGCGTATCCTGCGCCGCCGCGGCTCACCGTCAGATCACTCCATTCCTGCAACGGCGTGCGCATCCCGCGGAGCATTTTTGTTCCATCGAAAGTGTGAGGCATTTTCCATAGAATAAACACTCTCCCTGAGCAGCGATGTCCATTTGGACACCGCCACTCAGGGAGAGTGTTTCGATCGTCATATTCGCTCAAGCCGTTTCTTACTGCGTCAGCATTTCCGCCAGACTCTTCAGCGCCGCAAAGCTTTCCGGGCTCAGATCATGCTCTACCCGGCACGCATCCTCCGCCGCAAGTTTCTCCGGCACGCCCAGCGTCTTAAACAGCTGGGTCAGTGTTGTATGGCGCTCATAAATCTTCTCCGCGATCTGCAGTCCCGGTTCCAGAAGAGTAATATAGCCCTCCTTGGACATGGAAATGTAGCCGCCTTCCCGCAGATTTTTCATTGCTACACTGACGCTCGGCTTGGAAAACCCAAGATCGTTCGCCACATCGATGGAGCGAACCACCGGATTGGTCTTGCTGAGCATCAGAATGGACTCGAGGTAATCCTCCGCTGACTGCTGTATTTTCAAAATTACGCCTCCCTGTCTGTTTTGATTTCCTCAGTGTTTTCTCCACGTACCCGGATAGAACAGGACCAGCATCGGGAAAATCTCCAGACGTCCTGCCAGCATATCCAGAATCAGAACCACCTTGGAAAAGTTACTGAAAAATGCAAAGTTACAGGTCGGGCCAACCATGGAAAGACCCGGACCGATATTGTTAAACGTCGCCGCAACCGCGGTAAAGTTTGTGACCAGATCCCATTCATCGAGGGATATCAGGAGCACCGATACCGCAAAGATCATCACGTAGACGACCATAAACACATTGATCGAACGCACGGTATCATGCTCTACGGTTTTTCCGTCCATCTTGACCCGGTAGACCATGTTCGGGTGAAGGAACAAAAGGATTTCTTTATGCATACTCTTAAAGAGAATGATCAGACGCGAAACCTTGAATCCTCCGCCGGTACTGCCGGCGCACGCGCCGCACAGCATCAGGATCACCAGTACCGTCTTCGAGAGCGGCGGCCACAGATCAAAATCCGCCGTCGAGAATCCGGTCGTCGTTATGATGGATGCAACCTGAAAGAACGCTTTCCGGAACGCCTCGCCGACGTTCTGGCACAGGTGCAGGATATTCAGTGTAATGATGCCGACCGATGCGGCGATGATCGCAAGATACACTCTCGGTTCTTCACTGGACCATGCTCCCCGGATATTCTTCATCACGATCAGGAAGTAAGCGTTGAAATTGACTCCGAAAAGAATCATAAACACCGCGATCGTCATCTGCTGCAGGGGCGTATACGCGCCGCAGCTCACATTCAGAACGCCGAATCCTCCGGTTCCTGCCGTTGCGAAGGAAACACACATCGCATCATAGAACGGCATTCCCTCCAGAGAGAGAGCCGCCATCATGGATGCCGTGATGGCAAAATAGATCTTGTACAGGATCGCCGCCGTCGTCCGGACCTTCGGAAGCATGCGCTCCACGCTTGGTCCGGGGCTCTCCGCGCGCATCAGATTCATGTGCGCTCCGCCGGTAAGCGGAAGAAGACTCAGGATGAATACCAGAACCCCCATGCCGCCGACCCAGTGGGTGAAGCACCGCCATACGTTGATGCAGTGAGGCAGATCCTCCACGGAGGAAAAAATGCTCGCTCCGGTCGTCGTAAATCCTGATACGGTCTCAAACACCGCGTCAAACGGGTTGGTCAGAACCCCGGCAATCAAAAACGGCAGCGCGCCCAGAACCGACAGCACGATCCAGGACAGTGACACCGTCACCATGCTCTCCGCGGTATAATATATCATATTCTTCGGCTTTCGGAATGTCAGCGGCAGTCCGATCAGAAGGCAGATTGCCATCGTGATCACAAACGCCCATCCCTCCGGCTCACGCCGGACAATGGCGGTGATCAGCGGAAGCAGCATAAACGCCGCCTCAAAATTGCATATCCAGCCGAGAATATACCGAATAATAGAAAAATTCATAACCCCGGCTCCTATTTCAGAATGTCACGGATATCGTGAAGCCCCTTCTGGCTGGTCACGACAACAACCGTGTCCCCGCACATAATGCGGTCCTGTCCTCTCGGAATCGTGATCTTTCCGCCGCGCATGATCGCGGCGATCAGAAGATTCGATTTGAGGCTCAGCTCCATCAGTGTCCTGCTGGTCACTTCCGACTCATCCCGGATCCGGAACTCCAGAGCTTCCGCCCGTCCGTCCAGAATGTGATACAGTGTCTCGACGTTGCTGCCGATGGAATTCTGCATCGCGCGAACATACTGAAGGATGTAATCGGCGGTAATGTATTTCGGATAGATCAGAGACCCGAGGTCCATCCGGCTGATCAGTTCATCGAACGCAAGCCGGTTGACCTTCGTCACAAGTTTTGCATCGGAATTATCCCTCGCATAGAGCGAGAGGAATACATTTTCCTCATCGATATTGGTCAGCGTCACAAAAGACTCGACCGTACCGAGACCTTCCTCAATCAGAAGATTCTTGTCCGTTCCGTCTCCGTGGATCACGATGGCATTGTCCAGTTTTTCGCTGAGCTCTTCACATCGTTCCCGGGACTGCTCGATGATCTTTACGTGAATCTTCATGCTCTCCAGAAGCCGCGCCAGATAATAGGCGATGGTTCCGCCGCCGACGATCATCGTGCTTGAGACCTGATTGGTCTTCAGTCCGATCTTCCGGAAAAATGCCGCCGAATTTTCCGGCGACGCAATGATGGAAACCATATCTTCATCGTGAATGACATATTTTCCGTCGGGAATGGCGACTTCATCCCCTCTCTCGACTCCGCTGATCAGGACATCACAGTGATATTTGTTGTCAATCTCCATAACGGACAGTCCGTCTAGGCCGAACTCATGCTTCACCTTGAACTTCAGAAGCTCGATCTTTCCCTTCGCAAACGTATCAATCTGGATTGCGGACGGAAACCGAAGCACTCTGGAGATTTCATTGGCGGCCGCAAGCTCCGGGTTGATGATCATGGAGATTCCCATCTGTTCCTTGATGAATCCGATCTCATTCGAATAAATCGGATTGCGGACACGGGCAATGGTATGGCAGTGTCCCACTTTCCGCGCAATCAGACAGCAGAGAAGGTTTAATTCATCGGAGTTCGTCACGGAAATAAAAATATCCGCGGTCTGAATTCCGGCTTCCCTCTGAGTGGTAATCGATGCACCATTGCCCACCAGGCGGATCGCATCGATATCCTGAGATACCTTATCCAGTTTTTCCGCGGACGTATCGACCAGAACGACATTATGGTTTTCTGCCACCAGCTGGGAAGCAAGTGCAGTTCCAACCTTGCCGCATCCTATAACAATCACATTCATGAATCCGTATCCTCCAACGGTGAGATCATCTCCGCACCGTGTTGCTGTTCTATTTCAAAAGATATTTTATCAGATGCGGATATAAAATGCAATCCGACGGGAATTGTGATAGAATATCCTTCGATATGTCAGGGCCGGTTCATTTACCGGGCCGCCCGGCATCACAGCAATACATTTACAGGGGAGTTTTGGAAAAATGACGGAGAAAAACCATCACCGTTCCGCCTTGAAACGAAGCGATGGACGCCGGCCGGAAAGCCGGAAAAGACAGAACAATGCAAAGAATGAGCGCGATACGACAGGGTATCCGGAGGAACGAAGAGACAGTGCGTCCCGCTCTTCCGATGTGCAGAGCTCAACGCGAGGCAAAACCCGCTCTTCCGACACACCGAGTTCCATACGAGGCATAAACCGCTCTTCCGATATACAGAGCCCCAAACGAAGCAACACACGATCTTCCGATTCCCGAAATCAAAAATCTTCTTCCGATGTACCGATGAGGACCCGCAGCGGAAAACGGCGTTCCGATGCGGATTATCGCAGACCGGTCAGAAGCAGACGGCACCGCAAGTCGGGTCTCTCCCTGATCTCTGCCTATCTGATGCGGATTCTATTCCTTGCCGCCCTACTGGCAGTCATCATTTTTGCCGGAAAGGGAATTGCCGGAATCTTCTTCCGTGCCGAGGCGGAAACGAAGGAACAGACCGTTGCCTCTTCCGGGGAAGAGAGCGTGGGAACCTCGGAAGAAAGCGTTTCCGAGGAAGAAACGACCGAGGCCAACCCGAATCTCATCCAGTCAAACGGCAGAACATTGGATATCACAAAGCCGATGGTTGCCCTCACCTTTGACGACGGTCCATATCCGGAAGTCGGCAATGCGATCATGGATGAAATGGATAAGGTAGACGGACGCGCCACCTTCTTCCTCGTCGGAACCCGCGTGCCGGGATATGCAACGGAAGTCCGCCGCATGGCGACGGAAGGACATGAGATCGCGAACCATTCCTTTGATCACGACGAATCTCTCTCCAAAAAAGGAGCAGCGTATGTGGCGGAAGAATTCCAGAAATGCAATTCCGTCATCGAGGAGATCTGCGGCGTCCGGCCGACGGTGCTGCGCCTGCCGGGCGGCATCATTTCCAATGCGGTTCGTCAGGGCGTTCCGATGCCGATGTTCCATTGGAGCGTGGATACCAAAGACTGGAAGACGAGAAACACTCAGTCGACCATCGATTCCGTGATCGGTCATGTTCAGGACGGCGATATCGTGCTGATGCATGAGCTCTATCCCAGCACCGGAGAGGCCTGCCGTACCATCATTCCGAGGCTTGCCGAGCAGGGTTTCCAGCTGGTTACCATCTCCGAGCTCTATAACCTGAAAGCATCGGATGTTCAGCTGAAGCTCGACCGCCAGTACACCGATTTCCGTCCGGAAACCATCGCGAAACTCCGCGCGGAACAGGCCGCTCAGACGGCGGCACAGCCGGCGGAAACCGCTTCTGCGGATGCTGCTTCCGATAGTGTTTCCAATGCCGGAGAGACTTCTTCCGCCAACGGTTCTGCCGCGCCATCCGCCGGTTCCGAAGCGGATGCCGAGCCGACCGGAACAAAATCCGGGGCGGAGGCAGCCGATGGTTCCTCCGCGAATACCCAAAAGGGGCCGGCCGTCGCCAGCTACGCATATTCGGGAAATACAAGTATTAAACTGTACGGATCATGAGAATAAAGTCCGCAGACGGGCTTCGGCTCGTTGCCTGCTCAAATAAAAGAGCTGCCGGTTTCCCGGCAGCTCTTTTATTCCATATGCTTCCCGATGTGTTTGATCTGACACATCCAGCAATAACAACATCCCCAGATTTATATTATCATCCCCAGTATCTGTCTGATTCATACGGCGTTCCTCAGGTCGCGTCTCCTGCGTCAGCCGTCTGTTCCTGTTCGGAAAGATATGGACACATCCCTTCAGCAGAACATCCCCGGACCACTGAATGACTGTGTTTTATTATGGCAGTATTATATAAAGGGCACCTTCACAAAACCATCACACAAGTCCCAAACATCATTTCCGTGTGATCCAGT
This sequence comes from [Clostridium] aminophilum DSM 10710, assembly GCF_000711825.1. GTDB lineage: Bacteria > Bacillota > Clostridia > Lachnospirales > Lachnospiraceae > Clostridium_R > Clostridium_R aminophilum. The sequence goes on along the minus strand of NZ_JONJ01000003.1, from coordinate 237,992 downwards.
CGCCGATCCCCTCGTTTTCACTGCATTTTTCCGTCTTTTTTGCGTTTTTCCACGCCTCACTCTTTTCATATTCCTGCAGAATATTTCCGTCGAGTTTTCCCTCCGAAACCATTTCTTTCAGAATCTGAAGCGCGCGCTCAACATTCATGGAATCACGATACGGTCGGTCCGCCGCGGTCAGCGCCTCAAAAATATCGAGAATGGTAATGAGTCTTGCCGGCCAGCTGAGGGATTCCGCCGTCAGATGATTCGGATAACCGCTTCCGTCCAGGAACTCGTGGTGCGTGCCTGCCCACGAGGCGACATGCCGGAAATTCTTCGGGAAATTCAGCGCTCCCAGCATTCTCGACGTATAGACCACGTGATCCTGCATAATCTTTCGCTCTTCTTCCGTCAGAGTTCCCTTCCGGATCATCAGCTCCCGGCTCTCCTCTTTTGTGAGCTTCGGTTTCATGGATCCGTCCGCTTCGCGGTAGTCGGAAGAAGCGATCTCCCGAACCCGGCGGATCATGTCATCGCCCAGATAGCCGGCCCGGTTGACTTTCAGAAGGAACTCATACTCCTCCCAGAGTTCTTTTTTCCGCGCCTCCATCTCTGTTTCCGTCATCATCCCTTTTGCCGCTTCCAGCATCAGAATCAGTTCCCGACGATAATACCGTCCCGTCATCTTGTCAAAATGGCTGTCCGTCAGACGCTGTGCCTTGTCCATGACGTCGATCGGCGTCGCAAGCTTTCCGATATCATGCAGCCAGACACTCATCAGAAGTTCCTGCCGTCCGTTCTCATCCATCGCGTACGGACCGTCCGTCTGTTCCTCATAATCCAGAAAAGCCGCACAGTATTCGGCCATATTCCGGGAGTGGTTCGCATTGTATGGCGTTCGTGCATCCAGTCCCTCCGAAATACCGCGGACAAATCCATTCAGGAGCTCTGTCACATTTTTTTCATGGGCAATGTTGGAAATGCACACGCCGGCCTGCGACGCGATGGCATTGACCATCTCCTCGTCCTGAACGGTGAAGCTGATCAGACGTCCCGCCTGATCCAGCGCATTGATCAGCTGCAGAACTCCGATGACTTCGCCTGAAATGTCCTCCATCGGCACGACCATGACCGATCTCGTCCGGTATCCCGTCATGGCATCATACTTTCGCGGTCCGGAAAAGTCATACTGACCGCTGGAGCATACATCCTCGATATTAATGATGTTTCCGGACAGCGCCGCTGCCGCGCACACGTTGGTCGGGGAAAGCGGAACCGGCGGAAGATGGATCGGATCGTTTGCCCCGCCCTTGAAGATCCCGAGGGACTTGTTGATCATGATCCGGAAATGAAGCCGTTCATCGCGTTCCAGCGTATAGAGCGTTCCTCCGTCCGCCCTTGTAATCTCCATCGCCGACCGGATAATGTGCTCGAACAGCTTTGTTCTGTTCTTCTCCGAGTTCATCCGGACACTGATATTGATCAGACTGCGGAGTTTGTCAAGCTGACCGCTGTCCTTTCCGCTGTTGCAGAATCCGGGAATCCGTCCGCCCAGAACAAACCGGAGACCTCCGTAAGCAAAAAACAGATTGGGATACCGTTCCCGAAATTCGTGTTCGCGGACATCCAGATCCTGATCGGTCGCAAACGGGCTGTGATGCGAGATTGCGATCGCCCCGACGCCGGCCTTCTGTGCGATCTCGGCCCCCATCTCCGCGGTGGAATGTCCCCATTCGGAGCAGCTTTCGTAATCGGCCTTCGTCAGGCTCCCGTCATAAATGATCAGATCCGTATTCCTCGAAAAACCGATCAGCTCCCGGTCCGCACCCCCGTTATGGTTGAAATCCGACGCGATGACCGCCGAATGTCTGCTTCCGTCCAGCCGGTAGAGCGTGCATCCGCCCGGATGATTGGATTTCATGGTCCGCACCGTGATCGGCCCGATCGAAAAAGGTTCCGGTCCGATCTCATGATAATGGACCTCACGATCCATCGTTTCCGGATAAACCGGCCAGATCGGAGGCCCTACCAGTCGTTTAATCTGTTCTTCAATCGTCAGGCCGTTAAAGGTGTTGCCGTAGATGTGAAGCGGTTTCTGCTTCATCATCGGAATCAGCTGAAAAAGGCCTGCAATATGATCAAGATGGGAATGAGAAATCAAAAGATGAAGTTCCGGCAGTTCATCCAGCACCGCTCCTGCTCTCTGCACTCCTGTTCCGCAGTCCACCATGACCGCGGTACCGTCAAGGGTGACCAGATAGCAGGAGGTGTGCCTTCCGTATGCCTCAAATTCTTCGCCGTTTGCCGGAGCACTTCCCCGGACTCCCAAAAATGTGATTGAATCATCCATGTTGTATTCCTGTCATTCGTGATTCCATTCTCAGGAATTCAGTTCCTTTACAATCAGTGACGGAATGGTGTTCAGCGGCGCTACGGTCTGCACCGCACCGCATCTTGCCGCTTCCATCGGCATTCCGTATACCACACAGGTTTCCTTGTCCTGCCCGATCGTGTAAGCTCCGCGGTCGCGCATCTTCAGAAGACCGGAGGCGCCGTCCGAACCCATACCGGTGAGAATAATGCCGATCGCTTTTTCGCCGGCCACTTCCGCAACCGAATTAAACAGAACGTCCACCGACGGTGCCACATTGTGCACCTTTTCGCCCTCTTCGCAGATGACCGCATATTCCGAACCATGACGGGTGAGACTCATGTGAAGACCTCCCGGCGCGATCAGAATCAGCCCCCGGCGGACCACATCACCGTTTTTCGCCTCGCGAACCTCCATCTTGCAGATCCGGTTCAGTCTCTCCGCGAACATCTCGGTGAAACCTGCCGGCATATGCTGCGTGATGACGATACCCGGAGTCGACTCCGGCAGATTCCGGACAACCGCCACAATCGCCTCGGTTCCGCCCGTGGAAGCGCCGATCGCAATCAGATCACGCTTTGAATTGCCGCGGATCACCGCACCGGAAATGTCTTCTGCGGCCGGCTCCGGCTTTTTGCCGAGAGACGGTGCCTCCACTTTCCGAAGCGGAAGATGCACTTTGGCACGGGACGCCGCCACAATTTTCAGTTTTATCTTAAAAGCAAAAGAAGTAACGTTATCACCCTCATAGCTGTCCGGCTTGTGGACAAAATCCACCGCACCGGCCGCCAGTGCATCAAACACCCGCATGTCCAGTGTGGAGACCAACACAACCGGGATCGGGAACGCCGGAAGAAGACGTCCCAGAAATTCCAGTCCACTCATCCTTGGCATTTCAATGTCCAATGTGACGACATCCGGCTTTGCCGCCGGAATCTTATTGGCTGCATCAAACGCGTCCACGGCCGTTCCGACAACCTCGAAGCGATCGTCGTCACCGATACACTTTGTCAGGAAACTGCGAAATACCATCGAGTCATCCACAATAAATACTCTGATTTTTTTCTCTTCGGTCACGTTCATTACCTCATCAAATTCTCATATCAGACTGGATTTACAGTTTGTCAGAAGACGTCCCCTCGGGATCATTGCCCAGAACACGTTCGATATGCATCGCAAGATAACCGATCTCCGCCTCATGATAACTCCGTTTCATCCCGCGACCGAGCTCATCGCAGATGCGCTGCGCGATCTCATAGGACAGCGGATAATGTTCTTTCATGTACTGGTTCAGATTCAGGTTCAGGGGTTCGTCCGTCAGAATCCTCCGCACCATAAAACGGATGTGATTCATCATCCGGTTATAGCCGAGTGACATCACTTCAATGTGTCTTCCGGTCTCCTGCTCAATCAGGGAAATGCAGAAGCGAACCAGCTCTGCCGTTTTCAGTGCTTCCGATACTTTTTCGTCTTCGATCGCCGTATGCACATGAAGCGCAATATACCCGATCTCATCATTTGAAATATCGACATGAAAGGCATCATGAATAAGAGCGGATGCACATTGCGCCACCTTGTATTCCGTGTGAAACAGCAGCTGAATATCCGCATTCAGAGGATTACGGATTTCTTCCTTTTTCTTCATGCGCTGAACCGCAAATGCAATATGGTCCGCCATCGGAAAAAGAATCGAACGGTCAATGCGGCCGAACTCTTTTTCCGCCGCATTGAGAATGCTGTCTGCCACCTCCAGACACTCAGGGGCGACGTCTTTTACAATTGCCATGGCTTCTCCGCGCTCCGACGTCTCTTTCAGAGAATACATCGTATCTTCCGGCCGCGTCTCAATTCTCTCTGTCGGCTTCCGGTTAAAACCGATTCCCTTTCCGAGAATAAGATACATCTGCTGATCGTCGCTGTTCAGCGCAATCACAGAATTATGATTCAATACTTTTCGAATTCGGAACATGAGCTGCCTTCCTGTCTTTCTGACTTCCTCCTCCGGCCGGGCCGGTGGATTCTTCCTTATCATAGCATAGAATTCGATAAATCTCCCGCATTTGTTAAAAACGGGAACGAAAGGCTCTTTCAAAAACCAAAGAGCATTCCGTTCCCGTAAGGCATTCAGAAAACCGGTTTCGCAGCGGTCCCCCGAAAAAAACGGGGAACCGGCGCAGATATCTGCTTTCTGACGTTATGATTCATAAATATCCACTGCGATCAGATCATCGCCGGCTTTCACCGGACCTTCCGCGAGAAGGCGAACCTTCTGGTCGTCCTCCAGATCCGTGCAGAGAATCGGCGAGACGATGGACGGAGCGTGGGCTTTCAGATAATCAAGATCCAGTTTCATGATCGGATCTCCCTTCTTCAGTTCCTGTCCCTGCTGAACCAGAATCTCAAAACCTTCTCCGTTCAGTTTCACCGTATCGATTCCGATGTGGAAGAGCATTTCAATGCCGGAATCGGTCGTAAATCCCACTGCGTGCTTCGTGTCAAAGATGAATGAGACGGTGCCGTCGGTCGGAGCGCAGACGGTTCCTTCCGTCGGTGTGAGCGCTGCGCCCTCTCCCATCATTCCGCTTGCGAATCCCTCATCCGGTGTGGCGGAGAGATCAGCGGCCTGACCGGTAATCGGACTGCCGATCACAATGGTTTTTGCCGGTTTTGCGGAGGCATCCGACGCGCCCGATGTGTCATTTGCGGTTTCGCCCGCATTTGCCCCGTTTTCCGGCTTCGCGGACACTTCGCCTGCTCCCTCTGCCGTCCTGTCAGCATTCGATTCGCCCGTAAACCAGGTGTCCGGCATTTTCTCCAGATAATCTTCCAGATTCGCCTTGATCACGGTAACGCGCGGTCCGAAAACGACCTGAATGCCGTTCCCCCGATGTACGATTCCGGACGGGCCCGCCTCCTTCAGAATCTCATCACGGACTCTGCTGCTGTCCTTTACCGTCACACGGAGGCGGGTGGCACAGCAGTCAACATCGGAGATATTGGCCTTTCCGCCGAGGCCGTTCATAAGAATCCGGCTCACCGGATCATCTTCCTCATCCGTCGGGGCTGCCACCGTCTGACCGGCCTTCTTAGCGAGATAATCAGCCTTATTGTAGAGTTTTGTGTTCGCATCCAGCTCACGGCCCGGCGTTTTCAGATCAAACCGGCGGATCAGATACGAGAATGAGCAGTAATACAGTAAAAAGCAGACTGCTCCGGCCGGGAGCACCAGCATCCATCCGGTCTTCGCATTTCCCTGGAGAATTCCGAACAGAAGGAAATCCAGAAAACCGCCGGAGAACGTGAGTCCGATCGCAATCTTCAGCATGTGAGCCACCATGTAACAGCTTCCCGCAAGAACGACCTGCACTGCAAAGAGCGCCGGTGCGGCAAACAGAAAGGAGAACTCGATCGGCTCGGTGATTCCGGTAAAAATGCTGGCCAGTGTTGCGGACAGCAGAAGCCCTCCGACCTGTTTTCTCTTCTCCGGCCGCGCGCAGCGATACATGGCGAGAGCCGCCCCCGGAAGACCGAACATCATGAAAATAAACTCACCGGAGAAATACCGGCACGCATCCGCGCTGAAATGCGCAATATTTGCCGAATCCGCAAGCTGTGCGAAGAAAATGTTCTGTCCGCCCTGAACCGTGTGTCCGGCAACATCCATGGTGCCGCCGACGCCGGTCTGCCAGAACGGCATGTAGAATACGTGGTGAAGTCCGAACGGAATCAGTGCTCTCTTCACAATGCCGAAAATGAGCGTTCCGATGTAGCCGGATCCTGCCACCAGCATTCCCAGACCGGAGATTCCGTTCTGAACCGTCGGCCATACAAAGAACATCACAATGCCGACCAGCATGTAGACAACCGTGGAAATGATCGGGACAAAACGGGATCCGCTGAAGAATGAGATCGCGCCGGGAAGCTCGATCTTGTGGAAACGGTTGTTCAGCGCCGCAACGCCGAGACCGACGATCACTCCGCCGAATACCCCCATCTGGAGCGTCTGAATTCCGCACATGCTGGTGATGGTTCCCTCCATCACATCCGCGGCAAGATTTCCGTCCGCATCGATCCTGCCGAAAAGCATCAGCATCGCCTGAACGGATACGTTCATGACAAAATACGCCAGCATGGCAGAGAGAGCCGCAACCTCTTTTTCCCTCTTTGCCATGCCGATGGCAACGCCGATCGCAAAGATCAGCGGAAGGTTGTCAAAGATCGCGCTGCCGACCGCATTCATGATCATTAAGAGCGCGTGCAGAACGGTTCCCTGTCCCAGCAGGGCTTCCATTCCATAGGTTTCGATTGTTGTCGGATTGGTAAAAGAACTTCCGAGACCGAGCAGGAGCCCCGCCACCGGAAGAACCGCGATCGGCAGCATAAAACTTCTGCCGACTCGCTGCAGCACGCCAAATACTTCGTTTTTCATTTGTTTTCCCCTTTTTCGCCGTATGTTCTCTTTTTTTACAAAAAAAATGCATCCACATGACACGAAACAGGGCTCCCGCCGGGAACCTTTTTCTTATCAGTGAATGCCTGCTTAGAGTAACATACTGTCTTTTTTGTTTGACACGATTTTATCATACGTCATTTTCACTGTCAATCGAAAGAATATGATAGTTTCTGACTGAACTTGACTTTCCATTTCTTTTATGATAACTTTTCATGCTGATAATAGAGTAATAATAGAGTATGCATGCGGGATGCGCAGCGCGCACGGCATGCGGAAGCCCGGCTGTGACTGATGATGGAATCCCGATGGAATGTGTGATGCCGGGCAATGGAGGAAAAACAATCAATGAAAAGAACCAAAATCGTATGCACGATGGGTCCGAATGAGGACGACTACGAGCTGATGTACAAGATGTGCGCCAGCAACATGGATGTAGCCCGCTTCAACTTCTCTCACGGAACACATCAGGAACAGGCAGCCCGCCTTGATCTCCTGCGCAGAGCCGCCAAAGAGGCAAATCGTCCGATCGCGGCACTCCTGGATACAAAGGGTCCGGAAATCCGTACCGGCCTTCTGAAGGACGGAAAAAAGGTCCTGCTGGAAGCAGGAAAGGAAATCACGCTCACAACCGAAGAATGCACCGGCACCGCCGACCGCGTTTTCATCAACTATAACGGTCTGAATGATGATGTAAAGGCCGGCGATACCATTCTGATCGATGACGGCCTGATCGGTCTCCGGGTCACTTCCGTCGACGGCGCAGACATCCGCTGCACCATCGTTAACGGCGGCGAGCTCGGCGAGCGTAAGGGTGTCAATGTTCCGAATGTCAGCATTCATCTCCCGGATCTGACCGACAAGGATATCGAAGATATCAGGTTCGGCATTAAGGAAGGCTTTGACATCATTGCGGCAAGCTTCGTCCGCTCCGCTTCCTGTATCCGCCAGATCCGCAGCCTTCTCGAGGAGGCCGGCGCGAGCATGCTGATCATCGCAAAGATCGAAAACCAGGAAGGTCTGGACAATCTCGACGAGATCATCGCGGAAGCCGACGGAATCATGGTTGCCAGAGGCGACCTCGGCGTCGAGATCGAAGCACAGTACATCCCGCATCTCCAGAAGAAGATCATCCGCAAGTGCAATGAAGCCGGAAAGGTCGTTATCACCGCGACACAGATGCTGGATTCCATGATCCGTAACCCGCGTCCGACCCGTGCAGAAGTTACCGATGTGGCCAATGCCGTCTATGACGGAACCGATGCGGTAATGCTCTCCGGTGAGACCGCTGCAGGCAAGTACCCGTTCGAGGCACTCAGCATGATGGCGGATGTCGTGGAAAATGCAGAAAAATATCTTCACTATGACAAATACATGAACCGTGATGTCAGCGACGAGCTTGTCGGCAACATTGCCAACACGATCTGTGCCTCTTCCGTCACGGCTGCCAATGAACTGAATGCGGTGGCGATCATCACGCCGACCATCTCCGGTTCGACCGCAAGACTCATCTCCAAGTACCGTCCGAAGATGAAAATTCTTGCGCTCTCTCCGAGCCAGTCCATTGTCCGTCAGATGATGCTGTACTGGGGCGTCACCCCGATCTGGTCCCGCAGGGCCGAGACCACAGATGAACTTCTCGACATCTCCATGGACGAGCTGAAAAACACCATGCTCATCAATGAAGGGGATATCTGCGTTGTCACCAGCGGCGTTCTCTCCAGAAACAAGAACAGCACTCCGGCAAGCGCAACCAACATCATGCGCATCATGCAGGCATAAATCATCCGCGGGTCCCCTCACTTCCGAGGGCGTTCGCATTCTCAAAAACACAGACCGCTTCGCAATCTGCCATCCCGGCAGACCGTGAAGCGGTCTGTGTTATGTTATGGGAAACACTCCGCGAGGATGAGGAAGCCCAAGTCCTCTTGCGAACGTTGTTCTCATTGCTCTTTACATGCTTTCCCTTTTTCTTCCCGTTTCTTCCAAATACGCCTTTGCGTCTTTCAGAAAGCTTGCCATGATCAGCAGAATCACCATTGCGACCGGAAAGGCGGCGATGATGCTGACTGACTGAATGTTGCTCATGGAGCTCTCGCTGAACAGGAGCGCCACCGGCAGCACGATCAGCAGAATGCACCACATCAGTTCGATCAGCTTGTGGGGCTGCTGCCCCTCTTCCAGCCTGCGGTAGCTATAGCAGGACGCGATCAGCGCAATCGAGTCAAAACTCGTCGCATAAAAAGCGATCATGGTCGCAAGGAGCCAAATCAGCGCCAGCTTTGCCATCGGGAGCGTCTGTACCATCTCGATGATCATCCCGTACAGATCACCGGTCTGCTCGTAATACGCGATAAAATCCGCCATCTCCCGCATCTGAAGTCCCATGGAATAATTGCCCAGAACAATAAAGCTCACCAGTGTGGAGCCGACGCCGAACACATATCCGCCCAGAATCGTCTGCCGTACCGTGCGTCCCCGGGATATCTGGCCGATAAAGAACGGGGATGCCACACACCATACCATCCAGTACGCCCAGTAATAGATCGTCCAGTCCTGCGGGAAATTGGATGTCCGGAGCGGATCGGTGAACGTCGACAATTCGATGAAATGATTCATCATTTTTCCCATGGACTGAACGCCGACCTCCAGGATGAACTTCGTCTGTCCGCCGAACAGAAAGACTGCCGCCAGAAGACCGAAGAACAAGTACATGCAGAGGTTGGCCAAAATGGAGATTCCCTTCATTCCGTGAAGCAGCGAATACGTGTACACGATACAGGTCACGACCAGAATCGCGATCGTCACTAACACACGGTCCAACTCGATCCCGAGAAGACCGCCGATCGCCGTTGCCATCAGCGGCGTTGCCACGGAGAAAGTCGTCGCGGTTCCGGCCAGCAGCGCAAATACCGCAAGGAGATCGATGATTCTTCCGCCCCAGCCCTCGGTGTGCTTTCCGAGAAGCGGCCGGCACGCCTCCGAATATTTCTGACGGTTCCGTCTGCGGACGTGCAGCATAAAACCGAATGCCACCGCAAGAACCAGATAAAATGCCCACGGAATCAGGCTCCAGTGAAACAGCGGAAATACGCCGGCCCAGTCAATGATGCTGCCGAGTTCCGCAATGTGCGGGTTTGTCGCATACATGACCCATTCCGAAAACGAATAAAACAAAATGTCCGCCGCGAGACCGCAGGTAAACATCATGGATCCCCATGCAAAGAAACTGTATTTCGGTTTTTCATCCGGAGATCCTAAGACAATATCGCCATAACGGCTGAATGCCAGATACAGCGAGAGGATGAAAATCCCGAGGCCGATGATCAGATAATACGAGCCCAGCGTATCTCCGAAAAAGAAGCGAACCTGCCCGATCACGGCATTGGACTGCTCGGAAAAGACAAAAAACAATCCCGCCAGAAAGAGAATCACGCCCATGGGAACCAGAGTGATAAACCAGTCTATTTCGCCTTTCTTTACCTTATCCTTCATATGGAACCTCCCTCCATCATTTCCTTCGCATATCGGAAGAAATCCTTCGCGTATCGGTACTGCCGCAGACTGTACTCACCGAATTCCACGCCAAGCTTTGCCTTGTATTCGCACCAGTTGCTCCAGAGGAGACCGCAGGACGCAATGTAGCAGTAGATCTTGCACCGGACATCCGAGGGGCACATGCCGTCAAAATAGAGATCGATCAGCCGGTCCGACTGTTCCCGGTCATAAAGGGAATAAATGCACCACATGGCAATATCCACATGCGGGTCCTGCATTCCGGCATATTCCCAGTCTGTCAGCTGAATCTGCTCTTTCCCGTTTTCATCCCGGCAGATCAGGAAATTATCCGGCACCGCATCGATATGCGTCAGACACCGTTCTTTTTTCTGCGCGTCAATGTATTTCCGAAGTTTCAGGACATTGGCCTTCACCGCTTCATAGTCCCGGTACATGGACGGCGTTCCCTCCCGGAGGCGCTCATAGAATTCCATCTGCCCGAAGATATCGAAGGAGTGACCGACCGAAATCCGCATCCCGTGAAACTCCCGCATCTTCGCGATCGCCTTCACCAGATCATCCGGGTTTTCCGGATCACACGTCCGCACGCCATTCAGATACTTCGTGATCTTGTAACCGTTCTCCGGGTTGATGTAAACCGGATCGTCACAGAGTCCCCTGCCGCGGATCGCGCGATAGACCTCCGCCTCCTGCCGCCGGCTGATCAGCTGATCGGTGCCGGCTCCCGGAATCCGCATAATGTATTTATTCCCCCGACAGTCAAACATAAACGAACGGTTGGTCATACCCTTTTTCAGCACTTCAATTCCGGTAATCTCCTTCGTGTCACAGTGAAATACCTCCGCGGCACATTCCAGCGCGTCCGATTTCAGCTGATCCGAACCCTCATCGATCTCCCGGAGCTGTTCGTAGGTGTTGATCTCCGCGACGGCGGATGCCTGAACCTCACGGGCCGTGACGATCATCCGGTCATCCGTATAGAGAGCTTCCTCCCAGAAACATCCGTCGTAGGAACGGTCACGGCTGAACGATTCAATCCGACTCTTCACGGTCTCCGCAGCCTCTCCGCACAGATAGGAAATGCCGATCATCGCATTGCCCGGAGCGGCTTTCACGCGAACGAGTTCATTTTTCCGGTTGATCCGCACATCCGACTCATCATCGACCAGATCGCTCACCATATACCAGGAATACAATTCCGACCGGGCAAATGGATTCTGTTCGCACCAGACGTCGCACGGAACGATATACGTATTGCCGATATACGGAAGCGCCAGCGCCAGAGAAGACAGATTGTTGTGCGATGCGTACTTCGGATTCACGATCAGATCCACACCGTACTGATCGATCAGATAATCAAACTGTTCCTTCATGAAGCCGACAACCACGTGGATCTCGCGAATGCCCGCTTCGTGAAGCTGGCGGATCTGACGCTCGATCAGGGTCTCCTTGTTGATGGTCAGCAGCGCCTTCGGCGTCTCCTGATTGATCGGAACCATGCGCATACCGAACCCTGCCGCCAGAATGACCGCATTCTTCGGGGCATGTTCCTTCTGGAGCTTCTTCGCCTTTGCGGTCACCTTAAGCCCCTTCACGAAGCCCTCCTGCTCCAGCGCCTTCAGAGATTTGTTGACCGCACCGAGAGCATGTCCGGTTTTCGCAGCGATTTCCCGCTGACTTGCAATCTGATTTTGCAGAAGAACAAGCAATACATCGTATTCCTGTTTGTTCATGTTCCACCATCCTTTCATGTTCACGAACATTATAACTCTATTTTTCATGAACGCAAGAGGTGTAAGAAAAATGACAGAATTTCTGCGGAGCGCAAATAAATCCGGCGTTTTTCCACGGCCGGCATGATAATAATCCCGTCGTACGCGACGATATATTGGATGATAAAAATAGTTATGTCATATTCCGGGATCAGGATGCCTATGAAATCCTTGATCCCGACAATGCGTCCATAATACCACCGAAAACGGAAAGGGAATTCCCAGCCGGTGGATAAGGATGCGGATAAAGATCACGATCCGACATCATTTCAGCAGAAAGGAGGCCTTTATGCCGGATATCAGTTCTCTCTCCCGCTACGGCAAGATCGGCAGCTACACAAAGCAGTTTAAAATGCAGCAGAAATGGGAGCAGAAAAAGACCAGCGGCAATGTCCTCTCGAAACAGAGTTCATCGGTGACAGAGCCGCAAAAGGAATATAAAAGCGCCGCAGGAATGGCACTGGCAGAAAAGCAGGCAAATGATCAGCTCCTTCTGGATCAGTTCTCGGAACAGCAGGCTAATCGTGATGAGAAAATGGAAGCCATCACCAACAAGGTGATGTACGGAAATGATCTCACGCCGGAGGAGATGGATTATATCAAGGAGAAAAACCCGGCTCTCTACCGCCAGCTCATGGAAGAAGAGGCGGAGGCAAAGCTTGTGGAAGAAAAGCTGAAACATGCAGAGACCAAGGAAGAAGCCCGGGAAGTAATTTGGAACGAGACGGCCAAGGCAATGTCTGTCGCCAAGACCACCTCCAGCGATCCGCATATCTCCGAAGCGGACAAGCTGGCCATCCTGGGAAAGCAGCTCCGGAAAGTCAAAAATGCCGCGGAGAAAATGCAGGAATTCCAGGAATCCGGCGCCTACGAAAAACTTCCTACCGAGGTTGAAAAAGACATCGCCGAGCGCGATGAAAAAGAAGCAAAAGAATACGAGATGGAAGAAGCTCTCAAATCCATCACCGAGAAGATGGAGGAGATCCAGGATCGAATGTCGCCGTCTGAGGAAGAAGCCGTCTCCGAACCGGAGAATGCCGGAGCTTCGGAGAATGCCGAAATTGCAGAGAATATCGAATCTGCAGAGAATTCTGCAGCTACAGCGAATTCCAAACCTGCGGCGAATCCCAAAGTTGCAGTGAATTCCGAGATTCCGGAAAGCGCCATGAAACCGGAAAACCGGAAAAACATGACGCTGAACGAAGCTCAAAATACCTATGAGGCACAAAAACTCCGGCGCTCCAGACATAAAAAAGAGGAGACACTGGAATTAAAGACCGAGAACCGCGGGGCTGACCCCGTTCCGCTCCAAAAAGGGAGCAGCGCCGGCGCTTCCGGCGGCATCAGCGGCCTGTTCGGCATGGGCGGCGCGGTGGGAAGCAAAACGTCCACCGGCGGTTCCTCCTCCCGGTCTCTGGATGTGAAGGCATAGTATAGCGGTTTTCAGGCTCTTTCTATAAAAAAACCATATTTATTGATATATCCAAAGAGAGTGACCGAATCACGACTTCCGCATTTTCCGCGGCGTGATGAAACAGTCACTCTCTTTTTCATGGCTATGATCTTATCTTGCCACCTTATACGGAAAGATGGTCTGATACTCTTCCGAGCTGATCCGGAGGGAGACAATCTTGGAGCAGACACTGAAGAACTGCCGGATATTTTCTTCCGTCACAACCTCCTTCGTTTTTCCGAGGAGCTTCCGGTTGTAAGCTCCCAGCATCAGCGTGGTGTCGGAGATCGCGAGGGCGTGATCCGGAAAATGGGTATTGATCAGACAGCTTGTTCCGAATTCCTCTTTGATCTTTACGATCGTATCAATGACACGGAGCTGGTTCTTCATATCGAGATTGGATTCCGGCTCATCCAGAATCACCAGCTCCGGGTCGGAGATAATCGCCCTGGCAATCATAACCATCTGGAGTTCGCCGCCGCTGAGGGCATTGCAGTATTTGCCTGACAGATCCGCAATCCCCAGCATTTCCATGACATGCTCCGCTTTTTCGTAGTCTTCTCTCGACGGAACCTCAAAAAAATTCTGTCTGGAGCTGAGTCCCATCACAATCATGTCGATGCACCGGTACGAAAAGACGCTTCGCTTTGCCTGCGGAACATAGCTGGTTTTCTTCCAGAATTCCCGATCCGTATAAGAGGCAATCTTTCTCCCGTCGAGATAGTTTTCACCGCTGACCCATTTCAAAAATCCCATGATACATTTCAGCATGGTCGTCTTTCCGACGCCGTTCGGCCCGAGAACCGTCATGATGGTTTTCTCGCCGATCTCGAAATTGATATCCCTTAAAATCAGTTTTCCGGCATATCCAAAGCATCCGTCTCTCACTTCCAGTTTCATCCCTCAGATTCCTCCATTCTTCATGGTTTTTCGAAGCATCACGCCAAAAAACGGCGCACCGATCATCGCCGTCAGAATCGACAGCGGAAGTTCTGCTGCCGTCATGGTTCTCGCGGCCGAATCAATCATCAGAAGATATCCTGCCCCCAGCAGCACGCAGGCGGGAATCAGTCCCCGGTGATCGTCCCCCACCAGAAAACGGCCGATGTGCGGTATGACGAGGCCGATCCATCCGATGATTCCGCAAAGCGACACCGAAACCGCAGTCATCAGTGTCGAGACCACGATAATGATCATCCGTACTTTTCCCACATTAACTCCCATGGAAATGGCCTCTTCCTCCTCCAGCGACATGAGATTCATCTTCCACCGCAGCGCCATCAGAATCAGCATGCAGGGAACGATGGTGGCAAAACTGATCATGACCTTTTCGTAAGACACCGATGCCAGACTCCCCATCAGCCAGACCGTGATCGCCGGAAGCGTGTTCTGCGGATCAGCAACGTATTTTACCAGCGAGATCAGCGCCTCAAAAAATGCGGCGACGATCACACCGGAGAGAACCAGCATGAACAGTTCGGTCTTCTTGTTGATCCGGGAGATGGCCAGAACCAGAGCCACCGCGGCCAGTCCCATGAAAAGTGCCTGTCCCTGAACCAGAAAACTTCCGCCGGCAAGGAGGATTCCCAGCGCCGCGCCGAAACCTGCTCCGGCCGATACCCCCAGAATGTCCGGGCTGACAAGCGGATTTCCGAAGATGCACTGATACGATGCGCCGGAGCAGGCCAGGCCTGCTCCGACGATCATGCTCATGAGAATTCTCGGAAGTCTCACCTGAAGGATCACGTTTTTTTCAAGCGGATCCAGGTTCGGATCAAACGTCAGCGCTTTTATCACGTCCGCCGGCGAGATGCCGTAACGCCCGATGCAGATGGAAAAAATAAACATTGCCGCCAATGCTGCCGCTAAGAGCAGCAGTGTAAAACGTACCTTCTTATTCATTTAGTTCTGTGTATCCCCTAAAATCTCTTCCAGCATCTCATCGGTGAGATCGAAATGATAAACCGTCTTGTAGAACTTCTTTACTTCGTCCTTCATGTCCATGGCTTTCATCTCCTCCGGATGCTGGATCTTCGCGAGCCACTTCACCATCAGCGGGGTCTCCACGCCCGGCGGATCCCAGCGGTATCCACCGATCGGAATCTTGTAAACGTTTCCGCTCTTTACCGCGCTGACCGCAGACCAATCCTCGCCCTCGATCTTATTCTCCAGAAGATCGGACGGCTGAATCGAGGTGAAGTTGCCAATGTAGATAATGTCCGGATTCCACTGATAAATCTGCTCCATGTTGACATTCAGCGCCTCACCGGTCAGATCGGAAGACGGGCTGACCGCTTTGCTGTGTTCCAGCCAGTAGTTGGAGAATCCTTTTCCGGTTACCTTCAGCTTGTCGGACAGGAGAAGGACATTGCTGTAATCCTCTTTTCCGACGCCGGCCAGCACCTGGTCAACTTCGCCAACACTCTTGTGGAAATAGGTGATCAGTTCCTCCGCTCTCTCCGGCTTGCCCATCATGGTGGAAATGATCTTGATCCAGGTTTCTAGATCTTCTGCGGAACCGTACTGGAGGGCGATGACCTTGATGCCCGCATCTTCCATCTTCTTGATCTCGTCATCCATGTAATTCCACTGGAACACGACATCCGGCTTCAGTTTGATCAGCTCCTCCACATTGACTACAAAGCTGGTATCCACGAAGCTCGTGTCCGCCTTGGCCAGTTCCGGATACATATACTTCAGCGCACTGTCATTGTAGGCGAGAATGGACGACGGATTGCATCCGATCAGGTTGTCGTTATTTCCCACAACCGCGTAGAAAATGTACGGGAAAGGCATGATGGTCGTTGCCACCCGGTCCGGAACCCCGTCCAGCTCGATGGTCTTTCCCAGCTGATCCACGATGGTGATGGTTCCGTCCTCGTTAATCCGGCTCTCGTTCCCGTTCTCTTTGTCCTCCGCAGTGTCTTTGGTCTCCTGTGCCTTTGTCTCCGCCTTTTCCGAAGACGCTTCACTCACCGCCTCTGTTCCGGCTGCCGCGCTGCTTTGAGGCGCTGCGCTGCCGCAGCCCGCTGCCGCAAGGAAAACCGCCGCACACAGGGAAACGGCCATTCTCTTTAAACTACCCTTTCTCATTGACTCCTCTTTCCTCTCTTTTTCTGAAACTGATTTGTTGCTGTTTATCTGATTCGCCAAAGATCCGTGATCTTTTTGACGATATCATCCATTTCTCCCCCGATAAAATGAACCGCACGGCTCCAATAGAGTTTACTGGACAATGCGGTATGCGGGATCGGGACAAGGGGCAGATCTTCCGGCTTCACATCGCCGAGAAGGGGATCTCCCACCAGCACCCGGAATCGGCCGGGCTCCAGCGCAGCGATCAGTTTCGCTTCACTGTTCAGATCAAGATCTCCCTCCTGCGCCAGTTCCTTCCGGAGTCCCGTCATCGTCGCCACCGTCACCGGTATTTCCGGATGAACCGCGTGAATGGCATGACGGATGCTGTTGCCGAGGATTTCCTCTCCCACGATCAGGACGCCGCCATCTCCGTTGTTCCCTATGGCATCTGATTCCGATTCATTTCCGGTCCCCGCGGCATCATTTCGCCCCGCAGCACTTCCGGTCCCCGTGGTGTCATTTTGCCCCGCAGCATTTCCGGTCTCTGCGGCATCATCCCGCCCGGTGTCTTTCCCGAGCACTCTGCACTTCCGGTCCTTCCGCGTCTCCTCGATCATCCCGAAAACCGACGTATCCGATCCGGCGATTGTTCCGGCCACAAACGGAATCCCGTATTTTTCCCAGAGATACTTTGCCGTATCCAGACCGGATTCTGTGACAACCAGATTGACCTCCGCCTTTGTGAGATCCCGTATCTGCCCCAGATCCGCTCCCATCATCAGTTTCCCGATGATGTGGAATCCGGCCTGTTCCAATGCACGGTAGAGATCCTCCGCATTGGAATTCGCGGAAAAATCCAGAGGCGTCGTTCCGATGACATTGATTCCGTGATCGGTTTTCCCGTCTGTCGGAGCAAGAAACCGACGGATCACCGCAAGCATCGCATCGGAAACACCTTTGTTGTATAGGCCGATTCCGTTGGTGGAAAAGCCGAACGCCGGCTTTCCGGTGGAATTCTCAATCTCCCGGGCAATCCCCTTCATGTCCGAGCCGATGACCATCGGCACCGGACTCCCGATCACCGCATAGAGGGTCGGATTCGTGTACTCGGACGCCTTTAAAATGTGATCAATCAGCTTGTCATCTCTTCCGAGAACCGCATCGATCTCCCGGAGCCCCGAACAGAATACCATCGAGTGTGCCCCGAACCATCTGGGCTCGTCGTATCCGGTGTAATTTCCCGTGCATCCCGACGCATCGTGAATGACGCTCATGCCGCCCAGGTCAAACAGGGCGGAGCAGACGCCGGAATAATCCGGCGACAGCGCCGGAAGTGTTATCCATAATTGTTCCAAACCATTTCTCCTTTGTCAGATGATCAGCACGGCGTCTTCCAGAATCTTCTTCAAATCCGGCGACTGGTTCTTCGCGCTGCGGATCCGCCCCAGCAGTTCTGTCAGCCCCCGGTATCCGTAAAGTCCGTTCTGCCCGCCGATGTCAACCACATGCGCCGCCCCGGAGAGATATCCCGCGCTGTAGCCGACGGCAATGCATTCCTCCCTCACCGGGCTTTCCACCGTCACCTTAGGATTCTGCGGCTGCCGGATCTCGGTTTCCGGATAATGTTCCATCACATAGTCAAAATGTTCCCGGTCATCCGGAATCACCTGCTGACAATAAATCCGTTTGATGTTCAATCCGTGATCCAGAAGACACCGCGCCAGTTCAAAGGGCCGGGCGATCGATTCCTCATCCAGGATCAGAGGCATTCCGTCCAGCTCATCCCTCGTGAGCACCAGCGCCGCTTCCGCTTCCCGTTCATATTCCTCCAGCGACGGGCAGGGGACACCGAGCACCTCGGCAACTCTCTCATAATTTTCCCGGATATCCTCCGGCCGGAAGGAAATCAGCATTTTTTCAAACGGTATCCCCAGTTTCCGCTTCATATTTTTTGAAGCGTAGACTGCCGACGGCGCGGCGATCAGATTCAGCCGGCTCTTTGCCATATCCTGATAAGACGCCATCGTCCGGTAATCCGTGATATGCCGCACCTCCGGGACTCCCATGTTCCGGAGGACCTCATAGAGCTCGCTGTCTTTGCGGAACGGCTCCAGATTGCCGACGATATTGACACCGGAATCCTTTTTCTCCTCCCGCTCCAACACAGAATAGATTTTATTCTGCACATTGATTAACGGCGGAACCCCGGTATCCGTGGAAGTCGGATTCATGTGACAGTCGATAAATCGTACGCCGGGATATTTTTCCTCCAGTTCCTCCCGCAACGCCTCATGATCGGTCCCCAGCAGATCGTCGATGCAGCTCACGAAGACACCCATAACTTTCGGCCGTCTTCCTCTCCGGTCCAGAAAACTGAAAAGCTCCTCCAGCGCATCCAGCAGCATCTGTTCATAATCGCCGGAGACGATGGACTGCTCGGTCAGAAACAGGTATGATACCCGGTTCTTTCGGCCCTCCATCCTTGCCCCCAACGCGCCGTGGCGCCCACAGGCAGAAGGACTGACGAAAATGAAGTAGCTCTCCGGAATCAGCTGAGCAATCTTCAGGACTCCCCAGCCGCCGTGGGCCGGCGACGCGTAATGCAGGCTGTTTTCAAACACATTTTCGAGCAGGCTGCAGCTCATCCGCACTCACCTCCAACACTTTCTCTGCCAGATTCCGGTACTGATCCGCCATCTCCGAGTCCGGAAGCGCCTCGATTACCGTCATTCCCTGATCCTCTGCCTGCTGAACCGCGCCGTCCCGCGGGATCACGCAGAGCACCGACTCGCCCATTTCATTTGCGGCTTTCTGAACGATTTCCAGTTCATTTTCCACATTTCTCCGGTTCAGAATGAGACCGCCGAGTCTCGCATAACCCCGTTTTTCAAACTGGTGAACCGCAGAGACAATGTTGGAAGCGGCATAGAGCGCCATCATTTCCCCGGATGTCACCACCAGCACGTGATCCGCATATCCCTCGCGGATCGGCATGGCAAATCCGCCGCAGACCACATCCCCCAGAACGTCATAGAGTACAATGTCCGGCTGGTATTTTTCATATGCACCGAGTTCTTCCAGCTTGTCGAAGGCGGTGATGATGCCGCGTCCCGCGCAGCCGATTCCCGGCGTCGGACCTCCGGCCTCCACGCAGAGAATTCCGTGAAATCCCTCAAACACAATATCTTCCAGTTCCACATCGTTCGGACCCTTATCCCGGATTCTGTCCAGTACCGTCGGAATCTTCCTTCCGCCCATCAGACATTTCGTCGAATCGGATTTCGGATCGCAGCCGATCTGCATCACCCGATATCCCAGAACAGACAGCGCCGCCGCCAGATTCGACGTGGTGGTGGATTTTCCGATCCCGCCCTTTCCGTATACTGCAATTTTTACCATCGTCTTTTTCCTCTTCCTGACCGGTACATCGCTCAAAATGCCCGGCCATTCCCTTTGACCGGTGCATCGGTCAGAATACCCGGGCTTTCCCTCTGACCGGATAATTCAGGAACGATGCACCGGTTGCATTTACAAAACTTTTGTTATACAATCTTTACTATAGTTAGTTTTTGCTTACCATAGTGTGGTCAGAAGTCCCATACCAACGTGTTTATCTGACGCTTTGCAATTGCTACGAATGAAAGCAGTCCCGCAAAACGTGCATCATCCCATTGGTTTTTATATTCTAACCATTGTTAGTTATAACTCACTAACACGAAGTACTTTATCAAAATGACAGAGCATTTTCTGTTGCGCAGGCAACACTTTAAAGCAATATGAGAGATTTTTCCGAAATACCAAAGGCCAAACTGTTCCGCAATCTGACGGATGACGAGATCCGACAGCTCGTCCGTCACACCTCCTATTTCATATCCAGTTTTAAAAAGGGAGCGGAGATCTTTCCGCCGGACTCTCCCATCTCGCATTCCGGCATCATTCTCTCCGGTGAGATCGACGTGATGCATCTGTCCCTCTCCGGAGACGAGGAACTGGTGGGCCGGAACCGCACCGGTGACATCATTGCACCCGCTTTCTGCATCACGGGAATTGAGAACAATCTCTCGCACTTCCGCGCGGCAAAGGATTCGGAGATTCTGTTTCTGGACATCCATTCGCTTCTTGCCCATCCGGTCAATGAATCGTTTTACTCCAAATTCATCGCCAATCTCACGACGATCCTTGCGACAAACAACATCATTCTCAACCGAAAAATTCAGCTCCTCACCCAGAAATCTCTGAGCAAGAAGCTGATGACGTATTTTATGCAATTGTCACGGGAATCGAAGAGCCGGACCTTCCGGCTTTCCTTCACCAGAGAGCAGCTCGCCCAGTATATCTCCTCCGAGCGTTCCAGCGTATGCCGTGAGCTCGGCCGGCTGCAGGACGACGGCCTGATCCGGGTGAACGGGAACGAGATTACGATTCTGGAACCGGTGGGGTAAAATACATCTTGTATTTTAAAAAGAGCTGCTTCCAGAGTGCGCATGTTTCACGGTCTTCTGGGCTGCGCTCATGTTTTTGAGCATCTTCTCCTGTGTCCGTTCCAGCGTATCGGTTGTGGTGGCAATATAGTTTTTGTATGTATAGATCGGGAAGTTTTTTCCGAGGCCGGAGAAGAAAGAATAGGAATCCAGCATCTCGTACTGAGCGAAATTCTGGACCGCACCCTTGAATCCGTCATAGATCCGCTTGTCTTCCATCGGCTTTAACTCCCGGAGTGCCGCATCTGCTGCCTCATCAACGTGCTACGGAGATAGAAAATATTACTAAAATGATTAACTGTGGCGACCCGTCTTACAGTGGCGCCATGTATGCATGTCCAAAATGCGGTCATCTTTTTCTTCTTCGTTCTAACTGGCGAGCAGGGCATAAATGAATGCTTCGTCCATTTATGCGTTTGCCGTTGGGGATTCCCAAACCCTTTTTCACACATCCGTGTGGCTGCGCGTTTCTGCGAAACGCTTTCTTTGGTTCCCTATGGGCCCTCTAAAAAGCAAAAAAACTGAGCCAGACACCAGATGATTTTTCTGATGTCCGGCTCCGTAGAGTCATTCTTGTATCTATTAGCCATTTTTATTTTTTTTTCATTTTTGGCTAATAGAAGCATAGCATTAAAAAAACAGCACCGGACTATACAAATCTGCCATTGCAATGGAGGACTTTCCTATAAAGCAAGAAGAATGTACATTTTTATGTACATTAGGCAATCGATATTCCATTTTCAAAAAAGAATGCACCTGCCGTAGTGAATCATCACTCACAGCAATGTGCATTCTTTCTTCGATCACTTATTCTATTCTATATCCGTCATGAAAAGCATTAATAAACGGTGATGCCATAATCTCCGGTTTCATCGTCAGAAACTTCTTTTTCAAACGCAAGCATTCATGAATTATTCGTCGATGCCAACTCAGTAATCAATTCGACTACCTTCCGTGCGCCGTTCTTATCAAGTTTATGCCCCATCTCGATATGATAGACTTTTGATTGGTCATCGTAGTATTGACTAAGAATGTCCTCATTTGCTGCAGTCTTGTCTTCGGTTCCATATATCAGAAAAGTCTGTTTTCGGAGATCAGCGTCGAATGTCTTACTAAAGAATTCACTCTTTACATTATCAATCGACTCTAGAAAATCCGGTGTTAACTTCTGGTTCTGTTCGGTACATAAAGCTTTAATCCGCATTAGATTATCCGGGAGGGCTACATTGATCATTATTTTGGGGATGTCAGGAATCTGCATAGCATAAAACGCTCCTAAAGAAGAGGCGACTATCACATCATAATGATTCCGAGAGATCAGCTTATTGAGTTTCTCTTTCATCTTATCCGTGTTGGTAAGGGGGAAATCGGGAGCGTCTAAATGATATGGTATTTTACTTAAGTCAAGTTCATCACAAAGTAAGCTCCATGAATGACCATATCCTGTGCCAAGATAACCATGAACGTAAAGGATTTGTATATCCCTGTTTTTACAAGCTGCATTGAGATACAGCATATCGGATGGAATCTCAACAGCTCTTCCCCACTCCAGTCTGGAAACGAGCATCTCTGACACACCTATTTTTCTCAATCCCGATATAGAATCATGACCGGTAACGACGATCTGGCCACCTGTTTCAAATACCGCGTTGAATACAGAAATGAATTCTTCCGTGCTTGCATCCTTGCCTGCCAGATAGTGTATATCATCTACAAGGAGGACATCAGCAGTTCGATATTTCTCTCTGAATTCCTGTCTTGCAGATGATCGAATTGCGAAAATAAGATCATCTATAAAATCCTTTGTTCTAATTCGTACGACGCGCAAATCGGAATAGGATTTCTGTAAGTACTGTTCAATAGCATGTAGAATATGCGTCTTTCCGGTCTGAGTATCCCCATAAATATATAGTGGGTTTGCAGTTTTACCAAGGTGATCTACTACAGATCTTGCAGCTAAAAAGGCTTCCCTGTTATTCTTGTTCAGATAAAAATTATCGAAGCTGTATTTTGACATACGGAGCACCTCCTACACTACGGTATTACCGTTTTCACTCATGATTCTTTGAATATCTATTCGGACTAACGTTGTTTTTTCGAGAAGTTCTGAGGCAAGCATGTCGAGAAGGGATCTGTGTTTTGCCAGGAGCTTCTTAACTTCAAGATAGTTTCTTTCCAAAACCATCGCCGCTGCTCTATTTCTGTTTTCTGCGACATACGCATCTGAACGATCTTCTATCCAGTTGTGGAACCCAAACATGCACTCATTATCAACCAGGCACATAGCTTTACGAAATGCATTATGGAGATCCGCATTTGCCCCCATATCGGTCTCACCAAAGACCAGTTCTGTCGTTGCTTTTCCCGCAAGCGACGCTTTGATCATCGCTTCGTTGTATTCTGCGCTGCAGTTTTTCTTTTCTTCCGGTCGGTAATACCGTACAAAACCGTAACTGTCATCATTTGTTTTTCGGATTGACATGATGCTTACGCATCCGGGATCCAATAGCTCAGAAATGAGCGCATGACCCGATTCATGATAGGCGATTTTCTTCAAAATGTCTTCCGGGAGTGTATCGCTGCTTTCCGGCGCATCAAAGATCAGATCCAGGCAGGAATCAATGATGTTTTGCATGGTCACTTTCTGTTGGCGATGGAAAGCTGCTTTGATTGCAGCATTATTGATTACGCTTTCTAATGTGGCACAGGATTCCCCGTCCAGCATTCTCGCAATGGATTCCGCATCCATTTCATCGAAGAGACTCGATTTTTCAATGTAATGCTTAATGATTTCTGCCGCTTCATCCTTTTGTGGAAGACGAATTCTTAACCTTTTCCCTATTCTTCCCGGTCTTAAAAGTGAATTAGGGATTTTTCGGAGATTGTTGACGGTTGCTATCACGAACACGTCGTAATCGCTGATTTCATCAATGCACGACTGAACCGTTACAAACTCTTCTGCATCACAGTCATTTTCACTCTGCTCTGAAAATTTATCCAGATCATCCAGAAGAACGATCGACGGTGCATGTCGTTTAGCTTCTTCAAAAGTGTCGGATATCGTCTTAATAAACTTTCCGTCGGAGACCTTTTTTCTACATATGTATGCTTTCCGCCCCGTGGATTCGATCAAACACTGGGCCATTGTTGTCTTTCCGGTACCGGGTCTTCCGTAAAGGACTAATCCGTCCTTTAAACCAGCACCAAGTTTTTGATAGATGTCCGGATGATTTAGCATATCGCTGATGATCCGGAGTTCCCGTTTTATGTCTTCATATCCTACGATTTTTTCGAAATGATCTTCCATATCACAGCCTCCTTCAAAATGCCATGTACTCTTTTGATTACATAATAAAAAAAGCAATGCGCATTTTTTTGCACATTGCTTTTTTTGCCTAAGTTTTTACCTAAACTATTTTTCTTTTACGGTATAGCCGCACTTATCATTCTTCTTAGGGTCACCGTATAAAAAGAATGGTACGGCCCTCATTTTTTGCATAAGAGCCTTCAGATAGGGGCGATTACCATTATTCATATCGACCCACTCTTTATATTGTTCATCTCCAGCAAAGACCAATGGCGCGATCAAAATAGCAGCTCCCTGCTTTCCAAACTCTTTTAGCAAATTATCTGTATCTACAATTCTATAATAGGTGAACGCTTCTAATACACAATGGAGCATTGTCGCGGGCACCTTAGCATTCTTTTTCTTCAATTCCAAAAAATAAACTATATTTTCATCTTCGTTAACGGATAATAAATCGATTTCACCATATGGATCAGATCTTTGGGTCTTTAATGGAATTTGATAGTCTAATATTTTACCTATATGATCAAACGTGCCCTGTTCCTTACATTGATTAAATAAATCTATCCCTATTATTTTTTCGCTTCTGTGATCTGCATTTGGCGGGTACTTCCCTTGATGACCCATATTATACTTTTTTCTTACTGCAGTTCTAGATTGAGTTGCAATCCCATTCAACCTTTCATAGTTTTCTTCTCGTAATAGATATTCTGCAATAAGTTCAGTACATAGCCTATTATCATCAGTTGTATTACTTCGATAGTCGATAAACTTTTGAGAATAAAACGTTTCCGGTACTCTCATAGCCTCGACACATTTTTTAATTATATCTGCGCTTGTGTAATAATTTTCTGACATTATAAAACCTCCCTATATTGCGATCACCTGATTATCTATTGCATTTTTTAACTCTGTATGGCATGGAATACTAATGCTACTAATATCGTCTTTACTCGCGTCCGTATGATTAATCATAAGTGTATCCGGCTTAACCATCCCAATCACCTTCTCCAGATCTTCTTTCGTAATGTGCCCGGAGACATGAATCGTCTCATGATTTTTCGCAATGTCAAGAAGCTTCTTAATCCCCGGTAGGGATCGGTATCCGCTCCACATGGAATAGATCAGAATCGTTTCCTCAGGGTACTCATCAAAGTATTTTTTTACAATCTCATAGAACTTCCCATTGGCTCTCACCACCATTCCGAATCCCTTGTTTTCGATTTGGTCTTTAAGGTAATCGCTATAGTACAACACTTTATGCGACTTATACGCCGCTTCCCGCTCTTCATCCGCTATCTCCAGAATACTCTTTTGGTAGTCATCCGTGATCACATATTGGCCATACGGGACCTGTCTGGAGAAAGCGGCGATCCGGTCAATGTTGGAAGATGACGTAAACAGAAAGACATACTTGTATTTCCGTTTTAACTCTTTGAAACGTTTTTCGACATCCTGTTCCGTTTTATAAATTCCACGGTAATCCTTGGTGAGATTTGTTCCCTCGGTAATCATGAGGTCGATATGCCCCATTTCCCGGAAAGTCCTTTCCATCCGTTCCGTGTAAAATCCGTGCATTCGATAGTCTCCGGTAAGGAGAATCCTCTTTCCCTGACCCTCGACTAAGAACATTAAGGAATCGATCGCGGAATGGTCTGATTCGATCGGCGTGATCTTCAGGTCTTTGATGATGACGGGAACACCATAGTCTAAATCTCTTGCTCCGTCAGCCCAAACCTCCTGACCAAGACACTGCATATGTTTTTGCTGTGCCATGAGTAGTTTTCTTGCTGTTTTCTGCATATACACAGGGATGCCTGCTTTGATGCGCGGAATCTCTCCCACATGATCGCCGTGGTAATGCGTCAGAAAAATGGCATCACAATCCGTCTCGCCTTTCGTTACACCTTCAACGATCAAGGGATCTTGGTCTCCTTCGCCCTCTAACGGCGAGCCAAAGTCAAAAAAGATTCTTGCAGTATCCGTGGCAATTTCGGTACATACTCCGCCAATCTGTCGCATTCCTCTGTGCGGTATTACTTTAATCATTAATTTTCCCCCTTCTTTGCCTAGACCGGGTTCGAGTCCTTATATTTTCTGTAAACACTCAGTGCTGCCTGCCTGATCCGGTTTCTCATGCTTTCCGGCTCCAGAACCTCAATGTTTTCGCCAAATTGCATTGCCCAATAGAAAAATGCCTCCGGATTGCATTTCAGATCAACGTAGATGTCGCTCCCTTCGCCTAACTCTACCCGGAAGGTTTTTCCGAAACTGTCGATCAGGGAATCCATCAGGATTTCATTGGTCTTTAATCGGATATGTTCACTTTCCCCGGAGTACATATAGACACGTTCCGCAATGTATTTCGAGAGATCAAGTCCGTTCTCCAGTCCCGTGATACTCTTCATAGGTTTTCGGTTCTCATCGAGGATCTCAACATTCGTGATACGATCCAGCCGATAATGCGAGATCCCGTCATACTTATCGTAATTGCCCAACAGATAGTATTTTCCTTTGTCGCTGAGCATCTGATATGGATTCACAATGTATTTGATGTCCCGTTTGGGATGGAGCTTAAAGTCGATCCCGTATTGCAAGTAGGAAAAGCTGATCTTTTTTCCTTTTGAAATTGCCGTGTCTATCACGGCAATGGAATTCATTACCGTTTTGTTTTCGGCATTTTTCCCGCTGGACGTGCAATGAATATGCGCTACATGGGACTTAAAATATTTGTTCGAATGCTTTTCAAGCTTTCTTACAAGGGAATGGGCTTCCTTATCTGTTATGGCTCCGGAAGTGAAAATGCTGTCGATCAGAATTCGAAGCTCGGCATCCGTGTATTCTCTTGTCTTAAGGTAGTACCCTTTCTCCGAGGCGATATCGTATCCCATCTCTCTTAGCGACACGACGTTACTTTTGATCGCTCGCCTTTCGCAGTCCATACCATAATTTGTTTTCAACAGATCTATGATATCCTGCTGCAGGAGCCTGTGGTCACTGTCAGAGTATTCCCTCAGGATATCCAGTATAAGCATGTTTAACATCTTCTTTGTTCCGGTACCGTACATATTGCATTCCTCAGATTGATTATATTTCGTGGTATGTATTTTCTTTATACCACGATCTAATGTGCGTTTTTTAGCACATTTACCTCTAAGCAATCTCGGCATATTCTTATTGTTTATAATTGAGTCACAAGATTTTGATTTAAAAGCTGTTTTGGATAGATAGCATCATAGCCAAAAAAGGCATAAAAAAAGAGGAACTAAGCGGCACTGTTGAGCGCTTTCCGCTTAGTTCCTCACTTTTTCATTTTAAGCGGCTGACGGGAGTCGGACCCGCCTCCTCGGCTTGGGAAGCCGATGTACTACCGATGTACTACAACCGCATATCAAATATACAAAAAGTATAACACAATTCAAACAAATGTCAATAACAAGCCGTGAACCGTTCCATGCTGCGAGCCCCCACCGCCCAAAGGCAGTTGGGGGCCTGCTTGCTGTTTTGTCTTCTGCCGTTTTTCTCCGAAATATGCGCGTTCCTTCCCGGCTCAGCCCTTTGGAATCCCTGACACTTTCTTGCGCAGATAACGGAAAACATCTTTTCTGGTTACAATTCCAATGAAGAACTTCTGGTCATCAAGCACCGGTACAAAACTCTGCTGCTCGATCTTTCCGTAAAGATCCTCCATATCCGCATCAATCCGGACTGCGACATTGTCGCGGAATCTCGGAACCTCGGTCACCTGAATCTTTTCCAGCTCATCTGCCGTCATCGCGTCAATTTTATCCCGAACAACCCTGAGAACATCTCCCTCCGTGATCGTTCCCAGATAATACCCCTTGTCATTCAGGATCGGCAAGGAATGGTAACGGTCTTTCGTCAGCATATCCATGGCTGTTTTGAGGTTATCCACATCGTGAATGCAAACTACTTCCGCCTTCGGTGTCAGGAAAAACAGAATGTTCATCTTGAATCCTCCTTGAATGTCAATGTTGCCTGATTTTCGGGTCCGGCAGGCTCCCTTCCGGGCTGATGGTTCGAAGAAGGATACCGTCTGCCTGCGGACTTTGTTCTGAACCCGGTAAACTCCGATCGTTGGCTATGTCCAAAACCGGATCCACCGTTTGTAATGCATCAATCTTCTCTCTTCGGGCTGATCTCTCCGTCTCTCTTGCAGATGGAGTTCTTATCGACACAGCCACGAACGCTTGTGAGTGGATACACATTGGAATCCCGGCCAACCACGGCTCCCGGATTCAGTACCGTGCCGCAGCCGATCTCGACGCGATCGCCGAGCATAGCGCCGACTTTCTTGCGG
Organism: [Clostridium] aminophilum DSM 10710; assembly: GCF_000711825.1. Taxonomy (GTDB): domain Bacteria; phylum Bacillota; class Clostridia; order Lachnospirales; family Lachnospiraceae; genus Clostridium_R; species Clostridium_R aminophilum. The sequence goes on along the minus strand of NZ_JONJ01000003.1, from coordinate 209,258 downwards.
CCGGTGTCAATGTTGCCTTCCTCTGTATGGATCTGAACGTGTTTCTTGTCCGCCTTGACATTGGACGTAATTGATCCCGCTCCCATATGTGCGTGATAGCCGAGGATCGAATCGCCGACATAATTGTAATGCGGTGTCTCCACAGCATCAAACAGTATTACGTTCTTCAGCTCGGTGGAGTTTCCGACCACCGCGCCTTCTCCGATCAGCGCACTCTCTCGGATAAAAGCACTCTGTCTCACCTGTGCCTTCGGTCCGACGATAACCGGACCGTGCAGATACGCACTGTCAAATACAACCGCCGTCTTGTGAACCCAGACGTTCTCTCCTCTCTGCTCATATTCTTCCGGATTCAGTGACTTTCCGAGTTCCGTGATAAAATCGGATAGTCCGGCCAATGCCTCCCACGGATATGTGAACTGCATGAGATAATCTTTTGCCATGGTATGTGTCAGATCATAGAGCTCTGTGATCTTCGTATCTGCCTTCTTCATATGCTGGTTACTCCTCGCAATCGTATTATTGATAACCTTATATTCTTCGCTCGGATCGCGGAATATGCCGCCGGCTGTTTCGCTGCCGTGAACCGATTCATGAATCCTTGCGTTTCACCGTCTTCTTCCGCGGTGAGGTTCCCTTCTTCGCCCAGTTTTTCCGCCCCTGGTCGTAGATCTCATTTTCTTTATAATATTTTGCAAATGTGTCAAACAGGGCCATAAAATCGCCGGCGGAAGCTCTTCCATTAATGGCGGAAGCAGTCCTGCGTGAGACAAAATCACTCAGTTTTGCCATATATTCGTCACCGGTGATGGTGCCTTCCGAAACCTGCGTCAGACCTCTCTCCCAGCTGGCGGTCAGGGACGGCTCCAGAAGCGGCCGCATCGCAGATCCGACGACCACATATATACATTCCCCCAAAAACGACGGAGTTATAACCTGAGTTTTCTTATTCAGGCTGAGATAGCCGATGGAAAAGAGTTTTTTCAAAATGTCGGCTCTCGTCGCGCTGGTTCCGATCCCGCTTCCCTTGATCTCCTCGCGAAGTGTCTCATCCTCGATCAGCTGTCCGGCGTTCTCCATCGCAAGAATCATCGATCCGGACGTATACCGCTTCGGCGGGGACGTCTCTCCCTCCTTGATATTCAGGCCATCCAGATCAACTGCCGATCCTTTCCGGAGTTTTTCCAGAAGCGCCAGAAACGCCGGATCGGACAGGTCGGCATTGTTCTTTGCATCGGTGTCTTCTCCGGAGACATCATCTCCGTTCATTCCGTCTCCCGCATCCGGAGTGACAGCGGAAGACGCATCCTTTGCAGCCTGGGTCTCCTCCTTCTTCCGGTATGCCGCCGGGATCCCGGCAACTTTGAAGAATCCGGGATCCTCCAGTGTCTTAAAGTTCGCGAAGAAATGTTCTCCGCGATCGGTGATCTCGATCTGATACTTCCGGAAAACCGCCGGCGGGCAGAAAATGCTGAGAAAACGCCGGCAGATCAGTTCATATATCTTCCGCTTCTGCTCCGTCAGACTGTTCAGCGTCCCAAGTCCGCTTCCGGTCGGAATCACGGCATAGTGATCCGTGATCGCGCTGTCATTGACGTATTTCGTCTTTGCGATGGACTTCCAGCGCCCCATCTCCAGAACATCACCGGCAAGCCTGGCCATCGGGCCGTAATGCATGATGCCGCGGATATTGCGGTCGATCTCCTTCGCCACCGCCGTCGAGAGAACTCTCGCGTCGGTTCTCGGATAAGTCACAAGCTTTTTTTCGTACAATTCCTGAATCACCGCGAGCGTCTGATCGGGGCTGAGCTTGAAGATCTTCGAACAGTCATTCTGCAGCTCCGCCAGATTGTAGAGCATCGGCGGATTCCGAAGCTCCTTTTTCTTATCCACCGACGCGATCACGCCCGGCTCCTTCTCCGGCTGTGTGAGAAAGCGTATCAGCGCCTCCGCGTCCTCTTTCTTCGCAAAGCCGTTCTCCTTGTAGAGCAGCGGGCTCTGGAAATACTTCGAGCCCTCTACCGCCTTCCACTCTCCGTCAAAGGAGAAATGCCGTCCATCTGCGTCTTCCAGACCAAACGACGCGATCACGCGGTAGAACGGTGTCTTGACGAAGTTTCGGATCTCGCGTTCCCGCTTCACGACCATTCCGAGAACGCAGGTCATCACGCGTCCCACCGAAATCACGGTACGCTCCGCACGGCGGTAATTGGTGATCGCCTGTCCGTACTTCAGCGTCAGCACCCGTGAAAAATTGATTCCCATCAGATAATCTTCCTTCGCGCGCAGATAAGCCGCGTCCGAGAGATTGTCGTATTCCGCCTCATCCTTTGCCTCCCGGATTCCGCGGCGGATCTCCTCTTCGGTCTGAGAATCAATCCAGACACGCTTCTGTATCTTGTCTTTCACACCGGCCATCTGCGCGACCAGACGGTAAATGTATTCTCCCTCCCGTCCCGAGTCGGTACAGACATAGATGGTCCCCACATCTTCCCGGTTCAGAAGCCCGGAAACAATCTCAAACTGTTTCCTGACGTCCGGGATAATCTCATATTTCCATTCCTCCGGAATAAACGGCAGCGTTGCCAGACTCCATCGGCGGTATTTCTCATCGTATACTTCCGGATAGCTCATCGTGACGAGATGTCCGACACACCAGGTAACCACGAAGCGGTCATTCTCCAGATATCCGTTTCCGGCTCTCCCGCTCACCTGCAGCACCTGCGCGAACTGCTGCGCCACACTCGGCTTCTCCGCAATAAAAAGCGATTTACTCAAGGTAATTTCTCCGTTCAAAATCGATTGCCCCATGCTGCGGGCATGCGCTTCGGGGCCGCATGCCATATTGACCGGCAGTGTCCGATCCATTATCTTTATTATACCTTAACCCAAAGGGAAAACAACAAAACATTCCCTTAACATTTCCGATGATCCGGCTGAATCCCCGCGGCGAGCGCGCCCCCCGCGGAGCGTTTTATGTCGCATGTCGCGAAAAAACCTCAGATCTTTCAATGACATGAAAAGGCCCGGATGCGTATTATGCATCCGGACCCTCATATCCCGTCAGTGAACCTTCCGAAGACGGATTATTTTGCCTGAATGTATCCTTCCTCTGTCAGAAGCTCTGCACAGAGAACCGCGCCGCCTGCCGCACCGCGAAGAGTGTTGTGCGCAAGGCCCACAAACTTCCAGTCGTACACGGAATCCTCTCTCAGACGGCCGATGGAAACACCCATGCCGTGCTCATAGTCCACATCCAGCTTAACCTGCGGACGGTTGTCCTCCTCCAGATACTGGATGAACTGCTTCGGTGCGCTCGGAAGATCATACTCCTGCGGAAGACCACGGAAGTTTCTAAGCTTCTCGATAAGCTGCTCTTTGGTCGGCTTCTTGCGGAACTTTACAAATACCGCTGCAGTGTGTCCGTCCAGAACCGGAACACGGATGCACTGGCTGGTGATCTTCGGTTCCTGGGCCTTCACGATCTGTCCGTTCTCGATGTGGCCGAAGATGCGGAGCGGCTCCTGCTCACTCTTCTCTTCCTCGCCGGAGATGAACGGAATGATGTTCTCAACCATTTCCGGCCAGTCCTTAAAAGTCTTTCCGGCACCGGAGATTGCCTGATATGTGGTTACCACAACCTCATACGGTTCAAACTCTTTCCATGCTGCAAGCGCCGGCGCATATCCCTGAATCGAGCAGTTCGGCTTAACGGCAATGAATCCTCTGGTGGTTCCGAGGCGCTTCTTCTGATCCTCGATGACCTTAAAGTGCTCCGGGTTGATCTCCGGAACAACCATCGGAACATCCGGTGTCCAGCGGTGCGCGCTGTTGTTGGAGACAACCGGAGTCTCGGTCTTCGCGTAATCCTCCTCGATCTTGCGGATCTCATCCTTCGACATGTCAACCGCGCTGAAGAAGAAGTCTGCCTTCGCCGCAACTTCCTCAACCTTGCTGACATCCTCAACGATCATGTTCTTAACGTTCTCCGGCATCGGAGCGGTCATTTTCCAGCGTCCGCCGACAGCCTCTTCATATGTCTTTCCGGCTGATCTCGGACTTGCCGCGAGAACGGTAATCTCATACCACGGATGATTTGCAAGCAGAGTCACAAATCTCTGGCCGACCATACCGGTTGCGCCAAGAATTCCTACGTGAAGCTTTTTATCCAGTTTCTTCATTGGTGATGCCTCTCTTCCTGAGCTTACGCCGCACACTGGAAAATGGTGCCGCGCGGTTGAATACTCTTTTTACCCCATCGCTTCGGAAAGATGAATCTTTCTAAAGTGGAATGTGAATTTCGTTCTATACTAAACCAATTCATGGCAAAAAGCAATATCTTTTCATCTTTTTATAGCGTCAACTACCACGCACCTAAAGGTACGTGGCTTGCGACTCCCCTGTAGTTCGTTGCAATAACTCCTACATTTTGTCGGTGTAACTTCCGTGGGGTCGCATCATGGGACGGTTGACACCGCCCCTTACGACAAAGATTTACTCTGCCGTAACTGTATCAGGTACTTGACTATCTTCGAGATAGTTGATTCCCATGCGGTACAGATTCATAGCTCCAATGCGGTCATCGTTTGATTTATAGCCACAGTTCTTACAAGTAAACAGATGCAATTTCTTATCACGATTCGCTTTTTCAATGTGTCCACATACAGGACAGCACTGACTCGTATAACGAGGGTCAACCTTAATAACGGTAGACTGATTCTGTTTAGCTTTGTAGATAAGTTTCTGTTCAAGGTCATAGAAAGACCACGATACGGAAACGTAGCGGTCTTTGGTTCTGACACGCTCTGTAGCATTACGAACGCCTGACAAATCTTCAAGAACAAAGAGCGTATGCTTCGGGTTGGATTCAACGAGTGCCTTTGATACCTGGTGGTTAATATCATGCATCCAACGGTTTTCTCGTTGACCGATAGCTTTGAGTCTACGTCTTGATGATGAAGTCTGACACATTTGGAGTTCTTTACGAAGCTTAGAATAGTGAGCACGTTTCTGCTTAATAGACTTTCCACTTACAAAGTTTGACTTGTGTTTACTATCATAAGTGGCAACGACAAAGTTGATGCCTCTGTCAATGCCAACAACATTACAGATGTCAGAGACATTACTTTCTTCGACATCGTAAGTTACAGGGATATGCAAAAAATATTTACCATGCTTGTTTACGAGCTTAGCTGTGCCGAATTTATAGATTGTATGGTCAAAATATTTAGACATGCCCTCGGCGAAATAAGGTAACTTGACACGACCATTCAACGTATTTACTGAAAAACAGTTTTGTGTAAGGGAATAATCTCTGTTCCAAACAAGGTCATACTGTGGTTTTTTGAAGGATGGCTGAATCCACTCTTTCTGATTTTCGAGAATGGTCTTATATCTTGCAATGACAGTCTTAAATACGGACTGAGCCATCTGAGATTTGAGCCCAAACATTTCTCGGAGTGTAGAGTACAAAGCCTTGTTAAGTGAGAACTGCTTTCGGTCGTGAGTACGGAACACATAGTCAGATACATAATTACAGGCATCAGAATAAACAGACATGGTTTCATCAAGCAAAACCTTATTGTCTGCACTAACGGATATCTGAATTTTAGCCGTGACTGTCATATGTTCCATATATTAACCTCATTGTTGTTTCACTAAATATATGATATAATAATTATCAGTGAAAGTCAAGGAGTCAACGCATGGTACAAGAACTTATAGAGAAAGCGAAAAACAAATATCCTGTAAGTATTTACTATACAGGGCAACTGTCAGAAGAAGAAATCACCGTACTTGAAAAGGTATGTGATGTAAAATGTCCGTCTATCTACATGAGCGGTTCTGCAACATATAGTATCAGATATAAAGGACGCACAAGTGATAATGGATGATAGATACAATCACCGTAACAGGCGTAAATACAGCCTAAAAATACACATCGTTCTTGTCACTAAGTACCGCAAACAGATTCCTAAAGGCTCTATTGCTGACGATGTAAAGCAAAAGATATACGATATCTGCAATTCTAAAGGTTATGGCATTATTGCAATGTAAACCGATAAAGACCATATACATTTCCTGATAAGCTACGATACTACGGACAGAGTTTGCGAAATTGTAAAACTTATTAAACAGCAGACCACATGTTATCTGTGGCAAAGATATCCAAATTTCTTATCCAAGTGTTATTGGAAACATAAGATATTTTGGTCAGACGGATACTTTGTCTGTAGCATTGGTGAGATATCGTCAGCTACTATACAAAAATACATCGAAAGCCAAGGTTAATTGCTACGAATTTACAAGGCTCCTCCCACCGCCCAAGGGCAGTGGGAGGAGCCTACGACAACCGGAAGGATTTTATTTATGAACAGTCCGAAACACACTTCCTATAATTCTGCGCTCTGTCCGCGCTGCTGATCAGTCCGTGACTGCCGCCGCGGTCTCCAGAGCGACTTCCATCATTTCCACAAAGGTCTTTTCTCTCTCTTCCGCCGTCGTCGCCTCGCCGGTGACAAGCGAATCCGAGATGGTCATGAGAGCCAGCGCTCTCGCGCCGCCGTAGGCCGCATTGGCATAAAGCGCCGCCGATTCCATCTCCACGGCAAGGACGCCCATATCCTTCCACTGGACGCCGATCTCCGGCTTTGCTGCGCCGTAGAAGACATCGGAGCAGTAAACATTTCCCACATGATAGTTTGCACCGCGTTTTTCCGCGGCGTCCACCGCCGTGCGCAGAAGCGTGTAATCCGCCGTCGGAGCGAACTGTCCCGGAAGCCGGAACTGCGTCAGGTACGCCGAATCCGTGCAGGATCCCATGGCAAAGACGAGATCGCGGACATGAACGTCCTCCCGCATCGCCCCCGCGGTGCCCACGCGGATGAGGTTCCGGCCCCCGTAGAAATTGATCAGCTCATAGGAATAAATCCCCATGGAAGGACAGCCCATTCCCGTGCCCATCACGGAGATGCGCTTTCCGCGATACTCTCCGGTAAATCCGAGCATTCCTCTCTTCTCATTGAAACATTTCGGATCCGCAAGGAACTTTTCCGCGATGAATTTCGCACGAAGCGGATCTCCCGGAAGCAGAATCGTCTCGGCGATCTCGCCGGCTCCTGCCTCGATATGCGGTGTCGGAATCTTTTTCTCATCTACAGTACTCATTCGGAAGCCTCCTGTCTTTCTGACCTGGTGCCTGTGGTCACTGTGTTATTCCATTCCTGTTCCGGCGTCCGGTCCCGTGACCGGATGGCCGGCCCGACGGTCACGGAGCGAATCTCTCTCCGTTTTTCCTGTGGGGCATTTTTACGTTTTCTTTCATCTTAACATACGCGAAGAATCCCCGCGAAGCATTTTTCTTCGGCAACGGCCTCTTCGGGCAGAAAAAACTACTGTCTGGTTCCCTTTCCGCCGCGCTTTGCGAGTTTCAGCCGGTTCAGGTGTACCTCTTTTTCTTTGTACGGTACATTCAGTTCCGATCCGGTGGTCAGAAGCCATGCGGTCTGAACTTCATCATTTTTCCCGAGGGTCATTCCCTTCACGCCCTTGGTTCCTTTCTTCATCTCGGATACCTCTTCGAGCATGAAACGAAGGAAGAATCCGCTCTTCGACTGAAGTACCACCTCATCCATTTCCTCCACCGGAAGAATGGAAACCAGAACATCGCCGTCCATCAGTTTCGTCGCAGCAACCGCGCGGTTGTTGGTGATAAACTCGGAGCCCGGCACAATCTTGATCATGCCCTGCGCCGTCGTAAAGAGGAGTTTTCGGGATTCCAGATTCTTCGTGCAGAGGATCTGGATCGGCCGCTCCACGCTTCCGTCAAACCGGGAAATGTTGTCGATCGGCGTTCCTTTATCTCTTACTTTTCCGGCAGGAATATCCGTCACCTTCACGGTGTGCAGGAATCCGCGATCCGTAAAGAGCGCGATCCGGTCGTCGGTCATGCAGGGAATGATCCACACATTTTCGCTGTCGACCGTCTCTTTGTTCTTCTCGTAGAGACTCCGGTCGATGGTCTTCGCATATCCGAACCGGTCAAGCACAAAGACGGCTTCCCTTGCCGCTTCCACTCTCTCCTCATAGACCGCGATACCGGAATCCTCGATCTGTGTTCTGCGCTCTTTTGCAAATTCCTTCCGGATTGCGCGGAGATCTTCGCGGATGACATCATTCATCGACTCTCTGTTTTTCAGAATCTTGCTGTACTTGCGGATCTTCTGAAGAGAATCCAGATACTCCTTCTGCAGCTGGATCAGTTCCAGACCGACCAGACGGTACAGTCTCATCTGTAGGATGGCTTCCGCCTGTCTCTCGGTAAAATGGAAGCCCTTCGCCTGCTTTTCGAGCGCGGGATCCTGGAAGGTGATGCCGGAGGTATCTCCGGAGATCAGGCACGCTCTCGCCTCTTTCAGGCTCTTCGCGCCGCGAAGCGTCGCGATAATCAGGTCAATGACATCGACCGCCTTGATCAGGCCTTCCTTGATCTCCTTGTTCTCCTCTTCCTTTTCCAGAAGAATCTGATACTTTCTGGTATTGTTCTCATACTGGAAATCAAGATAATTCTTCAGGATGGACCGGAGCGTCATGGTCTCCGGCCGCCCGCCGGCGATGGCCAGCATGTTGACGCCGAAGGTGTCCTCCAGTCTGGTCTTTTTATAGAGGATGTTCCTGATCCGCTCGATGTCCGAGCCTTTCCGCAGTTCCAGCACAATGCGGATACCCTCTTTGTTCGACTGGTTCGAGATGTCCGTCACCTCGGTAAGGGTGCGGTTCTCCACCAGCGCCGCGATGTCCGTCAGACATTTCGCGATGCCGGCGCCCACCATCGTGTACGGAATCTCCGTGATGACGAGCTTGTCTTTATCGCTCTTGCGCTGTCCCTCCTCAAGGACGATCTTTGCGCGGAGGCGAAGCTTGCCCATACCGGTCTCATAGATCTCCTCGAGATCACTCTTGTTGGCCACAATGCCGCCGGTGGGAAAATCCGGTCCGTGGAGTTTTTCCAGAAGCTCCGATGTGCTGAGTTCCGGATTGTCAATGTACGCCATGACGGTGTCGATGACTTCGCCGAGATTGTGTGTCGGAATGCTGGTACTCATGCCGACCGCAATGCCTTCGGAGCCATTGACCAGAAGATTCGGAACCCTTACCGGCAGAACCTCCGGCTCGGTCTCCGTCTCATCATAGTTCGGCACAAAGCGCACGGTCTTATCCAGATCTTTCAGATAGACGTCCTGCGCAAACTTTTCCAGCCTTGCCTCGGTGTATCGCATCGCCGCCGCGGTATCGCCCTCGATGGAGCCGAAATTGCCGTGGCCGTCGATCAGCTTCATGCCCTTCTTAAACGGCTGCGCCATCACAACAAGCGTGTCGTAGATCGAGGAATCGCCGTGCGGATGATATTTACCCATGGTGTCGCCGACGATACGCGCCGATTTGCGGTGTGGCTTATCCCAGTCAACCTTCAGCCGTTCCATATCGAACAGCACTCTTCTCTGTACCGGCTTTAAGCCGTCCCTCGCATCCGGGATGGCTCTGGCCGTAATAACGCTCATCGAGTAGTTGAGGTAGCTGCGCTGCATCTCCTCCGAATACTCTGTGGTAATAATTTTCTCTGCCATGTTGATCTCCAAATGTGTGTACGATTTCGTTATGCGTCGATGACCGCTTCATCCGCGTGATCGTGGATGAAATCTCTTCTCGGCGGAACTTCGCTTCCCATCAGCATCTCCGTCACTTCGGAGGCGAGACGTCCGTCCTCAATCTCGACGCGCTTCAGAACGCGGTTCTCCGGATCGAGTGTGGTCTCCCAGAGCTGCGTCGCGTCCATCTCACCAAGTCCCTTGTATCGCTGAAGGGTGAAATCTCCCTTGTGGGTCTTTCGGTATTTCTCCAGCGCCGCGTCATCGTACAGATAGATGCCCTCGCCCTTTTTCGGAACCACCTTATACAGAGGCGGCATGGCGATATAAACATGGCCTTCGTTGATCAGGTCCGGCATAAAGCGGTAGAAAAAGGTCAACAGCAGGGTATCAATATGGCTTCCGTCGACATCGGCATCCGTCATCAGGATGATTTTGTCATAGCGGAGTTTGGTGATATCAAAATCATTTCCGTATCCTTCGGAGAAGCCGCAGCCGAAGGTGTTGATCATCGTCTTGATCTCCGCATTCGCGAGAACCTTGTCCATCGACGCCTTCTCCACGTTCAGGATCTTACCGCGGATCGGCAGAATCGCCTGATACTGGCGGTTTCGTCCCATCTTCGCGCTTCCGCCCGCGGAATCTCCCTCGACAATGAAAATCTCGCATTTGGAGGCATCCCGGCTCTCGCAGTTTGCCAGTTTTCCGTTGCTGTCAAAGGAAAATTTCGGCTTCGAAAGCATATTGGTCTTCGCCTTCTCCTCACTGCGGCGGATCTTCGCGGATTTCTCCGCGCAGGCGATGATATTCTTCAGAGTCTCGACATTTCGGTCAAAGAACAGTGTCAGCTCATCGCCTGCCACAGATGCCACCGCTTTCGACGCATCCTGGCTTCCGAGCTTCGTCTTGGTCTGTCCCTCAAAGACCGGATCCGGATGGCGGACCGAAATCAGCGCGATCATGCCGTTTCTCGTATCCGCGCCGGTGAAGTTGGTATCCTTTTCCTTGAGAATGCCGAGTTCTCTCGCATAGCTGTTGATCAGCTGGGTAAATCTTGTCTTAAAACCGACCAGATGGGTTCCGCCTTCCGTCGTGCAGATATTGTTGCAGAAGCCGAGAATATTTTCCTCAAACTCATTGACGAACTGGACCACCGCGTCGACCTGAATCCCGTCGCTCTCTCCGTGGAAGCTGATGGGATCGCAGACCCGCTCTTTTCCTTTGCTAATCTCCTCGACATATGCCACGATACCGCCCGGCTCGTGGAAAGTCACCTCTTCCTCCTCGCCTTTCCGATCATTTTTATAGAAAATCGTCAGTCCCGGATTCAGATAAGCGATCTCGTGAAGTCTGGACTTCAGCCAGTCCGCCCGGAACCGGATCGTCTCGAAGATCGTGTCGTCCGGAAGGAAATTCGTCCGGGTTCCTCTCTGACGGCTTTTTCCGACAACCGGAAGAAGTCCGTTCACCAGTTCAACCGTTGGTTTTCCCTTTGCGTAAGCATCATGGAACACCACACCGCCTCTGCAGATTGTGATATCCATATGAGTGGACAGCGCGTTGACAACCGACGATCCGACACCGTGAAGACCGCCGCTGGTCTTGTAGGAGTCATGATCGAATTTACCGCCCGCATGCAGTGTGGTAAGAACAACTCGCTCCGCGGAAACACCTTTTTTGTGCATCTCAACCGGAATGCCTCGGCCATTATCCTGTACCGTACAGGATCCGTCCTCCTCCAGTGTGACATGAATCTCGGTGCATTCTCCTGCCAGATGCTCATCGACGGAGTTGTCGACCACCTCGTAGATCAGATGATTGAGTCCTCTCGGGCCCAGACTTCCGATGTACATACCCGGTCTTCTGCGGACCGCCTCCAGTCCTTCCAGGACGGTAATACTGTCCGCATCGTACTTCGCTGCTGCCATCTATCTTCCTCCTAAGCTGTGTTTTTATGTAAAGAAATTTCGCGATTTTATCCCGCTTCCTGCTCGAATCAGAGCAATATATTATCTTACCGGAAAATATCTCCGATGTCAAAATCCCGGCTCCACTCCGGCTGTTTTGCCCAAACGGTGATCTTCTCTTTTGTAAACGGCTGGAGCAGCTCCATGTTCCAGGCGCAGAGCCCAAGCGGACTTTCCGCCGTATCCCCCGATGCATTGATCTCCCGCACTTTCTCCGGATCTCCGGTCCGCCGGAATTCCCCGGCTGCACCGCCCGGCCCGTAGAGAAGATCTCCCACAAGCGGATGTCCGATGGACGCCATATGAACGCGGATCTGATGGGTCCGGCCATGATCGATCCGGCATGCCAGAAGCGTGCATTCTCCCCGACGCTCATCCGGATGTTCTTCCCGGTATTCTGTCCGGAGTCCTTCCAAATGATCTGTTCCGGATTCTCCCCGATGCTCTTTCCGGTGTCCGAGTATCCGATACCATGTTCTCGCAGGCTTTCCCTCCGGATCCACCTGTCGGAGCATCAGGACGCCCGGTACATTTCCGATGGGGCCTTCGATGCAGCCGTCCGCCCGGAAACATTTCCCGGCTGCCACGCCTTCCGGAGCAGCCAATGCAGCTTCATCCGGCATATCGGTCCGGTTCTTCGGCGATTCCGCATCCGCCCGGATCAGCCCCTCCGCCAAGGCAAGATACGTCTTTTTCATGATTCCTTCTTCCCGCTGTCTGGCGAGAAGCCCCGCAGCGCCGGCATTTTTCGCAACGACAACCAGCCCGCAGGTGTCGCGGTCCAGCCGCCCGATCATGTGTATCTCCCGGGAGGTACCGGTCCATCCCATCCGAAACGCGATATGATTGGCGAGAGAATCCGCATAATGTCCAAAAGACGGGTGGCAGACCATGCCGGCCGGCTTATCCACGATCAGAAGATCTTCGTCCTCATAGCAGACCCGAAGTTCCGTTTTTTCCGGCGGCTCGGCCCATACGCTTCCCGACTCTTCCGGATCGGTGATATCCAGACACAGGCAGTCTCCCTCATGAAGAACCGCCGTAGTCCGGACGCGAGCGCCGTTCAGCATGATCCCGTCCGCCCGGTATTTGATCCGGCTCATCAGCTTTTCCGAGAAAAGGAGTTCGCCCCGCATCACATCGCGAACCGTTTTTCCTTCTCTCTCCCGACCGATTCCGATGGTCAGGATTCTTCTCTTTTCTTCGCTCATCTCCGGCATCCCTTCTGCTCTTTCTCATCGAGTCATATTGTATAAAAAAGATCCGTCTTCCGCAATATGGAATCCTTTCCCGCCCTGTGATATGATAAGGCTGTCGATGTTTGCAGACGGATCTGTTTCATCCCTGCAGACATAATAAAGACAGAAAGGATTTACCGTGAGATATTACATCGCAGACTGCCATTTCTTCCACGAAATTCAGCTTCACCACATGGACTGCCGCGGTTTTGACTCCGTCGAAGAGATGAACGAATACATGATCCGCCAGTGGAATGAAAAGGTCCGCCCGAGAGACGAGGTCGTCATCCTCGGCGATCTTTCCTGGGGCAGCGCAGAGGAGACCAATGACCTGCTGCAGCGCCTCAACGGCATCCTCTACCTGATCCGCGGCAATCACGACCGGTTCGGATCTTCCCCGAAATACGACAGCAGCCGCTTCGTCTGGATCAAGCCCTATGCCGAGATCCACGACAACAACCGGAAAGTTGTTCTCTGCCACTATCCGATTATGTGCTATAACGGACAGTACCACGAACATACCGATCATCACGGGGAAACCTATATGCTCTACGGCCATGTTCACGACTCGCAGGATCAGCGTCTCATTGAACGGTTTCAGGAGATCACGCTTGCTTCCCGGCTCACTTACGAGGACGGCCGTGAGCGCTCCATTCCCAGCCGCATGATCAACTGCTTCTGCAAATATTCGGACTATAAGCCGCTCTCTCTGGACGAATGGATCGAATGTGACCGGAAGCGGCGGGAATCCCGTCCGTTCTGTCCGGAAGGCCTGAAAGATCTTTACATTCCGTGACGAAAATGGAATGCGGGACAAACGGGTCGAAACAGGCTTTGCGAGTTTCGAGCGTGTCGCGGCAGTCGCCAAGTCCTCACCGGGTTGTGGTCTTTGGCAAGTTAGCCTCGAAAAAAATACGGACCGGAGTCATCCCTCCGGTCCGATTTTTTTCCTTATTCAGGCTTCAGGCCTCCAGCGCCTGTTTCAGATCATCAATGATATCCTGAACATCCTCGATTCCGACGGAAAGACGGATCATATCCGGCTTTACGCCGCAGGCGATCAGTTCCTCATCGCTCAGCTGACGGTGAGTGGACGATGCCGGGTGAAGCACAACCGTGTGTGCATCCGCAACATGAGTTGCGATAATACCGAGTTTCAGGTTCATCATGAACTTCTCTGCTGCCGCTCTTCCGCCCTTCACTCCGAAAGAGATCACGCCGCAGGTGCCCTTCGGCATGTATTTCTGCGCTCTGTCATAGTACTTGTCGCCCGGAAGTCCCGGATACTGAACCCATGCCACATGTTCATCCGACTGCAGATACTCCGCAACTTTCTGTGCATTGCTGCAGTGTCTCTCCATGCGGACTGCCAGAGACTCCAGACCAAGATTCAGGAGATATGCGTTCATCGGCGCCGGAGTGCAGCCGAGATCTCTCATCAGCTGAACCGTCGCCTTGGTGATAAACGCGCCCTCTTTCCCGAACTTCTCGGCGTAAACCAGGCCGTGATAGGACTCATCCGGCTCACACAGCCCCGGGAATTTCTCCCTGTGTGCCATCCAGTCAAAGCGGCCGGCATCGATGATCGCGCCGCCGACGGTCGCGTCATGACCGTCCATATATTTTGTGGTGGAATGTGTGACAATATCGCAGCCCCACTCGATCGGTCTGCAGTTGATCGGTGTGGCGAACGTATTGTCAATGACCAGCGGTACGCCGTGCGCGTGTGCGGCCCTGGCAAACCGTTCAATGTCAAAGATCACGAGAGACGGGTTGGCAATCGTCTCACCGAAAACCATCTTGGTATTCGGGCGGAATGCCGCTTCCAGCTCTTCATCGGTGCAGTCCGGATCGATGAATGTCACCTCAATCCCCATCTTGCGGAGGGTGACATTGTAGAGGTTGAACGTTCCGCCGTAGATTGCGGTCGATGCAACGATATGATCACCGCAGCTGCAGATGTTGAAAGCAGCGAAGAAATTGGCCGCCTGACCGGAGCTGGTCAGCATCGCCGCACTTCCGCCCTCAAGCGCACAGATCTTCGCGGCAACCAGATCGGTCGTCGGATTCTGAAGTCTCGAATAAAAGTATCCGGATGCTTCCAGATCGAAGAGTTTTCCCATATCCTCGCTGGTATCATATTTGAATGTCGTACTCTGAATGATCGGAATCATTCTGGATTCACCATTCTTCGGTGTATATCCCCCTTCGATGCAAATTGTCCCCTGTCTCATGCTTTTTCTCCTTCCGCTGCTGTTCAGTTCTTTTTCACAGCACCTGAAATCATATTATAAAGGAACCAAACTCAGCCCGCAATATCACTTTTATTTATGCTTCTTTCCGGAGTTCGTTATATTTCATTGTCCCTGCCGTCAGAAATTAGTAATGAAACCTCAATATCATTCCAATTGGGATTGTGTTAGAATAACCATTGTCTTATAAGGAGGGATATTTATGTATCTGAAAGGACGCAAAAAAACGGTCCGTCTTCTCCTCTGTGCGGCATCCTGCCTGATGCTTTCCGGCGCGGCAGCGATGAGCGCCTTTGCCGATGCGGCTAAGGAAACCGCGCAGACACAGGAGGCGGTGCAAAATGTGATCACGACGACAGGACAGATCTCTTCCTGCACGATCGACACAGACAAAACCAATGTCACGCTGAATATGACCAGCAATGCCGAGATGGCCGGAACCGACGGAAAGATCTACCTTGTCGAGATGAAAAACTGGCAGGACGATCTCACCGGCCGCACCGATTATCTTGCTTCTCAGGACGGCGCTTCACAGGTGAGCTTTCATTTTCCGCTGAATGCGGACAGCACCGGTGACCGGCGCTACTCCTCGTTCATCGCTGCCGTCTGGGATACGGAAAAGCAGGAATACAAGGCACTCACACCGAGATATTACATCACCAACCCGGAGATCATGGCGAAGGATCAGTCCGCGCTGCGTATCACCGGAAAAAAGGGCCTCTCGATCGAGTTTTCTCTGATTGAGGACGCGATGAACATGGGCATTAAGCAGGCGGAAATCAACATTCCGGTGAACTTCCTGTACGGAAACGGAGTGGATTACACTTACAAAGGCCAGACGTATCATTTTGCCAAGAGCTGGCTCGACACCTATGACCGTGTCATCAAGACACTGTCCGGCCGGGGCGTCGTCGTCACTGCTGTTATCCTGAACGGCTGGAACGCAAATGATCCGGACATGTTCCTTCCGGGAACCACAAAGTCCTCCGATCCATACTATATGTTCAACACAAAAACCGAAGCCGGCCAGCGAAAACTGGAAGCCGCTGCCAACTTCCTCGCTGAGCGTTACAACGGATCGAACGGTCACGGACGCCTTTCCAACTGGGTCATCGGCAATGAGATCAACAACCAGTACTGGAACCACACCGGCGCCATGGATGTCCGCAGTTACGTCGAACTGTACCAGAAAGCCTACCGGACCTTCTACGCAGCCGTAAAGAGCCAGAACGCCCATTCTAACGTTCTCTTCTCCATCGACTACTACTGGAACGACTCCTCGAAGGCAAACGGATCCACCTATTACAAGGGAAAGGATGTCCTCGATCAGTTCAACTCCGTCGCGGCCGCAGAAGGACCGATTGACTGGGGTATCGCATATCACCCGTATCCGTACCCGATGAACGACCCGGTATTCTGGGACGACGGTTCCCAAGGTCTGACCGACAGCATTACCACGCCGATCCTGAACTTCTACAATCTGCATGTTCTCACCGATTACATGCAGAGCAGTGAGCTTCGGGCACCGGACGGAAATGTACGCCACATTTTCCTGACCGAACAGGGTTTCACATCCACAACCCCGTCCGGCGAGAAACTGAAAGAACAGGCCGCGGCCTATGCGTACTCCTACTATCTGGTGGAGAGCAATCCATACATCGAAGGCTACAATCTGGCCCGCCAGATCGATGCGCCCAGTGAGGTAAAAGACGGTATCTCCTTCGGCCTGTTCTACTGCGACATGAATCAGCCGAACAACATCGTGGCTTACCACTCCAAGCCGATTTATTACGTCTTCAAAGACATCGATGTTCCGTCCAGAACACTGAGCGTCTCCAAAGAAGCAAAGCAGACCCTCGGCATCAGCAAGTGGTCCGAGCTGATCCCGCACTTCAAATGGTCGGGACTGGAATAATCGGAGAGGGAAGTTCGAAGAAATTCCTCATTTTACGAAAAAAAAAAAAAAAAAAAAAAAACCGCAAAAAAAGAGCCCGCATTCGCGAAACATCTGCGAATGCGGGTTCTTTTTGTTTTAAACTCTTATTCCAAGTATTCCAGAACGATAATCTCAACCGGCTGCAATTCCGGCTTTCTTTTTTGCGTTCTTTTTAACGTTCCTGTTTACTTTCTTTTTTCTTTTGCCTCTTTTTACTGCGGAGCCAGCGCCGCCGCCTGTGCTGCAGCAGCCTGCGCGTCATCATTTTCCCCGGCAGAATCTTCCGCCTGTTCCGTGGACGCTCCGCTCGGCATCTCCTCCGGAAGAGCCTCGGCATGTCCGCCCTCGATAAACTCCTCATCGTAGCTCGGGCCCTTCGTTGCCGCGCTTCCGTCCGGATTGGTCGGAGTCTCGGCCGCCTTCGTCTCGCTGTGAATGATTCCTTCACTCTGCTCGGCAAGTGCCGCATTGTCCCCGGCCGCTCCTGCTCCGCCCTCCGGGAAGACATTCAGATACGGAAGAGCTTCCGCCATGATCTTCTGGAACACGGTGCTGGCAAACGTGGAGTGTGCCTGCTGCTCGCCCGGCAGATTCGGCGTATCAATGACGACATAACATACCACCTGCGGGTCGTAAATCGGAACAGCGCCGATAAACGAAACCAGATAGTTTTTCTCTGAACGAGGCTGTTTCTGTGCCGTTCCGGTCTTGCCGCCGATCTGGTAACCCGGAATCTGGGCCGCCTTCGCGGTACCGGACTGTACTACCATCGCCAAAGCGTTTTTGATAAATGTGCTCGTATTCTCCGATACGGTCTCACGGACCAGAACCGGATCATTCTTGCGGATAACTGCGCCCTGGTCGTTCAGGATTTCCTTCACGACATGCGGACGGTAATACGATCCCCCGTTCACCAGAGAGCAGAATGCGCTGGCCATCTGGATCATGGTCGTATTGTAGTTCTGGCCGAAGGAGTTTGTCGCCAGCGACGCCACATCCATCGTCTCTTCTGTATAAACCAGTCCGGAGGTATCCGCCTCACCCGGAAGGTCAATGTTAGTCTTCTGTCCAAATCCGAACATCGCCTGATGCTTCAGGAAATTCTGAACACCCTGTGCCTGGTTGATGGACATCATGACAACGTTGCAGGATTTCTCGATACCCTGCGCAACCGTCAGCGGACCGTGTCCGCTTCGGATATCGCAGTGAATATCCCAGTCTCCGATGTGCATCACACCGTTGCAGACGTAGGATTCATTGCCGGTGATCGTACCCTCTTCCATCGCACCCGCAACCGTAAACGGCTTCTGCGGAGAACCCGGCTCATAGGTATCATTGACACAGAAATTGCGCCACATCTTATACCATGCATCCGCCTTTGTCTTTTCATCCATCGCGTCGATCTGTTCCTGTGAATAGTACAGAGAGAGATCATACGGATTGTTCAGATCGAAGCGGGTCGTCGTGTCCATTGCCAGAATCTCGCCGGATCGCGGATCCATCATAATGCAGGCTGCCACCTTACTTCCGGTCGTTGTCTGCCACTCGTCCAGATATTTCTGGACAATATTTTGAAGGTTGGCGTCAATGGTGAGCTTGACGGTATTGCCGTTCACCGCCGGTTTTACGGTTCTCTCCGGATTCGTGTCGTCATTCAGATAACCGAACTCCCGACCGTTGACTCCGGTCAGCTCGTCGTTGTAGTACTGCTCAACACCGCCGGATGCATTGTTGTCACGAAGGGCGAAGCCAATGACATTGCAGGCGAGATTGTTATACGGATACACCCGCTTATAGTGATCCTCAAACCACACGCCCGTGATTCGGTTCTTTCCGCCCTTATCTACGGTTGCCTTCCGGTATTCTTCATTTTTCTTCTGTTTGTATTCCTCGAACTTCGCCTTTTCCTCGCCGGACAGTTTCTTGTAAACCACATAGGAACTGTCTGCACGGTCACGGATCAGCTGCCGGAGTTCTTCCCTGTCATAAGAAAAACACTCCACCAGGGCATCGATCGTCGGTTCCACATAGTTGTAACCGTCATCCGAATTCATCTGCCGCGGATCCAGGATCATGTTATAGATTTTCTCACTCGTCGCAAGATAGGTTCCGTTGCGGTCAATGATGCTGCCTCTCTTGTACGGAATCATGCGGCTCTCATAATTCTGATGTCCCAGGACGATCTGGTTGTAATCGACTCCCTTATTCGACACCAGTCTGTACAAAATCACCGCAAGGACAATCAAAACCGTCAGAATAGCCAGAACGGTGATTGCCAGTTTCTCCTGCATATAACGGCGGAACAGCTTCTTCGTTTTAGTGTTCCGGGATGTCTTCATTTTGCCTTACATACTCACTTTCTGTCTTATCATAGAGCAGAATCTGGTTCTGATTCGCATAGACCATTCCAAGATCCTGAGTTGCAACCTGATAAACATGATTCAGATCACATGCGGTATCAATCGCGGTTCTCAGCTCGTCATTGGCTGTCTTCTGATGTTCCAGTTCCAGCTGAAGCTTTGCGATGGAATCCATCCTTGATGTAATACTCGCATTAAGGCGTAAATAATTGATACAGATCAGGAGTGTTGCGATTGCAGCAAATGCCAGACAGACCACATATCCTGCGCTGATATAGCTCGCTTTACTCTGATTGCGCTGAGCAGCCCGTTTCCGCGCCAGACGTTCCTGTTTGCGTTTTCGGGCGGCCCTTCGCCGTTCTGCGGATGAGGCTCCGTTTTCATACTCAACTTCGTAGTACGGATTCAGCTCTCTCGCCGCGCTGCCTGCGACATAAGCCTGCCGCCTGCCATTCACGTGCTTCTTGGCCATACCTACTCATCTCCCCCCGTTTTTTCAAACACTCTGAGTTTTGCACTCTTCGAACGTGGATTGTTCTCCATCTCCTCCTCTGTCGGAAGAATCGGTTTGCGAGTAATCACATGTCCCCTGGACTTTCGTCCGCACACGCACACCGGAAATTCCGGTGGGCAGATGCAAGGATTCTCAACGGTTCGAAAATGATTTTTCACGATCCGGTCTTCCAGCGAATGGAAGGTGATAATCGACAGCCTTCCTCCCGGATTCAGAAGATCGATCATGGTATCCAGGGAATCCCGGAGTACATCCAGTTCATGGTTCAGCTCAATCCGGATCGCCTGGAACGTCTGCTTGGCCGGATGACCTTTTTTCGCGCGAATCTTTGCCGGGATGGCACCCTTGATGATCTCGACCAGTTCAAATGTCGTCTCGATCGGCTTTTCGCTTCGTGCCTTCACGATGTGCTTTGCAATATTCTGTGCGAACGGATCCTCACCATAATCGCGGATCATCCGGAAAAGTTCTTTCTCTGAGTATTCGTTGACAATATCCCGGGCGGTCTGCTTCTCCCGCTTGTCCATCCGCATGTCGAGCGGTGCATCCGTGCGATAGGAAAAACCGCGCTCCGCATCGTCAAACTGGAACGACGAAACGCCGAGATCGAGATAGATTCCGTCCACTTTTCCGATCCCCAGTCCCTGTAGGACGCTTCGGATATTGACATAATTGTCTCTGACAATCGTAACCCGGTCTTCAAACGGTTTAAGACGTTCTGTCGCACGCCCGATGGCAAACTCATCCTGGTCGACGCCGATCAGTCTTCCGTTCTCTCCAAGTCTTGAGCACACCTCATACGCATGCCCGCCTCCGCCGAGGGTTCCGTCCACATAGATCCCGTCCGGACGGATATTGAGCGACGATACAGTCTCATCGAGCAGCACCGATACATGTTTGAATTCCACGCTCATTTCCCCCTTTTCGTTTTTGATATCCCGTATTCGATTGTTCAAAGAACCGGTTTTATCTGGGATTCCGAAATCTGCCGTTTCGAAACTCAAAATTTTTAATTCTTGATTCAAAATTCAAAATCCTGAATTCTTAATCTTTGATTCAAAATTCTATATTACCGAAGTTCTCATCTGCAGTTTGCATCCTATCAGAAGCTGAATCCTTCCATGCTCTCCGCAATGTCTTCGATATCATCGAAATTATTCTTTGCGTCATAGGTCGCCGGATCCCAGATTTCAAGGTGATTGCCGACGCCGGCGAGAATGACATTTTTCTCCAGATGCGCGTACTCGCGAAGATGCGCCGGGATCATGATTCGTCCCTGACGGTCCACTTCGTCGTCGGTCGCGCCAATGAAGAAGAAACGGTTGATTTTGCGGGCTTCCTTACTTCCGATCGGGAGCTCTTTGATGTGGTTTTCAAACTTCTCCCATTCGTCCGGAGCGTACACAAAAAGGCACTCGTCAAGTCCACGGGTCACATAGAACTTATCGCCCATCTGCTCCCTGTACTTGGCGGGAATGATTATTCTGCCTTTTGCGTCGATCGTGTGATCGTAACGACCTAACATTCCTGCTCCTTTTCCCCAAAATCTACCACAATGTTTCACAAATCACCACTTGATGTACTAATCATATCGTATAGGTCCGAAAATATCAAGATTACGTGCCGCATTTGTTTTGAATTTTTGAAGCATTTTTTCGCGCTGAAATCGTGGTTTTCCGCCGTTTCGCCGGAGACGAAACCACAAAATGTGCCGCCTGTGGTGTGAAGTGGGGAATATCTTGATCAGAAAAATGGAATACCTATGCAGAATTCATTTTAAGCAGGATGAAAGATGATAATTTTTCATGATAAAGCGAGTCCGAAAGCGAAATTCGGTCCATCATCCCCGCATTCCCGAGGAGGGTACCGAGAACTTCCGATCTCCGACCCGCATTCGTGAGCTCCCCCCGCGAACTTCAGGCCCTGTCCCGCAATCCCGAGGGGAGCTCACGAACGTTTCGCACCGCTCCTGGTCACCATAAGGTGACATTTTCCACTTCAGCGGCGTGTGACTCCTCGCGGAGCGTAATTTTGTTGTATGGGGAGTTTAAGAGAAACTCCCCATACAACAAAAAAGCCCTCCGGTTCTGCTGAACCGAAAGGCTTTATCTGCATTGCAATATTTCGATTTTATATAACTCTAATTTAGATGCCGATCCGGATGCCGGTCGGATATCCGAACCGTCTTCTGTGTTCAGACTTCCTTTACCAGCGCATCATACATGTTTGATCCGTCCATCTTGAGATATGCAACATTCTCAATGACAGCCTGTGCACATGTATCATAGGTGTTTCCGAGAATACTCTTGAATGTATGCTGGACATTTTCTCTGTAAGAGCCGTTCTTCTCAGCCGCCGGCTCATCCTTCTCGTACTGCACCGGTGTAACCAGAAGCTCTGCAAGTTTACGGAGTGTCATCTGTTCCATTAACTTATCGTAGTTTGTCATCATTTCCCCCAAAGTGCGCTATTTTCCTGTTTTTTTATATTTTTTCAAAGAACGGAACAATTCTATCGCACCTTTGGTTTCCTGTCAAACATTCACTGAAAGATAATGTTGTTTTTT
Organism: [Clostridium] aminophilum DSM 10710; assembly: GCF_000711825.1. Lineage (GTDB taxonomy): Bacteria > Bacillota > Clostridia > Lachnospirales > Lachnospiraceae > Clostridium_R > Clostridium_R aminophilum. The sequence goes on along the minus strand of NZ_JONJ01000003.1, from coordinate 186,778 downwards.
GAGTTTACACGTTGAAACGGAATACAACGACATCGCCGTCCTGAACCACGTATTCCTTGCCCTCCATGCGGACAAGTCCCTTCTCACGGGCTCCGGTGTATCCCTGGCAGTCCAGAAGATCCTGATAATTGATAACCTCTGCCTTGATGAAACCTCTCTCGAAATCCGAGTGGATCTTTCCTGCTGCCTGCGGAGCCTTGAGGCCCTTCGTAATCGTCCACGCACGGGTTTCCTTCTCGCCGGCGGTCAGATAAGAAATCAGTCCAAGCAGGGAATAGGAAGCACGGATAAGCTTATCCAGGCCGGACTCGGAAAGACCGAGATCCGCAAGAAACTCCTTCTTCTCCTCATCATCCAGCTGAGAGATCTCCGCCTCAATCTCAGCGCTGATAACAAATACCTCACTGCCGGACTCCTTCGCATATTCGCGAACCGCCTCCACATATTTGCAGGAAGCACCGTCATCGGCAAGATCCTCTTCTGCCACATTTGCCGCAAAGATCACCGGCTTCCAGGTGAGAAGATCCAGCGTGTCGATAAATGCGCGCTCGTCATCATCTGCCGGCTCATAACCGCGAGCCATCTTTCCGTTCTCCAGAAAATCATACAGTTTCTGAAGAACCGCAACCTCAGCTGCCGCCTCCTTGTTGTTGAACGCGGACTTCTTTGTCTTGGAGATACGGCGTTCCAAAACATCCATATCCGCAAAGATCAGCTCCAAATTGATAGTCTCGATGTCACGGCGCGGATCTACGCTTCCGTCAACGTGCACAACGTTTCCATTATCAAAGCAGCGAACGACATGAACGATCGCATCGCACTCGCGGATATTTGCAAGGAACTGGTTTCCGAGACCTTCGCCCTTAGAAGCTCCCTTTACAAGTCCCGCGATATCAACGAACTGAATCACCGCCGGTGTCACCTTCTGGGAATTGAACAACGCTGCAAGCTGGTCCAGACGCGGATCCGGCACAGCAACAACGCCGACATTCGGGTCAATGGTGCAGAACGGGTAATTTGCCGCCTCTGCGCCTGCTTTGGTCAGGGAGTTGAAGAGCGTACTTTTTCCAACATTCGGTAAACCTACGATTCCTAACTTCATAATGCTATATATCTCCTTTAAAATCCTTATTTTACGCGGTTTCCAGCGCTTGTTCCTTAGCAGGTGTACCAATTACTGTACCAATTGATTTACTGTACCATCGAAATACATGGGATGGCAGAAAAAATCACCCAACATTAAGCGTCTTCGCCACAAGATTAATTTCTTTCGTTTTCTCCTCTTCGGTAATGTGAACATACAGGTTCATCGTAATCCCAATATTGGAATGTCCCAGAATCTTCTGTAACGTTTTCGGGAGCATACCACCCTCTATGCATCTGGTAGCAAAGGTATGCCGCAAAACATGCATCGAAAAATGCTTGATCCCAACGGTGTCACAGATCTTGAAAAGAGCAGTATCATAAGTACTGTTCTTAACCGGTTCTCCTTTTCTGCTCAGAAAAACCTGCTCCCTCCACTCCATATTGATTACTTTGATCTGATTGTTCTTCGCCTTCTGAGCTCTAAGGATCTTGATTGCTTCATCCGTAAGAGGAATCGTACGATACCCCGATTTACTCTTCGGCGGACCAACTCTCCACTCCCCGACTTTATGACGAAATTCCATTGATCTTGAGATTGTCATCATTCTATTCTCAAAATCAATATCTTCCCATCTCAATCCTACAAGCTCTCCTGTACGCAACCCAGTCTGCAGAACAAACCTATATTGATTCTCATAACTCTTTCCTACAACACCATTCAGAAAACGCTTCTGATTCTCCACTGTAAGCGCTTCCCTCTTTTCAGAAGGTGCCCCCATATCACTCTTAACCGATTTCTTGCATGGATTAGAAAGGATCACATCATTTTCCTTTGCAAACTCAAGCATATTATAAAGAGTAATTCTGGTCTGATAGATTGTAGACGTCTTGTAACCTGCATCTGCCATATCTGAAAAGATACGCTGACAATGGATCGGTTTTACTTCCGTAAGCAACTTCTTTCCAATCACATTGCGTATATTTCTCTCGTACCTTTCTGTATAGTTTCTCACAGTATTTGGCCTCACGGTTTTCTGTTTGATACTGATCCAGTATTCATACCAGGCCTCCACAATCATATCAGTGGCATTCTCAATGTCCGTATGTTCATCAATATATGTCGCATCCGCAATCCACTGTCTGCATTCCTGCAACTTCTTAAAACGTTTCACCTGGCGTTTTCCGTGTTTATCCGTATATCTCGCCGCATAAAGCCCATCCGTCTGCTGGACGATTCCCACGCCAAGTTCCTTACCTCTAAGGTCTTTTCCCATCTAACGGCTCTTTTCTTTAAAAAGCCCCCAGAATAGCAACAAACATTGTACTACAAAGGGGGCACCTTTTTCAATCAGCAATCCGGATTTTGCTAAACTCCCTGAATGCGCCGCTCATAACTGGATAGTTTCTGACAAGAACTTTTCAAACTCCTTCCTCTTCACCAACTTCTTTTTTCCCACATACAGCACAAACGGACACCTCGGCATCCGCAACATATTCTCCAGCCGATTGATCCCAATGTTCGAATACTCTGCCGCCTCCCGAATGGTCAATGTCACCTTCTCGTAAATCGGCACCCTTTCTGGCTCCTTCTGCGCGTCTCGATCTGAAATCAAGGTCATCATGTTTCCCCCTTCCTAAATGAAATGGTTGTCTTCCTCTACCTCTTTGGAAAAAACACGACTTTTGGATTTCGCATCTGATCACACAAAAAGACGCCACACGGAAATCATCGTTCCATGTAGCGTCGCGCCTTACCAAAAGATACGGATACTGGCAGCAGGTTCAATTCAGTTAGCAACACGCCTATAAGATATAAGCTGTTCCCATTCGATTAAAATCTATCATAATAGTTAATCTTTAAATACTCATCCCCTTTATAACTAAAGTCGGATACCGTTATCGAACTTGCTTCTGTTTTCCAAGAGTAAGATGTTATATATGCAGTGCTGTAATACTCGGGCTCCCCATATCTTTCTACATATAGTTTGACTATATCCTTAAAATGTTTAAGTCTAATAGTATAAGATACTCCATCTTCTTTTTGGTCTGCGGTTAGAAAAACTGAACTCAATCCCACATCTTTGTAGCAATCAGCAGATACCCAACAATCAAGGCCTTTTATACCCTCAAAGTCGTAAACATATCCACAGACACGTTCTTTTTCTATACGCATATTTGCTTTATACATGTTCTCTATTTTTTCTAGTGTGATTTGTTTACTATCCCCCCATTTTGCCCCAGCAAAATATCCTTGTTTAATATTTTGCCGAGTCATTAATGTGCGAAAACTTATTACGATTAGAATTATAGCTACTGTTAGAATAATCAGCTTTGCGGCTTTGTTTTTTTTGATATATGTAATTACTTTTTTAAGTCCACTTTTTAATTTGATAAAAAAATCATAGCTCAAACTGCCCTGGTTTACAGTTTCAGATGAACAGCTACTATTTAAGTTATTCTCGTCAACTTCTTCCCCACATTTATTACAATATTCTTCTTGAGGTGTAGCCTCAATCTTTTGCCCACAAAACATACAGAATTTTGAATCATCATCTATTTCTGCTCCACACTTTTGGCAAACCATAACGGCCACCTCCCATATCTAATTCCAGAATTCCCTAATAATGAAGTTTCCATGTCAAATTCTCTTATTCCGGATGTATCTATTATTTTTCGTGCGCTTTGATAAATTCCATATTTTTCTTCTCAATCTTATTTAACGTTATGTCAATATCGAACTTATCTGGATCAATAATGCCTTCATACCATGACTGAGAATCAAAATAAGCCTGCAATTCTTTATCCTTGAATCTCCGTCCATATCTTGCAGCAATTTCATTTCTTCCTTTTCTAAGTTCATCATTTGATAATCCCGTCAAGTCCGCTTCTGTCAACAATCTTTTCGAACTTTCAGGAAAAATATAATATTCTGTTGGTTCCACACTTATTCGTGAACCTTCATAGGCGCCGTTGGATTTCCTGTCCTCCCTATCATTCGGTTTCGCTTTCACAGTTGTACTTTTTTTGTTTTTTTCAGGAGTTTTCATCTCTATTGTTTTATTGGTTCTTTCCTCATAATTATCATTTTCGCCTATTACTGCCTCTATGCTTTGATCTACTGTATGATCATTTCTATTTGTATAATTATTGTTTTTTTCTTTCCCCTGTGCTTTATAATTAGCAACTACCTTTCGCAGCTCATCAAGAATCATCTTATCTGTATCTGACAAAAACAATGGGGCAGGTTTTTCCAAAAATCTCTCCAGTTCTTCGATGAACTCTTTGTCGTTTGCTTTATCATTACTTTCAATCAAAACCATAGTATAAGCTTTCAAATTTACTTCATATTTATCTTTTAGTGACATTATAGTAGCCAAAATAGCCCAAATCAAAAGTAAAAGAAGAACAAGTATGAATATTGTGATTTTAATTGTTCTTGCACCAAAATTTGCCTTCTTTTTATCTGTTTCATGATTTCCAAGCCAATCTCCCATTTGTTTCGTTTCTAAAGTGTTCAACGGATCAAATGATTTATTCTCAGTTTCTAATCCTGTCGAAGTTCCACAAAAAGGGCAAAAAAGCGATCCATCCTTAAGAGCCTTACCACATTCTTTACAAAACATCTTGAACCCCTTTTATTTCATCTCTTACCGGCAATCTCAAATATCCGATATTTTGCCAAGTTATCCTCGTACTCAACAGACACCTGAAAGACAGCTACATGTTTTAGTATCTCCGCAAGTGAATCCTCTCCACTGTGTTTCTTAAAAGATTCCCACTGATAGCTTCCTTCAAACAACGCTATCGCCGGTTTATATTTTGAACCAATCGTATACGTTAAGATTTCCGCAAGCATCCGAACAAGCGTTTCTTTACTATATGGCTTCTTTATTTCTGCAGCATATTTTCCATCAAGGATAAGGTCCATCCCACCTATGCCCTCCATCACTTGTTCAGTAGGGATCTCATATTCCGTGACCTCGATGTCTCCGATATTTTTCCACCTTCTAGGCAAATTACAACCTTCGCATATTGATGGATTTTTATCGTAATAATACATGCATCTGCAAATTCTTTTTTCCGTTTCAGAATCAGACTTACAGCCTGAGCATAAATCATGTTTTTCATGATGCCTCTTATCTGTATCACTCACTTCACCTATAAGTAATTTTTTTAGAAGCATGTCAGAATCCGGTGAAGTAAAAGATTTTCTGCATATATCCGCCAATTCTTTCATATTCTTTTCTTCTGCTGTTTTATTGTTGATATCAACCCTATCCTTGAATACTCCCATATCTCTTGACCCTTTTTGATTACTTTTTCAGTCTCAACATTAACGAGAATCCCATATTCAAAATTGCGCTTTATACTGTCTCACTTTAGATTAAATTCGCCAAAAAAACAAAAAAAATAAGTGCATTATCTTGTTTATTTTACATATATTGTCTATACATATCTTTTTTCAGTCAGATTGATCTTTTTCCTATATATACATCCGACAACAACGATACTATCAAAAAAAATCCCGCAGCCATCAGCTTTCGCCAACAACCGCGGGATTCCCTTTGATTATATTCTACATTCAAAAGCATGAAGAAACTGATTTTCCTTACTAACGGGCTAATTCGAAGAGCATAAACGGAAAAGTGAATCTGAAAAGTCAAAAAAGATCATTACTTATCAGTATAGTAATGGGTTTATAATTCCATTAGATGGATTATAGCACTGATAGCCAAATAAAGTAGGAGCACGTTATGAAAAGCAAATTTAAAGATTTGACTAGGTTTATTCCGGTAATCAAAGATGATAGCTTCGGAAAATGGATTGCAGATCATGATAATGACGGGACTTCAGAACATCCAATTCAGTTTCCGTTTGTTATTTATTCAAAGTGCGTCCTTGAATTAGAAGAAGCTATTTATAAAATTTGATAAACAGAATCCGGATATGGAATTCCATAATTATGGTGCGATACTTGAATCCAATGGGCTAGAATGGGACATTCGATCAATGCAAGAAGCAGATGTTTCTAATTTGGATGCACAAGCTATATTAGCACTCTTGTTAGGCGCTGTAAGAGCAGAGCGTTTTTGCGATGGCGCGTTATTAGAATTTTTGGAATCAGGTGCAATCCTGCGGTGAGAGTGTGAAATTTTTTCTGTAAATAGCCTTCTATGATGTTAAAGGTTGAGCCGGTGAGCACGTATGATGCTGACCGGCTCTTGACTTACTATTACCAAACAGCAGAGCGCATGTCAATAAGGCTGGCCGTTTTGACCATCCCATTTATTTGCGTCTGAAGTTTCTATAGCCTTATTCAGGCATCCTGCTCTCGTACATGATGGCCATTTCTCCGTAGACCTGGCCCCAGTTCCGGATCGGCATAGACCACTTCTTTGTTGCTTCGAAAGTGGACAGATACAGAGCTTTCAGAAGTGCCTGATCACTCGGAAATACGCTTCTCTGGCGGTTCAGCTTACGGTATGTAGAATTTAGGCTTTCAATGGCATTGGTGGTACTATGACGATATCGTTATAGTACTACTTATACCGATAAAATAATTATGCCGATATTTACTGAAAATGTTGAAGTTCACTTGGGATTCAGAAAAATATCGGCATAGTTTTTATAGCCTGTATAGCTGCTTCATAATGGATTTGTTTTTCCAAATCTTCTCTTCATTACCGGATGGATTGGCCTTTTCTATTGATTCTGCAAGTGTTTTTAAGGTTGCAAATGCATAGAATCCTGTTGTGGTCGATACGCTCTCATGACCTAGTAGCTGTTGGATATATGATAGCGGGCAACCTGCCTGATACAAGTCCATAGCTCTTGTTTTCCTGAACATGTGGAAATGAACTTTTTCTGGCATCATCACTTTCTTTCTGGAAATATCAGCATATTTTTTTAGAACATTTTGAATCGCATCTTCAGAAAGGGCATGTATTACACCGTGAGTGGTCGTATAAAACAAAGGATTATCCACTCTTTTATCTTTGTGAAATTCCTTGAGATAGTTGTATAAATGTCGGGTAGTCTTATTCATTAAGGGGATGTTTCTATATTTCTGTCCTTTCCCCAAAACTGTCACATATGGCACTTCTGCGTCAAGATGGAGTGATGACACTTTTAAGTTTATCAGTTCGCTTACACGCAGGGCTGCATCATATCCTATTATTAGGATCATCCGATTTCTTCGTCCAATCCTGGCATCTTCTGATGGAGCCGATAATAATTCTTTTAGCTGAGCTTTTTCAAAGTATTCAATTTCATGCTCCGTCACAGACAGTCCTTTTATTGCTTTGGAGTTAACATAGATGGCTGTTATATCCACTGATTCATCTGCAGCATAAGATAGAAGTGCGCGTATTGCAGTGATTCTTAAATTGCAGGTCTTTGCACTAAGCTTCTGAATGTCCTTCATATATACAAGATAATCTTTAAGATTATTCTTATTAAAGTCCTTATAACAAATGTCTTTGCGTTTTATTGATTTTTCAGCTTCAAGATAGTCTATGTAAGAGTTCAGCGATCTTCTGTAAGTCTCAATAGTATTGTTGCTTTTCTGACGTATTGTAGGTAATTCTTTATTTAAAAAATCTGATGCGTTATTCCAGAAAAACGCACTATCAGCATCTGCTGTTCTATTCTTGATCATTATCAGTCACCTCCGGTAATAAGTCTTCAAAAAAGGATGATTTTTCAATGATTTCTCGGTATATCTCAGGAACCAGATGGAAATAGTAAAGAGTGCTTTCAATGTCCTGATGTCCCATATAACGCATGAGATATGGAAGCATGGCATTTACATCTTTTCCTTCTTTCAGCCATCGGTTCATATTTGCGTAGGCGAAATGATGTCGGAGATCATACGCTCTAATGCTTACTCCATTTCCCTGTTTCTCTGGAAATGCTGTGTACCATATCTTAAGAAAAGTGTTTTCTACTGATTCGGAACTATATGGGGAATCACCTCTTGATGGAAAGAAGTATACTCGGTTTGGGAGCAATCTATTAACCGATTCGTTATAAGAAGCAAGATAATGAGATAATTCATCAGAAATAAAAATGCGCCTGCTTTTAGGACCTTTAGACTGCAGAATGTCGATATAGTTATGATTCAACACCACATTTTCACACTTAAGTGTACGCGCTTCTTTACAGCGGAGGCCGCAACAGTACATAAGTCTGTACATTGCTGGGAAAACTATATTTCTTTTTGGTACATGACAATCATATGGCATACTATCACAAGCCATGAAAAATACAGATATTTCTGCTTCGGTAAACAGATATGGCTGAACAGGTGTCGGTAATGGAACCTTTTTGTAGGGGATGATATATGCATCTGTATACCCAATACTGATGAGATACCTTGAAAACTCCCGAAGAAATGCTGCTAGATTATACAAAGTGCCCGGGGTATGTGAATGTTCCTTCAAGAATGAGTTTATGGATGTCTTGCTTGGGACATTTTCATCAGGAAAGTTGGCAGAAGTATACTCTGCATATTTCATAAGATGGTATTCTGCTGATACGTAAACATAACCATTATGTCTTTTATAGTTTACAAAATCGTCTATTAGCTCAGTTAATGATTTATTCATGGCTTACACCTCCTGGAAGGGGGAGCGTGCAGGATGCCATGATCTTGTCATCTGTGGAAAGGTAAACAGAAACTACATTTGGATCATGATGCCCTAAAACTGCTGAGATATTGCCCATAGTTACTTCAGACCTTAGCATCACAGAAGCTGCGTTATGCCTGGTTGTCCTGCTTCCAGTACTTCTTGCATCATTAGATATGCCAGCCAGCTTTTCCATCTTCTGGAGCACTACTCGAATAGAGGCGCCATCACCCTCAAGACGGGAAAATGGTGCAAGTGCCCGGACAAAAAGATATTTAGATTTGCAATCAGGCCGTTCGTTTAGTATATAGTCCGCTATAGCATTTCCATACGATTTGCGGAGTGGTAGGCTTATTGCATGCCCTGTTTTCTGTTGTTTTATATAGATTATCTCTTTGCTCCAATCGATATCTGACAGCTTTATATTGCATGCATCCACTGCTCTTAGCCCTGTTTCTAAAAGAAGCAGACATATAGCCTTATCACGCTTCGTCATACAGTTATCATTCAATACTTTATTAATAGCATCTATGTCAGGTTCGCTGTATATTTCAATGATTTTTCGTTCTCTGGGAAGATGTGATGGGAGCTCCATCGTAAGATTTTTTATATCTGGATAAAGTAATAGGAATCTTTTAAGTCCTGATAGCCCGCTAGAGATTGTTGTTGGTTTGAAATAACCATGATCATAAAGGTATAGTATAAAGTCACATATATCGCCGGGACCTAATTCTTCAACAGATGAGTACGACTTTTCTTCGCAATAAAGCAGAAGATATGCAACAATGCGTTTGTATGTGCATATGGTATTAGGTTGTATTTCATCATCTACTAATAACCGAATGTATTTGTCTAATTCAGTGCGTAATCTTTCAGATTTTATCCTGTTGGTAACAGCATTCCCGGGTTTTCTGGAAGTATCTACGTCACCATTTTCAATGAAAGACCTGATCAGGTTTACAACGCGGATTCTTTGCCGCTGTTTTAAAACTGAAAATTCACCAGTATATACATTATTACAGTCTTTCAGATATTCACTGAACAGCTTATCAGTGGGCTCTTGGATATCCAAGTTTTGCGCCAACTTATTAAGTACATTAAATTTCCGCCTATATCGACGAATGGTTTCCTCACTATACTCTTTTTCTTTCAATGACTCCAAAGTCTTTCTGAGTATTTCTTGGATTTTAGTTTCACTATGCATAGAAATATACCTCCTTATGGCAAGTATATATCATGCAAAAATTTATGCCGATATTTTTCTGAATACGCAGTAATTATCAGTAGTTTCAGCAAATATCGGCATATTTTTTTTATCGGTATAAGTGGTATAGATGACCGTTCTAACATCTGCTGAAAATTTAAAAATCGGTGTGATAGCATCCCAGTTCGTTCGCCAGGATCTCATAGCAGTTGGATACTTCTCGCTCCATTTTTCTTCGACTTCATCCCGGATCTCAGCTGCTTTGGTCTCATCCGGAGCATGATATATTTTTTTGAGATCAGCAGCAAACGGTTTACGATCCTTGTCTGCAACAAATTTCAAGGTGTTACGTACCTGATGTACGATGCAACGCTGGTATTCTGTCTGAGGGAAAGCGGTTGAAATGGCATCTTTGATGCCTGTCAGGCCATCTGCACATATGATCATGATATCGTGAACACCGCGATTTTTAAGGGTATTCAGGACAGATAACCAGTATTTGGCGCTTTCTGTCTGACCAACTTCGATGGTCAAGACTTCCTTACGGCCTTCAAGGTTGATGCCCAGAATAACGTATGCTGCAAGCTTTCGGATGACGTTATTGTCCCTGACAGAATAGTGGATTGCATCGATGTAAACCACCGGATAGATCTCATCTAACGGTCTGTTCTGCCATTCTTCAATCTGCGGCAAGAGTTTATCGGTTACGTCTGAAATGAAGCTTTCAGAGGCCTCAAATCCATATATATCCATAAGAGTATCGGAGATCTGACGAGTTGTCATACCCTTGGCATACATGGAGATGATCTTCTGATCGATACTGGAGATATCCTTCTGGCGTTTCTTTACAATCTGCGGCTCGTAAGTTGAATCTCGATCCTGCGGAACCTCAATGGTCATAGAACCGTAGCTGGTGTTAACCTGCTTCTGCTTTGTTCCATTGCGATAATCCGTATGCTCTGAGCGATCAACACGCTGAGATTTTCCGTAGCCAAGGTGTTCATCCATTTCGGCTTCCATCATTTCTTTGATGGTTCCGCCAAGCAGATCCTTTAGCGCATCCTGAATGTCCTCCGCTGTTTCGATATCGTATTCTTGGAGAAGCTGTGAGATGATGGCACGTTTACCATCTGTCATCTGAACATGATGTACCGGCTGTTTCTCTTTTCTTGCCATAATTTTAGGCCTCCTATGATTTAGTGTATCATAGAAGGCCTTGGTCAATTCATTTTTACAGACTTTTTCTCACACTCTCCCTGCGGTGGCTTAACAGGTTCCAGGAAAATAGATTCAAAATAACTTTGATGCGTTGGCCCTTTTTCTCTGACTGAAAAATGGCCCTTTTCACCCGACTCTGAATGGCCCTTTTAGCCCGACCCTAACAGCAGTCTTTGACATCCTTCGATGCTTCTGAAAAATCTATCAATATGTAAGATCTGTATTCCTTTTTGGCAAATTCCTCTACCAGAGTACTTTTTCCCACACGTCTGGCACCTTCCACAAGTATCGCATACTGTCCGGCATACCTGGCCTTCCATTCAAGCAACTTGCCATATAGTTTTCTTTTAAACACTGCCATAATGCACCTCCCGGCAAATGCAAGTCAAAAACATCCGTTTTGCCACGATTATTATACGCAATTTTATCCGTTTTACCAATGCTTTGTTTTCAAAAAGCATCCGTTTTGCTTGAAAAAAATTCAGGTAAAACATCCGTTTTTCCAGGTTTTTGGCTTTATGATGTAGAAGTTGTCAATTGACTTTTTGTACGTCATCAGATTTCCCGGCATTCTATTGGATCCTCTTTTATATAAGGATTTACTACAAAATCCACGAAATCACTTGCCGCCAGAATGATTCCGTCCGCGTGAAATAATAGGGTTCTTCTCTTTAACGATTCATTTTTATTCCAATGTGGAACAGCAATCTCCTCGACCTTATTGACACGGTATCCTACCGAAACCCAAAATGCTCGAATTCCGTGGTAGTCCTTATGCTCCAACGCCCTATCAACCATCGCATAATATGCCTCAAATATATTTGCTGAGTCATAATACTCAGTAGGACAATCCGTCATTTCTCCCATAGACCAATAGTCTAATTTCCCATCGATACTGTCCATAACACCACGCTCATCATCTTCGCTCGTTTTTACGGTAGGATCAGCACCGGCATCCAGTAACAGTTCTGCGACATCCAGAATATATTGATCATAAAAACTCCAGCAAAGCTGGAGCAAACAGCTTGCACCATTATGCCCGCTATTTTCTTTCACATCAAATCCATTTTCAAGGAATATCTCCGTCAACACGCTCATTATAGCCTTGTCTTTTCATAGACCTTAAGTAAAAAACAAACCCGGCAAAATATTTCTGCCAGGTTCGTCTTTTCATCATTCAAGTTAGAGAACACAATTGGAGATATAAGCACAAATCTGCTTAATATCAACATTGGACTGGAAATCGAACTGTAATCTTGTTCCATTTGCAAACGTCAAAAGAAGCTCGCTATCTATATCGAGAAGCCCAGCAGTTTCAACACCAAAATACAGAACTTTCGAATACGGATACGAAATATACGAAACTTTCTTTCCAGTGATTCCCTGAACATTTGCAACAATGATACGTTTGTTTGTAAAGACAACCTGATCTCGAATTGTCTGGAACGCCTGAACCACCGCTTCTCCATCTACAAGAAACATATTGATTTCATTCCGGATGGAAGAAGTATTGATTTCCTTGAGATTAAACGTACTTGCGTCTCCTAAAATGCCAGATGAAATATTTGCCATGGTTTCCTCCTTCATATTACAATCTATATTAAAAATAATACACCTACTCGAGTATTCATTAAAGTCATATTCCAAACAGAATCACTTTTTTCTACCACAAAAAAAGAGAGCAAGATCCTGTATCTTAACCTCTCCTGTATCTTGACCTCTTTGGGATATATTATGCTTTTTGTTTGGGAACAAATTGAATTTTCAGTGTCGCTTCCATTTCATCATCATGTCATGTATTGTAAATATACGATAGATCAGAATGATTTGAATCAACACCTACGCTTCGTAGAGTTCGTGTTTTAACCCTAACCGATGATTTCCACCACCTTCAACTCACCCCGCGTATTCCGGCTTTCTGTGTTCCCACCCTTCAGGTTCATCGGAAACTTCGTCGTATCCCCGCCGATCTCAACCGTAATCCCCCGGATCTGCCCGCCATACGATTCAACCTGAATTTGGTCAAAAGAAAAAGATCGGTCTCCCGATCCCTTTCGAAATTCTGTTATGTTTCAAATGTATTATGACTCATTTACCAGTTTCCCCGTCATATGATCCGGTATCAGTTTCAGACACTGAACCCGCGGAAGTGCATTTTTCAATTCCCTCTCAAGATATTCTTTGTCATCGGTAAATTTTTCCACAAGTCGAGTGCATATCTCTCTTGCCTTTTCCTCATCGGTTACCAATTCGATATGCCCAAATATAATGACACTTGTTATATTCAGAGGCCACTCTCCCGGCTTTCGAAATCCCTCATCATATACCGTGTAACAAGCCTTGTTACAGTTATTGATCGCGTCGATTTTGTGCCCCTCTTTTGCACCATGAAAATAAAGACAGCCGTCCTCTTCGCAATACCAATGATCGATCGGAATACCATAAGGATACCCGTTTTCGCCGATCAGAGACAAAACGCCTCTCTTCTGTTCATTCAGAACTCTCTTACATTCGTCATCGGACACCTGCTGTTTGAATCGTCTCATTTTTCTGAACATGATACACCTCTCTATTCTATCCCCTTGCTGATTAAAGAAATTAGAATTGAAAAAGCGCCAGCCTTTCATGTCTTCTACGGCCTAATGACATGAAATCTGACGTGGCGTTTTGCTACCCGGCGGCAGTTTATGATACGTGAACTATTATACGCAATTTTCCTATTTTGTTCAACATCGTTCAGAACACGTGACCGTCTAATCCGTAAAAATGCTAATGACTGACAGAACCAATCATAATGTCAGGCAGAACGAGTCATAATGAGTCATAACGCGACTATGTCGTTCAAAACCTTATTTTAATGTCATTCCATCTTTAAAAGCATTGCCTACTTTCGCTCCAACGCCATAATATGCATTTCCAAAAGGATCAAAGCTGATTGGCTTAACTTTTGTAATATCTACAGCACCGTCAGTAATTACACGGTCATCCGCAGAAACATTGATAATTTCACCAATAAGGATTCCGTTTTCAAAGCTTTTCACCTTGCATTCCAGAGCAAGAGGAAGTTCGTCAATTAAAGGTGCGTCTACGAACTCGCTCTTAGTAGCGTGAAAACCGGCTTTGGCAAATTTGTCAGGAATCTTTCTTCCGGATTCTACACCTACATAATCACAGGGAACCACCTGGTCTTCCGTTGCCATACTTACGGTAAAAGCGCCCTTTACCTTGAGGTTGTCTGTCGTCTTGTGATCGGAAAGACTGATCGTAATTTCCCCGAAATCCGTAGTAATGCCCCAGGCCGCATTCATCGCATTCGGAACTCCGTTCTCATCATAGGTTCCGATAATCAGTACCGGCTGCGGATACATCAACGGCTTTGCTCCAAAATTTACTCTGCTCATCAAAACATCCTCCTAATTTTCATAAAATACACGGTTGCCCAAAAGAATCCGGACTCTCACAGATGATCGCTCTCAATCTGTTCTCTCATCCTGTCCACACAATCCGCAAGGGTTGTATCTCGCAGTTCTTTTTCGGCTTTTTCTTCAATGTCACGAAATACATCCGTAAGTACCGGCTTTATATGTCTCCCTACGACACAACGGTCATTGGGATTCTGATGCAGATCAAATACATGGACTTCATCGGTCTCCGAAACTGCCTGATATATTTTATATAAAGAAAGTTTCTCCGGGCTTACTGTTAACCGAAAACCGCCGACTCCTTTCCTGCTCTCTATAATCCCCTTTTTCTTCAAAAGACCGGTAACCTTTCGGATGTAGCTGGCATTGGTGCCCACGCTTGCTGCGATCATCTCTGATGTCATCGGATACTCCGCCTCGGATATCAGGATCAGCACATGTATTGCGGATGAAAACTTCGTATCCATTATTCGGTCCTCTCATATGTTGCAATATAAAGGACATTTTCCGGTACGTTTATCTGTGGATCCTGAAATACAAAGGTACCCGATACACCATTTTCCTGCATGGTCAGATTAAAATGAC
This sequence comes from [Clostridium] aminophilum DSM 10710, assembly GCF_000711825.1. Classification (GTDB taxonomy): domain Bacteria; phylum Bacillota; class Clostridia; order Lachnospirales; family Lachnospiraceae; genus Clostridium_R; species Clostridium_R aminophilum. Next base: position 171,635 of record NZ_JONJ01000003.1, on the reverse strand, counting down.
ACAGAGCAATCCCTACATCCACTTTTTGAATATCTCCCAGATCACTGTCATTGATGGACTTCTGCTCATAGAAATGAACCTTATTCCCCTGAACAATCACACGCCATGGCTGCTTATTTACGGCCGAAGGTGCAAGCCTTACCATTTCCAGGCCTTCCGCAAATTCTCCCGCGCTCTCTTTCGAAAGTTCTTTTCCAAAAGCGTCATCGAAAAAGAGCTCTCCAAATGCCATCCTGCCATCCGCTTTGAGCCCCTTTCGCATCAGTTTCTCACGAATGGACATTTTATCGGCAGGGTATCCCACCGGGCTTGCTGCCGGGAGGACCTCTCCACTCTCAACGTTCATTGCTTTCTCGAAGGTACCCCGGCTCAAAGACCCCGCCAGCATGACAGTCCCTATTCCCAAAGACTCCGCATACAGACACGCCTCTTCAAAGCTGTATCCGAATGCGATCTCAAAATGCTCCTCTTTGCGCACCTTGGCCGCAAGATATGTATGCTCTCCAAGAATAACCGGACTTGTAAGCTGATGCTCTTCTGCCTCAAGAAGCTGAAACTCCACCGGCACGCCAAACGGGTTGGTCAGTGAGGAAATGTATTTTTCCAGATTATTTCTATCCTCTGCAGAGAGCTGCCTGCCATCAAATGTCCGGACACTCCTTCTTCGTTTTATCACTTCTTTTGCTGAAAAAGTCATATTTCTAATCTCCTTATCTGTACTTGTATCTGATACCAATACAACTTTACTATGATCGGTTCTGCCTGTCAATTACTCCGAACATCCTTTTCCTGGGATCTGAAGTGTTGTCTCTAAAAATCCTTTTTCAGGATCCTCCAAAGGGTTGATCTTCCGATCCCGAGTCGTTTTGCAGTGCGCGCCTGATTCATGTTTTCCTCTTCCAGAACTTTCCGGATAATATCATACTCGATTTTTTCGAGTGTCTGGGACAAATCAATGTCACCGCCGGCCAACCCGCCGGTACTTTCCCGCCGGGTTCCCTCTTCCCGCAATATTTCCCGGATTCTTCTCCCGGTCAGCCAGGGCGACCGGGCCGTTTTTATAGCCTCATTCAGAATCCTCTCCAACTCATTGGTGTTGTTCGGCCACGAATATGATTCGAGAAGTTCCATTGCTTCCGGTTCCAGGCCAATGATATTGGTTCCATTCAGCTGGTTTTGCTCATGAATATACAGAAGCGCGTAATTGGCGATATTCGTGATGTTATTTCGAAGCGGAGAAATCCGGATCTCTTTACACTTCAAACGGTTTTTGATGCGGTTGATCCGCATCTCGTCAACATTGTGCGTGTGTTCAAAATGATTGTACTCATAGGTCAGCAACACGCGGCAAGTGACGTTGGGAAGAATCTGCGCAAGCTGCTCCAAAAAATCCCCAAACACGTTATCCGATAAATACTGCATTTCCTTGAACAGAACACAGGTGTTCAGCGAAAAGAGCGGCGAATGAACGCTGTAAAATAAGTAATCCATGAGTTTTGCAGAGAGATCGCTTCCGCTGATTTGATACAGAAGATCTCTCTTGCCAGATGCTGTGAGAAAGATCTGATGTGCAATGATTGTTTTTTCAGTCCCCTTCTCTCCCGTCACCAGAATCGGCATGGATGAATGAACGATATCGGAATGCTTCGAAAGCGTGGCTGCTGCGACATTTCCAAGAAAACCTCCGCTATGAACCGATTCTTTCTGTTTGGCATAGATGGTCAGATCTTCCTGGGAAAAGACATCCATCCCATGAAAACGGGTATGTCGTCCCGTTTCGGAAATGGAGACATTCACCGAAAAATACCAGACAGGAGAAGGCATTTTGGCACGAACGGAGCGGATAAAGAACATTTCTTTTCCGACCTTTTTCTGTGACATGCTTTTCTCCAGAGCTTTACGGTCAGAAAGCATCGGAAGTAACTCTCTGCAGGCATTTGTAATCCGATCCGGTATCCGTTTTGCGGAGTAAATGATCTCACCCCCGGCATTCATACTGAAGTCGTAGGATGGGGCGGATAAGAGAAACGACTTCATATTCTGATACTCGGTATTGATGGAATCAAAATACTTATAAACGCGCAGAATGTCATTAAAGGCGGTTTTAATGCTTTCGGGGCCGGATACCAGAAGCATGGATTGAAGGCCGAATTCTGCGGCATACGATGTTGAAACCGCATCGCCGATAATTAACTGATACCCCTGATCCCTTGCGCTTTTGACCTTCTCCCTTGCGTCATTCCAGGAATGCACTGTAAAGATATCGTAGGAACGCTCTAATAATTCGCAAACCATTTTGACATCCGATGAAATGTTCGGGTAACAAAGAATAACTATTTTCCCGGAAAAACCTTCCACCAGTTTCAGGATTCCCATCAGATCCGGATACGTAAGAGGAATCTCAAAAACAGGTTTTTTTGCAACTTCATCGATATATAATTTGGTGCCCCCGCGCGATAAAATGACGTCATATTTGCTTTCATCATAGTGTTTTACGATGTCTGCACCGTCTTCGAGATCCCCGACCAGTGCATCCACCAATTCAATCCGGGAAAACTGTTTGGCGATCCGGATCATCGTTGTTTTCATGGAATCATATGGCGCAATTCCAAGTACTCGTACTTTCTGCAGCATGGTTCTCCTTTCACGCTGACACAAGAATTGGTTGAACAGATAGCTTAAGTATGTGTCAAAATGAATCATGTATCAAGTATTATTGCACTGTTTTGAAAAATTGTTCCTATATGAAACAGTTAGAATAAACTCACCTCGTTGTTGAATCGGATCTTCTCTTCTACTATAAGGGCAGAACTGACAGGCGCAATGGAATACGTATGAAATTGTCAACAGAGTATTTGGAGGAAAAGGAACGCTTATGAATGATGTAATCCATATTAACCCTAAGGACAATCTGGTAACTTGTCTTAGACCGATCGCCAAAGGGGAAACGATCGAATTTGAGGGGGTAAAATACACCGTAACCAGCGATATTCCAAAGTATCATAAGATGTCGACCGCAGAAATCAAAAAAGGCGAATATGCGTATAAATATGGGCAGATCATCGGTCTTGCACTTGAAGACATTCATCCGGGGGACCATGTACATGTCCATAATATTTCGAGTACCAGAGGTCGCGGCGATGACCTGACGGCAGAGAGAAAGGATTGGTAAAGCTATGAAAATTACAGGATATCAACGTGAAAATGGTACATTTGGAGTACGCAATCACCTTCTGATTCTTCCGACCTCGGTCTGTGCAACCGATACTGCAGAAAAAATCGCTGCGCAGATTCCGGGAGCGGTTTCCGTTCCGAATCAGCACGGCTGCTGCCAGATTGGATCTGATTCAGAGCAGGTGGAACGCACTCTGGTTGGTTTTGGCGTGAATGCGAATGTCGGTGCAGTTCTTGTAGTGGGACTGGGCTGTGACGGAATTCAGGCAGAAAAACTTGCGAGCCGCATCGCTGTATCGAAAAAGCCGGTGGAATGGATCACAATTCAGGGTTGTGGCGGAACGTTAAAGGCAATTGCCAAAGGCGCAGAAATTGCTTCCCGTATGCAGAGAACGCTCTCTGAGATGGTTCGGGTGGAAGGTGATCTTTCCGAAATCATTCTGGGAATGGAATGCGGCGGATCGGACCCGACCAGCGGTCTTGCATCCAATCCGTCCATTGGGTATGTATCCGATAAGCTTTGCAGTCTTGGCGGTTCCAGCATTCTGAGTGAGACCACAGAAGTCATCGGCGCAGAGCACATTCTGGCAGAACGTTTTGTGAACGAAGAAGAAAAAGAAAAATTCCTTCATATGGTTCACCGTACAGAGCAAAGAGCGCTTGATCTCGGAGAAGACCTCCGGACCGGACAGCCGACGCCGGGAAATAAAGCGGGCGGTCTTACCACGATTGAAGAGAAATCTCTTGGCTGTATGTATAAGGCCGGCACTTCCGCTCTCTTCCAGGGCGCTCTGGAATACTCTGAAATCCTTCCGTTAGATAAAGCGCACGGTCTCTATTTCATGGATACTCCGGGACAGGACATCGATTCGATCACCGGAATGGTCGCTGGCGGAGCAACCGTCATCATTTTCTCAACCGGACGGGGTACTCCGACCGGAAGCCCGATCGCTCCGGTAGTGAAGATTACCGGAAATAATGATACATACAACAATATGCCGGATAACATTGATATCAATGCCGGCAGAATCATTGTTGACGGTGCGGGCATTGCGGAAATCGGAGAAGAAGCGTTCCAGATGATCGTGGAGGCATGTAACGGAAAAATGACCAAGGCGGAAGCACTTGGTCACCGCGAGTTTGGAATCTACAAAACTGCAGGTACATTCTGATTTCGATAGAAAAACCATTCGGAGGTTTATCATGAAGATAATGAAAACGGTTCAGAAGGTTCCGGGCGGTCTGATGATCGTTCCGCTTCTTCTTGGTGCAATTGTAAACACCTGTTTTCCACAGCTCTGGGAGATGTATAACGGAACATTTACCGTACATCTCTGGAAATCCGGTGCGATGCCGATTCTTGCCGCGTTCCTGTTCTGTAACGGAACAACGATTGATGTAAAACAGGCTGGTGTTACCGTGGAAAAAGGCTGCCTTCTGACCGCAATTAAGGTCACCGTTGGAATGCTGATCGGGATTCTTGTCAGCAGGGTCTTTGGCGAGGCAGGAATCTTTGGACTTGCTCCGATCGCGATCATCGCGGCAATCGCTAACTCCAACGGCGGTCTCTATGCGGCATTGGCCGGAGAATATGGCGATGCAACCGATGTTGGTGCGGTATCCATTCTTTCCATCAATGATGGACCGTTCTTTACCTTACTTGCACTGGGAGCTGCCGGATATGCGGTTCCGATCAACACTCTGATCGGCTGTGTCATCCCGATCATTATCGGCTGCGTTCTCGGAAATCTCGATCCGGATATCCGAAAATTCTGTGCACCGGGAGCCTCTCTCCTGATTCCATTCTTTGCCTTTCCGCTTGGAGCAGGTCTTACGTTAACATCGATCGTAAAGGCCGGTCCTGCCGGAATCGTACTTGGTATCGCTTCGACGCTTCTTACGGGACTTGCAGGATATCTCATCTACAAAGCGCTTCGTTTTAAGCATCCGGAAGTCGGTGCAGCCATCGGAACCACAGCCGGAAATGCAGCGAGCACGCCGGCGGCGGTTGCTGCGGCAGGGGTTATCTCAACAGCAGTCGGTGATGTTGCAACCGTTCAGGTTTCAGCAGCGATCATTGTAACGGCGATTCTTTGCCCGATCCTGGTTACCGCGCTTCATAAAGCAGAATCCAAGGGAAAAGCCAATCCATCCGTAACAGCATAAGGATCATACTTTTTTCGGTAAGGCGGGAGCGGAACATCCTGCCTTACCGATACGTGTTACAAAGACAACGATGGAAAGGAACAACAAGATGCTGAAACTGATTGTACTTGCAGATGATCTGACCGGCGCGCTGGATACCGGAATCCAGTTTGCCAAAAGCTCCGACGGCACGCTGGTCGCATTGGATTGTGATGTTTGCTGGGATGACGTGAGTGCGGAAAAAGAAGTCCTGGTGATTGATACGGAGTCCAGACATATTGCCCCGCAGGAAGCTTATCAGAGGGTGAAACATCTTAGCGAAAAAGCAAAAAATGCCGGAATTCCGTTTATCTACAAAAAAACCGACTCTGCGCTTCGCGGGCATGTCGGAAGTGAACTTGCGGCCGTGTTGGATGCGACCGGTGAAAAACAGCTTCACTTTATTCCGGCGTTTCCCAGGACAAAACGTGTAACCGTTCATGGAATTCAATACATTGACGGGATTCCGGTAGCGGATAGTGTCTTTGGATCGGATCCCTTTAATCCGGTTCGGCACTCTTCCGTCATGGATGTCCTTGCGGAAGAAACCAATCTCCGAACTCATTCCATTTCGTGTGAAGAAGACAGCTCGGAAGAAGAAGGGATTCTCATCTATGACGCGGAAAATGATGAAGATATTCAAAAAAGAGCCGGAGAACTGAAGAAAAAAGACAGGCTTCACGTAATGGCAGGCTGCGCTGGCTTCGCGGCAGTATTACCGGAACTTCTGGATCTTCATCGTGGAAATGCGAAAAACCGCATTGAGCATAAACCGATGCTTGTCGTGTGCGGAAGCGTCAATCCGATCACCGTCACTCAGTTGGATGATGCCGAAAACAAGGGATTTCGAAGAGACCGGATTTCCCCGGATACACTGTTGCGAAAGGGGCATTTTACCTCCGAGGAATGGAAAACGAACGTTAAGGATTGGGCAGACTGGCTAAATAAGGGAAACGACCTGATTCTGGACACAAACACGCTTCCAGGATGTGAAACTGCTTATGATTTTGCCGATCAAAACGGAATTCGCCGAGAGGATGTTCCGGTTCTCATCTCACGCTCGATGGGACAGCTGGTAAAAGATTTGATCGACCTTGGCGTGGACGCAACCATGCTGATTACGGGAGGCGACACCTTAATGGGCTTTATGAGGGCGGAAAACATCCGGCTAATGCAGCCATGCAGGGAGCTTGTAGCCGGTACCGTTTTATCCATGGTTTCTATCCATGGAAAAACGTATAATATTATATCGAAATCCGGCGGCTTTGGCGTGCCCACACTGATTTCGGATTTAAAGGAGTTATTACAATGAACAAGAAACCGATCATAGCGATTTCCATGGGAGATCCCTTTGGAAACGGGCCGGAAATAACGGTCAAAGCGCTTTCTGACGAACATCTTTATGAGACATGCCGACCGGTTGTCGTGGGTGATGCGTCCTGCATGGAATATGCATGCCGCATTGCCCGAAAGGTCTCGGGAATCGATCTTCGAATCCATGTGATTTCGGAAGTAAACGAAGCACGCTTTACATACGGAACCATTGATCTCATCGACATGAATAAAGTCCCGTCTTCCTCCATTCCGGATCACTCTGTGGAAGACTCTCCCTCCGCTTTCGGCGTTGGAGCCTGTGCGCTCGGCGGAGAGGCGGCATTTTCCTACGTCACAACCGTAATCGATTTGGCAATGAAAGGCCTCGTAGATGGTACGGTAACCAATGCGATCAGCAAAGAATCCATCAATATGGCGGGTCACCACTATTCCGGGCATACGGAAATCTATGCGGATTATACGGGAACCAAACGCTACGCGATGATGCTTGCGCATCACGACTTCCGGGTTGTTCACGTATCCACTCATGTATCTCTTCGGGAAGCGTGTGACCGCGTAAAGAAGGACCGCGTGCTCGAATGCATCCAGTTGGCGGCGGAGGCATGCAAAGACATGGGAATCGCAAATCCAAAGGTTGCCGTTGCCGGATTAAACCCGCATTGCGGAGAAAACGGATTGTTCGGCACGGAAGAAATCGATGAGATCCAGCCGGCAATTGAGGCGGCAAAAGTGCAGGGAATTGAGGTCCTTGGACCTCTCCCGCCGGACAGCATTTTCTCCCAGGCGATCGGAGGATGGTACGACATCGTGGTCGTTATGTATCATGATCAGGGACACATTCCGATGAAAACCGTTGGATTCGTCTATGACCGGGAGAAACAGGATTGGAAAGCGGTGGAAGGCGTGAACATTACCCTCGGTCTTCCGATCATCCGCGTCAGCGTCGATCACGGAACCGGCTGGGCTCTTGCCGGAACCGGAAAAAGCAATGAATTAAGCCTCGTGAATGCCATTGATTATGCTGCGAAACTTGCAATGGGGAAGCTCGCATAAGAATCAAGCATTATAGGGCTATTTACGAAAAAACTCACACTCTCGAACAAAAGAACGGACGGTTCGTAAGCGTCAAATAATTCGCTCGCAACACTTTTAGGTCCGCTTTTTCCTGAATGCTTCGGTTCATTCGCAGCTGAACGCCGTATTCCGAGGTGATTCGCTCCAGGTCTTCCTCACGCTTTTGTTTCTTAATTTTTGAAAAATGGGCATAATAATAGACCAGTACGAATCATCTGGGCGTCCCCAGAGGTACTGGTCTATGTAAAAGCTATGTAAAAATCAAAAAAATATTGAATTTCCGCCAAATCTATTATATTATAATAGCAACAGTACCCGACACGCCTCTTAACAATGCGGACCACGTCGGGTCATTTTAATTTAGGGAGTTTTTTATGTTAAAGCAGCTTCAACCATCTATGTCTATAGATGATCAAATCAAAAATTTAAAATCCATTGGTCTATCAATCCCTGATGAAGAATATGCTCGCCGTTTTCTAAATGATGTTTCCTATTATCGACTAATCAAGGGATTCAGCATTGGGTTAAAAGAAAAAAATGGCCATTATCATGATGGAGTTTCTTTTGAGCAGATTGTATCGTTATATCTTTTTAATGCAAAACTACGTCAGTTATTGTTTTCCAAAATCGAAATAATTGAAATCAATCTCAGGACACGATTATCTAATCATATATGTGAAAACTATGGCGTTCTAGGCTATAAAAATCCATCTATTATGCCAAGTGAAGAGTATCATGCTTCTCTGATGAATGATGTTAATCGAGAAATAAAGAGAAATTCCCGTTCTCCTTTTATAAGGAATTTCAAGGACAACTATGAAAATGGCGATATTCCATTTTATGCTTTGGCTGAAACTTTAAGTTTTGGCACGCTATCTCGCCTTTACAAAAACCTAAATACAGACGATAAAGCAACCATAGCCGATTTATATAATCTCAAATACTCTTATTTAGAGAGTTGGATTGAGACAATTGCTTATGTTCGAAATCTCTGTGCCCACTATGGCAGATTATATAATGTTAAACTTACCAAAACACCGAAGCTTTATAAATCTGACCGTCTTGCAAATATTGGTAATCAACGTATATTTGGCGTTATATGCTGCATGAAGTATCTAATTTCTGACAAAAGAGAATGGAATGAATTTATTGAAAATTTAGATACTCTCGTTTCCAAATATACATATGTGAACATTCATCTTATGGGATTTACAGAGAACTGGAAATCTCATTTACTTTATGAATTAGAGGAAGATGTCGAGAACTAACTCTCACATCTTCTTTTTTATACCCACATCCATCCTCTTCACAATACCAATGATCCATCGGAATGCCATACGGATAGCCGTTCTCTCCAATCAGGGAAAGAACTCCCCTCTTCTGTGTGAACAGAACCTCTCTGCACTCTGCATCCGAAATCTGCTGTTTGAATCGTCTCATCTTTCTGAACATAATTTTCCCACTCCTCTTATTCAATCGTTTAAGGTCTTCGCCGACATCTGTCACACCTCCGCAGAATACACAGCCCTTAAAGACGGCTTTATCAAAACATTCGATCCATCCTTTTGTCCCTTCTACTGCTCTTTGAGGAACTGTCTTATCATCCTCGGCTGCAGCTGCGAGAAAATACACATCTCTAAACTTATCATCCTTTGTAAACATAGGCAGGAGTTAATACCGAAGGAACCTGACTTCCAGATTCAGAGTGCATTCTTCGGGCAGGCTTTCACACATTCCATGCATAGAATGCACTCCGTTCCGTTCTTGCGATTTCTCGAATTATCTGTCACATCCACATTCATCGGACATATGCGCCTGCATTTTCCGCAGGATATGCATTTTTCTTTATCGCATTGGATCCTTATCAGTGAAAACCGGCTCATCGGTTTTAAGAATACCGTTATTGGACAGATGTACTTGCAGAAAGCTCTGTTATCCTCAAATGCAATTGCCAGAGTTATACCGGTTCCGTAATACACGATATTCCCGACCACAAACGACCAAAACATGATGTATTCGATATTTCCAGCTTTGAAAAGAAATAATGCCGCCACGAATACCAAGGATACGGCAAACGTGATATACCGGATCCACCCCAGTTTCTTTCTTGGCTCCTTCGGCACCTTATACGGAAGAAAATCCAGCACCATTGCCGTCCAGCAGGCATATCCGCACCATCCCCGTCCGAAGACCAGGGGACCGAATATCTTTGCAACGGCATAATGAATGGTCGCCGCCTCAAAGACACCCGAAAAAAGATAATACCAGAAACCTTCTATCTGCATATTTTCCCGGCAGATAAGCCCCAGATAAACCAGAATATACAAGCCGACAAGCAGCTGCACGGAACGCCGCGCATATTTGTATTTCTTTATAAAGCAAAATACCCCCAGTGATATGGATAAACCTATATAACTGAAGTTAAACAGATAAAACAAGTTATCCCTGATCAGCCACAGCCCAACGGCTGCGATCTCAAATACCGCCAACAATATGGCAGGCAGCCTGTATTGTTTCATAATTTTGTCCTCCAGGCTCAAGCAGACAAGCTTGCTTGTCTATTTGATCCGTCAATCAAAGTTTGAAAGTTTACTTTCAAACTTGCTCCTTACACCGTTTTCCCAAACATCAGCCGGAACGCATCGGTTTCCGCCGGTTCCGCTCCGGGGTGACAGTCTCTGATCTCTCCGCCTTTGTTCGGAAAAACCTTTTTTCTGCTCTCAGAATAATTGCAAATCGAGCAGGAGACCAAAGCCTCCTACTCGATCTTTTTCTTCCGTATGAAAAGCGCATCTTCTGTTTTTGTCCGATCAACGATCTGTTTGGACCGCTTCGCCTTCTCGGGCATACGACTGGCCGGACACATTGCGGATTCCGGCATTACCAGGCACCGCCGCCTCCGCCGCCTCCGCCGCCTCCGGAGAATCCGCCGCCGGAAGAACCTCCCGAATAACCTCCGGAAGAGCCACCCGACGGGACAGGCGGTACCGCTTTCGTGGTGCACGAACGGACAATCTGATTGCACCAGACAGGTGAATATACAAATGTGTCATCCGACCGATACCACTCAGGCTGCGGGATGGAAATCTTCTCAAAATGCCTTGTCCACTGGGTTTCCAGTCCCAGAATCGCCGCATAGGGAAGAATGTGATAAAAATATTCCGGGTCCTCTTCGCTGAGGGCCACAATCCTTTCATACTCCGCATTCTTGATAAAACTGCGGAAACCGTTTATTCTTCCCATCAGCCGGGTATTCTCAGGTGTGCGTTTCTGCATTAGTGTCATGGCAAGGAAGATCACCGCCATGGAAACCGCAAATGCTATGGTGTACTCGCCCTGCGGCAGATGGTTAAACCACCAGAGAGAAATCAGAATCTGAAGCGCATACAATATAAAACCGGCCACGATCTTGACAACACCCATGCCCTTATGGAAACGGAAATTATCCATTCCCGTGCAGGCAAGATACATTGCGGCAATACAAAAGCCAACAGGGAAAACGGCCAGATATACCCCGTCAAAATGGCCGTCCATGCTCCAGTAATAAACTGCCATATCCAGAATCAGGAAGATAAGGCAGGCACAACGACTCAAAAATGCGCTCACTGTATAGACGTCGTCATGTTTTTCACGAAAATCCTTTTCCGCTCTGGTTTTCGCCTTGTTAAAAGGTTCCCGAAACGCCATCGGAACTTTGTCCGTCCGGAAGCACTTTCTGCCCTTGAACAATGCAAGAAGGAAGTCCTTTACATGCTGCGGCTCCTCGTCCGCTGCGTCCTTTTCTCTCTTCAGGACAAAATGACCCTTTTCCGGTTCTATGGTGATGTATCCCTTATCTGCCAGATAAAAGACCATTGTCATCATCTCTCCATCCGAAAGCTCCTCGTCCATCGCATATCCGATCTCGGCGGGAGTCATCTGATCCGGCGGATAAAACTCCACCGTTTCAATGATCGCATCATCCCGGCCGTATCGTATCCAAAGCAGGATGGACAGCACGGCGGTGAGAATGGAGACGATCATAATGACCGTGATTGCTGTCTTATGAACCTCCGCATAGGTTCTGGCATCAGACCAGTATCCATCCGGAAGCCGGGTATCGCGGAGAGTCAGACCGCAGCCTTTCCCCAGATCCTCTCCGTAAAGGGTCAAGGTATCGCCGTTGATCTCGTAATCAAAACAGGACTTCCAGCGCTCATCATCGACTGCGCCATATTCCCCGTAATAGATAAACATATTATCCCAGTCGATCTCGGAGGGCATGGTGAGGCTGAGCTGCACCTGACGGATCGATGTCTGCCACTCCGTCGGAAGCATGTTCTGAGCCAAAAAATCCGCCGAAGTATCTGTATCTTTTAAATACTCGATCTGATAAGAAATGACGAAAGTCTGATCGCCCTCCAGATATTTCTCGGCGTCTCCTATTCGAACGACCACATTGCCGCTCTCTTTCTCCACCGAATAGTTATAGTCATTCACCGAAACATTCCTTATCTCATATGTGCCGTCCCGGGCCTCCGGAATGTTTCTGGTGATACCGTGATGCGCCTTGATAAAGTCCACGCTGATCTCTTCGGTAATGGCTGCGGTGTGGGATGAATCAAACTCTGCCCATACGTTGAAATGCCTGGTTATGTAATCCTTCGGGTCGGAATCGTGGTATACTGTCTCATTGTCCGCATACACCGGCCCCGCCGGAAAAATACAAAAGCACAGTGCCAGACAAAGCGCCGCAGCAAATGATTTAATCCGTTTCATCAAAAGCTCACCTTTACATTCTCGCGCTCTGCTGCATCCGCAACCTCAAACATCGGCTTCTTCTCAAAATGGAACATGGAAGCAATAAGATTGGTCGGAATTGTCATCACGATATCGTTAAAGATGCGAACGGTTGCATTATAGTATTTTCTGGAATTGGCGATATCTTCCTCAATCTTCTGAAGCTGTCCCTGCAGATCCAGAAAGTTTTCATTGGCCTTCAGTTCCGGATAACTTTCCGCCAGAGCAAAGATATTGCGCAGGCCGCCGCTGATGGCCGCTTCATTTACCATGCGCTCTTCCGCACTCTTTGCGTTTCCTGCCGCATTTCTTGCCGCAATCACCCGGTCCAGTGTCTCACTCTCATGCTTTGCATACCCTTTCACCGTCTCGACCAGATTCGGAATCAGGTCAAACCGCTTTTTCAGGTACACATCCATGGTGGAAAATGCTTCCTCCACCTTGTTTGCAGCCCGTACCAGTCTATTGTAGCCGGCAACAAACCACAGAATAAGAACCACTGCCACTCCGATAATTATCCACCTGATCATTTTTTCCTCCTTGTGGTAACAAATTTTAGTCATTATATCATTTTTCCGATTACCGTTTCAATTTTATCGGAATACTTTCGCGATCCAATATGAACTTCCGTCTTATCCGGATATTTCCATTCCTTGTTTGAGTTTTTTTATCGAATTCGTTCTGTTTCGAAACAATGCAGACCATCTCCAAATACAAAATGTCTGTTTTGAATTTTTTGCCGGCAGGCACTCCAAACCGTATCCGGAGCAATCCATATAGTTTTTAATTTCCATGAATATTTTCAATAGTTTGAATCATAAGAAATATTGCATGCCCGGACAACAAATGGCATAATGAGGGAGCGCGATACTTCGCAGGGGGCCCGGTACGATAGCCGTACCGGGTAAGCCTCGTAAGACGGAGACCGCAGCAGGAGGAAAAAAAATGAATAACAACGTTACTGCAACCACTTCGGCTTCCGGCGTCGGTGTATCCAGCCGGGTACGTGACCTTTCGATCATGGCGATGTTTACAGCCATCGTTCTGATCATGGCATTTACCCCATTCGGCATCATCGATCTGCCGCTCATTAAGGCAACGATCCTGCATGTGCCGGTTATTATCGGTGCCATCGTTCTCGGCCCGAAAAAGGGTGCCTTTCTCGGATTCCTGTTCGGAGCAACCAGTCTTTTTAAAAACATCATGACTCCGAGCATCTTATCGTTCGCATTTACCCCTACCGTACCGGTTCCGGGACTGTCGCACGGTTCTCCGTGGGCTTTATTCATCTGCTTTGTGCCGCGTATGCTCGTCGGCGTTACACCGTTTCTTCTTTATGCGGCAGGTAAAAAAATGCTTCCGAAGATGAATGACGCAGTACGTTTCGTCCTGCTCACCGTTTGCGGCGCGCTTGGCGCCTTAACCAACACCGGCCTTGTCATGGGATCCATCTTTGTAATCTTCCGGAATGCCTACGCTCAGGCGAACGGCATCCCCGTTGAAAAAGTACTCGGTGTGATACTCGGCATTGTATTCACAAACGGTATTCCCGAGATGCTTGTGGCCGCAGTCATCGTTCCTGTCGTTGTGACAGCGCTGATCAAGGCACGTATCGCAGCAAAATAACAAGGCGAAACACGCTCCGCAAGTTTGCGCGCGTTTCGCGGCAGTCGCCAAAGCCATGTGCAGGCACGGGGTTTGGCTCGTTGCTCGCGTAATCTGTCATGCCGGTCAGACGCTCTGTTTTGACCGGCATTTTCCGGCATAATCTCCCGATATGTCAAAACCGCCTTTAATCCATCTGTTCTTGATAAACCTATGCTTTCAGCCGATCTGCGCAAAAGATCAGATGTAAATTCAGAGAATAACATATGAAAATACTATTGATAGACGTTGGCAACTCCAATATCGTAATTGGCCTCTTCGAGGACGGAACGAAACTTTTTCAGGACAGGACAGAAACCAGACGTGACTGGGATTCGCTCTGCTTCATGAACGAGCTGGAAACCATCTTTTTCAGTCACTCCATCTCCGGAAATGCCGTCGACGGGGCTATCATTTCTTCCGTTGTACCGGATCTGAATCCCATACTGTCGACGGCCATCCGGCATTTCACCGGTCATAATCCAATGATTGCAGACAGAAGCCATATCGATATTCCGGTCCGGGACTACGATATAGACCGGCTTGGAATGGACCGGATGGTGGACATGATTGCCGCAAGAGAAAAATACGGCGCTCCGCTGATCATCTACGATCTGGGGACATGCACAACAATGTCCACCCTTGACGCCGAAGGCTACTTTAACGGAGGAATGATCTCACCGGGTGTTCAGCTCGGACTGGACGCGGAAGCGCAAAAAACGGCGCAGCTTCCTGAGCTTATGGCTGACTCGCCGAAAGCCCTTTTGGGAAATGATACCGTCTCCTGCATGATCAACGGTTCCGTCATCGGCACTGCTGCCATGATTGACGGAATTCACGAGCGCGTGGCGGAGGAAATGCATCTTGATGTTGAAAATCTTCCGCTCGTGCTTACCGGCGGTCTCGGCCGGCTGGTCCTTCCATGGATGAAACATCCGGCCTGTTTTGAACCCGATCTTCTTCTGAACGGTCTGGAGATTCTCTACAGGAAAAATGTCCCCATGACATCATCCGAAGCAGTTCTGCAGTGAGATGCGGTACTGACGCACCGCATGCCGGAAACGAGTCCTCAATCCCCATATGCAGTTTCACGAAAACGAGAAAAGGAGCACACAATGCTGAAAGGTAAAAACATATTACTCGGCGTAACCGGCGGCATCGCCGCCTACAAGGCGGCGGATATCTGTTCCCGTCTTGTCAGGCTTCACGCCAATGTGGATGTCATTATGACAGAGCATGCGCTGAACTTCATCACTCCGAACACGTTTGAGGCTCTTTGCCACAACAGAGTAGTGACTGATACATTTGACCGCAATCACCCCTATGAAGTCGAACATATCGCGCTTGCGGACAAGGCGGATTGCGTGATCATTGCCCCGGCAACCGCCAATATCATCGGAAAACTCGCTAACGGCATCGCGGACGATATGCTTTCCACCACGCTCCTCGCATGCAGATGTCCAAGGCTGATTGCTCCGGCCATGAATACACACATGTGGCAGAATCCCATCGTAAAGGACAATGTCGCAAAGCTTGTGCATTACGGCTTCACCATGATTTCGCCGGAAAGCGGACATCTTGCCTGCGGATATGAGGGCTCCGGCAAACTGGCAAGTCCGGAAACCATCGTCGACTGGATTGTGAATTCCTGTGCTCATGAAAAGGATATGACCGGTCTGAACGTGCTGGTCAGCGCCGGCCCTACCTGCGAAGATCTGGATCCGGTTCGTTATATCACCAACCGCTCCTCCGGAAAAATGGGCTACAGCATTGCTTCCGCCGCTGCCTGCCGCGGTGCAGACGTCACACTCGTCAGCGGCCCTACAGAACTTTCCGCGCCTGCCGGCGTAAGTGTCGTTCCCATCCGCAGCGCCGAGGACATGTTCCGCGAGATCACCGGCCGGCAGAATGAATCCGATATCATCATCAAGGCTGCCGCGGTTGCGGATTACCGTCCTGCCAGTGTTTCGGACAACAAGATCAAGAAAAAAGATGACGGCTCGGATCTGAGTCTTTCGCTTGAGCGAACCAGAGACATCCTTCAATACCTCGGCGAGCACAAAAAGGAGGGGCAGTTCCTCTGCGGCTTTTCCATGGAGACCGAAAACATGCTGGAAAATTCCAGAAAAAAGCTTGAAAAGAAACATCTGGATCTGATCGCGGCGAACAATGTCAAGGTTTCCGGGGCCGGTTTTCAGGGGGACACCAACGTGCTGACACTGATTTCCGGCAAGTCGGAAACCGAGCTTCCGCTGATGTCAAAGTGGGATGCCGCAAACCGGCTTCTGGACGAGATCCTGAAACTGCGGTAAACACCGGATTCTCCGCTTCTTCATTTCACGGCTCAAACATTTTCCATGCACCGCAGTGCCAGTTCCATAGCCGATCACATTCCCGATGATACCTACGGAAACCTGATACGTTCCATGTTTCCGCCAGGTATCATCTTCTTTTATATTCTCCTTTACATATGGAACATTTTAGCCAAAGAATAAAATGTGTTATTATTGAGTCAGAATCAGTGTATATGAACTGATCTGTTTGAAGAAAATACATCCTTAAGGAGTCTGTTATGCTGGAAATCCTGAAAAACAACATTTGGAGAGATTTATATCGAAACCGGATCACCTACCTTCTGATGGGGTTGCTGATTGCCGGTGGCATGTATATTGCTTCTTCCCTGGCGTCCATTACCTATTCCTATAATCTTGTCTGCGGAAAGAATTATATCGCTTCCAATTATCAGGACGGACAGTTTTCCCTGAGAAAACCTCTGACCGATCCGGACGAGTCCTCCCTGAAAGAACAGGGATATGCGCTGGAACGGATTTTTTCATTTGATCTTGAACTGGAAAATGGCAGTATCCTTCGCATGTTTAAGAACCGCCAAAAGATCGACCTGTTGGTCCTTGATGAAGGTCATTATCCGGAGGATCCGCAGGAGCTTGTATTGGACAAATGCTATGCGGCTTCAAATGGAATCGCAGTCGGGGATGACCTGAACATTGGTTCGCAGCAGTATCATGTTTGCGGCATTGGCTCGGTTACCGATTATGATATGCCTTCCAGAGGTTTGTCGGATTACAGTTCGGACAGTCATTCATTTGGTCTTGCATTCCTGACGGATGAAGGATATGATACATTGCTTTCGCAGACAGGAAACGGCACCCGGCAGGAATATGTATACTCCTATAAACTGCCGGATGAAGGTTCCGATGATGAACTTCGCGGGGAAATACAGGCTTCCTTCGGAGCAGACGCGAATCTCCTAACATTCGTCCCGCGGGCCAATAATGAGAGAATGTGCTCCGCAGTGGCTGATGGTTTTGCGTATGAAATTGCCGGCTTTATTATCGGAATCGGCTTACTGATCCTCGTCTCCGTCGTATTCTATCTTGGAATCAAATCCGCGATTGAGAAAGAAAGTGCTTCGATCGGATCGCTTTACGCTATGGGGGTAAAGAAGACGGATGTCATCATCATGTATCTTGCTCCGCCAACGCTTATTTCATTTGTCGCCGGATTCCTCGGATGGCTTGCCAGTATATGGTTCAGTGCGGCCAAGTTGATCTCAAATTCCGATTATTACTGCGTTCCCTATGTTCCGATTCAGACTTCGCCGTTCATCTTTATCTATTGCGTGCTGATACCTCCGATTGTTTGTTTTCTTATCAATTTTGTCCGATTAAACAAGCTCTTTTCGATGGCTCCGGTGGCATTGCTGAAAGGAACCTTCAACAACGATACCCGGAAGTACAAAAGCCGCGGAAACGGCCGCGGTATCCTGTTGGATCTGATCTTTTCGCGCTTTACAAAGGATATCGGCTTATGTGCGGTTCTCCTTACCGGCTCGCTTGTGTCCGGAATGGTCTATATGCTTGGAATCGGTATCGGACAATTTGTTAGCAATATCGAAGAAAGACTTCCGCAGGAGATTAATTATGAATACGTATATGATCTCATGGAGGAATCCGATGAACCGCTAACTTCGGGCGAAGCTGTTTACAAAAAGGTCTTCAAGATCGGTGATACGGATTACATGTCCGATATTCAATTTCTCGGACTCGAATCAACCGGCGAATTCTTTCATGTAGATACGAGTGATCTAAACGGAAAAGTACTGATCAGCAGTGCGGTTGCCTCACACTACGGTCTAAAGGAAAATGACAGTTTTACCGTATATGATGATCTGACGGGAGAAGCATATACATTCCCGATTGCCAGCGTGGCAGATTATGATGTTATGTTAACTGCCTATATGAACATCGATGATCTGCGCAGTCGTTTGGGAAAGGGAAAGGTTTATAACAGCATCTACTCAAATGAGGTCTGCGATTACTCCCCGTCGGAACTGCTTGGCTCATATAAAAGAGAAGACTATCTAAAACCGATCAAAAGTTTTAAACTTGAATCAGGAAGGATGAGGATATTCTTAATAACGGTATCGCTGCTCTTTTATTTGGCGATGGTCATTTTCATTGTACGTTTTTCTGTAAATGGAGGAATGCACCAGATTGCGATCCACTCTGTACTGGGCTACAGCAACCGGGAACTTCAGCTGATATTTCTTTCCAGTACTGCAGTGTTCACTGTTTTATGTGGAATCATCGGATTACTTACGGGGTTCCGTTTTTCTAATATTGTAGTCCGGTACTTAATGAATACCACCCCCGTCGGGATTCATTTAAGCTATTCCGTTATAAACTTCATAAGAGATGTCGCTGTTGTCATTTTTATATATCTGATAGCAGCATTTGGTCCTTCCAGACAGATCAAAACGATAAACGAGCTTGATCTTATACGGGCAAATGAATAAAGAAAGGCGGCTGATTTTCATGATAACGGTTAAAAATATTAAGAAAACATATGGCAGCGGAAGCAGTAAGATTGAAGCATTAAAATGTGTATCCTGCGATATTGCGGCCGGGGAAAAATGCGTGATCATCGGTTCCTCCGGAAGCGGTAAATCAACCTTGCTGAACTGTATCGGCGGTTTGGAGACCCCGGATGAGGGTGAAATTCTGATTGATGGAATGGAGATAACCGGCTTCAACAAAGAGGAATTGCGCTGTTTCCGAAGAGATAAATTGGGTTTCGTATTTCAGTTTTATAACCTGTTACCCAATCTGTGTGTCCGAGACAATATCAGAGTCGGAGCCCGGCTGAGCAAATCGCCGATGGATTACGAGATGCTTCTGCATGTTCTGGGGCTTGAACGCCTTGAGAAAATGTATCCGCCGGAACTGTCCGGCGGCCAGCAGCAGAGAGTTTCCATTGCAAGGGCATTGATCAAAAACTCCCCGGTTCTTCTGTGCGATGAGCCGACGGGTGCTCTGGATTCTGTCACTTCCAAAGAAATACTGAAACTGCTCGAAGAAATCAATAAGAAGTATGGCACCACGATCGTCATGGTCACTCATAACACTGCGATTCCGAAAATGATGGATACTACGATCGTGATGAAAGATGGCATGATCGTAAAGACGGAAAAGAATCCGAATCCCGTGCCCGCGGACGAACTGGACGATCTGTGAGTCTCCCGGTCGGTTTTTCGACCTTCCGTGTCGCCTCACCGGTTGGCGTTTTTATGGTCTAACAACCATAATTCCTGCGTTGGCAAACTCCCTCTCAACTCTCTCATTTGCAGTATAACAGCCTTCCCGACACATGCCGGGAAGGCTGTTTCTTCTCATCATACAAATTCAAATATCATCATTTCTTCGCTGCCTTTGCCGACACCGTATTGGTCGCCTCATACAGCGAGGTGGTCGGAGTCACCGGACTCATCAGGACCTTTCCGGTGCCACGGAATACATTGACCAGTCCTTCTCCGCTAGCAGCCGAGCCGATCAGCGTCTTTGTCGTTCTCTCCACGGTAAAATCAAGGCTGGAGGACCAGCACACCGCATAATTGCCGTCGATCTTCAGCGTATCGTTATCCAGTTCCACTTCGATCAGCTCATCATACGGCACATTACTCTCCAGAGCTGCCACACCGGAGCCGGACAGACTCAGATTAAACAGTCCTTCTCCGCCAAGTGTTGCGGAGGAAAGATTCTTTCGCGCAACCACTGCCGTCTTCACCGTTCCGGCGCATGCATAAAACATGCCATCCTCGATGGTCAGACCCGATCCCCATTCTGCCACGTCAACCAGAAGAATATATTTGTAGGTCGGTTCCAAAACCAGCCACCCGTTTCCGGTGTACTCCGGCTTAATCGCAGATTCTCCCGTGACTGCACCTTTCATCATTTTTCCAAAGAAATCACCGACGCCTTTTACCCCGGTACTCACATTGATGTCTCCGGCCATCCACTGCATGGCACCGCTCTGAATCATTGCCGAACGGCCGTTTTCCAGCTTGATCGCAACCTGTCTTCTGTGAACGCCCATCTTGCTCATGTAGTACTCCGCCGCGGCATTCATCGGTGATACGCTGGCATCGCGCAGATACTCAAGAACATAGAAATTATCTTTGTTTTCCGCAAACTTTCGGGTGTCATTTTCAAAATTCCGGATATTCATCTCAAACCCTCCATACAGATATATGCCGATCCCGCCGGATGACGGCACACCACGGCATTGGATCTTGATTTACGCCATCAATTTCATTATATCCTTTTCACTGCGATTTCCAAAATTTATTTTCTGATTTATCAGTCTAATCAATCTCTCACAGTCCCGGTCTTTGCTTCCAGCCACCGATCCAGAAATGCCACCTGCTCTTCCGTGTGAAACCAGTGCTCTCCGCCTTTCATCACGGTCAGAGATGCTTCTGTTTTCTCCGCGAAATTCCGGACAGTTTCCTGATCCTGCAGATGATCTTCCGACCCATACAAAATATCGGTCGGAACCCTCCAGGAAACCGGATGTTCTCTCACATAGCAGAGATACTCCCATGACAGATCCTCACCGAACTCCGTCCGGATGTTTTTTTCTCGTTGCAAATCCGCCTCGGATACTTTCGCCCACGTCATCATGCTGAGAATCAGTTTTTCCATATTAACCATCGGTGAAATGAAAAAGGCCCGCTCGATCTTCTCTCCAATATTCGCATTTATGGAATAAAATGCGCCGATGCTGTTAGCGATCAGTATGATATGACGGTATCTCCCGCTCAAATCATTCACCACGCTCTCCACCTCAAGGTTCGTCTCCCACGGAAGATCCGTCCGGTAGTCCAATCCATACACATCACACTCCGGAAAGAGCTCCATATAATGTTCTGCCTCCTCCGCGTTTCCGCCTTTTCCGTGAACATATAAAACCGCCTTATTGCGGTTCTGTCCCAGTTCTTCGCTGGCTTCGCAGTTGTTCTTCCTGTTGAATTGTTTCAGCAATTCCGTCATTTCCTTCTTTCTCCTTTTCTGTTTCCAGTTCTGTCTTCTGCTCTGCTTTCTGGTTCCCGCTCCGCTCTCTGTTCAGTTTCCCGCCCGGCTTCTGTTCTGTCTCCTGCTATACTTTCTGCTCATTTTCCCGCTCTGCCTTCCGTTCATTTTCCCGCTCTGCCTTCCGTTCATTTTCCCGCTCTGCCTTCTGGTTCTTACTCTGTTTCCATTTCAATCTCTTACTCTGCTCTCTGTTCTGCTTCCGTTCCCGATCCTTCTTTTCCTGATCCAGTCAGTTGCCTTTTGATATGACTCACAATGGAATGAAAACTATCCGGATTCATCGGAATAATGCGGCTCCACATTCGGATACCCTGATATGAATACAGAATCACATTCACCATTTCATCGACATCCACGTTTTGAAATTCTCCGCGAGCTATCCCGTACCGGATCAGTTCTGTCCATTTATCCTCATTGATTTCGGTAAAATGTTTCATCACACCACAATCAACGGTTTCCGCATACTCATACATGGCCATGCTCAGAGACTCTTCCGGATGATTCATTTCATCCTCCATGAGAAGAAGCGCTCCATCCAAAATGTCCGTCGCAGACATCCCCTTTTTCATCTCTCCGAAAAAATCCATCGACTCCTTTTCCGTAATTCGCTCCAGCAACGCCTCGAACAGCTGCGCCGTTCCGGAAAAATGACTGTACAGTCCGCCCCGGCTCATACCGGTGACTTCGCAGACATCCTTCATGGTCACCTGCTTGAAGCCTTTCTCTGCAAAAAGAGCGTATGATACATCCAATATCGTGTTTCTTGTCTGTTCACCTTTTGATGTCATTTTTACCTCCCCAATACCCGGTACTCATACTTGTACAATGTTAAAGTCATGAAACCTATGATCATTTTTTCTTATACGCTTTCCGTTTTTTATTATGCTTTGGCCGAACTCCCTGTGAAATCGACACCAATGTCGTTTTTTATTTTAGACACGTGTGTCGATTTTGTCAATAAAGAAATGCCGGATAAGAAACAACTGCTTCTGCTCTGCGTTTCCATCCGACAATGTAGTAACCTCACGAAACTTCCCGTACGATATTATTTAGTTTTCCCCTTCTGTCTTCCGCAAAAGCTCCTCGCATCCGCGTTTGACGTCTTCGTAGCAGTAATTGAATCTGCGGGTATACCACGGATCCGCGATATCCCTCGGATCATCTGTGAAATCCAGGAGACGGCAGCATTTACCGGCCGGATCGTTTCCGAATGCCCTGGCAAGATCCCGCATGTTTTCCGCATCCATTCCGATGATGTAATCAAAATCGGTATAATCCTCTTCTCGTACATGGCGGGCCGCATATCCGTCGCAGCTGATCCCATGCTGATTCAGAACCTGCCGCACCGGCGGATACACCGGATTTCCAATCTCCTCATAGGTCATCGCCGCACAGTCGATCTGATACCGGTGCGCGAGGCCCCGTTTTTCAACCATATCCTGAAGAACGTATTTTGCCATTGGTGAACGGCAGATGCTGCCGTGGCAGACAAATAGAATATGGATGGTCCTACGGGACGGGGTTAACGGTTCATTTTTCAAATTCATTTTGCAATTTCCTTTCAACAAATATATGACTTCTTAAGTCAAAGTGTTTGACAATCTAAATTTATATTTCTTGCAGAAGTTTATTTTATGTCAAGAAACCCCAGAACTCTGAATTCAACATGCTTATATCATACTTCATTCAGTCAATCAGCACATCATATTCGAAGAAGATTCCGCTTATCAGAAATTCCTTTTTTTTTTATCAGATTGTAAAAGAAATATGCCCAAAGTGGCCATCTTCTCCAAGATCGTTTCTACCGTTCTGCAATAAAAAGTGAAAGAGCTTTTCTGTCTGCGCTCATCTATGTAGCCGTTGCGGTAGTCATCAGAGTCGGAAAGCTCGGATTTTTCGTATCCGAGGTGATTATCCATCTCGGCTTCCATCATCTCCTTAATTGTACCGCCAAGCAGGTCTTTGTGAGCATCCTGAATGTCCTCAGAGGTCTCAATGTCGTCTTCCTGCAGGAACTGTTGGATGAACTGACGTTTTCCTTCGTCATCACGATTTTGTGAGCTGGTTTCTTTTCTCTTCTTGCCTCAAATCGGTCAATTTGACCTCACCATCCGCCTGCTTTACGAATAACATGATATAATTCTGCAATATCTTGGTCTCTCATGCCTTGAAAATAGCGTAATAAGATTACATCACGCTGTTTCTCTGATAACTTCTTCCTGTATTTTGCAAATCGACTATTTTTAAGACTTCATCTATTCGGATTTTGGGAATATTCAGTAATTTTGCACGGACTTCTAAATTTTCTACTGCGGAAAGATTTTCATAAAGTGGAGGAGTTTCAATCAAAGCTCCTATCTGTTCTAAATCTATTCTGTTCCATTCATGTCCATTAAAAAGAACTTTACCACTAGCAGGACGGAGGGACAGTTATAGATACATTCAAAAATTATCAGAAGAAGAATTTGACACTCTTTTGAATAGAAGCAAATAACGCTTTGGTGTGTCATATTGATCTTTTATTAGTAAAAATATATGAATTATTGAGGACCTTTTACGTTTTTTTAGTATATGATTATAAAAAAGAAATCAATTTAGTTTTGTACTAAATTGACTCCATTGACCGCCGTTAGGCTACTTTATTTTCTTTAGGCACATGGCTATTCTGCTGTCACAACATCGTTTTTTTATTTTACTTGTTAGGGCAGATGGTTTTGTATCTATCATTTTGCTCTTATCAACAGTATCGTAAATTTAGTTCTTTTCTTTCATTGCAGAGAAGGTAGCATTTACATTTGCAATATACATATCTGTTGGTATCATTGGAACATCTAATATCATCTGTGTATCTTTAGAAATCAGACCTGTTGCTTTATATTCTGTTCCTGCCTTTTTTGCAGCTTCAAGGTAAGGTAGTGTCAAGGGTTCTGTTTCAGGTGATAAAAACAATCCTGCTTCTGCACATAAGATTGTAGCGGTATTTTCGCCAAACATACGCTTTAGTTGAAAGACCAGTCCATCAAAGTTTCCTTTTACATCGGGCAAACCACCAGAGGAAATCAACACTGTTTTTTTAGAACCATCTTCATATCCATAGTGGTGTGTACATTCATCATCCCCCAAATACATTTCTGCTGAGTTAAAGCAAACGGTTCTGTCCATGAGGGCTTTACAGTGCGAGGGAGCAGAGTAGCAATATAATGGAATTGACCATATTACTAAATCAGCTTCACGGATTTTATTAAGGACAGTGATTGCCTCATCATTTTGTACACATTTGCCATTTGTTTTCACCCAGCAGGCATAACAGGCACGACACGGATTTATGTCCAAATCAATCGTATGTACAATCTCCGCAGTCTCGTTCAGCCCCTCCATAAAAGCTCTTGTTATTTTTAATGTGGTGCTGTTCTCCTTGTATGGTGAACCATTAATAATTAATATCTTCATAAGTATTTCCTTTCTCGTCTATTTATTTTCTTTTATTTATGAAATATACTATATCAAATAAATACTGACACCTTATGTCATACTTTATTCATTTCATAAATTTCTTTTGCTTTTTCCGCTAACTGTGTTTTCAAATACACAGGCTCTATCACCTCAACCTGAGTACCAAATGAAAGCAATCCACCGATAAGCCACGGTTCTCTTGTCATTTCAGCCGTGACAAGCAAATATCCATCATCTTGCCTAATCACTTGGCTGCTACTAAATTCGTCATAAACACGAAAGGCTACTTCTTTGGAAAAGCGAAGAACAGCTTTCCCATAAGTCTGTGACGGCATTTTCTGAACTTCCGGGAATGATGTGGGGATAAAATCCTCGTTCAAAAGTTTAATACTTAAAATCCGATTTAGCTTAAACATACGAAAGTCATGTCTTTCGGTGCAAAATGCTTTTAAATACCATGCATTTGTTTTGTAGTACAATTTTAGCGGTTGTACTTTTCTTTTGCTGTACTGACCATCGCCACTTGCATAGGAAATTTCCGCAGATTTATGATGGATGACCGCCGTTTTTAGCGTTTCAAATTTTTCATTATCTTCTGTTTTGGTTTCCCACCTTGAAAAATCTACCTCAAACCATGTTTCAGAACGAGTATTAAAAAGTGCAGACAACTTTACAAGCGTAGCATCCTCATAGACATTTCCTATTACGGACAAACTTTGTAACGCTGCTAATATCTCTTGCTTTTCTTTTTCGGACAAAACTGCTTTGTCTAAAACAAAATCATTCATTAAACAAATGCCACCTTTACACCCTGTTTCCGCATAGATTGGAATACCTGCTCCGCTAAGGGCATCAATATCTCTATAAATTGTTCTAACCGAAACCCCAAACTTTTCTGCCAACTCTGGAGCTGTGGCTTTCCCTTTATCAAGCAAATAATATACAATTTTAAATAATCGACTTTCCTGCATAAGTGACACCTCCATGTATATCAGTATAACGCAAAAACCATGTCACAAAATGTCATGGTTTTATTAGAAATACAGAAAAGAGAGTATAAAAAAGCACGTACAAATCGAAACAGGATATCTATCTTTGAAACGAAAGCTATAACGCGAAACTTAGAAAAAGTCCTGTGGTATTTATGAAATAGAAAGTGAAAATGGGAGACTTTCCTATAAAATTTTTACAAATTAAAAAAAGCCGACAGATGCATATTGAACTTTTCAGCGTTAAGTATGCCTAAATAATCTTGTATTACATAGTGCGCATATAAAGCATAGCAATCCTTATAATATGATGAAAATCTTTTAGGGATATTTGTAACGATAGTAACTTTCGTTCCATTTTTACAAGCCGCTTCTAACTCCTTGATCAACTTTCCATCCCGATACTTTGAAATGTTAAACGTGACAATATATATTTCTATTGCATTATTAAAATCATCAACTACTTTTTGGATAACGTATAATAAGCTTCGCAAATTCACTTTCATATCTTTAGCGACATTTTTCCAATCCAAACCGTCATTCAAACCGACATTTTTTGTATTTAAGATGTCACCCTAATTGTCACTGTATTATCCATTCTAAATAACAAACCCACCGCCCCGTGTCAAACTACAGCACATCTTTACTGCTTTTGACACGACCCGATGGGGTTGTTCATAGGTAGCCAAGCACACTTAAGATAAAGTGCGCTTTCGCTATATTTTATTGTATGTCACATCTCCAAAATCACTTATATTCTGCTGCCGAATAACATTTTCTCAAAATCACTTGGGTTAAAAGTGGATTGCAAATCCACCTAAAAACTCCCACAGCCCTTACTATTACTGTCTTTAGAAGATTCATAAAAGCAGTTGACATGGCAGACAAACATAATTCTTATCTACTTTTCCTCCCTAACCATTAATAAGCTTCAAAAATTTCTTATCATTCAGCGGCTCATTCGTGACATACTCCCCATCACAAAATAGCGCATACGTCGTGATCGGAGTCGGTGCTTTCTGAGCTTCTTCCCTGCTTTCAATCCTCACAGCCTTAAATGATATGCCATTCTTCTCAGCGGTTTCTTCCAGAACCGGTACATATTTTGCATTAAACGGACACTGGTTCGTGTAAAAGAGAACATAACCGCGCTCATCTATACGGGGATGTCTGGCACATTCCTTGAATAGCGGTTTCTCAGTATCCATTTCAAACGGGAAGTACCACAACTGGATCCCATTATCGGCCTCATCCGAAACTCGAAAACCTTTATATTTCAAGAATTTCGGATCAGCCAGAAATGGCTTTTTCTTTGCTGAAGCAAGAATACACAGCCCCTTCTTTCCCTTTACCTTACTGTCAGCAATGCATTCGGAAAGCAGATCGTTTGAATATCCATGGCCTTTGAAAGCCCCGGAAACCCATAGGCAATCAATATGCATATATCCGGGCGCTTCGATCGGATTCCAGGCATATTCCGCAGGAAGATACTCTATGAAACATTTTCCACGCTCCACACTTTTCAGAAATACAAGCCCTTCCGCAAATCTATCCGCAAGCCATGCCTTTTTCGATGATACCTGATCATCTTTATTGCTGGAAATGGCGCAGCAAATATGCTCTTTTTCAAGATTCTCCATCGTAACTCTTATATATTCCATACCCTTTTCTCCACTTTGTTTCGCCCGAAGCGAAATGAGCACTCGGCAACCGCTTCTACCCCGAAGTCCTTTTCTCATCTTCATTCCGCCTGATGCGAAATGAGCACTCGGCGACCGCTTCAACCCCGAAGTCTTTTCTCGTCTTTGTTCCGCCCGCCGCAAAATGATCATCTGCCGGGCGATCAACACTTCTCCGTCAGGTCCTTCTCTTCATAAGGCTTATTCCATGAGCCGATCTCAATCAGGTTGCCTTCCGGATCCGCGATATAGCAGGTTCGCTGTCCCCAAGGCTCCTGCTCCGGTTCAAGCACCGATGTCGCACCATTTTCCACGGCCTTCTTATATGCTTCATCCACTTCTTCGAATGTATCGACGTACAGCGCTATTTCAAATTGACCATTCAGCCCCTTGATGTATTCATATCGTCTGCCTGTCATCTTTTCAAAATCCTTCCTGCCATAAAGCAGAAACAGTGTTCCATCCTTCACAAGGTAAACATTAGGCGTATTCTCTTCCTCCTTAATTTCGAATCCGAGAACATCCCTGTAAAAGCGAATCATCTTTGCCATATCATCAACGAGCAATCCAAATCCATCCAATCTCATGATGCAAATCCTCCATCGATTTTTAGTGTTTCTTTCATGTTCCTGCGGACAATGTCCCGTCCTTCAGCCGGTTCCGGCGCCTCTGCCTCTGTCTTCACCCCCGATGTCAAACAGCAGGGTTACAGGACTTTCCATTTCCGTATAGTCCGACAAAAAGTGACATCATCTATCTTTATTTGATCATCCTTAAATTGAGTGATTGTTATGATATCAAAAGAGAGCCGCTGTTACACGACTCTCTGTATAATACGCGTTCAAATTGAGGAATCTGAGGAATCAAGCCTTGTTAAATTTCTCTTTTCTCTGTTTGCATCTTGGGCATTTCCAGTCATCCGGAAGATCCTCAAAGGCAACTCCGTCATGCTCCGCAGGATCATACACATATCCGCAAATGGAACAGACATATTTCCCGGATGCTGCTGCCCCGGAGAAATCCACCTCAGCCAAAACGGTAGGCACCGGATTATCCAGATCCATCACACGCTTTGCTTCAAGGTTCTCATATCCCTGCGGCGTGTGGGTGCCGCAATAAACCGTCGGATGATTCTTTACAAACTCACGGACCCGGTCAAGTGTCTCACGCGCTGCCGGAAGATCGTCAAAAACAACAGAAACCTTGTTTTCATAGAGCGCCTCGTCCACATATGTGATATCACCGTGAAGCATATAGAACAATCCATCCTTCTCCACGATCACAATGCTATTGCCATAGGTGTGTCCTTTTGCTTTGATAAAATAAATTCCGTCCCCTATCTTCTGGCTTTCCGGGAAATTATAATATGCACCGTCCGTAAATTTAACCGGTTCAAGATTCGAAAGTCCCTGCAGCTCATCAGCCGATGTTTCATCCGCACTCACAAAGATCTTTGCGTTCGGGAAAGACCTCAGCTCACCTGAATGGTCAATATGTTTATGTGTAAGAAGAATCTTCGTCACTTGCTCCGGCTTATAACCAAGGGCAGCAAAAGCTTCCATGTAGCTGCTGATATCCTTTCCGGTATATGCCGGGCTTTTTTCATCCGGCACCTCTTCCGGCGTCCCGGACGGTAAACCGGTATCAACCAGGATCACTTCCTCTCCGGTATCAATCAGATAATTCTGGAGTGTACCGCGATATCGGATGGTAGGGTCAAACTTGTCCGGTCCCTCTTCCCCGCCAAATGCAAATGGCTGAGAATAGAACCCGTCTTTTCTGAATTTTACTGCTTTGATCTCCATTTGCTCATCCTCCATTTTTTGAATATCATCTCCTGCTTCCATGCTGCATTTTCAGCAGGTTTTCCATCACGCCTTCTTTATTTCTCAGCGGGCTCCCATTTGCATCTGACCGGGGATACAATTGATCCGTCTTTTTTCATTGCAGCAAATGCCTTATCGACCACTTTACGGTCAAGACCGGTCAGTTCTGCCACCTTGCCGGCATTCAGCGGTTCACCGGCCTTGCGCATAGCTTCTAAAATCTGTTCCTTCTCACTCATGATGGCCTCCTCCTTTGCTCCATTAAACCTGCTTAAACTGTTCCCTACCTTTACGGCAGAGAGGACATTTCCAGTCCTCCGGAAGATTGTCAGCTATTGTTTCCGGCTCTATGTTGTGCTTCGGATTTCATTTTTCAGGATCATAGACCCGTCCGCATTTTGCGCGCTTGAATTTGCATCTCCGACAGGTTCCACAGTGTGTTCCCTGAAAAGCCATCCTTTTTTTCTATTACAAGCCGGTATGACTTATGATACTTTGATATTACATCTGTCATTGTTATTTTTCAATTTACAGTCATTCATATCATGCTCCTGTCATATAACATCGGTAATAATATCCAGAAAGCATTCCTACATAAGTATTTCAGGCATGATGCGCGGAAGAGTTTTCGAATGTCATTCGATATCCTTCTGGTGCTCCACATGGTTACGGTGATCTTCCCGGATCTTTTCCAGAAGCTCCGAATCTTCCAGAAGATCAAGCGCCGTAAATGCCAGAACGCCGGCGCCAAGCCCGATGGCTTTCAATCCCTTTTCGCTTGCCGCCGCCTTCACAAAATCCGGAGAGTGACCGGCAATCTTCGTATCCGAGATCGAGATATACGTCTGGATGGTCGGAACAACCTGAGATACATTTCCCACATCGCTGGAACCCGCTTCAATCTTGTCCGGCTTGTGGGTGATCTTCTCGCCGAAAAGCGCCAGATTCTTTTCATAGACTGCGTCAAACGACGGTGTTACCACCATATTCTCCACGAGGTTCTGATAGAGTTTCAGACTTCCCGTGCATCCGGTCGCCAGTGCGGCGCCCTGAACGATGTTTTCCACCTTTTTCTTGAGTTCATGAAGCGTCTCAATGTCTGTTGCCCGTATGTACCATTTGGACCTGGTGTAATCCGGAATGACATTCGGCGCCGAACCGCCCTCAACAATCACACCGTGAATCCGGATCCGGTCAGTCAGCTGCTGTCGGAGCACCGATATTCCATTGTATACAAGGATCTGTGCATCCAGTGCGTTGATACCGTCCTGCGGATCTCCCGCCGCATGTGCCGATTTTCCGTGGAATTCGATGTCTACCGGTGCGCAGGCGTAGTTTCTGGCAGAGAGCGTATGCTCCGGACTGCCGCCCGGATGCGTGCAAAGTGCAAAATCCGCATCTTTGAAATATCCCTCGCGTACAAACGAGCCCTTAGCGCTGCCATTCTGTCCGCCTTCTTCTCCGGGTGTTCCGTAAACACGGACTTCACCGCCGACTTCATCAATCACCTGCTTCAAAGCAGCTCCGGCCAGTGCGGATGTTGCTCCGAAAATATTGTGGCCGCATCCGTGTCCAAGCCCGGCAAGCGCATCATACTCTGCCAGAAACACAGCAACCGGCCCCGGTTTTCCGCTCTTATAGTAAGCCGCAAATCCGGTTCGGTGACCGGCCGCCGGAAGCTCAATTTCGAAACCTTCCTTCTTCAGCTGTTCTGAAAGCGTTTTGCTGGCAAAAAACTCAAAATCGGAAACTTCCGGATTTGCATGAATCTGTAATGCGATATCCTGATACGTCGTTAAATGCTCTTCCACAAATTTTCTGATTTTTTCTCTTCGGTCTGCCATATCCGTTCCCTTTCTCTATCAATGTTGTTGCATAGTATAAAATTGAAACGGATGACCGACAATTACATCCTTTTAATCGTCAGCGATAGAAAGTTTTTATATCATATCACAGAACAAATTCCGCATGGGATTCTTCGGTTCCCCCTCCCAAGACTCATGGGCTCTGCGTGCCGCTGATCACGTACCGCTCTTCACTTGTCGCTGGGTACTTGCCGCTGGTTACCGCAAGTTGACTCCTTCGTTGGCGGAGCGCTTTTCCAAAAAACGAGCAGAAACATGCTTCTCAAGTTTTGATCGTTTCGCGGCAGTTGCTTCGGCCTCACCGGGGCGTGATCTTTGGCGAGTTAGCCGCAAAAAAAGAAGACATCTGTCATCTGGACAAATGTCTCCCTCGCTGATTGGCTTCTGCTTTTATCACTGAATTCCGGCGCTCCGGTATTCAAATTTCTTGAATCGCAGATCCGGCTGGTACATCATTTTGGCTCTGCGAAGCCCCGGAATTCCCATATCTTCTTCCCGGTTGATCCATTTTGCATTCCAGTTTTCCAGCAGATGTTCCGCAAAACACTTGTTGATCATCGCAAATCCGCCGTCCTGTGCATACGAACCATAGCTCTTTTCAAAAAGAATATCATAGACTCCGTTGTTGATCTCCGAGGCAACTGTCATGGCTACCGGCTTATCCTCCGCATAGATAACCGCTCCGATCAGCGGAAGCTCATTCCAAAGCCGGACTGCCTCGTGAATCTCGGACTGTTCGATGGAAATGGCCGGATCTTTGTCTTCCTGTGCGGAAAGCCAGCGCTCTTCTACTTTCAGAAGATCAGCCAGAAGATCCTCCTGTTCCTCGTGATCGATATAGCGGATGCTCCACTCCGGATACCGACGCATAAACCGGTTCACCCGGTTTCTCTTCTTATTATTCTCTTTCCCCGGAAGAAAGGCCAGATGTTCCGCATCATACACGTAATCCCAGTTGGCCTCATCGGTAGTAAATGATCCTTCCATATTCTGCGACCGGAGTTCTTCGATCTGGTCTTCTCCCAGAAGGATCATATCCATCGGAAGATTTCTCTCCCTGCGGTCTTCCGCAAGACGCCGGATCGCATCGGCGATATTGCCCTTTCCCAGCGGGAACGTCACGCCGCTTCTGCCCGGAATCTTATCATTTTGATACCAGCGATATAGGAAGCCGTCTTCCACTGCAATACGGGTATCGTATTTTTCCCGGAGCAAAAATATATTTGCCGCACATGTATCGCTGCCGGTCATACCGGATTCCTGGATGCACTCTTTCATAAGTGGTACAAGATCGGCAGTCGGTTTTTTCCAGTTAAGCATAAATCTCCTTACCTGTTTATAAAGTCTGCTTTTCATGCAACGGTATATACTATACCATTCTTTTTGATTTAGCGCAATTTAATTGTTTGCTATCTTTTGTATTTTTCCCGTATCTTCCGCTCAGCGTTTTTTCAATTCCACGGAATCCGCGCGAAGCGTTTTTTCTGGAATATGGTATTTCGGAGTAAATTCCTATACCGCAAAAGACCGGCACGTCCGTCTTTCCTTTCCGTGCCGGTCAAATCATGATTCATGTGCAATTATTGTCTTTTATTTTGATTGCCGCCGGATCATAGACTGAGCGCCCCCCGGTCCGGCATTTCTCTGATCACTGTCTTCCTTGTCTTACGAAACTGCCGAAAGCTTTTCAAAGATCTGCTCCATCTTGTCATCTCCTACCGATGCTGCCGTAATGCAGAGGTAGAATCCGTTTTTTGCAAGAATAACCTGTTTCTGATACAGGGTCAGATCCCGTATGGTCGCTTTGGTGTTCAACACATAACGAAGTTTTCCAGCGATATATTCCCGGTCAATACTGATCCGATCCACCTTAAAGCCACTGTTTTCCAACGCCGTTTTCGCCGCGTTCAGGCTGTCCTCATCGATCAGCCGGTCTGTCTCGTCCGCTCCTTTTCCGCTGTCTCCCACAACAATATTGATACTGTCATAATTTTTTGTCTCAGCATACGCGATCACATAGACTTCTCCGGCTTCCAGTTTCTTCCGCAAAGCGCTCTCATCTTCAAGAAGGTCTGCCGGAATCTCTCCGCTTTTTACCAGCTCTTCGTCGCTCTGAAAGCGGAAACCATCCAGTGCTTCCAGCTGATATCCAAAGAACCGGTTTACATAGGCTCCTTCATCAGATGCTCCAATCAGGCTGTACGCAGATCTCGTCTTTGCATATCCGGTCAGAGTCATGGTCAGAACAAGCAGAATTGCGGTCCACACCGCAGCAAATATTCTTTTCCTTCGATTTGTCATGGTGTCCTCCTTTCAAAGAGTATGTGTTAGATCTTCATCGTCTCTTAGAATAGAGAATACTGTTATTTTAAACTATATCGGCAAAAAGTCGGAAAATCATAATATTTTATAAGTAATAATTATATGATTTCACAGCCGTAATCCCCTTTCTGCAACATTTCCCCAAAACGAAATCCCGGTAGATTGTCGGGAATACATACGATTTACCATCTGAAGTTTAGGTTTACCATCTGAAGCTTAGGTTTACCATCCGGAGCTTAGGTTTACCATCCGGCACTTAGTTCTATCACCCGGAACTTAGTTCTACCACCCGGTGCTTAGATTTACCTGAAAAAAGTTTTCCCTGAAGCGGGCCTCTATCATGCGAAAGATCCGGATCCATTCTCTTCCACGGATAAAATGGCATAATTCGCGATTTGGAGATATAATACTTATATTCAAATCATCGTACCGTAAACAAGCATCGATCCGGTTGACATACCGTTGAATACTATCAATCATGTTTGAAATTGTTTTCTGTATCCCCTGGATTGTTGTCGCATCCATCTGGGGTTATATTCTTCTGAACGCAGCCGGCAGAAACCGGGCCATCCTGAACGATGACAAACTCTGCCGTAATCCGGAAACCGTGCGGGAGGCGAAAAGCACTCTGCGTACCGTTCGTATCATGGGCCCGATTGTGATTCTGATACTGGCCGTAATGATATTTGTGCTCTTCAATTCTCTATTTCCGATTGACGGGCTCGACATGGCAGGATTTGCACTCGCCGCTGGCGGTTTCATTTTTTCCTACATCGGTGCAGCGCTGGGGCTTGTGTTTGCCGGGACAGCCGAGGATCCAAAGCCGAAAGATGCTCAGAGAGCCGGCAGAATTCTGATGTTTTCCTTTTTGACCGCCGGAACAATCGTCATGTTCGCCGGGATTCGTATTTTAACCAATCACCCGCTGCAGGTTTAATTGGAAGTTTTTCCTGATGCACGCTATCAGCGATGCACTGTACATTTCTACAGAAATGTATTCACTGTCACGCCAAGAACCAAGATGCGAACTGTCTCTATGATGCTGAAAGCAATACATGCGCAGGAAAGCAAGGAGGCGGCACGCACCAAAGCAGCCGCTGTTGCTGAAAAGCTCCGTGAAATGAAGCTTTCCCAAGCTGCACACAAAGTTGAAGAAGGCATCGAAGAGACGCTCACATACATGGACTATCCAACCGAACACTGGAACAGGATCCGAACCAACAACACAACAGAACGGGTTAACTGGGAAAATTTGAAGCCATGCTTCTTGAGATCCTTACTTATCTGTCTGATAATCCGTTGCTCACCGGGATTGGCCCCTTATCATGGCCCAGGTACAGTAGCCCATGCCATTCTCCTTTATTCTTCCGGCGTATAGGTCCAGCCATGGTCGTCATGGTAAATCATCAGCTTGGTCATCCCGCCATCAATGCAGATATTCTCTCCGGTAATGAATCCAGCCTTATCCGAGCAAAGGAACATAACCATATTTGCGATATCCATCGGATTGCCGACGCGACCGACTGGCTGCTGCAAGGCATCCGGGCCTTCATATATCGTGTAAGCCGTATCGATCCATCCAGGGGAAATAGAGTTCACCCGGACCTTCCCCGCGAAGCTGGCAGCCATCGCATGTGTCAGCGCCGCAATCCCGCCCTTTGCCGCTGTATAGCTCTCTGTCTGTGGCTGGCTCATCCGGTCACGGGAAGATGAAATATTGATAATGCAGGCACCTTCCCGGAAATGCGGCGCAAACAGTTTGGAGAGATAGAACGGCGCAGTTACGCCGACGGCCAGTGCATACTGGAACTCCTCATAGCTGCACTCATCGATCCCTTTCATTAGCGGCAGCGCATTATTGATCAGATAATCAACACCACCGTTCTCAAAGATCACTTTCTCTGCGAAGGCTTCCAGCACAGCCTTGTCAGAGATATCCCCAACATAATGGTCGCCCGCCGCTTTATCGATCACATAGACCTTTACGCCCTGTTTTCGGAATTCCTCTGTTATGCATTTCCCTATTCCATTGGCTCCGCCGGTCACGATGGCAACCTTCTGTCCGCTTGCCGGTACCCCGATGATCCTTTTTGGAATTGTCAGCTTCATATAGAGCCCGCTTTCATCCTGTTCCGGCTCCGCAGGGATCGTCTCACACATTCCGCCCGCTGCCAGGGCTGCAGTCACTGCAAGACAGGCGGAATCCAGCAAGTCATCCGGATTGCACTTAAGCTTCTTTGCCATCTCCCACATGCCGGATAAATCTTTCCCGGGCAGATACCTTTTCAGGATCGCTGCTCTATCCGAAAAGCCCGGATACTCTTTCTTCCGGGTCATTACAACAGATCCATTCAGTCTGGCAAAATCCACCTCTGGGTGGCTTTCCAGAATCCGGTTTTTATACTCCGGATGAAGACTCAGATATTCATCAAGTTCCTTAATCTTCGGGATGATATGAACGGTCTGTTTTGAAAGACTTTTTCCAAGAATTCTGATATTGGTCTGCTTCTGTTCCTCTTCCGAATCTGCATACACAGCCTGGCGGCACGGAATCGGAAATATCGAGGATGATTTCTGCCCCAGTTCTTTACGGGCAAGGTCATCCGGTCTTAACTGATCTGCGCTGGATCTGAGTCCTACTGCCATGTCAATCAGAAATGCATCAAATTCCGGATAATGGCTGACAAGTTGCTCCAGAGAATCAAATCGTTCAAATCGGAACTCACCATGATTCAGGACGCAGGCGATCCAACCACCTCTGCATCCATCTACGCCAATATATAATCCGTCATTCATGTTCATCATGCCCCTGTACCTCCGAAATCCCGAGTCTCCGGGTCAATTCCTTATTTCGTTCCAGCAGATTCCATATACCATCCTGTGAAAGGACACCGCGCTTCAGTTTGTCCGGAAATGTACCAGCCTCATCCATGGCATAATCGTCCTTCCACTGTTGGCTCGTATAATATGCCTCCAACTTCCGGATTTCAGGCTGGAATGCTTCGTATTCCTCGATCTTCTTTTCCAAGGCATCCATCTTCTGCGTTGCTTTTTCCAGGATGCTTTCCATCACAAAGATATGCTGAGGCACGTTTTCTCCGGCAAGGCGTTTCTTGAACTGGTTCTTTTTTGCCCGGTAGCGGTTAAGGATCTCATGATCCGGAATCCAGATCTTTGCCTCTTCAATCCGATCAAAAACGAGTTGCAGTGCTTCCTCATCCGACAGTTTTTCCGAGGTCTGCTTCTGATAGGCCTGGTACATCCACTCCGAGATTTTTTCTTTCTGCTTCTGTTTCAATTGCCCATAACTTTTATTCATCTGGAACAGACGTCCGTCCACCATTTTGTGCTTACTCATTTATGTTCACCCTGTCTGTATTCGCAGTCAGCCTGTTTCGTCCTTACTTCTTTTTCTTTGGGGCAGGAAGATCATCATACATTGCTTCCAACAGCTTGCGCAGGAATTCCCTGTCTTCTACGTCATCGACAAGCAGCATTGCCTTTGCGCCTTCATATGGCAGCTCCATATCTGCATTCGGCATCATCGCCACAGCAGATTTTGTGGGTTTTACAAGAAAACGGTCATCGTAAATGCCACCGACCACCTTGCTTCGATAATATATGATGTATTCGCCCATCATAGCTCGATAAGATATATCATCCAAGTCCGATAACTGCTCCAATATGAATTCCAGGTATCTTTTGCCTGATGCCATACTCATCTCTCCCATTACGTCCACTCACAATGATAGACTTTTCTTTCCTGGTATTGTTTTGCGGATAAAAACATATTCTTGATCCGAAGAGCGGCCATCATCGTAATGATACCCACTCCAATTGAAGTCCTTCATCTGCTCCGGAGTCTCGGCATGGATTCCTGCCATAAAACGCACCATTTCGCCTCTGGCCATCTTAGCGTAGACGCCCTTCTGAACAACCTTGTCACCTTCCAGTTCTCCAAAGATGCAGGTGATATATCGGTCATCCGGCTGCAAGTATTTCTCAATGCACTTTGAGTACTCTTTGGAAGCAAGATTGATTATGATCCTGCTCTCACCGATTACTTTTTGATACAGGCTGTCTCCCCAGAAATCATAAAGGTTCTTATGACCGCAGACGGCAGCCTTCGCCTGCATTTCCAGACGGTATGGCACCACGCCATCCATCGGTCTCACTACACCGTAAAAACCAGACAGAATACGCAAATGTTCCTGCACATAATCATATTGGCCATCCTCAAAAACAGCCGGAGCCATGTATGTGTACTGGATGCCATCATAGGCCAGTAAGGCAGGCGTCAGATTTTTGTGAAGATCCATATGCGCAAATCGCTCAGCGTTCTGCCGGGCGATTTTGTCGTTGCAAGCCCAAAGCTTCTTCTGCTCTTCATAAGACAAACTCTGGATCCATTTCATCAGGACTTCCGTCCTGTCCATAAATACCGGAAGCTCTTTGCAGGCAAAAGAATCTGTATCCACCCGCATCTGCTTTGCCGGGGAGATAATGATTCTCATTCCAGTTCTCCCAGCATCTGTGCCGGATTATCAGCCGCCTTCACCTTATCAAAAGCCTTTATGATAATGCCATTCTCATCGATCAGATAGGTCGTCCGGACAACACCCATGCTGACCTTCCCGTAATTCTTCTTCTCTTTCCAGACATCATAAGCCTGAATCACTTCCTTCTCCGGATCAGAGAGAAGTGTGAAAGGCAGGCCGTATTTCTCCTCAAACTTCTTGTGGGATGTTACACTGTCCTTGCTCACGCCAAGAACGACTGCACCCTTCTCCCGGAACTGCGGATACAGATCTCCAAACGCACAGGCCTGCTTAGTGCAGCCGGCTGTCATGTCCTTCGGATAGAAATACAGGATTACCTTCTGTCCCTGATAATCTGCGAGGCTTCTCATTTTTCCGTTCTGATCCGGCAGAGTAAAAGCCGGAGCTTTGGTTCCAATTTCTAACATTTCATCCTCCATACTGCCTCTTATATGCCAGCTCTGCTATGTAATCAGACAAACAATATACTCATCTCCATATTAGCATCTTCCCTCCATTTTACGAACTTTTCTTGGATCTTCCGGCTTTTTTGCATCTTTCGGAATCAGCCACATTCTTCCCATAAGAAAAGCTCCTTCAATTCGTCCTTCTTTACAATATATTGCTACTCTTCTTTGAGACACATTCCACTTCTTTGCACATTCCGCTGAGGTTAGATAATCCATGCTTTATCCTCCGTAATTCGGTAAAAATACATTTGTTTATATTACTTCTTCTCTAATATGATCCATTCACCTTTTTTATTTGAGCCAATTCGTTTCAGTACGCCCTTTTCAACCATAGACTGCAGGCACCGCTTAATTGTTGAATCCGAGCAATCTAAACGAGCTGCCATCTCTTTTCGTGTTAAGCCAGTTTCTTCACGTAACAACTCTATAATTTTAAGCTCACGTCCATCTAATTTTATCGGGTCATTTATTGGGTCATTTATCGAGTCATCGTGACCCAAGAAAAATTTACCACTAACATGCATTTCTCTATTGTGAAGCTCGTGTTTCTCATTCAGCAAAAGATTCCTTAAAAACATTTCAAGGAACTCTGTCGTCTCATAGATACCATTCTTTATGTTATTGTAATTTGCCCTAACCAAAGCATTTCGGAAATACCAAGAGTTTTCCGCAAACAAATCATTTTCGACATCAAATCCGAGCATTCGAAGATACTTTATTAAAAAAACAGCCGTTGTTCTTGTATTTCCCTCTTCGAATACGTGGATTTGCCAAAGTCTGGAAATAAAAACCGCCAAATGATGAATCACCTCATCCATTGTTAAACCGTTATAGCGAAAATCTCTTTCCCGAGAGAAATCATAATCCAGCGTTTCTCGAAGTTCAGCAGCTCCACCATAAGAAACTGTATCTCCATCAAGGACCCATTCCTTTTTCGTGATATTATAATCTCTGATTTTTCCTGCATGGGAATAAATACCAAGGAACAGCTCTCGATGAATCGATAAATATTGTGTAGGTGAAAACGTAAATGCCTTTTCAGATAAGATTTTTGCAATTCTTGCAGACACCTTATCAGCCTCTTCTGTACGCATCTCCACCTCAGAACGACCATCTTTACTCTCGTAATAACTATTAATCAAGTCTCCGGCCTCATCTACAGAGATTTCACCGTCAATGTTCTTTTTTGCAGTCTCGTACAAGTATTCAGATGGTTTTAATCCATCAACATCCTGCAACCCAATCGCAGCCTGCCAAGCTTGTCCAAGTTCTTTTCTTGTAGGAGGAAGATTTTTTATATATTCCTCAAATGGATCTTTTTTTATATCCTTCATATCAAACCTCCGTAATCCAATAAAAACTCATTATTTTATTATATTCTATGACGCGAACACTTTCAATCAGCAACAAATTTGCACGAATCGGCAACTTATATGATTCATAATTTGCTTATCATTTCTCGTAAATATTTAAACAACTAACACCCCCACCAGCCCGTGTCAATCTACAGCACATCTTCCCTGCTTTTTGACACGACCCGATGGGGTTGTTTATTGGTAGCCAAGCACACTTAAGATTAAGTGCGCTTCGCCATATGTAATTGTATGTCACATCTCCAAAATCACTGTTTTTTTGCTGCCTTGTCACATTTGCACAAAAACTGCCAGGGTTAAAAGTGGGTTACAAATCCACCTAAAAATCCTCACAAGCCTTGCTATTACTGACTTTAAGAGATTCGTGGAATCAGTTGCCGTGGCAAACGAATAAAATTCTTATCATCTTAATTAAAAACCTCTATTTCTGCGAATTATGTTTTGACCGATAAAAAGCCTTTATCATCCAAACAAGCTCATCTGCCCGTTCATGATCTTATAGTAGCCGTGCTCAATCCTCTCATTTCCCTCATGTGTCATGATTTCAAAGTTTGAGAGGCTCTGTGCTTTTATGACAAGTTTGATGACACAGTCAAAGCAACCTACAACATCGCTCTTATTGATGTCAGACAGGCAGATCAGCTGAACATTGAAGTGCTTTGCGATATCAAACATCGGCTTTAAAAGATGCGCTGAGGTTATCTTTCCAAACGGATTATCAAGGATCAGAACACTCTTAACATTTTTGCTGATAAGCCCTGCTGATGACCTTGTATAATTCATGAGCGTCAATACCACAGAGAAAAATACCACAAACTTTTCGGCACCGGAGCTCTGTGTCAGAGTTTCCTCCCAGCCTTTATATACAGAGTTGGCGCTGTTCATATCTATCTTGTAAACCTTAATCTTTATAGATTCCTGGCGTATGTACTTATGAAGGAGCCGCTCACTTGAAACGATCGTTCTGGCGCGCTTTTGTATCTGCTTTTCATCAGCACCGCCTCCAAGGAGTTCTTTGATCTCATTCGCCCCCTGCTCAATCTCCGTTTTTATAGATACTCTTGACGCTTCCTCGGATATTTCTTTTTCCTCAGGAAGATCCATTTTCACCATCTGTGTCTGAGGTTTACCCTCAAAAATATGAGCCTTGGAGCTGGCTGCTATCATGCGAAGATCCAGGTACATTCTCTTTCCCTGGTTCATGCACTGGTCTACGATGTCATTAAAGTCATTTTCAATCTCCCTGAGATCAGTCTCAATCCTGCTGTTAATCTTCTCTATGGAGGCTGTCATTGTGCTGATACTCTCGCTAACCGTATAAAGCCTGTCTCCCTTCATCCCTGAATCATCCAGCATCTCACCGATCGCACCAAGCTTATTGACTATTTCAGAAAGAGCTATGTCCTTAAACTCTGCCACAGTTGTTCTTATTCTGCTGTTCAGCTTTTCTTTCTGATCCATGAAGGTCTTCTGCACATGAATTAGATTTTCATGTATGGACTCCCACTGGACATCCGGTTGTTCGGATAATGTCACTGTTTTTATTATGTTTCCGAACTGAATCGGCTTTAAAACATCTCCTACGCGATCATAAATTCTCTCCAGTGAACGTTTTTCACGCTCAAGAGACTCCTTCCTTTCACTTAACTGCTTTATCTCCAGTTTTGCGGCCCTTACCCGGTTTTTGAAATCTTCTCCTATCTCATTTTGCGGAAGCGCAATCCCGTCAAAGTCTTCAAGCGCTTTTCCTGCGGCATCAAATCTCTGCCTGGCCGATGCCACTTTTACATTGCATGCACCAAATATGGACTG
Organism: [Clostridium] aminophilum DSM 10710; assembly: GCF_000711825.1. Taxonomy (GTDB): domain Bacteria; phylum Bacillota; class Clostridia; order Lachnospirales; family Lachnospiraceae; genus Clostridium_R; species Clostridium_R aminophilum. The sequence continues at coordinate 129,727 of NZ_JONJ01000003.1, read as the reverse complement.
TGCCTTCTCCATTTTCTCAGAAGCAAATCTTACTGCGTCTTTCGCATTTTTAAGAGCTTCCGTTGAAAAATGAACCGTTTCATATTCGGATTGATCGCACTCATAATCCTCAAGTTCTTTTTCATGTTCGGCTTTTTCCTGCTGAGCTTTGTCAAGGCTGATCTTGAGAATTTCAAGGCTTTCACTCAGACTCCCCAAAAGCGTCTGATACTGCGAATACAGCTCTTCCAAAGTGCCTTCTGCAAGTTCCGTTTCCTTTGCATTACTGGTATTCTCTAAAACAACCCGGACTTTAGCCAAATGATCAGTCTGCTGCTTACGGTCATTATCCAATGATGTCAGCTCATCCCGGCATTTGATCACTGTCTCACATGTCTTTTTATATGAGCTTTCTGCTTTTTTCAGGGCAACATATGCTTCCTGCGCTTTTGTGTACCACTCGTTTTCCTTAGCAATCATTATGCTGAGTTCTGCAAATGACTCAAACCACATGGTAAGTTCCTGCAAAAGCTTTTCTTCACGACTCAAGTCATCCTTAAGTTTATCAATCCTTTCTTTTATTCTGCCCTGTTCCTCTTTCAGCGCCTTTCTTCTCCTCTCCAAAGCAAGAATATTCTCCTGCAATTCAGCAATCACTTTTTCCTGCAAAGAACTCCAGTCCTCAGGATAATCAAACTGTTCTGCAAGTCTCTTCTCTTCCTCGCTGTCACGCAGTCTTTCGCTAAAGCGCTGCAGGTTTTCTTCCTTGGAACGTATTTCATTTTCCAATCTTTCGCAATAGCCTGATCTGTCAGCAAAATACGCTCTGTCAAATGCTGCCAGAAATGAAGTTCTGTTCATATCTCCGGACATAAAGGCGTTCACCTGCGCCATGGTAAATAGCGGAACAGAAGCGGGAAGCCATTCCACATTACCTGCAGATAACATTTTTTCCATATCCTTTTCATTATTGAAAAGAAGCGAAAATGCAAATTCCGGATGCCTTTCCATAATATCCCCGGCTTTTTCCTGAGTAATGGCACTATTTTCCAGTAGCCCGGTAATATATTCTTCACCGGTCTGACAGTATACCCCTGTAGACAGAACATATTTCAGGATGTCAGGCAGAATATGAACATGGCCTTCTTTTGCTGCCTTAAGCCTTTCTTTCAAAGACTGCTTGTCCTGCTGAAGCTTTCTAAGCTTTGCTCCGTTCATCTCTATTTCTTCCAGCAGTACACTTTTTAATCTTCCGGAAAAAACAGCGCTGTTCTCAAGACTGTATTTACTACAAACAGATTCAAGCAAGTCCAGTAATGTTCTGTATTCTGAAAGCGCATCCTCCGCTGCTTTTTTCTCCCCTGACAGCCTATCATATTCAATTTTTACATCAGCCAATTCACCCGGGATTTCATTTTTCCTGTCATCCAAAGCCTTTATCTCATTTTGAAGTTTTTCTATAAAGACGACAGCTTTTTCTCTCTCTTCAGCCTGTTTACTGCGCTCATCATCTATATCTTTTTCAGAATAGAATCCATCCAGCATTCTTACAGCTTCGATTCTTAACGTCTTAACTTTGGTATCAGTACTATCTTTTGAGGCATTCAGATTGGCAGTGATCTGTGCATGATTCTGCTTTGCGTCGTTCAAAAGCACTTCAGCACGTTCCATTTCAGCCTTGCTGTCACGCAATTCATCATTCTTGATCTGAAGCTGATCATCCACCCCCGAAATACTCTGTGACAGGATTTCACTCTCATGTTTTGCTTTCACCATGCAGGAGTATTTGAGCTTCCCCACAGTTTCCGCGTCTTCAGAATCATTTTCTTTTTCCTCGATAAGCTTCTTATATGCGGTTATCTGACTGTCTGCCTCTACAATCTGCCGATAAAGCCTTGCTGATTGCAGAATATCTTCGTCATGCTTTTTTACTCTTGATTCTTCCCTTGCCTGATCAAGAGCTTCTTTTGCATCTGAAAGAGCATGAACCGCAGCCTCATGCTCACCACCGGCATCGTAATATTCTTTGGATTTTTCCTCGTGTTCTATATGTCTGATCTTGGCTTCTACGCGTTGGAGTTCCTCCACGGTTCCAGACAGGCTTTCATCGATATTCCCAATCTTCCTTCCAATGGAAGCCTTAAAACCGCAGGCCTCACCAATACTATCTGACAAGTTTTCCCCGACAGTATACAGATCGTCACTCCTCTGACCGAGGTCTGACAATTCTGCGATCAGTCTTCTGTTTGTATCTCGTTCTCTAATGACCGCATCTTTCTCTGAGATCCTTTTTGCATAGTTGATCAGCATAGTTTCAAGGGATGAATCTGTTCCACTTGAAGCCACACTTTTCATTTTGTTTTCAATTGCCGGAATAAAGAATTTTGAAATCAGTTTGTCCGATGTTTTTGCCTCATCAAAATACTGGTTCAATCCGCCTTCATCTTTGTTAAGCGCCTCTATTACCGTTTCCCACTCAGATCTGTAAATGCCATATTCGGAAAGCGCCTTTGTCCATTTCGTGCTTTCATCCGAGGAATAAACTTCCAAATCACCTCTGCTGTTTTTGGCTTTGTCCCTTACATAGTTAAACGGTGCCGGCACATACTTTCCATTCTCATTTTTTGAAAGTTCTAACGCCGATATGCTGTAGGAAGAATTACTGTTTTCATAAACAGTCTTAAAGGTATAGTACCGGATGATATTTCCTCTTGAATTTTCGTCATTATTCTCGCTGGCACTTCCGGCTATGGCAATACCGGTCAGGAGCTTATCATCACTTCCGTCCAGATTCCATTCAACAAGTACAAAAGAATGATCTCCCGGGCGGCCAAAATAATCCTCAATACGTCTTCCGCCTGCCATGGCCCTCGGATGCACCGGCTGCATCATAAGCTGGACCAGGACGGTCTTGCCTCCGCCATTATTCAGGTTAAAAAGCGAATTAAGCGCCTCTCCCTTATCTGATGAAAGATCATATAATTCATCTGGGATAAAACGGTTGCCATCATTATAATTAAAATTTACAATCCTGATCTTATTTATCTGTGGCATGTTTATCCCCCTCAATCCATGCATTAATCATCTGAGCGCGCTCTTTTCTGAGCACATATGGCATAAGATCTTTTGTTTTCTTTGTTGGAGCCACCCTTCCATCTTCGCCCTCTACAAATAAATCATCTGCCCGAAACTTAAGAAGGATTTTATTTACAATGCCGTATCGGTCATCTACCCTTCTGCTTGAAGGATCTCCTTCCTTTTTACCGAGCCAGTCCTCTGCCAGCATAAAAAAGCTATCACTGAAGTCTTCTTCCTTATCCTCACCATCCACACCTTTCTGTGTCACACGGATACAGTGATCGGTGAAATCCTTGATAAGTTGTTCCTTTGTGATAAAATCTCTGACAAGTGTCTCTGCCCCTTCACCCTTAAAGAATATATATAAAATGTAAATAGCAAGATAATTTAGCAGGTACAGGTCTCTTGTCCTTACATCATTACCTGCCTTGATATCAGACCTGTAATCAATATTGTTTTTTAGAAACAGGTCGTTGTCCTGAGTCGGTACCATATAAATCCGGTTCTGTGCAGGAATTATTTCAAACCCAAGTTCAGCCCCCATCTGATCCAGCTCGTCCCTTGCTTCCGAGTCCTCTACAAATCCCCATAATACGCCGTCATCATCACGATCTATCCAGCCTTTTTTCATAAGCTGATGATAGAGCTTAAGCGCACTTTTCTTCATCGTTCCACCTCAACTGTAAAATTGGTCATTTCTATTGTCACCTGCTTTTCCCCATCATCTACCGTAAATTCGAATTTCTGGTCAGATGTAGAAAATGTTATCTTTTTCACTTTCAGATAATCCTGTGGAATATTGCTGAGAACCCAGAGAAGGTCAAACTCGCCCAGGGGTTCTTTTGCAAACAGGGTCCCATCATCATGAAGCGTCTCAAAATCAATCTCCTTTTTCTGGTATATGGTCATAAGTGTATTGGGAAGAGCACTTTCCTTATTCCATTTCATAAGCTCATCCATTGACAGGGATCTTATGAACTTTTTTATCTCAAAAAAACGTTCCTTCTGAAGGAATGCAAAAAAAGCCGTACATATCTCCATGTAGATTTCGTTTCTCTTTTTTCCCGCTTCCTCAGCTTTTATATCAGTTTCATCAATGCTGAGTCCCTTGTCCTCTTCCTCATTACTGATCGTTCCGCAGGCTGCATAGAAGTTTTCGATACTGAATTTCTTATCAAATTCCGGACTAAGCAGCGGCTCCATGATTGTGTGTACAGCATCCCCCAGACCCTCTCCCATCATTCTCAGCTTCACCATGATATCCTGTTCAAAGTTCATACGATCAAAACTTTTTATCACAAAACTGTCCCGAAGCATCTGCTTATAGCTTTCCGATACAGAACTCTTTGCATTTATGAGGGATCGCTGCTCCAATATGGTAATATCGAGATTTTTATTGATTTCATTCAGGGCTTTCAGGTTCTTCCTGGCTTCTTCTGTGTCTGCGCCATTATCCAGAGCGCTTCTTATCGCCTCTGCCTCCTTACGGGCATTCTTCTGTATTTCCTCCAGTTCTTTCTGCTCATCAAACATCAGGCTCCTGAACTGCCCTACAATTCTCTCATACTCATCCACCGTTATCTTTGCGATATTTTCACGGCATCTCAAAATGAAATCATCCATGCTGTGACTCATGTTGCGGAGCCGTGCAACCAGTTCCCTACTCTGGGAGAGTGCCTCTGAATAATTCTTACGCTTCATGTATTCCTGCATCTTAAAGCGCGTAACAGAATAATCCAGTTCAGACTCTATCTCTTTCGATCTGTAAAGGAAGTCAAAAACATCGTCTGTCAGATGATAGGAACCCTTTTCCTCATTGACAAGGCGGATTGGCATCTTCCTGAAACTTTCGGAATCCGCATAGAATGTATTGTATTCAATGAGCTTCCCGTTATTCTGAAGAACATGAACCACGATGAAACCGGCAAGTTTATACGTGTCAATTTCATATCCGTCAGGGACAATCCGGATTATGCTGTCAAGAAATCCGGCGATATCCTTGAGTGTGCATGACTGCCTGTCACTCAGAGTACGCTCCTTGATATACAAAAGAACCGCAACAACAAGATTATTGATATAATCGTAGTCTCCACGAAACATCTTCTTTATCTCATCCGGATAACTTGTTACAGTAATACTCCTGACGATATCAATAAACTTCATTCTGTTCTGAAAATCCGAAAGCATCTCTTTTATGTCAGAACGAAGCATCTGGCTTCACCTCCACATCATTGAAGATACAGTCTCTCAAATACTTATACGATATTATTTCCTGAGGAATAAGCTTGTTATTCTCAAATATGTCTATCAGGAATTCCTGCTCTGAGGGTGAAAAATCTTTGAGCAGATCGTCAAAACGCATGCCCTGTTTCTTGGAAGACGGACTATCCTCAAGTTCTATATTCCTTGCTCTTTCTATCATTTTTCTATATCCGGGCACAAATAAAGATATATCAAGCCTTTCATTGGCGTCTTTCGTTCTTCTGAATATGTCAAAACCTTCTCTGTCTATATCTCCCCAGTATAAGAATTTTACATCCGGATTACCCATGAACTTAACATACTCTTCAAGAGCTCCTGTTCTGTCAGAGACCTTGTTGCCTTCGCCATAAACCACGCCATCAATTGCTATGTCAAACAGGCTCCTTATTTCATCCTCAAACATACACCTTCGGATATTAAACCAGATATCCTTGTTCTCACAGATAAGAAGCACCATGTGGTCCCTTCTGACGGGGATATAATCATGAAAGCAGTACTCGGGTGTATCATAGAATCTCAGCTCTGACTCGGCAATCTGCAGCTTACGTAAAAAAGCTTTAACCTGACCGTCATCAAGTGTTTTTTCATGTCCGAATATCTCAAAAGAGCGCTCTTTTCTGGATACAAAAGTCTCGTCATTATCTCTAAACAGATAGGCACTAAGGCCTTCCACAACGTCTCTATTCCTATGGAATTCCATAGGGTTGGCAGATAAATACCCGCTCCTTAGCAGAAGAGGATGGAGCCGCTTGATTTCGTCTATGATTTCTTGATCACCTTCCTCTTTAACCAAAATCCTGTATTTTTTGTGCAGTGGATAGCTGATATTACCGTTTTTACCTGACGACCTGACCGGTTCAATAATCTCCTCCATTATCATTTCTGAAATCTGTTCATACGCTCTCTGTTCATCCATTATGCTTATTTTCAAAAAATTCTTAATATCATCCAACGTTATTGTTTTCTTACCATACCCCAGTAGCTTTTCCTTGATATTCAACTCTTCCCCCCAAAAAACGATTATCTTTCTGCATCATCGATAAAATGCAGCGCAAGTCTTATGATCGCCTGCTATTCTCATATTTATCCCGGTACCATTCTGTCTGTCATGCCGATGATTCCCGAAATACTCCACACCGCAGCGCCTGAAAAAATGACAGAAAACAGCGTAACATCCGCTGTTTTGCCGGCAAGCAGGCGAAAACCGATAGTTCCTGTTACGCCCAAAACGCTTCTAAAAGCACCACACAGTAAAGCAAGAATGCCGTTAACCTTTAATATCCATCTGCTTATTTTTAAAGTCATGGCAATATTTCCTCATTGTCCAACAGGTTTTCACGATCCTTACGTATCTCTTCCGCCGGATGACAAGTCTGGTCCTCCGTACTATAATCAAAGTTGCTGTGCCCGAGGCAAAACAACGCCCTGTACAGCTGGAAGGAGTATCACCAATCATGTTTGAAATCATTTTCTGTATCCCGTGGATTATTGTCGCTTCCGTCTGGGGCTTCATTCTTCTGAATACTGCCGGCCGAAACCGGGCCATTCTGAACGATGATAAACTCTGCCGCAATCCGGAACTGGTCAGACAGGCGCGAGATACGCTGCGCACCTGTCGAATCATGGAACCGATCGTGATCATGATACTCGCCGTAATGACATTTGTTCTTATCCAGGCCTTTCATCCGATCGCCAAAATACCCATGGAAGGGGTCGCGCTTGCTGCAGGAGACTTTATCTTTTCTTATATCGGTGCAGCCGCTGGGGCTTGTTCTTTCCGGCACTGCCGAGGATCCCAAGCCAAAGGAGATGCAGCGGACGGGCAAAATTCTGATGTTTTCCTTTATGACCGCCGGCACCATCGTTATGATCGCCGGGATTCTGATCTGCTCATCCGCAGGCAAGCAGCCTTCTCAAACGGACTTCCACTCCCGGATCAATTCCAGACTTTCTACTGAGAATCACGTTATCTGTAGTTGATAAACCCAAGCCCGATCAGGCAGATCACGACGCCGACGATTTTATTCCAGGTAATCGTCTCATGGAACAGGAAATACCCAACCGCAAGCAATACAACGGAAAGGACTGAGCTCTGAACAATAAAGCCGGAACTGACCTGCCAGCCGGCTTTATAGGCATAGATCCATCCGGTTTCCAGGCCGACAATAAAAAGCCCCAGAACAAACGGAGCCCAATTCAGTTTTCCGTATTCCCGGATCAGGGAACCGTTCTTTCCGACCGCAAAAAACAGAACCGCGCTGACCATGGCTCCGATGAGATACGTCACCGTCAAGGCCGCGAAGGGATTCAGTTCTTTCGGCACAGACTTTGCGCAGATCTGATACACCACATTGGCCAGAATCACCAGCGAAATCGGCCATACATACTGAAACATCTTTTTTCCTCCATCAAATATGCTTTGATACCTGTTTTCCGGCAGGTTCCCACCCGGCAGGAATCTGAAAATACTTGTCGGCTTCCCGTGCCTGCTTTTTCAGTATAACACAGAATTTCGTTCTCCTTCATTCCTGCCGCTCCCGTTTATCCGGAATAAAATATCGTGATGCAGCTGGTGTTTCCGGGTTTAGTGGATTTCTACAGAAGCGCACATCCTCGCGGAGAGGTTTTATGCCATAGGAAATCTCAGAGGAGTTTCCTACAAAAAAGCGAAAAAATAGGAATCGGCAAAAAATTCACTCTCTGCCAATTCCCCAAAAACGGCCCCCCGGGAATCCCGGGGAGCCGTGTGAATAATATATTCGGTTTTTCTCCGTCAGAAACCTTATGCCTCTGTCTTCGGAGCCTCAGCAGCCTCTGCGGCCTTTGCAGCCTCAAGCTCTGCTTTCTTCTTTGCAGCATCTGCTGCCTTCTTCTTTGCAATCGCCTCGCGAAGCTGCTCAGCCTTCGGATGCTGAATAACCTTTGCCGGGCAAACAGCAGCACAGAGGCCGCAGTTCTTACACTTGGAGTAGTCGATGACTGCTACGCCGCCGTCCATGTGGATCGCGTCGAACTTACACTGCTTTGTGCAGAGCGTGCATCCGATACATCCGTTGGAACATACCGCCTTGACAGCCGGTCCCTTGTCCTTGTTCACGCAGCGAACGAAAGTATCCTGCTTATACGGAACAAGCTGAATAAGCTTCTGCGGGCAGGCATCGATACACTTACCGCAGGCCTTGCAGGCATCCTTGTCGACAACGGCAACACCGTTTACTACGTGAATAGCATCAAACTCGCAGGCCTGAACGCAGGAACCAAATCCCATACATCCGACGCTGCATGCCTTATCGCCGGCACCCGGAACTACGGTCGCCATACGGCAATCTTTGATACCGGAATAGTTATACTTTGCCTTGGTCGCATCGCAGGTGCCGGAGCATCTTACATATGCAACCTTCTTATCTGCCGCTTCCGCCTGAACGCCCATGATATCCGCGATCAGAGCCGCAACTCCGTCACCGCCGACCGGACATCCGTTTACTGCTGCCTGACCTGACGCAATCGCTTTTGCCATCGCGTCACATCCTGCAAAACCGCAGGCACCGCAGTTGTTGCCCGGAAGAGCTTCACGAACTGCTGCTTCTTTTTCATCGACCTCAACCTTGAACTTCTCACCGAAGATTCCAAGGCCGAAACCAACGACGATTCCGACTGCTGCAACTACCAGCATGGAAGTAATGATCATCACTGTATTCATTTTCGTCTCCTCCTTTTACAGCTGTAATCCGGAAAATCCGAAAAATGCAATCGCCATCAGACCTGCAGTTACCAGAACGATCGGCATTCCCTGGAAGGAATACGGAACGTCATTTCCCTCAAGGTGCTCACGAATACCTGCGAGCAGGCAGATGGAAATGAGGTAGCCGATTGCGGTGCCGACACCGTTCACGATACTCTCAACAAAGCTGTATCCGTTGTTAACATTGGAGATTGCCACACCAAGTACGGCACAGTTTGTGGTGATCAGCGGAAGATATACACCGAGAGCGTTGTAGAGGCTCTTCATGGTCTTCTTCATGAACATCTCAACGATCTGAACCAGAGCAGCGATTACCAGGATGAATACGATGGTTCTCAGATAATCCAGTCCCAGCGGGCTGAGAACGAATTTGTAGAGAAGTGCTGCAACGGTTGAAGCGATAAAGGTTACAAAGATAACGGCGCCGCCCATACCTGCGGAGTTCTTAAGGCTCTTGGATACGCCGACAAATGAGCAGATACCAAGGAACTGGCTCAGGACTACGTTCGAAACCAGTGCGGAGGTAATCGCGATAATAAGTAAATTCATAATTTATCCTCCCCTCCTTATTCTGCCATATCCGGCTTGTCGCTGTGTGCCTTGAAACCTGTAACAGCCATGCCGTCGCCGGTCATACCGTCTTCACGGACATTGGTTGCGCTCGGTGCCTTCAGTTTGTTCTGAAGTGCAGTGAGTACTGCGATAACGAAGAATGCGCCCGGTGCAAGGATCATGATGGAGATCGGTGTGAAGCCGGCCGGCATTACCTGAATACCGAATACGGTACCTGCGCCGAAGAGCTCACGAAGAGCGCCCAGAGCTACAAGACCGAAGGTGAATCCGATACCCATTCCGAGACCGTCAAAGAGAGACGGGATCGGAGAATTCTTCATCGCATAAGCCTCTGCACGGCCAAGGATGATACAGTTAACTACGATCAGCGGAATGTACAGACCAAGTGCGGAGTACAGTGCCGGTGTGAAACCTGCCATAAGCATATCTACGACAGTTACGAGAGATGCTACGACTACAATCTCGGCAGGAAGACGAACACGGCCCGGGATCATATTTCTGAGTGCTGAAATCAGCAGGTTCGCGAGAACCAGAACGGCCGTACTGGATACGCCCATGCCGACGCCATTGATAGCGGATGTGGTTACCGCAAGGGTCGGGCAGAGTCCGAGCATCTGAACAAATGTCGGATTTTCTTTCCATACGCCGTTATAGATACGTTCTGCGTATTTATTCATTTTTCTCTCCCTCCCTTATTATTTCGCAAGCGTCTTGCTGAATGCGACTGCTGCGTTTACTGCGTTCATGGTTGCCTTGGAACTGAAGGTCGCACCGCTGATGCAGTTGATCTGATTGTCAGCGGAAGCGCCGGTCTTGGAAAGTTCAAAGAACTGTGCATCCTTGCCTGCAAACTGATCCTTGAATTCCGGATCCTTTGCCTTCATACCAAGTCCCGGTGTCTCATCGATGGTCAGGAAGCCGATACCGGTGATCTGTCCGTCATTATTGATTCCGACAGCAACCTGAATCGGACCCTTGTAACCGTCGCCGGAAGTTGCGGACACAACATATCCGATCTTCGCGCCGCTCGCATCGAGAGCTTCCATGTAATCATTTACGGTAACCTTGCCGAAATCATTGCCTGCAACCGCAGCCGCAGAATCAGAATCGGAAACAACAACCGTGTCGCCAAAGGAAGCTGCATCTGCAAATACTTCCTGATATGTCTTTGTTGCCGCTGCCTTCTTGGAGGCCTGGATCGGTGCGAGTGTTACCTCGTGAACCGCGCCCAGTGCGAAACCAGCGATCAGTGTGATCGCAAAGAGGACCAGTGCGTCATGAATGATTCCCTTGTTCATGCCTTCTTCTCCTCCTTCTTAACTTTCTCGATACCGAATGCTACCGGCATTGTGATTCTCTCGATCAGCGGAACGAGCAGATTGCTCAGGATGATCGCATAAGAAACGCCCTCCGGAGAAGCACCCTTCAGACGGAAGATGCAGGTGAAGAGACCAAGAACAGCACCGAATACATACTGTCCCTTCTCGGTGATCGGGCTGGTAACATAGTCTGTTGCCATAAAGAATGCACCGAAGATCAGACCGCCGGCACAAACCTCAGAGATCACATAGTTTGCATCAAAGCCGCCGAAAAGGAAGGTCAGAACTGCAAATGTTCCGATATAGCATACCGGAATTCTCCAGCTGATTACCTTCCGGACGATGAGGTAAATGCCTCCGATCAGAAGTGCAACAGCGGATACCTCACCGATGGTTCCCGGTGTATTTCCGATGAAGAGATCCTGAAGGCTGTATACGGAAGCTGCCTCTGCACCCTTGTGAATTGCACGAAGGGATGCAAGCGGTGTAGCACCGGATACGGAGTCGAAGGAAGCTGCTCCGTTGGAGAAGGAGAAGTTGTTCATGAAGGTCGCAAAGGAGATCAGCAGGAAGCATCTTGCTGCCAGTGCCGGGTTCATGAAGTTCTGTCCAAGTCCGCCGTAAAGCTGCTTTACAACGAGGATTGCGAACACTCCGCCGAATACCGGAATCCATACCGGAACCTGCGGCGGCATATTCAGGGCAAGGATCATACCGGTAACAACGGCACTCAGGTCCGCGATGGTAACCGGCTTATGCATTGCCTTCTGATATACAAGCTCAGTGAGTACGCACGCTGCGACAGTCGCAACGAGAATCACCAGCGAGTTCATTCCAAAATGGTAGATACCCCAGATTGAGGTCGGGATCATCGCAATGATCACGTCGAGCATAAGGTTCTGCGTAGAAGTCTTGCTTCTAACGTGAGGCGATGACGATACATTATAAAACTTTTCCATTATTCTTCACCTCTCCTTAGTTTTTTGCTTCTGCTGCAGCCTTTGCTCTTGCTGCTCTTGCAGCGCCTACTGCCTTACGCATCTGCTTGAACGCCTGTGTGAGCGGACGGTGAGCCGGGCAGATAAATGCACAGGAACCGCACTCTACACACTCCATACCGTACAGAGCGGTGAAGTCATCCAGGTTCTGACGCTCGGAAGCCTTCATCATCATTACCGGTACGAGATGCTCCGGACATACCTCAACACATCTTCCGCAGCGGATACATGCAGACGGAGCATTTGCCGCAACCTCATCCTTGGTGAATGTGGTCAGGGCAGAGGAAGTCTTGGCAACCGGGAAATCGATGGTGAACAGAGCCTGTCCCATCATCGGTCCGCCGGAGAGCATTTTCTCAGGCTGAGTCTTGAAGCCGCCGGCAGCCTCTACCAGTCTCTGGTAGTTTGTTCCGAGACGAACTTCGAAGTTCTGAGGTGTGGTAACCGCATCACCGGTCACGGTAATGATCTTACGGATCAGCGGTGTTGTCTTACAGACAGCATTGTAGATGGAAACAACGGTATCGGTGTTGTCAACGATGCATCCCGCATCTGCCGGAAGCTTTGCGGAACTGATCTCTCGGCCGGTTACCGCCTTGATCAGCGTACGCTCACCACCCTGCGGATACTTTGTCAGAAGCTCGCAGACTTCGATTCTCGGCTCATCCTTAACCATCTCTTTCAGCTTCTTGATTGCTTCCGGCTTGTTGTTCTCGATACCGATCACGCCTTTTGCATTCTCAAAGAGAGACAGCATAACTTTTACACCGCCGACAATTTTCTCCGGCTGCTCCATCATGAGACGATAATCGCTGGTAAGATACGGCTCGCACTCTGCGCCGTTTACGATTACATAATCGATCTTGCTCGGATCCTTCGGAGCGAGCTTTACGTGAGTCGGGAAGCCTGCGCCTCCGAGACCGGTAATGCCGGCATCCTTAACGATCTGAACGATCTCCTCCTTGGAAAGCTTCGTGTAATCACGATCCTCGCCAAAGTGCTCAATCGCCTCTTCTTCTCCATCATTCTCAACGATGATGGAATTCACTTTTGCACCATTCGCAACCAGTCTCGGTTCAATCTTCTTGACAGTACCGGATACGGAACTCAGCACATTTGCTGAGATAAAGCCACCCGGCTCTGCGATGATCTGACCTTTAAGAACGCGGTCGCCAACCTGTACCAGCGGTTTTGCCGGAGCTCCGATGTGCTGAGACAGCGGAAATACCATCTCTTCGCCCTTCTGCGGCTCCAGAACCTGGATCGGTCGATCCTGGGACAGTTCCTTTCCCTCAAAGGGATGAACGCCACCAATAAACGTAGCCAAACCCATCAATTAACCCTTCTTTCTTTTTGGATTTTTCTTGCTGTATTTTCTGCATCCCCCTAAGAAAAAGCAGAAAAATCGCATATTTACGCACATTTGAGTATATCATAAGAATAAAATTTTAACAATGTAACGTTAACTTCCATCTCAAGGAAAGATGTATTTAATTTGATACAATGTTTTTCAGTATTCCGTGTTATGGAACAGAGTCCATGATACGGAACCCCAAAATGTGCTATGTTTATATCGACGTTTTTCAGAAAAAGTTTATATTTATTTTTTAACAATCCCCCTCCTTTTTTGCTCCTCATTTTTTACTCAATCATATTATCCATCATCAATATCTGTTTTTTTGTCCTCTCATGATTCGTATCCGGTTTCCCGCAAAATCCATGATTCCGGATGATCCGGCCTGAACAATCGTCCAAAAAAATAATCAACCCTCCCATAAACAGGCATTCTTTGATCCTCCAGACGCCTGAAAAGAAACCCTCCGGCCGCAAAGAAATACCTGGCCGCATAATATACCCGCCGCATAAAATACCCCGGCCTTTTCCCGGCCGGGGTATTCTCAATTTCATTTTCTGTTTTAATCATTTCTGCAACAGCCGGCAGTCCCGCATCCGGCTGATGCCGTCCGCTTTTCTGCTCTCTGTTCTTTTTCTCTGTTTCCCGCCTTACGCAAACAACGCAATGTATCCCTGAACGAAGATGCACATCAGAATCAACGGACAGAGGTAGGTAACATAGAGGCGGGAAGATTTCGGAAACGAAATTCCCATTCCTTCATTGGCCTCTTTCTCAAAATTCTGATAGCCCCATCCAAAGCTTGCAGTGCAGAACATGAGATAAACCAGACTTCCGATCGGAAGGAGATTGTTGCTGACGATGAAGTCCTCAAAATCGAGAACGGTCGATCCCGCACCGAGAGGCTGGATAAAGCTGAGCACGTTATATCCAAGTGTACACGGAAGTGACAGCAGAACGATGACCGGATAGTTGATCGCGCAGGCTTTTTTCACGCTGCAACCGGTCAGATCCGTAGCAAACGAAATAATGTTCTGGAATACCGCGACCTCCGTGGAAAGTGCGGCAAAACTCATAAATACAAAGAAGAGAGAGCCCCAGAACTGTCCGAACGGCATATGATTGAATACATTCGGCAGTGTCACAAAGATCAGGCCCGGGCCGGCATTTGCCTCGACACCGTATGCCGCGCAGGCCGGGAAAATGATCAGTCCGGACATGAACGCAACAAAGGTATCCAGAAGAAGCACATTGACCGCCTCTCCGGTCAGTCTTCTCTCTTTTCCGATGTAGCTTCCGAAGATCGCCATGGCACCGATACCGATGCTGAGCGTGAAGAACGCCTGTCCGAACGCCGCAAAGAGGACAGAGCCGATTCCCGCGTCACGGATCTTTCCGAAATCGGGCTTCAGGTAGAATTCCAGTCCCGCTTTTCCTCCCGGAATTACAGCGGAATTGATCGCCAGAACCACCATCAGGCACAGCAGCAGAAGCATCATGAACTTTGTGATTCGCTCCACGCCGTTCTGCAGTCCCTTCGAGCAGATGGCGAAACCGATCGTCACCGCCGCAATCATAAAGCCGACCATGATCTCCGGCTGTCCGAGCATTCCCGTGAACTGCGCTCCGACCCCCTCGGAATCCAGACCGTTGAAATCACCGCGGATCATCTTCACAAAATAGTACAGAAGCCATCCGGTGATGGTCGTATAATACATCATCAGAAGATAGTTGCCGGCCATGCCGAACCATTTGTAAACATGCCATTTCGATCCCTTCGGCTCGATCTGCTCAAACGAAAGCGCAATGCTCTTCTGACTCGCACGCCCGACGGCGTACTCCATCACAATGACCGGAAGACCGAGAAGCACAAGGCAGGCCAGATAAAGCAATACAAACGCTGCTCCGCCGTACTGTCCGACAATATACGGGAATCTCCATACATTTCCCAGTCCGATTGCACATCCGGCCGAGATCAGAATGAATCCGAGGCGCGACGCAAATTTTTCTCTACCCATTTTTCTTTTCCCCTTTAAAGCGAAACACTATATGCATTTTCAATATGTACCATAAATTGCGGTTCATATCAAGCAACAGTGCTTTTTTTCGTTCATTTTTTTCGCCAAAGCCTCTTTTATTCGTCCTTATTGCCGTCCTTTTCCGCGTCTTTTTTCCGGATCAGCGTTCCAAACAGTTCGGCCGGAACATATGCCGTAACGTGAATGCCGTCTTCCGCATACTCCTCGCTCAGAAGCTGACCGTTTTTCCGGATTTTCTGGACAATGCCGGCCTCGTTGTATCCGTACACCTCTTCCAGATAAACCCTTCTGGAGCGAAGAATCATTCCCAGAATGTCCTTCAGCTCTTCGACGCCCTCTCCGGTCTTTGCCGAGAGACGAACCGTATAATCCGCGTTCAGATCCTTGATCACATCCGGCGCACCTTCCCGGTCGATCTTATTAAAGACCGTGACCACCGGACGGTCACCGATCCCGAGTTCCCGGAGTGTTTCATACACTGTGTGCATCTGCGCTTCCACCTGCGGATTCGTGCAGTCTGCCACATGGATAATGATGTCGCTGTATTTTGCCTCCTCGAGCGTACTGCGGAACGCGTCGACCAGATTATGCGGGAGCTTACGGATAAATCCGACGGTATCCGTCAGAAGAACCGTCTGTCCCCCGTCCAGTTCCATCGCCCTTGTGGTCGGATCCAGCGTCGCAAAGAGCTTGTCTTCCGCGAGAATTCCGGCCCCGGTCAGAGTATTCAGCAGTGTCGATTTGCCGGCGTTCGTATATCCGACAATCGCGCAGCTCAGCGTATATCCGCTCTTTCTCTGCTTTCTGGATTCTTCCCGGTGGCGCTCGACATCTTTGAGTTCCGCTTTCAGCTGACCAATCCGGTCATGGATCCGTCTCCGGTCCACCTCCAGCTTTTTCTCACCCGGTCCTCTGGTTCCGATTCCTCCGCCGAGTCGGGAGAGGTAATCACGGAAACCGGTGAGGCGGATGGCACGGTATTTGAGCTGAGCCAGCTCAACCTGAATCTTTCCCTCGCTGGTGATCGCATGGTCTGCAAAAATGTCCAGGATAACCATGGTGCGGTCCATCACCTTCATGTCCAGTGCATCTTCCAGATTGCGGAGCTGCGCCGGGGAAAGCTCATCGTCACACACAATTCCCGTCGCGCCGAGCTGCAGAGCCAGAAGACGGATCTCCTCCACCTTGCCTTTTCCGAAATACGTCGCTTTGCTCGGGCAGTCCAGATTCTGAATTACTCTTCCGAGTGTGACCGCCCCCGCGGTATCGCAGAGTTCCGCCAGCTCATCCAGGGACTCCTCCGCTTCCGCCGTTTCTCCCGTGCATACCGCACAGAGAATCAGTTTTTCTCTCTTTTCTTCGATATCAATCAGTTCAGCCATTATCCTTCGCTTTCTTCTTTTCTGCTCAGTGCAAAGTTATATTCCCTGCGGATCGCCTCGTCTTCTCCGTACTCTCTGAGCACACCTTCCAGTGTTTCGGCTGCCTTCGCCCACTCACCCTGCTTCTCATACACGAAGCCTCTGGTTGTCCGGAAATCGCGCGCCGTCTCTTTGGCCGCCTTTTCCTCAAACCGGTCCAGAAGTTCCTTCGCCGTATCGGCCTCTCCGCCTTCCGCCAGAGCCTTCGCGGTGAGCAGAATGGCGTCTTCCGCGCCCGGTGTGGTCAGTTTCGGGAGTTTCTTGTCCTTCTTGCCCGCAGTATTCAGATCGGTCAGAGCCTGCTCGTAGTCCGAATCCTTCGCCTCCGCGGCCGCTTTCAGATACCAGAATTCCGCCCGGTCTCCGTCCAGAGAAACCAGATCGCCCAGTGTGCCGGCCGCCGCCTTAAAATCTCCGGACCGGTACTGTGCCTCCGCAATATACTGCATCGTATCGATGCGGAAATCCTTTCCCGCTCCTTTTCCGCTTTCCAGCGCGGACGTCAGTTTTTCCAGTGCCGCTTCGCAGTCTCCCTGCTCCAGCGCCTCAATTCCGGCCAGCCGGAGTTCCTTTGCCTCTCCCGACGGTCCGCATCCGGTCAGGCCCCACGCAAGCATGCCCACGGTCAGAAGAGCTGCTCCTTCCCGTTTCATCCTTCCGATGATTCGTGCTCTGTTCCCGTCGCTTTTTCTGCGGCTCTCACTTGGTCTTCTCATTGTCTCCTCCGATGCCGGATGCTGTTCTCAGTTTCTGCCGGTGCTTCCCAGTCCGCCCCGGTCCTCACCGTCCAGATGGTCCATTTCCTCAAATTCAATCTTCGGCTGATGCTCCATGATGCGGAACTGGCAGATCCGGTCGCCGGTATGGATCTCGGTATCTCTCACCGCAAGTACCGGCATAAACCACTGGTCGTTATCTCCGCAGTAGCTCTCATCCACCACACCCATGTGATTGGTCTGGATAATTCCGAAATTCTTGAACGTGCTGGATCTCGGAACCACATGTGCCTCATATCCCTCCGGCAGCTGCATGGCAATCCCCAGCGGAATTGCGCGGAATTCGCCCTTCTTCAGCACGACATCCTCCGCCGCGCGGAGATCAATCCAGTCGGATTTTCCGTCAATATAGCAGAGTTTCTCAATTTTATCGGTAAAATATTTAATTCTGATTTTCATCTTCTGTCCCTTCCGTCGCGAAAACTTCCGGATGATCGCCGTCTTCCGGCTCTCCGTCTCCGCTCTCTGATCTCATCTCATCATTTTCTGACCGTTCATCGCGCATTTCGTCATGACGGTTCTCCTGCGAATCCGAAGTTATATCAAATTCCGGATTGACTGCTTCCTCCTGTACACGCGCCATCATCTCCGGATCATCCAGCCGAATCTCTTCCGCCGCCTGCTGCGCGAAAAGCTTCGTCTTATCTTCCGGCACCTTCGGAAGTTCGTCTTTTCCGGAAACGCCGAAACGGCGGAGGAATTCCTCCGTCGTGGCAAAAAGCATCGGACGCCCCGGCGCTTCCATCCTGCCGACCTCATAGATCAGATCGTATTCCAGAAGTTTGCTCATCGCGTGATCCGATTTGACGCCGCGGATCTTCTCGATCTCCAGTCGGGTAACCGGCTGCCGGTATGCCACAATGGACAGGGTTTCCAGCATGGCATCCGTCAGATTCTGCTTCTTCGGGATCTTCACCACTGTGATGAGATTATTGTAGAACTCTTCTCTGGTGCACATCTGGTAGGAATCGTTGAGCCGGATAATCTGCATTCCCCGACTCTGCTCATCATATTCCCTCGCAAGCTCCGTCACCGCGTTTTCCGCCGCCTTCGGAGTTGATTCGATCGCAGCGGCCAGATGAGCGAGATCCACCGATTTTCCCATCGTAAACAGCACAGCTTCCACGATGCGCTTGTTCTTCTCATTCTCCGTCAAAGTCACTCAATTCCTCCAGATCCAGATCATCCGTCTCGCCTTCCGGCTCGATCGTCTCGATATCCATCTCATCGAAAAGATTCTCCTGAACCAGGCGGATCTTTCCGATTTTCATCAGTTCCAACAACGCGAGAAAGGAAACCACCACATGAATGCGGTCGTGATCCTCGGCGATTACCTGACTAAACTTGAAATTTCTCCGTTTTCTCGCGTATCTCAGCACCCGTTTTACTGTATCCTCCAGGCTGACCGGCTCTTTCCGGATTGTTCCGAATTTACTCCGGATCGGGTCAATGGACTGCTGCTGTCTTCTCATTACCATCTGAAATACGTGTTTCAGCCGCTCCGTCGTGATGCCTGCCAGAAGCTTATCCAGGTCGATCGGCGCTTCATACTGCTGAACCTTTTTCGGCACCGTCGGTGCGCGGTAGAAACGGTCTTCGGAATTCAGCTCATACAGGCGCAGTTCCTGCGAAATGTACTTGTACATCTTGTATTCGAGAAGACGTTTGACAAGCTCTTCTCTCGGATCGCCCTCTTCCTCCTCTTTCTTTTCCGCCGGAAGCAGCATCTTCGACTTGATGGCAAGGAGTGTCGCCGCCATGACAAGGAAATCACTGAGAAGATCCAGATCCTCCTGCGGCATCTGCCGAACATATTCCAGATATTGATCGGTGATCATCTCGATCGGAATATCGAAAATGCTCACCTTATTCTTCTCGATCAGTTTCAGAAGGAGGTCAAGCGGCCCCTCGAAATTGTCGAGCTTATACGATATCTCCATAGTCATCCCCGCACAAGTTTTAAGACCAGAAGCTCCGGCATGTCATTGATTCGAATGTTGACCGAATGTGTGCCGAGTCCCCGGCCCACAATCATCCTGGTTTTTTCTTCCTCAAATCCGCCCGAACAGTAGGGGCAGAAAAACTGGTACTGCGGTGTCATCAGCCCGCCGATGGCCGGGATCCGAACCGTTCCTCCGTGAAAATGCCCGGACAGAACAAGATCCGCTCCCCATTTCGCCGCCGCTTTTAAAAAGAGGGGCGAATGAAGCATCAGAAGTTCAAACCGCTCTTCCCCGTCCCGGGACCGGCAAGGCCCGATATGCCGTTCAATGGCGTCTGCCGCAATCTCCGGCATCGTCAGAACATGACGGTAATATTTCTCATCGACGCGACATCCGGTAATCCGGAGATCGCTTCCGATATCCACGCTCTCATCGTCCAGAATCCGGACGCCTGCCTCACGGAGCTGTGAAAAAAACGGCTCCGATTCTCCGATCCGGTCTTCATGGTTTCCGTAGGAATACCACACTGGAAAATCCTCCGACAGTCTCCGCAGAAGAGAAAGCGTCGCCTCACAGACCGGTTTTCCGCCGTCGCTTCTTCTGCAGACAACCATATCTCCGCCGACCAGAATCCCGTCCGGTGCCTCCCGGCGGATCGCCCGGATAAGCGGCGCATTGTCAATGCCGAATCGTTTTTCGTGAAGGTCTGTCAGAAAAATAAATTTCCGGTCCTTCTCCCGGATCTTCTCCGATCGAATCACATAGGTTCCGGTCACAAAATGGTTCTTCTCATATTCCGAACGCGCATAAAAAGCCGCCCCTGCCGCGGCACCGGCCGCAGCAAGGCCGGGAAGGATCTGTTTAAGATTTTTTCCCAGAATCTTCACGTTCCATTCGCCTTTCTCATTCACATTTTATGCCCGTATGCTTCCCCCGGATGCCCCTGCGTCGTGAGACCCGAGAAGAGTTTTCTGTGGTTTTTGCACACTTATACATAGTAAACTTCATTTTACACTGACGCATGAATCGCCGTCAAGGTTCTTTGCCCCCATGATTCGCATCTGTTTTGCGGACAGAATGGTAAAGCCTCATCCCGGCATTGCGGAAAGACCGCAAGCCCCCACCGTCAAAAGGCAGTGAGGGCTTGCAGTCTTATCACTTCTGTTTTCCATCCGGTCCCCAGAAATCAAAGACCAGCATGGTGATATCATCGAACTGTTCCGCCTCTCCGGCGAACTTTCTGATATCTTCTCTTACTTCGATCAGTAGTTTCTGAACGTCAGCATCCGGATCCGCATTGAGACATTCGATCATGCGGTCAGTGCCGTAGAATTTTCCGGCCTCATCATTTGCCTCCGGCACACCGTCTGTGTAGACGAAGAGAGAATCACCCGGATTAAGTTCAAACGGATGCTCTCGGAAACGCATACCTTCCATCGTTGCCACGGCAGGAGAATGACGATAGATATCCAGTTCATACTTGCCGCCTTTTCTCCGGATCGCCGGATGCTCATGTCCGGCATTGGCAGCCAGGCCTTTTCCGGTATTGATATCCAGGATAGCCAGCCATACCGTGACAAACATATCACTGTCATTCCCTTCGCTGAGCTGATCATTGACATAGCTCAGAACTTCAGCCGGAGAACGGGAATCCTGACACCGGTTCTTGATCAGTGTCTTGGAAATAACCATGAACAATGCAGCCGGTACACCCTTGCCGGAAACGTCGGCCATGACCAGGCCGATGGTATGATCATCCAGCATAAAGTAGTCATAGAAATCACCGCCCACTTCCTTGGCCGGATCCATTGTCGCATAGATATCGAATTCGTTGTGATCCGGGAATGCCGGGAATATCCTTGGCAGCATGGACGCCTGGATGTTGTTTGCAACGTCCAGTTCGGCGCCAATCCTCTCCTTTTCCCTGGTAACCGTTAACAGGGAACTCATATAGTTCTTCATTCCGACAAACATGTCCGATATCGCGACGGAAAGCGATTCAATCTCATCCCCTGTATGAATGTCCGGGTCGTTGATGACCAGCTCTTCCGGCATTTCCGCTCTGCGGCTGCTTTCCACAAATGCTTCCGATACTTTTTCGAGTCTGAGCACCGGATCAATGACGCGATTCTTCAGCCACCGGTTGACAAAATAAACGGCCAGCATAGCAATCAGAATCATCATAACCAGCGTTGCCACTGCATAAGTCATCAGGACTTTTGTGATTTCATTCATGGATATATCGATTGCCAGCAGGGCAACCGCTTTTCCCTGCGAATTTCGGATCGGCAACATGCCGGTATAATCATAGCCGAACTCGGTGTGGTTGGCGAAATACGTAATGTCTTTCGCGTCCATACCATTAAGATATTGTCCGGCAACGGTTGCCGAATAACCATCTTTGTTCAGTTTACCCAGTTCGACGGAATAGAAATCATAATCTGTTTCCTTTTCTTCCGCGGTAATCCCGGCCATGACATCCATAATGTTGTCGGAATCATTGGCATTCAGCGGTTTAATGATATAGATGTATTCGATATCATCATAGTTCTCCTTAACCTGGTCAAGGAAACTCTGAGCATATTCGTATTTTTCGCTCTTCTGTTTCGTTTCGATGCATTTTTCCAGGTCATCACCGTCGATATATTTTTGGGTGAGCTTCAGTATATCGCGCAGATAAGCCTGGTCTTTTTGAAAGACCGTATCCACATAAGACCAGAAACCGAACGCCCCCATCAAAAGGCTGATAACCAGGACCAGTACCGTCGTACCGGTATACAACGCTCTGTTTATGGATTTCTTCTTATTTTCCATGGCCCAGCTCCTTTCTGTTTATGATGTAGTGCAATAATCCCAGACCGCTTATGCATGCCAGGAAAGACATGTTTGTGACACCTCCGGCACCCAGAAGTCTTGAGAAGATGACGGGGCCGAGTGATTCACCGATATTCTCGGTAAAGTTATAGACACCGATCGCATTGTCCTGACCGAATTCAACCGTTGGTTTCTGCCGCAGGAAGAATGACTGATGCGTCGGCTTTCCGAAGGAAGCGCTGATGCCCATTACGATCAGTGCAATGATGATACCGATAAGTTCCGGCTGCGCCGCAAAGATCGCAAACGCAACAACATTGAGTCCGATCGCCAGATAGATCGCGTAATCTCCAAACGCCTTTTCCGTCTTGTCCCATACGCGGGAACCTAACAGTACCGCTACTTCCGAGTACAATACCAGCAGTACAGAGATGACCGTTTCATTATATCCTATGCTTTCCGCAAAAACCGGAACAAAGTAGAACACAAAGCTGTTGAAGATGATATACGGATTCTGGATCAGCACAAAGAACGACAGGATCGTCTTATGAAAGATAAACCCTGAAACGTTCTGTCTGGCGTCCGCAGTAAACTCAGCATTCTCATCGCTCGCTATGATATCCTGCAGTTTACCTGCCAGGAATCCGGCGAAGAAGAACAGCGACAGCCAGGTCATTGCCACAAAGACAAAGACATATTTCTGTGCGAGCGTCGTAGCTATAATACCACCGAAAAGCATACCCATGTTGATACCGGAAAGGCTGGCGGAATTGTAATTGTTCAGACATTCATTCCGAACCTGCTTATCATTCAGGTAAGTCAGCATGATGTAGATCGAGTTGGAGATCAGACCTACACCGATACCATCCAGCAACAGACCCAATACCATTGTAAAATAGTTCGGTATCAGCATGGTCAGATTTCCGGCCATAGCGAACAGGCAGGCAAACATAAAGATTTTCTTTATGCCAAAACGTCTGACAAGTTTTGCGGATACCAGTGACATGATCCCCATAACAAAGATATTGACCGTCAAAGGCAGCGACGCGATCAGACCGGCATAACTCCCCGCAAACAATTCACATCTTTTTAAAATGTAAACCGGCAGGAAGGACGACACCATATTGAAAGCCGTAAACACCAGAACGATCAGCAGTCTGATCAGATGGACCGGAACCACAGCATTCCCGATCTTTTTTATCTTCTTTTCACGATAGCGGCTGATCAGATAAAAGAACGAAAGCCCCTCACTGGTCATTACCCACAGCAGCAGAAGGATGATGACTATCGAAAACAGTACATCTTTTTGCATCTGCTGGATCATATCCGATACCACATAGGTATCGGCGCCAACCGCTACCGCCCCGATGACATTCCGATCGGATGAGTAGACCGGCACCTTTACAGACAGGTAAGTACCGGTGACATCGGCAACGGCATCGTTCCAGACCGCATTGCCGGTGTCATAGACCTCTCTCACCTCATCATATTCGACTTCATCGAGTGGAAAATATACACCGATGGACTGATCCAGATAGGCAATGCCGTAACCGGTTTGTCTGTCCTCAGACAGCTTCAGAATATTGCAGTAAGCCGTCCTGTAGAAATCAACGTTCATCGGGAAAGCGCTTTCCATCCGGTCAATCAGGTTGAGATACGATTCGGAATTGAAATCAGATGCCTTTTTGATATTGCTCACATCGGCTTCATCAATACTCTCCGAAACAATCAGCGCTGTGGCTCTCAGCTGTTCTCTGATCTTATCCATATAAGAATCACGAAACGCATTGAGCAGGGTCGTACTGAGTACCGCTAAAATCACCGCTCCGACGATCACAATCGTAAAAGGAGCGCTCTTAGCGGTATTAAATCTGAGGCCGGAAACATCCATGAACAGTCGAAGAACAAACAGGATGCCGGCAAGAAACAGCAACACCGAACAGCCTAAAAATACATACTGTCTTACCAGATCGGCGTCCGATTTTCGGATCTCCGTGAATTGGGCCTCGTTTTCTCCAATGCGCCGGATACCATCGGAATTGGTCACCAAAAGATCATCATTCTCTGAACATACCGTGACCGTCTGCGAATCGGTACCTTCGATCATCACTATGGTCTTCTGATCTTCGCCATCGATCCTGACCGCTTCCAGATTTCTGATGTCTGTAAAATATACCTCACCGTTTTTGACATCCATGCAGAACGGAATACGATTTTCTTCATTTTCCCCATCTGTCGTATAGATCAGCTCCGGCGTATTTTTTTCAAAACGATTGATCTGACCGTTCTTGTCCATGATGAAGACCGCATCACGCTCAATGACAAGATCGCTTACCGAATCAAAGGCATCCGGATAAGGGATCCGTTTTTCCTCATCCATTCCGTCCTTAATGCGGTGAATCAGGACCGAATCGGCCATGCATTCGCCAAACATAAGCGCTCCCTGATCTTCCGTCAGACCATAGAAGGAGTGTTTGTTGTTTTGATAGCCGTCGTAGATGTTCTGGGTGACATTTTCGATATAATTGCCATCCAGATCATACTTCATGACCAGTTCTCTGGCCAGCAGCATGCCATCCCATTCCGAGACGGAAAGATACAGATTCTCATCCGTTATCAAACAGTCATCGATATACAAAATGCTCGATCCGTTATCGCTTGGATCTACGATCGAGTAACGCTCTTTTCCATCCGAATCAAAACACATGATTCTTGAATGACCGTTATCGATAACATAATAAAGACCCTTATATTCTCTGGTGATATATCCCAGCGATATCTCCTTGGTTTTGGAAAAAACCTCCGCTATCGGAACCCTGAAATGCAGACAGATCATCAAAAGAAGGCCGACCACAAACATAAGAAGGATATCGGCCTTTCTGGTTTTATGGGAAAAAAGATAATCCTTCATAATTCCTCCAGTTCAGATTTAAACTTGCCGTAATCCTTGTATTCCGGAGTCGTACAGTAAAGCGTATTGATTCCGTCCTCACTCAGCAGCTCCGGAAACAGGATACACCCCATCACGGTATCTTTCTTGTGGAATTTACGGCATTTGCGGTAGGAATCCGTCTCATCCATACTGTTGACTTCGATAATGTATTTTGATCCGAATACATAATATGGGAGAGCCGGCATGGAAATATAATCCTTGATGGACTCCAGTTTTGCCATATTGGAAGTCAAAGAACGCAAAACCTTGTTTTTTTCAATAAAAGGTGCTCTTTTTTCATAGAAAAGATCCAGCATTTTCTGATCGCGGCCATGAACCAGGGCGAATCCTTTTACCGCAAGAACCTTCCTGAGCTCATCGATCAGTTCAAGATACATATCACTTATATGATAGAGGATCTCTTCAAATCCCTTTACCGTCTTTTCCCTGAGGTCTTTCCTGAGATAACGCAGACAGTATTCCAGATATTTGCGGTAAGACATATCCGGTAAAGTCATCACCAGTGCTGCCTGTAATGCATTGGCAACCGCAAACGGGAAAAAGACATGAAGATATTCCTGATAGGTCAGGCCGGTCTTATGATTGTGGAAGACAATATCTTTGATATTTTCCCCGTTCTGCTCCATGAATCCCGCCAGATCCAGATCGGTTTGAGCATACGCCCCATTCTCCTGATCATGATATTTCTTCCCTGTGGAATAATCAAAAAAATAGGACGATCCATCATTCAGCTCAATAACAGCGGTAACTTCATGTTCTCCAAAAAGACACGGACCGCCTTCCACGCAGACGGATTCCGGTTCGTTTTTCAGGCCTTCACAGATCTTAACAAGATTCTCCCCGTAATACGGAAACATTTCTTTATGCCGGAAAACAATACGTTTCAAAGGCGGAAGCTGTTCGCAAAGCATGTTGTAACAGAGCAGATCCGCCGCATTCTTAAAACGCAGGATACCGTCACTTACATCCGGAATCTCGTAGAAATCCCCCGAAGCAATCCTGAAATCCAACATTTGCTCATTGCAGTTTCGGTAGGCCGTGTCTTCCAGCCGGATGCCCCGGTCTTTTAACAATCCTCTCACTGTATAAAACATAATTCTATCCCAACCTATAGACTATGACCGTTTTGGCAAATTACACAAATACAGTCCGTTATTACTATTTTCCTTTTACTTTATCATATTTCGTCATATAAATGTCTATCAATAAGTTGGATCACAGGACTTGTTTTCTTTTGATTCATCCCAAAAACGAGAGAAGTTCTGCCGCAAGATTCGGCGCAAAGGGCGACAGCATCTTCAAAAAATCCGCGCAGGTTACGGGATCCGCATATCCACAGACCCGGTATAATCTCCGGATCGCCCGCTCATATTCCATAAAAGCGGGCGGAATCGTCCGGAAACGCCGTTTTTCATATCGCTCCCAAATCATGGCCGAGTAGCGGTCCCTGCACTGACGCCATGCCGTTTCCCCCTCTGACTCTGACTCTGCCTTCATCCCGTCCTTGATCTCTGCCTTGTCCACCGGAAGAAAACGCTCATCGGCGCGGTCTGATTTCTCCCGTTTTCCGGCCTCCGGCCTCCGGTCGTCCTCCCTATAACCCTCATTTTCCTTTATTCCCTCCGGCGTCAGGTCGAACATCTCTCCGAAATCGCGGTACGTTCTCGCCAGAAAACCGTAGACGCCGTCCAGTGCTTCCGGAAAATATTCATCACCGGTGGGCAGTTCCTTCAGCGGACAGAGAAAAGGATTCCCGCCCCGGACATATCCGGACACAAGATAGCCCGCAAACATCAGCCCCAGTGTCAGCCCATCGCTTCCGTAGTCAAAGCGATAGTCATCCAAAAAAGCCGGGAGAAGCTTTTCCAGTTCTTCCCGGATCTTCCGAGAATCGAAAACAGCCCCTTCCGGCACGGTCAGCTGATATCTGCCCGTCTCACACTGCCATTTTTTCTCAATGGCAGCGTGATTGTAGATCAGCATTGATTATTTAACAACAAAGTTCAGAATCTTGCCCGGAACGTAGATTTCCTTGACTACGGTCTTACCTTCCATGAACTTCTGAACATTTTCATCGGCCTTTCCTGCCGCAAACGCCTCTTCTCTGGTGCAGTCAACCGCAAGCGTTACGGTTCCTCTGACCTTACCGTTGACCTGAACTCCGATCTCGATGGTGGAATCCTTGGTCTTCTCCTCATCGTACTCCGGCCAGGAGGACAGGGTACAGAAGGTCTTTCCGTCCGGGTTCATGCCCAGTTCTTCCCAGATCTCCTCGGTAATGTGCGGAGCAAACGGGCTGAGAAGCTTGATGAAGGTGATCAGATCATTCTTTGTGATCGCACCTGCTCTGCCGAACTCATTGATCAGCGCCATCATGGAAGCGATGGCGGTGTTGAACTTCATCGCCTCGATGTCTTCCGTTACCTTCTTGATGGTCTTGTGGAGCGCAGACTCAATCTTTGCGTCTTCCTTCTCTGCGGTCGCAATATCCGTCAGCGCGCCGACACGGTCCAGGAATCGCTTGCAGCCCTTTACGGTATCATCGCTCCACGGAGCAGAGGAAGTGTAATCGCCCATGAACATGACATAGGTACGAAGAGTGTCGGCACCGTACTCTTCCACAACATCCAGCGGATCGACAACATTTCCCTTGGACTTGGACATCTTCTCGCCGTCCTTGCCGAGGATCATGCCCTGATAGGTTCTCTTTGCATACGGCTCTGCGCATCCCACCTCGCCGATGTCGTAGAGGAAATGATGCCAGAATCTGGAATACAGAAGATGTCTTGTGACATGCTCCATACCGCCGTTGTACTGATCCACCGGCATCCAGTAATCGAGCTTTTTGCGGTCCGCAAATGCCTTGTCATTGTGCGGATCACAGAAACGCAGGAAGTACCAGGAAGATCCCGCCCACTGCGGCATGGTATCCGTCTCTCTCTTTGCATCGCCGCCGCACTGCGGGCACTTGCAGTTCACAAAGGAATCGATCTTTGCCAGCGGGGACTGTCCGTCGGTACCCGGCTCAAAGTTCTTCACATCCGGCAGTTCCAGCGGAAGCTCGCTCTCCGGAATTGCAACGGTACCGCACTTCGGGCAGTGAACCAGCGGAATCGGCTCGCCCCAGTATCTCTGACGGTTGAACGCCCAGTCCTTCATCTTGTACTGGATTCCCTTATGGCCGATGCCTCTCTTCTCGATCTCCTCGAGCATGCGTGCGATGGAATCCTTCTTATTTGTATATCCGTTAAGGAAATCGGAGTTGATCATGGTTCCGTCGCCCGCATAGGCTTCCTTCTCCACGTCTCCGCCCTCGATGACCGGAATAATCTCCGCGCCGAACTTCTTAGCGAAATCCCAGTCTCTCTGATCGTGTGCCGGCACCGCCATGATCGCACCGGTTCCGTATCCCATCATGACATAGTCTGCGATAAACAGCGGAACCTTCTTGCCGGTGATCGGGTTGATGCCGCAAAGGCCGTCCAGCTTCACGCCGGTCTTATCCTTTACCAGCTGAGTTCTCTCGAACTCCGTCTTTTTCGCGCACTCTGCGCGGTATGCCTCTACCTCGTCCCAGTTAGCAATCCGGTCCTTATACTTATCCAGCACCGGGTGCTCCGGAGCAACAACCATGAACGTTACACCGAACAGGGTATCGCAGCGGGTGGTGTAAACCTCGAGCTTTTCGTCGGTGCCGTCGAGACCGAAATTGACAAATGCACCCGTGCTCTTTCCGATCCAGCTGACCTGCTGCTGCTTGATGGACTCCGGATACTCGACATCATCCAGGCCGTCGAGGAGCTTATCCGCATACTGTGTGATGCGCAGATACCATACATCCTTTGGAAGCTGAACGACATCACTGTGGCAGATGTCACATTTTCCGCCCTGGGAGTCCTCGTTGGAGAGGACAACCTTGCAGTGCGGGCAGTAGTTGACCAGTGTCTTTGCACGGAATACCAGGCCCTTCTTGAAGAGCTGGATGAAGATCCACTGTGTCCATTTATAGTAATCTTTGCGGGATGTCGCAAACTCTCTGTCCCAGTCAAATGAGAATCCGACCTTCTTCAGCTGATCGGTAAAATGCTCAATGTTCTTCTCGGTGATGATATGCGGATGCGTATTGGTCTTGACCGCATAGTTCTCGGCCGGAAGACCGAAGGAGTCAAAGCCCATCGGGAAGAGAACGTTGTATCCCTGCATTCTTCTCTTGCGGGAGATAACCTCGATACTGGAATATGCCTTAATGTGGCCGACATGCATACCGACGCCGGACGGATACGGAAATTCCACCAGTCCGTACCACTTCGGTTTCTCGGAAAAATCCACCGCTTCGAACGCCCTGTTCTTTTCCCAGGCTGCCTGCCACTTCGGTTCGATCTTCTTAAAATCGTATTTCATGACTTCTGCTCCTTTTCTGTTGCCTCTGGTTTTCTAAAAAAGATAAAGCCCCGCATCTCCCGATCAGGAGACGCAGGGCCATTCATTCATGTCTGCGCGGTACCACTCCGCTTTACGTTTTCACGTACACTCATCAGGTCTGTAACGGGACATCCCGGCGCCGCTTACCCCCGTCATCCTCCGTGGCATTTCAGAATACCTTGGAAAATGCGGTCTTCCGCGCGCTGCTCCGAGGCGAGTTCACGGATTTCCCCATGCTGCCTTGCACCGCCCGGCAGTTCTCTAAAATGGTTCCGTCTGCTACTATTCCTCTTCTTTGCATTTCTACGATAGAATATCGCATTCTTGATCCCGTGTCAATACTTTCGCCCGCGCAGCCGTCTGCTCCTACCGGTTGTCCCGGATGAAATCGCTGACCTCCTCCGGCCGGATTCCGAGGGCAATAGCCATGCATTCGTCAATCGTGCTCTGCACGCGGGCCATCATCTGCGCATCTCTCGACGGGAGCGCCTTTCCGATGCTGCGACGGTGTTCCTGACGATTATGAAGTTCCTTTACGACCGAAACCATGGTATCCATATCCTGTGTGTCATATGCAGCTGCATACTCCTGATCACGGTGACGTTCATTCCGGATCTTCAGAGGCTCAATCTCATCCATGCGGTGAATCAGGTTCATCGCTTCTTCCCGGGACATAATCGGTTTCAATGTAGCGGATGCCACCTCTTCCGGAACATAGATGGTCTCAGCTGATCCGCGAATCGGCGTCAGTATCAGATACCGGACGTCCTTTCCCGTCAGCTTCATAATCTCTGTTCCGGTGATTTGACAAACCTTCCCGCTATTGTGTACCAGATAATCTCCTGTCTGCATTTTTACCTCCAGTATCCGCCACGGGCCGGATTACACTGAGCCCGCATCGGATCTGCCAATGAAGTCTGAACGTGCAATTCAGACTTTGCCTCCTTTGATACGATTGTAACACAGTCGGAGATCCGGTTTCAAAAGAAAACTTTCACAAAATTAATCTGTTTGCCGCCTTTCTGATTGTGAACAGTAATCTGTTTTATCTATATTTCTGCAATTATATCTTATATTCCAACATTGTATGGTGGAACAAAAGAAGAAGGCGTGGTCCCGACCTCCGGAATCACGCCTTCCCGATACAACTCTCCCCCTCTGCCGGTTCGTTTCCTCTCAAACGATCCCGGACTCTATCGCTTCCGAAGCATTGCCCCTCTTCCGTTTCACACGGATTTGCTCTGCTTTCGGTCCGATATTCCACTCATTCCTTTCATTTCTCCGTTCTCAGTCTTCCGCCAGTTCCGCGGCTCTCGCCTCGACTTCCTTCGCCTGAACATCGCCCGGGCACTGCTCATATCTGGAGAATTCATACTCGAAGGTTCCGAGTCCTCCGGTCATAGAGCGGAGCTCGGTTCCGTATCCGTACAGTTCCGATGCCGGAATATCTGCCGATACGACGGTACTTCCGTTGTGATCGGAATCCATTCCGAGTACACGGCCTCTTCTGCGGTTGAGATCTCCCATGATATCACCGGTAACCTGATCCGGCGCATTGACTTTCAGGGATACGATCGGTTCCAGAAGCACCGGCTGTGCTTCCATGAACGCTTTCTTGAAGGCGATATTGGCCGCCATCTTGAATGCAAGTTCCGAGGAATCCACCGGATGATAGGATCCGTCCAAAAGAACCGCTTTCAGGCCGACAACCGGATATCCGGCAAGCGGTCCCTTGAGGCAGCAGTCTGCAACGCCCTTTTCCACTGCCGGGAAATAGTTCTTCGGAACCGCGCCTCCGAATACCTGCTCCTCGAATACATACGGTGTCTCGAGATCGCCGGACGGTCCGAATTCCATCTTGACATCGCCGAACTGACCATGTCCGCCGGACTGTTTCTTATAGCGGCCCGCCTCGGTCACTTTGCGGCGGATCGTCTCGCGGAAAGCAAATTTCGGTTTACGGAGCTCAATGGCTACTTTATATCTCTCTGCCAGCTTGCTGACAACAATGTCAAGCTGCTGATCGCCGATGCCGTAGAGAAGTGTCTGACGGTTCTCGGTATCCGTCACAACCTTTAAGGTAGGATCCTCTTCCGTCAGTCTCGACAGCGCCTGGGAAATCTTGTCTTCATCGCCCTTGGTCTTTGCCGAGTACGCCTTGTAGGTGTACGGTCTGGACAGCTTCGGTCCGTCATAGAGAACGCGCGCGTTGGTGGAAGCCATGGTATCACCGGTCTCGGTCACGGTCAGTTTCGCCAGCGCACCGATATCGCCCGCGTGAAGCTCCTTTACTTCGATGGCATCTTTTCCGCGGAGAACGTACAGTTTTGCGATCTTCTCCACCGCGTCGCGGGAAACATTGTAAATCTGCGTATCCGGCGTCAGCGTTCCGGTAACCACCTTCAGAAGACTGTAACGGCCGATAAACGGATCAACCACTGTCTTCCAGATCTTTGCGCTTCTCGCGGATTCCTCATTGTAACCGGTGTAGAAATGTTCGCCGGTCCCGGCGTCAACCCCCGTGCACTGAAGATTCTCCGGTGACGGGAAATATTTGTCGATAACCTGAAGGAGATAGCTGAATCCCTGTGCATGAATTCCGGAACCCATGATAACCGGAACCATCTCGCCCTTGGATACAAACTCGCGAAGCGCGCCCTGAATCTCTTCGGTGGTAAACTCGTCGCCGGAGAAATAACGCTCCATGTAATCCTCGTTGGTCTCGGCAACCGCCTCGATCAGGGCATCTCTTGCGATGGTCAGATTCTTCTCCGCGTACTCCGGAATATCGCACTGTACGTACTCGGACATATTGGTAAAACGGCGGCCTTCCATCTTAACGACATTGACAAAGCCGACGAATTTCTCATTTTCACGGATCGGCACCTGGAACGGTGCAATCTTTCTTCCGAACTGCGTTTCCAGTTTCAGGAGCAGTTCACGGAAGCTTGCCTGATCGTCATCCATGTTGGTGACAAAGATCAGACGCGGAAGCTTCATCTCCTCACAGAGCTTCCATGCCTTAATGGTTCCCGGCTCAATCCCCGCCTTGCAGTTGACAACAATGATGGCTGCGTCTGCAACGCTTGCCGCCTCTTCCACTTCGCCTACAAAATCAAAATATCCAGGAGTATCCAGAACGTTGATCTTAATCGGTCCGCTCTCACCTTCGTATTCTACCGGTACCACGGAGGCTGAGATAGAAAACTGACGCTTGATCTCTTCCTTATCGTAATCGCTGATGGTTGTTCCATCCGGCACACTTCCTAATCTCTTGGTGACGCCGGTAACCAGTGCCAATGCCTCGGCCACTGTGGTCTTACCGGCGCCTCCATGTCCCAGAAGAACAACGTTACGGAGCTGCTTAGTGCTATAAACGTTCATGTGCAAATCCTCCTGAAATATAAAGTATTTAATTAACTGTCAATATTGTACCGAAAACTGATTGACAATTCAAGTATTTTGTACATTTTATACTAATTTGTATGTGGTTTTTCGAATTTCCGTTATGCTTTTACTCTTATTTCCTCTCTCCTTGCAGATATTATCGTTTGATTTTGTCCAAAAACGCGCAACACATTTTCTCCCGAAAAAAAGATATAAGATTTTTATCATTTTAGATTTACAGCTTTAAAGTTATGAATTACAATATTGTTTATGCAGGTGTTTGATTCGTCTGCCTGCAAAGTGCAGTATCTCAGAACAAGGAGGTTATCCTATGGAGCAGTTAACGATCGGTTTTATCGGACTCGGACTCATCGGCGGGTCGATCGCCCGCAGCATCAAACGTGTGGACAAGAGCGTCCGCATTATGGCATATATGCGTACACGCGCTTCACTCGAAGCGGCTCTGCATGACGGAACCATTGACCGGATTCTCGACCGTGCCGATGATCCCGCACTTTCCGAATGCGATATCATCTATCTCTGCACTCCGGTGGAATACATCGCCTCCTATCTTGAAACCATCCGTCCGCTTCTGAAGGACGGAGCGGTGATCAGTGACGTCGGCTCCACCAAAACCGAGGTTCATCACACGGTCAGCCGTCTCGGCATGGAAGCCTGCTTTGTCGGCGGACATCCGATGGCCGGTTCCGAGAAGACCGGTTATGAGCACTCGAACGATCACCTTCTGGAAAATGCGTACTACGTCATTACGCCAACGGCAAGCTCTCCGAAAGCGCTGGTGGACCGCATCGAGTCCATCGCCAATATGATCGGAGCGATTCCGATCGTTCTCGATTATCAGCACCATGATGAGATCGTCGCGACCATCAGCCATCTTCCGCACATCATCGCGGCTTCTCTCGTCAATCTCGTCCGTGAACGCGACGATAAAGAGCAGAACATGAAAAATCTTGCCGCCGGCGGTTTTAAAGATATTACCCGGATCGCATCCTCTTCCCCTATTGTGTGGGAACAGATCGCGATGACGAACACGGACAATATCGTCCGGGTTCTGGAAGCCTACATTGCTTCCCTGAACACCACCCTCGACAAACTCAAATCACACACCGAAGGCTATATCGAGAAAATGTTCACGGAATCCCGGGAGTATCGCTCTTCCTTTACCAACAGCAAGAAGGGTTCTCTCGACCCGGATTACTCATTCTCGGTCGATGTCCGCGACGAACTCGGTGCAATCGCGGTCATTTCCTCGATTCTTGCTACTGCCGGCATTAATATCCGGAACATCGGCATCAACAACAGCCGTGATTACGAAGACGGCACCATGCAGATCTGTTTCTATGACAAAGACAGTATGGATGCGGCGATCGAGCTTCTTCTGAGTTTCAACTACAAACTGTCACTATAGAATGCAGAAAGGAATCATCATGCGTCTCAACCCGGCATCTTCTCTCCGCGGTGAAATCACCGTCCCGGGAGATAAATCCATCTCTCACCGCAGTATCATGTTCGGTTCTCTGTCAAAGGGAACCACCGAGATCGACGGCTTTCTGAACGCCGCAGACTGTCTATCCACCATCGCCTGCTTTCGCAGGATGGGCGTCCGTGTGGAGGAAAATGTCCTCCGCCCGGGACATATTCTGGTACACGGTCTCGGTCTCCGCGGGCTTCACGCTCCGGACGGCATCCTGGATGTCGGCGACAGCGGAACCACCGCGCGTCTGATCTCCGGCATCCTGTCCGCACAGAATTTCAAAACCCGCCTGACCGGCGACGAACTGATACAGAGACGGCCGATGGCGCGCATTATGACACCGCTCTCCGCCATGGGGGCCCGCATTTCGAGCGACCGGGGAAACGGCTGTCTTCCGCTCACGGTCGAGGGCTGCCGGCTTCACGGAATTCACTATGACAGCCCGGTGGCGAGCGCGCAGGTCAAGTCCTCCGTTCTCCTCGCCGGCCTCTATGCCGACGTTGAAACCTCCGTCACGGAACCGACGATCTCCCGTGATCACACTGAGCGCATGCTCTCCTCATTCGGAGCGGATCTCCGGACAGAGGGAACAACGGTATCCATCCGGCCCTCAGACGAGCTCCATGCACAAAAAATCATTGTCCCGGGAGACATTTCCTCCGCTGCATATTTCATCACGGCAGCACTCATCACGCCGAACGCCGAAGTTCTCATCCGAAACGTCGGCATCAATCCGACCCGCGACGGAATCCTTCGCGTCTACAGGCGCATGGGAGCCGATATCAGCCTCGTTAACCCGCGGGAATCCTCCGGTGAACCGGTTGCCGATCTGCTTGTCCGCTCCTCTCATCTTACCGGAACGGAGATGGGCGGTGCCGAGATTCCGGCCATGATCGACGAACTGCCGGTCATCGCGGTTGCGGCGGCCTTTGCCGAGGGGACTACGGTCATCCGGGATGCCGCTGAACTCAGGGTAAAGGAATCCGACCGGATCGCGGCCATGACAGCAGCCCTCACCGCTATGGGTGCGGATATCACGCCGACAGATGACGGCATGATCATCCGCGGCGGGAAAATGCTGCACGGCGCTGCCGTCGAAACGCGGAAAGACCACCGCATCGCCATGTCCTGCGCGGTCGCCGCCCTATCGGCATCCGGAGAGACAGAAATTCTGGACGCGGAATGTGTCGACATCTCATATCCCGAATTCTACCGGGATCTGAAGCGTCTGACGGTACAGTAAGCGGGCCCGTATATTACGAGAACGCAGTGTTATATATGACGACAAAAGAGGCAGAACCAACCGCCGGAGTTTATCCGGTCACGGATTCTGCCTCTTTTTGTGTCATAGGAGAGTGCTTCGCCCGATTATGCTTCTCTTCTCAGAAAACCCGTACCAGCCGGTAATGATTCTTCGGATCGATCAGCACCATTCTTGCTTTCTTTCCCTCTTCGATACTTCCGTACCGGTCCAGGATCCCGGACGCCCTCGCCGGATTATAGGTCGCCGCACGGATCGCGTCCTCCGCCGGGATACCGAAATCAATCGCATTGACCATGCAGTCGTATACATTGGTCGCGCTCGCCGCCAGCGTGCCGTCCTCCAGAAATGCCGCATGATCATGCTTGAATATTTTCTGTCCGCCGAGTTCATACTCACCATCCGGCATTCCCGCTGCCCGGCAGCTGTCCGAGATCAGGATCATTTTCTCCGGCCCCATCAAGGAAAATGCCGCACGGATCATCGCCGGGTGAATGTGCACGCCGTCGCAGATGATTTCACAGGTAACGTCCTCCGCCTCCTGCGCCGCGGCCATCGGTCCCGGGTTCCGGTGATGAAGCCCCGGCATCGCGTTGAACATATGTGTCAGATGCTTTGCGCCTTTTTTGTATGCCTCTTTCGCCGTCTCATAATCAGTCATCGTATGCCCGATCGAAATCCGGATCTCGTCGTGGAGTTTTTCGATAAAATCCATCGCCTTGTCCACCTCCGGCGCGACCGTGATGATTTTTGCAAAATGTCCGGTCTCTTCCTGCAGTTTCTTCACAAAATCCGCATCCGGTTCCTGAACGTAGAGCGGATTCTGGGCCCCAACCCTGTCCTTTGAGATAAAAGGTCCTTCGAGATTCACGCCTACGATCACCGCCTCATCGCGCTTCTGCGTGTGAGAATACGCCTCCGCCGTCCGAACGATTCTCTCGACCTCCGCCTTCGGAAGCGTCATCGTAGTCGGCAAAATCGTGGTGACACCGCAGCTCCGGAGATATTTCGCCATGGCGCGCAGCGCCTCCTCCGTTGCATCGTTCGTGTCATGAGAAACGCAGCCGTGAAAATGAATGTCCGTGAGTCCCGGAATGAGCCATTTGCCAGCAGCATCGATCACCTCTTCGACCGGATATGGCCTGAGAGGCGCGGCCGATACCGTGTCAATCCGGTCATTGATCACGCGGACGTCCCTT
The DNA here is from genome assembly GCF_000711825.1 of [Clostridium] aminophilum DSM 10710. Lineage (GTDB taxonomy): Bacteria > Bacillota > Clostridia > Lachnospirales > Lachnospiraceae > Clostridium_R > Clostridium_R aminophilum. The sequence continues at coordinate 92,712 of NZ_JONJ01000003.1, read as the reverse complement.
TTGGCAAACCGGAACTCCTCCGTATATACACAGGCATTCTGAATCAGCATACGATCATCCCCTTTGAGCCGAGATCACAGCCGGACAGCGCCGCATCATCCGCGACAACCGTCAGATCGTGATGAATCTGAAGAATCGAAGCCGGAACCCGCGGGGTGACCGGGCCAAAGAGTGCCTTCTTAACGGCATCCGCCTTGTCCTCGCCGCTGGCAATCAGAAGAATCTTTTTTGCCTGCATGATCGACTTGATTCCCATCGTCACAGCCATCCGCGGCACCTCATCCACACTGTCAAACAGACGGGAATTTGCCTCGATTGTACTCTCCGTGAGATGGACGAGGTGGGTTTCCTTCTCAAACGCCTCTTCCGGCTCATTGAAGCCGATGTGTCCATTTCGTCCGATGCCGAGCAGCTGCAGATCGATGCCGCCCAGAGAACGGATCAGCTCATTGTACCGGCGGCACTCCGCCTCCATGTCCGCCGCTTTTCCGTTCGGGACATTCGTGTTCATCCGATCGATGTTTACATGATCAAACAGATTGTGATTCATAAAATACCGGTAGGACTCGGAGTTTGATCCGTCCAGGCCGACATACTCATCCAGATTGACGGTTTTCACCTCACGGAAGTCCAGATCGCCTTTCTCATACCATTCGATCAGCTGACGATACGTCCCGATCGGAGACGATCCGGTTGCCAGACCGAGCACGCAGTTCGGCTTCATAATAACCTGGGCGGAAATGATATTGGCCGCCTTTCTCGACAACTCCTGATAATTTGCAGCTCGATAAATTCTAATCATATTTTTCCTCCAGACCCGGGTATGCGCCACACGAAGCTGCGCGTATCCGGACCGCCAACGAGTTGAAACACGCTTCGCGAGTTTCAGGCGTTTAACGGCAGTCGCCAAGACCTCACTAAGGCGTGGGCTTTGGCTCATTGTTCACGTAAATCAAAATCAGAAAGCTTATCTTCAGATCTTCTGTTCCTCCGATATCGCATAGTAAACCGCGCCGGCAAGACCGGCATCATTGCGGAGAGCCGCCGGTTCGATCTCAAGCTGATCGGCAAACCGCGGCATCACGCGGGAAAACACTTTTTCCCGGAGCGGATTCATCAGACAGTCGCCGGCGGCGCTCACGCCCCCGCCGATGAGAATCTTCTGCGGCTCAAAAATGTGAACCAGGCTGACAAGCCCTGCCGCGATGTCATCTTCCCACCGGGATACCACAGCCTTCAGCGCCGCGAGATCCCCGGAGTATGCATCCTCCGCTCCGTTCCGGAGTACATCGAAGATGGCTTTTCCGTCCGGAAATCCCGTCTCCTCTCCGGTGAGTTTTCCCTCCGCGGCAGATTTCATTCCGAAAAGCTTCCGGTCAATATTTCCCCGGATCATCTCCTCTTTCACCCGACGAACCAGAGCGGTGCTGGATGCGTAGTGTTCCAGACAGCCACGGTTTCCGCAACTGCAGAGTTCCCCTTCTTCCCGGATGATGATATGCCCGATCTCTCCGCCAAGTCCGCGGTTTCCGGCCAGAAGCCGGCCATTCGCGAGAATCCCGCCGCCGACGCCGGTTCCGAGAGTCACCATCACCACATCGGTAAGCCCACGTGCCGCCCCCAGCCACAGTTCACCGAGAAGCGCGCAGTTCGCATCATTGGCCGTATAAACCGGAAGACCGAAGCACTTTGTTAGCTCCGGCCCGATCTCGCTGCCGATGTAATTCGGCAGATGACCGGCTGCTCCAATCACCGTCCCCCGATGGCTGTCGATCTGTCCGGTCGCGGAAACCCCGATCGCCCGGATCTCACCGTTCCTCACCCGGTCTCCGGCAAATTCCTCTGCCCGGGCAAGAACAGTTGTCAGAATCGGCGTCCGGTACCCGTCAAAATCCACCGGAAATGACGCCCGGTCCAGAATACTTCCCTCCGCATCCATGATGCCGAACTTTACTGCCGTTCCGCCGATATCGATGCCCAGATACCGGGAAGAACTCTCTTTGTTCATATATATTCCTCTCCTGCCTGTTCCCTTGTTTGAACAGCTTTCTTCCATGTTTGCACCATTGACTCCGTCCCTGCGGTGCATCAGTTTTCGCAGAGTCCCTTTCCGTCAAACGCCGCCAGTTCTTTTCCGGCTTTCCTCGCTCTCGCACACGCTTTCCCCGCACAGTCTCCCTGATCGGTGACACAGGCCTGCACGCGGATGCTGGCCTGGACGAGGAATGTTGTCGAGATGCAGCGCCCGATCGTGAGCATATTGTCCACGGTGTCGTTGATCAGGCAACGGTACGGGATCTCGTAATACTCTCCGCGCATGTATTTTTCCATGTGAACCAGACCCTTTGTCGCCGAGTGAACGTCGATATACCAGTCGCCTTTGGCCACCGGATCCTCGAAACGGGCACGGCGGATGTAGTCGTCCTCATTCAGCACATACTTTCCGACAATGCGGTAGGACTCCCGGATTCCGATCTCGCTCGCGACACGGATCAGAAAACTGTTCTCAAATCCCGGCATCATATTCTGCAGAAAAGTGACCAGTCTCCGGATCATTTTGTGTCCTTCCGCGATCGCCTGAGAGCGCGCAAGGGCATCGGTATTCTTCTTCATGAACGAAAGATGCGGACAGTTAAAGGACATACAGCCCGGTTCACCCGGAAGTGAGAAGCACTGATAGTAGACCAGATCCTCTTCCTTTAAGTACCCTTTTTCGATACCCTTCCGGAAAATCGGCTCCAGTTTAAAGCCTTTGTTCCGAACCATTGCGGACTCAAAGAAGAATCCGGAGGTGAGTGGGGAGAAACTGTCCTCGAGAGACAGACAGTATTCCCGATATTTTTCCACATCAATTCCGCCCATTTCAAAGCGAAGACTGGCCATCTGGTTGTTTCCGTCCCCGTCTCCGGATACGGTCGGAACCCCGGCCAGTCTCGACAAAAGCGCATCTCCGGTCGCATCGACAAACTGTGCCGCAGATACCGCACACAGACCGTCGGTGTTGGAAAGAACCGCCATGACGATCTTTTTTCCCTCTTTGATCACATCCACCAGCGCAGTATCGTAGAGTACCTTTCCGCCATAGCCGCAGAAAAGGTTTTCCAGCGCCTCACAGCGCGTCTCCGGCGTGGAATAGACATATTCCATGATGCCGTCTCTCGTCTGCACACCGATTTTCTTCAGTTCTTCTTCGATCTCTCCGAAATTCCGTTCGTGCGGAACAAAGGACTCCATCACCGGTGTCACCAGAGCGTTGACCGCCGCTCCTCCCAGTGAAATGCTTTTTTCCACAATGAGCACGCGGTTTCCCTCTCTCGCCGCGCTGATCCCGCAGGATGCACCGGCGGTACCGCCGCCCACAATCACCGTGTCAAACGTTCCGATCACCGGGATCTCCCGGCTGCCATATCTGAACATCTTCATCTTCCGGTCCACCTCTCTTTACATGGCAAATTCCACTGCGCCCGGCCGGTTTGCAGCTTCCCGCTTCCGGCGCATTCTCATGACATTTTTCTCAAAAACCTCCGGCGACAGTTCTCCCTGCCGCAGCATGGTCAGATAATCAATGACCGGCGGCGGCACCGCCGGCTTCATCACTTCATTTGCAAAAGTATGCGCCGCGATCTCCGATGCCGTCCGGATCCGGCATTCCCGTATTCCGAGAAAACCTTTTTTTCGGGCAGGCCTGAGAAGCCGGTACACTCTCCCGTTCTTCAGGTATTCCAGACAGTGAAAATACTCATGGGCCAGATGAAGGCTCATCATCTGGTCCACACCGCTTTCACCGATTTCTGGGATTTCCTTGGTACACTCATATTTCTCCGATATGAGGTCCTCGTTCAGCATCACCGTACAGTTTCCCTGTTCAAACACGGTGCTGGCGGCAATCTTTAGCCCGAATCCACGATCGGAATTCGCCTTTACACACTGAATGCGGATCCCGTCAGTCTCCGCACACAGCCCGGCCCAGTTCTCCAGTCCGATATGGCCCGGCCGAACACCGCTTCCGGTCAATAATGTATTCGCGGCCTCTTTTCCCATGCGTATGCTGCTCTCTGTGTAATACCGGAAGGAATCATCCGGTATTCCGGCAGCTGCCGGGTCCTGCATCAGCAATAGCTCCATACACTCTTCATGGCAGAGGCTCTTCGCCAGTGCAATTGCATCACTCAAACTCATGCTCAATCCTTCGCGCAGACAGCAATAATTTTCTGACTGTCAGAGACAAATTCCAGATCCATATCCGCAAGGTTCATCAGCTGATCTTTGGTCTGAACACCGCTGAGGTCACTCATCTTCTGTCCAAAGAAAAGATAGGTCTTCGGAAGAACCGCGCCGGCATCGCTGTACTGCGTCATGCTGTCCAGAAATTCCGAGAATCCCTGCTTGAGGCCCTTCTTATCAAAGATCATTGCAGCCGCACGGTCCTTCTGCAGACGGATAACGCCTTCCTCATCCATCACACGAACCACTTTCTTTTTGCTGCGGAAAAGCCCGAAAAAGCTCTTTTTCTCCAGACAGGCCTCATAGGCGTGCCATCTTCCTTCTTCCCCGAGTTTCTCGATATTCGCGGCGTCCGTCTGAAGACCGTCCGCAAGGATCTTTATGCGCTCCTCCTCGGTGATTGTCTTCGTTCCGCGGTCTTTGGTGCGGAGTTCCGTTGCTCCGGTCGCCGTCGCTCTCAGAATATTCTTCTGGCTGTCCACATCGATGGAAATCTCCACAGTTGCCGGATCGGCTCCCGCTCTGGTGATAACTTCCAGAACATCATGACGGATCTTCCGGATATCGTCCTCCGTCGGATTTGCCACATTTCGCTCGATCTGCTCGCGCACCATCGCAAGCGATACACCGATGGTGGAGATATACGGCGCATTCTCCGCAATGCGGAACCGGATGCCCGACTTCCGGCTCAGATACGGCGTGATGACCGATGCGGAACCGCCGCCGCCGACCAGATAGATCAGATTCGGATTCAGATCATAGTCCTTTACCAGCGCCTGAACGATCTCATTCACCTTGGAAACGCCGATGTCCAGCGCCTTCGTACAGAGATCGGTCACCGACATTCCGGTGAAATCCGCCAGTGCCTGCCATGCCTTCTCGGCTGCCACGGCATTTCCCTTCGCGTAATCCTGTTCCGGAACCAGTCCGAGAATGTTCGCCGCGCCCGCAAGGGTCAGCGAATACCGCTTTCCGTTCGAGCACTCAACCGCAGCGTATTTCGCCTCATCATCCGGTCTCGGCGCGATGAGAACAATCTTCGGATCTTTCATATCCTCCGGATCGGCAAACACTTCATACTCCAGATCGGCAATGTGGGCTGAGCGCGGGCCGACATCGGTCAGAGCGCCGTTTTCCACAACAATCATGCTTCCTCCCGCGATGCCGACGGTGCGGACATCGAGGGATGTCAGATAGAGTTTATGACCGCCGACGGTGGCATTCTTGATCATGACTTTTCCGTCGCGGATTGCGGAGATATCCGTGGACGTTCCACCTGCCTCAAGGAAGACACCGTCCGTGATCTTCTCGTACATGAGAGCGCCTGCGACACCGGCCGCAAGTCCCGACAGCATGGTCAGGATCGGACGTTTCCGCACCTCATCAATGCTCATAACGCCGCCGTCGCAGCGCATAATCATCAGAGGTTTGCGGATGCCGGAGTTCTTGACCGCCTCTTCGGTCATGTCCGCCGTCTCCATCATCTTCGGAATCAGCGCCGCATTGACTACCGCAGTTCTGGTTCTCGCCTTCAGGCCGTAAAGCTGCGAGATTTCATATCCGCCGGTTGCAAGCATTCCGCACTCTCCGGCAATCCGGATCACACGCATTTCATTTTCCGGATTGTCGACCGAATAGCTCTCGGATGCGACGATCACTTCACATCCCTTCTCTTTCAGTTCATTCACCGCTTCGCGGATGCGCTCATCCGTAAGCTCTCTCGAATCCAGAAAACAATGCTCCGTGCAGAGATATTTGCCCGGCGCAAGTTCGATATTGCCGACCCGCGTCTCCCCTTTGGAGCGCTCGGCTTCGAGGCCGGTTCCCATTCCGATAATGCCGACCCGCGCAACGTCGCCCTCAAGAAGCGCGTTGGTCGCCTGTGTCGTTCCGTGCGCAATGAAGATAACATCATCCGGAGAAATATTGTTTTTCGTCAGCACCTGATCGATGGCCTGAACAATACCTTCCGCAACACCATGTTCCGCATGATGCGTGGTCGGAACCTTTTCCTTTGCGATAATTTCATAGGTCGAATTATCGACAACCACGGCATCGGTAAATGTGCCGCCGACGTCGATTCCGATTCTTACCTTTCTGTTCTGGATTTCTTTCTTCATTGGATCGTTCATGAGAAATAACCTTTCTTTACAATCGAATCTGCGGGGATCTCCCGCCCTAAATCTCCCGGTATAAGGGACTCCGGCAGACGGATGCCGTCCGCCGGAGCGCAAAGTTTGCAGGCTCCCCTCGGGAATGAGGGGAGGCGGGAGCCGAAGTCCGCCTGCGGACTTTGTTCCCGTTCTGCTGCATTTTTCTTATCAGAAATGTACCACTGCGGTGTAAACCAGGATCGCAAGCGCCATCACCATGGTATACGGCAGAGTGGACTTCAGGATGTCATTGACATCAACCTTCGCATAATCCGCCACGATAACGTTCTGTGTGTTGGTCGGATCGGATACACACTGAACCACGCTGGTGCTGCGCAGTGCCATTCCGACAGCCGATGCGGAAAGAGAACCGGCCTGAAGGAAAATGTTGGCAAGACCGCTTCCGAGGCCGTACATGTTAAGCGGGCCTCTGTACAGAGCGAGCGGGGAAAGAACCGTGAAGAGGATGACATAGACGATCTTGTCCGACGGAAGGATGGCTCCGATCACCGGCTGCATGAGAGCAGAAGTAGCCTTTGCCGCCACACCGTTTAAGAGAATGCCGATTCCCATCATCAGCGCGATAACACCGGCAACATCCTTGATTCCCTCCACAACGGATCCGGAGATAACCTGAACGGTCTCGGACGGCTTTGTGATGAGAGATGTGACAAGAATCGAAATCAGCAGTGCAACATTGGCATCCATCTTAAACAGGAATACCAGAAGCACCGGAAGAAGCGGCATCACCATGGCGATCGGGGATACCTTCGCGCTAGGAGCCTGCATTGCCCAGTGTGCGCCCTCTGTCTTCTTAACGTTCACAAAAATGTACGCAACCGTCACCAGAATGCAGACAACGCCCATCACGAGAGAAGTGCTCTTGATCACGCTCATCTCCATGCCGATGGTGTCCACATAGAGCTGATACTGTGAAACGTTAAAGAGAAGGCCGATGTTCAAGCCGAAAAGCACAAGGCTTGCCGCCGCTACCGGGGCAATACCCGCGGACAGCATCAGCGGAATGGCGATCTGGGAAACCATGATCACCGGACCGGCTCCGCTCATGGATGTGAAGATGATGGCGGTTGCCGCGGTCAGTGCGAGCGCGATGGCAATTGCCTTATCTCCGGCCAGCTCCGCTGCCTTGCGGATGATGGCATCCGAGATACCCTCTTTCTGAATCACTCTGGCGAAAATGGCACCGAAAATGGTGACGACGATCGTGCCGCCGAGTTTTGCCGCGCCCTGTGTGATAACAAAATTCGTGATGGTCTGTGTCTCCTTATCGGAAGAGACAAAAGGTACGCCTGCTGCTGCCGCAATGAGAATTCCCATCACCGGCAGTGCCAGAATTGCCGGAAGCTTCTTTGTCATCATCAGGACAACGCCGGCAACAAATATTGCCAAAATCAGAATAACCTGTAACGTCTGCATTTGATTACCTCCAATTCCCCTTTTACCTGTCTTTGTTTTCGAAATCGATCTTCTGATCGAATTTGATGTAGCGGTCGACAAACTGTTCTACCGTTTCATCATAAATCTGCTTGTTCTGATTGTTTTCACGGACATAACCCGCGTAGATCCGGTCGATCAGCACGAGAACCGGAAACTGCGGAGAGATCAGATCTCCGTACTCCAGATTCTTTTTGACCGCACAGAGAACAACCTCGTTGAACAGCTCCTGAAATGAGTTGTCATTTCTCGAAGTGATCAGAATTGTCTCCCCGCCGCGCTTGACGGCCTTATACATGGCATCGATGACCTCTTCCGTCGCACCGCTGTAACTGATTCCGATAACCAGTGCCTCTTCCCCAAGCCTTGCGGCATTCATCAGAAGAGAGTGGGAGTCCACCACCGCATCCGCATCAACGCCCAGCCGCACGAAGCGGTTTTTGAACTCCTGCGCCGCCAGTCCCGAGCTTCCGAGTCCGTAGATAAAGATTCTGCGGTGCGATCGAATGCTCCGGATGATCCGGTCGATCTGATCCTGGTCGATCAGACTGTACGCCTTCGTCAGCATTTCCTGATAGGTATCCAGAACGATCTCCGTATCTTTGCTGTCCGGCCGCCGGTTTCTGCGCTCACTCTGATACTCATAGATGAATTCCCGGTAACCGGTAAATCCGAGTTTTTTTGAGAAACGCGTCAGTGATGCCGGTGAAACATAGAGTTTCCTGCACACCGAATCCGCCGTATAATCATTTCCCGGAAGATAATCATCTCTCAGAAAGAACGCGGCTATATTCTTTTCGATATTGGTAAACTCGCTGTAATTCGCCTCAATCTTCGGCAAAAGACTATGTTCGTATTTTTCCATCAGTACCTTGGTCTGTCATTGACAGCTTCCACAAATCTCCGAGTGATATTCTGCGGTCTTGTAATCGCACCGCCTACCACAACCGCGTAGCAGCCCAGATCCAGAACTTCGCGCGCCTTCTCCGGTGTATCAATGTTTCCCTCCGCGATGACCGGATGTTTTGCTTTTTTCAGGATCTGACGAATAATCTCAAAGGTATGGCTTTCAATGTGCTCATCCTTCGTGTAAGGTGTGTAACCTACCATCGTCGTTCCCAGAAAATCGAATCCGATCTCGTCGGCGTGGAGCGCCTCCTCAATCGAGGAACAGTCCGCCATAAACAGCTGATCCGGATATTTGCGCCGTACCTCCCGGAAAAACTCATCCAGCGTTTTCCCGTCCGGTCTCGGACGTTTGGTCGCATCCAGTGCGATGATCTCCGGCTTTACCGCCATCAGCTCATCCACTTCCTTCATCGTCGGCGTGATGTAGACATCACAGTCCGGATAATCCCTCTTGATAATGCCGATGACCGGCAGATCCACATTCTTGCGGATCTCAAGGATATCCTCCACCGTGTTTGCCCGGATCCCCCTGGCGCCGCCCTCTTTGGCGGCTTTTGCCATACGGCCCATGATGAAAGAAGAATGGAGCGGTTCATGTTCCAGTGCCTGACAGGATACAATCAGACTGTCCTGCATCTGTTTCACTTTCTCGTTCATGTTCTCCTCCTTTGGCTTGGTAAGTTCAGTATAGGTTTGTTTGAAATTATTTTCAACAGTGCTTCGAAATTTTGAAAGCATTTTCAGTTTTTGCCCTCATTGCACATTTTTTGCCCGATTTTGCCGGTTTAAAATTGTAATTCATGCACAATGCAGCGAAAGTTTTGAAAGAATTGACAGAAAAGTATCATCCACCTGCACGCCCCCCGGTCACCGTGAGATGACCTCTGCCATCCCCGGCGTGCGCGCCCACGCGGAGCGTTTTATTTCATAGAGAATTTCGGAGAAATTTCCTATGAAACATGAAAAATGCAGGAAAGGCGGTCTTACACAAACCGTCTTTCCTGCATTTCGCCAGTTGCCCGGTCAGCCGAACAGATGAAGATCATACAGCACTTTCACAAAGAAAATTCCCAGAACGATGAACATAATCGGCCGAACCGCACCTGCGCCTTTACTGCTGAAGAAATTCGACCCGAGATAGTTGCCGATCATGTTGCACACGCCGGCACACAGTCCAAGAAGAATGATCGTCTGGCCGTTCAGCACATAGACCGCAAGGGAGGCGACATTGGTCGTCAGATTGATCACTTTGGTCGCACCGTTGGCCTCCGTCAGCTTCATATGTGCAAAGCCGGTGAGAATCAGCAGAAGAAAGGTTCCCGTTCCCGGTCCGTACATTCCGTCATACATACCGATAATCAGACCCGCTGCCGCAGTGATCAGCCATTTTGCCTTTTCCGACGGCTCCGAGCCGATCGGGGAAAAGTCCTTCTTTTTCGCCAGATAAACCGCAATCGCGGGCAGAAGGAACAGCATGGCCACCTTCAGGATGTGATCGCTGATCATCAGAGCTATGTTGGCGCCAATCGAGGATCCGACCAGAGCGCAGACCGCGCCGGCTCCCGCATACTTCCAGTTCACAAATCCCTTTTTGATGTAATTGGCGGTCGCGACCGATGTTCCCATACAGGAGCTGAGCTTATTCGTCGCAATGGCGGCGTGCGGCGGAAGTCCGCCGATCATATAGGCCGGAAGAGAGATCAGGCCTCCTCCTCCGGCAATTGCATCGACAAAGCCGGCCAGACCGACCAGCGGCAGAATAACCGCAAACTGTATCCAGGTAAGTTCCATAATTCTCTCCTATTCTAACCTCGGTCTTTTCCCGACCGCCAAACTCTCCCGTCATATCCGGGGAGAAACATCATTTTGCGGGAGCAAAACACCGGTCTGCTCCCGCATTCACAAACTCGTATCAATCCTTCCGCGGGCCGTGTCAACCGACCGCCCCCGGTCCTGCAATATTTCCTCCGCCGGGGTTCTCCTCCGTTTTTCCGCTGCCCGGCGTCACGTTTTCTGTTGCTTTTCCGTTTTCTTTCTTTTCTTCTTTCGCGGCTTCCTTCTTCTCTCTTGCCCCCGGAGAATCGGTCTCGGCGCCCGGTCCGGCCGGTCCCTCCGCCTTCGTCTCTTTCGACGCTTCGCGGGCCCCTGTCGTCTCTGACGCCGGTCCCCCGGCTTCCGTCACGCCGGCCCTTGTGGCCGCTTCTTTGGCCGCCTCTTCTGCCGCCTTCTGTGCTTCTGCCGCAAGATCCGCTTCCGAACTCTCCTCCGCCGTCGTCTCCGCTGCCGCGGTCTCTGCCGCTTCCGTCTCATGAGAGATCACGAAATCGTCCTCTTTCTCCGGCGGAAGGGTCGCAACCTCCGGAGCCTCGGTCTCCACCCGGACATCCCGAAGCTGAAACACCTCCGGAAAAATAGTGGCCGCTGCACTCGCCACAACCACGATCACCGTCATCCCGGCGATCGCACCGAGAACCACGCTTCCGAGGTGTGACGCCCGGACCGGTTTCTGATCTCTCTTTCTGCTCTCTCTCATGTCTGCTCCATTTCCCGCATGAAACCATGTCCGGTTTCATGCCTCAACACGTATGCCCTGCGGCCGTTCCCTTCTCTCACGCTTTGCGCGCGACTCCGGTATCACAGCATCCGATCGGGCTTTCTGCAGGCATGAGACCGGACTCATCGCCCGCAGATCAGGTATTCTGCTTTGTGGAAAGCAGGATACGGTCGTTATTGAAATCCTCCCCTGCCCCGGCCGCGAATTTCTGAAGCAGGTCATCGACCGTCATGTCCCTGCGCTCCTCACCGGATACGTCAAAGACAATGCGCCCGGCATTCATCATCAGCGTGCGGTTGCCGAGCTCCAGCGCCTGATTCATATTGTGCGTAACCATCAGGCAGGTAATGTTCTTTTCTTTTACAATCGTTTTCGTGAGATCCAGGACTTTTTCCGCCGTCGCCGGATCCAGCGCCGCCGTATGCTCATCCAGAAGCAGAAGCTTCGGCGTAACCAGTGTCGCCATCAGAAGCGTCAGTGCCTGTCGCTGTCCTCCGGACAAAAGGCCTACCGGATTCTCCATACGGTCTTCCAGCCCCATATTCAAAAGCGCAAGTTTCTCGCGAAACCGCTCTCTCTCTTTTTTGGAGACTCTGCTGAGAAAATGTGTTCCCTCCGACGCGCGCAGATACGCGACCGCAAGATTCTCTTCGATGGTCATGTGCGGCGCGGTTCCCATCATCGGATCCTGAAAAAGGCGTCCGATGTAACGGCTTCGCTTATGCTCTTTCTCAAAGGTGATGTCCCGTCCGTCCAGCTCAATGAATCCGTCGTCGGTCTCAAATGCGCCGGCAATTGCGTTGAACAGCGTCGACTTCCCGGCGCCGTTCGAGCCGACGATCGTCGCAAAGTCCCCCTGATTCATCGTCAGGCTGAGGCGGTCAAGCGCAAGTTTCTCGTTGACGGAACCGGCATTGAACGTCTTGCTGATGTTCGTAATCTTAAGCATACTCATTTCCCGATACCTCCGTCATCTGCCTGCGCTGCGGCGCCGGCCGCCAGACGTCTCCTTGTGCCGTTCTTCCGAAGCATCACTTTTGCCTTCGGCACTACGATGGCCGCCGCGACAATGACAGCGGAAACCAGTTTGAAGGCCTCCGTCGGAACATTGAGGCGGAGCGCAACGGCAATGATAAAGCGGTAAAGGCAGGATCCGAGCACCACGCCCAGGATCTTCGGCAGCATTCTGCGGCAGCGGCCCGTCATGCTCTCTCCGATGATCAGGGACGCCAGCGCGATGGTAACCATGCCCGTTCCGAGATTGATGTCGCAGGTCTTATTGTACTGTCCGATCAGACATCCTGCAAGTCCGGTCAGCGAATTCGATACGCACAGACCCACCGTGACGGTAAATGCCGGATTGATGGAGGATGCACGCACCATCGCCGGGCTGTCACCGGTGGCGCGAAGGGAAAGTCCGAGTCTTGTCCGCAGGAACTCCTTTAACAGAAAGCAGATTCCGAGCACCAGAACCGTTAGAAAGATCAGAGAACTCCACTGTCTCCAGGCCGCGTTCTCCGAGATCCCCTTCACCAGAGAAAAAACCGTGTCGGTTCCGAAAATAGACAAGTTGGAGGAGAATCCCATCACGGCCAGATTCACGGTATAGAGCGCGGTGTTGACGATGATGCCGGCCAGAATGGACTGGACGCCGAACTTGGTCTGAAGAACTGCCGTAACCGCTCCGGATAGAATACCGGCGAGCATCGCCGCAAAGATCGCGAGAATCGGATGTCCGGCGATGGTGACCACCGCTCCGACCGCGCATCCGAATGTATAGCATCCGTCTGTGGACAAATCGCAGATATTCAGAATCGTGAAACTGATAAATAAAGACAATGCAACCAGTGCGTAGATCAGGCCGACTTCAAATGCCGTCGTGACGATCCCCGCAGTGAGAAATCCAGTCATGTTGTGACCTCCGTGTATCCAATATCTGTCAAAGCTCCGCGTGCTGACACCGCCGAAGCCCTGTATCGCGTAAACACACCTGTCGGGAACATTGTTTCACGAATGTTCCCGACAGTGATCATACCATAATTTGAGTGTTTCGACTCTTACTTTTTAAATTCCTTCTGTGTCTTGATCTCGGCAATCTGTGTGCAGAACGGGGTAAACGCGGTCTTGACCTGTGCCAGATCGATGCCGATCGCTGCTGCGGTATCGGTGTTCACCGTTGCGATGCCGTTGTCAAAGGTCTGTACGGCTGTCTCTGCCGGTTTCTTGCCGTCTACAAGAATCTCCGCCACCATGTCCGCGGTTGCGACGCCGAGGTTTGCGTAATCCACACCGTATCCGCAGAAGGCGCCGTTGAGTGCGAAGGAATCCGCGCCGGCGTAGTGCGGGATCCCGGCCTCGGCGAGTTTCTCATAGAAACCGAGTTCCGCGCTCTGTACCGTGTTGTCTGTCGGGGTGAATACCGCATCCACACCCTCGGCAATCAGCGCATCAACCGCTGCGGAAACCTCATCCGAAGTCGTTCCGGTCTTCTCCACATATTGGATGCCCTTTCCATCCAGATATTTTTTCGCATCGGCAATCGGCTGTGCGGAGCTGTCCTCACTCTTCGAGTAGAGGAGACCGATCTTTCTGGCCTCCGGGTTGAGTGCCACGATCAGATCCATGATCGCGTTGGTATTCAGCGCATCCGAGGTTCCGGTGATATTGGCCCCCGGTTTCTTCATATCTGCCACCAGCTTTGCGCCAACCGGATCGGAAACGGCGCTGAACACGATCGGGGTTGCGGAGTCTTCCGCCGCGGACTGCATTACCTGTGCCGCCGGTGTTGCAATCGGAACGATCACGTCAACCTCGTCCGCGATGAGCTGGGAACCGATCTGATTCAGGATCGTCGCATCTCCCTGCCCGTTGTGTGTATAATCTTTGTAGTTGAAAGTTACGCCTTTTTCCTGTGCAATCTTATCAAGTTCTTTTTCCAGATTCTCTTCAATCTGATTTAAGGACGGATGATCCATGAACTGAACGATTCCGACCTTGAATTCCTTCTTTCCGGCAGCGCCCTGTGTGGTTTCCCCCGCGGTTTCCGCCTCGGAAGAAACTGCGGTTTCCGCTGCGGCAGTAGAAGCCGCGGTCTCGGCAGTCTTCTGTGCGCCGCCGCATCCGGTGAGTAATCCTGCTGCCATCGTTCCCATTACAAGTGCTGCTGTCAGATTGCGTCTCTTCATAGTTTTTCTCCTCCTGATGATGATCATGAATCGTGTCTGCAGGATCTTCTGCCGGGCGCCGGTCTGCTTTTTGCGAAGCATCTTCCATTTCAGCGGCGTGCGCATCCTCGCAAAGCGCTTTCATTTCGCAGGAAATGCAAAGCACTTTCCTGTGAAATGAAAAAAGCCCCAGACACAGTCTCCTGCGTCTGGGACGAATTGATAAAATCCGCGGTACCACCCAAATTGACCTTCCGGTCCTCTCATCTCATGTACCAACATACATGCCGCTAAGATAACGGTTGCGGTCTCCGTCACTCCATACAGCCGGCCCGGCTTTCCTGAGTGCCCTCGAAAGTCCATTCGGAATCACATCCCCTGCCGTGCTCACACCATATGCACCGCTCTCTGAAAAGTTCCTGTGAAACTTACTCCTCTTTCTCATCGGTTATGTGTGCATCATAAACTCAGCGGATACATTTGTCAATACCTTTTATGATATTTCTTTAAAGTTTTAAAGTGAGGCGTCCTCTCCATCCTTTTTTCCGCCGGCATAGGTGCATCGTGCGGAATGGCGGCTGCTCAGAGAAACGATATCCGGCTTGCGGCGCGCACAGTCCTCTCCGTGCTTTGCACAGCGGAGAATGAACGGGCATCCCGGGAAATTCTCCGGGACCTTGACGTCCGCATCCTGCGTCTTCTCAATCAGAGACGACGTCATACGCATCCGGTCGTCATCCCTCGTAGCCGCGAGCAGCATTTTTGTGTACGGATGCGCCGGATTCTCATAAACTTCCGACGACCGTCCCGCCTCCACGATCTCGCCGCGGTAGATGACCAGAACCCGGCGGCAGATGCGGCGCACCAGATCCAGATCGTGGGAAATGAACATGATTGTGGTGTGTTTCTTCTCGTGCAGATCCATAATCAGCTTGATAATCTGCGACTGAACCGTGACATCCAGCGCGGAGACCGGTTCATCCGCGATGATAAATCCGGTATCCATCAAAAGGGCTGTGCCGATGCTGATTCTCTGCCGCTGTCCGCCGGAGAGTTCCCGCGGATACCGGTCCGCAAAGGACGGATCGAGGCCGCAGTCCTCCAGCATTTCCCGAACCATTCTCTTGCGCTCCTCCGCGTCCCGGATTCCGCGCACCTTCAGAGGTTCCTCCATGATCCAGCCGATCTTTCTGGCCGGATTCAGGGAACCGAACGGATCCTGAAATACCATCTGTGGGCGAAGTCCTTCCCGCATCCGGATGGTTCCGGTGTAGTCCTTGTGAAGCCCCAGAATCACCTTGGAGAGTGTGCTCTTTCCGCATCCGCTCTCTCCCACAATGCCGAGGATCTCGCCGTCATGGACGTTAAAGCTCATGTCATGAATCACATGTTTGCGGCTCTTGCGGCGGAAAAGACTCCCTCCCACCTCATAGTACACATCCAGGTGCTCGAGGCTCAGCACATTTTCCGTGTTCTCGCCGTCCTCGTGCCGCTCCGGAATCCGCGCCACCAGCGTTTTCGTGTACTCATGCTGCGGGTGTTCCATGACCTCTACGGTATTTCCCTGCTCCACGATATCCCCGTGATACACAACGATCGTCCGCTCACAGAGCCGGCGGATAACATTCAGATCATGGGAAATGAACAGGATCGCCACATGTTTTTCGCGGTTGTATTTGCGCAGAAGATTCAGGATCTGTTCCTGAACCACAACGTCCAGAGCAGTCGTCGGCTCATCGGCGATGATCAGGTCCGGAGAACAGATCGCCGCCAGCGCCAGCATGACCCTCTGACGCATTCCGCCGGAGAGCTCATGGGGATACTTCCGGCAGATCAATTCCGCATCCTCCAGTCCGACGGAGCACAGCGCCTCCACCACCCGTGCGTGAATCTCATCCGGCCTGCAGTCCGTGTGAAGCGCCAGGTTTTCTCCCACCTGCTCTTCGATCTTCATCACCGGATTGAGACTCGTCATCGGTTCCTGAAACACCATGCCCATCTTGAAACCCTTGAGTTTCCGGCGCGTTTCCGGCGGCATTTTCAGGAGATCCTCACCCTCGAACAGAATCTCCCCCGCGTCGATTCTCGCATCTTTCGGCAGAAGATCCATGATGGAAAGCGCACTGAGGGATTTGCCGGATCCGGACTCTCCCACAACGCCGACAATCTCTCCCCGGTGAATGTCAAAACTCAGATGGTTCACCGCTGTCTCGCGCGGATCGCCTTTTTTTCTTCCCGGGAAACTGACGGTGAGATCCTTCACCTGCAACAATAACTCATCCATAACTTACTCCTGCATCCTTCTCAGGCCCTCAGCGATCAGACTGAAGCCGAGAATAATCATAATAATCGTCAGTCCCGGAAAAATCGCGCACCACGGCATATTGAACAGGGACGCCTGAGACTCCGAGAGCATCAGTCCAAGGCTCGGCTCCGGCGGCTGAACGCCGAGACCGAGATAACTCATGGATGCCTCGGCCAGAACCGCATTGTTGAAACCGATCGCACTGCTGGTCAGCATGCTCACCCACCCGTTCGGCAGGATATGTGCAAAAATGATGCGCGGCGTGGAGACACCGATGATCTTCGCGCTCTTGACATAATCCAGTTCTTTCGCACGGATGACCTCGCTGCGAACAATCCGGGCAAAACTCGGCACAAACAGAACGCCGAGCGCGATGATTACGCGGTAACGCCCCGATCCGAACAGACTGATGAAGATCAGTGCCAGAAGAATGCTCGGAAAAGATAACAGGATATCGTTGATCCGCATCACAACGTTGTCAAACAGGCCGCCGAAATATCCGGTCAGCGCTCCGATGATGGTCCCGAAAAACACACCGATCATGACAACACAGATGGCGACAAAAAAGGTCGTCCCGCTGCCGTTCATGATCCGGCTGAAGACATCTCTTCCGAATTTGTCGGTGCCCATCAGATGTGCCATGCTCGGCGCAAGCTTCGCTGCGGCGGAATTCATGGATGTAACATTATAGGGTGTCCAGAACTGACCCACCACCGCCATCACCAGAAAAACGGACGTGATGGCGAGGCCGATGATCAGATTATAATTGCGTTTCATTTCTCTCTCCCGATGCTGGTTTAAGGTTTTGACTTGCTCGCATCCTGTGCGCTCCGGCCGCAGCAGCGTTCACTGCCGGATTCTGCCCGGCATCCGCGCGGCTTCAAGCGATGCGTATCGTCTATCGGATTCTGCACGTCAACCGCTTTACACGCGGACTCTCGGATCCAGCGCTTCATAGATCACATCCACCAGGAAATTCAGAATCACGACGACACTGGTGATGTAGATGACAAGCGCCTGAACAACCGGATAATCGCGGCTCGAAATGGAGCTGATCAGCAGAATGCCGATTCCCGGAACCGAGAATACCTGCTCCACAACCAGCGATCCGGCCAGAATCTCCGCCACAACCATCGCCACAAAGGTGACGACCGGTATCAGCGCATTTTTCAATACATGGTGATACAGAATGCGGTTTTCATCCATTCCCTTGCTGGTGGCCGTGCGGACATAGTCTTTGCGCATCTCCGTCAGCACGGAATTCCGCAGAAAACGCATGGTCATCGCAATCTTCGGAAGTGCGATGGCAAGCGCCGGGAAAAACAGATAATGCAGGGAAGCCCACAGATTCTCATCCGGGGAGACGAATTTTCCGGGCTGGTACCAGTGAAGAACCAGACCGAACACGTACGTCATCAGAATTCCCAGAAAGAAAGACGGTACCGCCATGATCACCTGCGTCAGCTGTGAACTGAAAATGTCCACAAACCGGCCGGAAAACCGGGCGCTCAGAATCCCCAGCGGTACGGATACGATAATGATAATGACGAGCGAGATGCCCGCGAGAAGCACCGTGATCGGAAGTCTCCTTGCAATCAGGGACTGCACCGTTCTTCCGTCATAACGGTACGACTCGCCGAAATCCCCCTGTACTGCACCGGACAGCCATCTTCCGTAGCGGACCGGGAGCGGATCATTCAGCCCCATCTCTTCCCGGAGCTGCTCGATTCTCTCGGCGGTCGCCTCTTTGCCGAGCTTATTCGCCGCAGCATCTCCCGGAATGATGGCAAAAGCCGAAAAAGTGAGAAACGAGATACATAACAATGTGATAATGAGAGTGATAATTTTACGGATAATTTTTTTCATGTCCTCGTTTCTCCTGATTCGTCGGGGTGACAGGTCCCGATGCATTTCGACTTTCTATTCATCGCAAAGTCTCACACAAAGACTTTGCGTCTAACCTCAGTTTTCTGCTTTTTGCGGGGCTGATCCGCCCCGGCTTTATCATTCTCCGATTACTTGGAAACCTGATAAAGCACACTCATATCCTCTGCAGATGTCGGATAGAATGTGTAGCCGGCAAATTTCTTGTTCACTGCAACCAGATTTGCCGGGTCCTGAATATACACCGAAGCGGCATCGTCGGTCAGAATCTTCTGGCACTTCTTGTAAAGTTCCGTCTTCTCCTCCTGATCCACGGAAGCAGCCGCCTTCGCATAAGTCTCGTCATACTCGCTGTTGGAGTAATGAACAAAGTTATTGGAAGCATTTGTGGTATACTTCTTCAGCCAGCTTGCCGGAGCAAGTGTTCCGTCAAAACCAATGACGGTGGCCTGGAAGTTTCCGCCGCGGTAGGTGTTCTGCAGCCAATCGGACCACTCCACCGGATTCAGTGTGACATTGACGCCGATCTCCGCGAACTGTTCCTTGATGATGGTTGCCGTATCAATGTGCTGCTGATAAGAGTTCGGAACCGTGATGGTCAGATCAAATCCGTTCTCATATCCTGCTGCCTTTAAAAGTTCTTTTGCCTTCTCGACATCGCGCGTATAAACGCCGTCACAATCCTTGTTGTAGAGTGAAGACATCGCCGGAATCATGTGCGTGCCGATCACCTTGCTCTTTCCGTTGAACAGGAACTGGTTGATGGCATCGCGGTCGATGGCATAGCTGAGTGCCTGGCGGACTTCCGGCTTGGAAAGCGGCTCATAGGAAGAGCTGAGGTACAGACCCTGTACCAGATTCATGCTTCCCTCCACAATGTTATAATTGCTGTCCGCTCCCAGCGTCTCGATCTGATCGCTGGTCATATACTTCATGATGTCGATGGTTCCGGCCTGAAGATCCATAAACTCGGTCTCCACGTCCGGCACAAACTTGAAATCCACCTCATCGAGATACGGAAGGCCTTCCTGCCAGTAATTCTCATTTCTGGTCATGCAGATGCCCTCACCCGGTGTGTAGGATTCAAACTTGAACGGGCCGGTTCCGATGGGGCTCTTTGCCGGATCCTGGTTTTTCTGCGGGATGATCGCAACATCCATAAGCGGAAGAAGTTCTGCATCGGCCTCTTTCAGTGTCAGCACGATCTTACCGTCCTTCGCAGAAATGTCCGCAATATTAGAAAAAGCGGATGAATCGCCCTGATTCTCCGCATATCGTTCGAGACTGTATTTTACATCATCTGTCGTAACCGGCGTGCCATCGGAGAATTTGATTCCGTCGCGCAGCGTAAAGGTGTACGTTTTCGCGTCATCGGAAATCTTATAATCACTCGCAACGGCCGGGATCATTTCACCGGTCGAGGATGGCTTGACAAGCCCCTCGTACAAATTAAATACCACATCTCTAGTTCCTGCGTCCGTATCTACATGGGGGTCAAGACTAGCCAGGTCCTGGGTCATACCGAATACAACCTTACCGCCTGGTGCTGGTTTTTCTGAAAGAGAATTACTTGCTGCAGAAGATCCTTCTCCAATGGACTCCGCGGCTGCGCCGGACGTTACCGTCTCCTGCGCGCCTGTCTCTGCTGTCTTGCCGCCTCCGCATGCACAGAGTGCTGCAGACAGAGCTGCGACTGCGACTCCCGAAAGAAGTGACTTTTTCATGGTTGAATTACCTCTCGTTTCGTAATAGTCTCTCATTATGAAATTGTCAATTTGCATTGTAACAAATCACAAAAAAAAATCAAGTAAAAGACAGATTCTGCATCAATTCATCATTTTCATTCATTGATATCCGCCTTCCCCTTTATAAATACACCCCGATGCCGACAAGTATTCTGGAAAATACCGCCGGTATCGGGGTGAGTCTGAGTTCTTCATTGATGCTTCCATTACTGCTTCCGGCCGGATTCTGCGGGCAGATTTCCGGAGCCGCGCTCCATCCATCCAGCCAGCCTGTCTGTCTTCCATCCTTCCGGAAGAGGAAATTCCAAATTCTGTACACCGCCTGCCACAGCGGGATATCAATCCTTCATCGATTCGCTCTCCATCACGAGTCCCGCAAGGAATGCGGCTCCTCTCCAGAGAACAGCTTCATTGGCCTTATATCGGCTGCTGTGCAGCGGCCATACTTCCGGATCGTCCTCCGCCTGGGTTCCGAGCCATGCAAATGCCCCCGGCTTCTCTTCAAGATAGAAGGCGAAATCTTCGGCCGTCATCGCCGGTTTCTCCGGTGTCAGATCATTCTCCGCGCCGAACAGATCCCGGATCACGCCGTGCATATACTCCGTCTTCACCGGGTCATTGCGCAGTGCGCAGTATCCATCCTCATAATTGAGTTCTCCCCTGCAGCCCATGGCAAGGCAGATTCCGTCCAGCACTTCCCGAAGACGCCTCTTTGCCGTCGCCCGGACTTCCGGCGAATAAGTGCGAACCGTTCCCTCCAGATAGCACTCTCCCGGAACGATGTTGTAGCGGGTTCCGGCCTTCATAATGCCGATGGTGACAACACACGGCTCCAGCGGATCGGTGTTGCGGCTGACGATGTTCTGTACCGCGGTCACAAACTGGGCGCCTGCCAGGAGCGCATCTTTGCCCTGATGCGGCATTGCCCCATGTGAGCTTGCCCCGGTGATCTGAATAGAAAAATGATCGCTGGCTGCCATCTGCGGTCCCACCTTGACGGCGATCTTTCCTGCCGTACAGTCCGGAAATACATGGAGACCGAAGACCGCATCCACATCTTCCAGCGCACCTTCGGAAATCATGGCACGGGAACCGCCGGTCGGGGAAAGCTCCTCCGCCGGCTGGAAGATCAGCCGTACACTTCCCGGCAGTTCTGACTGGTATTTTTTCAGGATCATCGCTGCACCGAGAAGGCAGGTCATGTGATTGTCATGGCCGCAGGCATGCATCACGCCGTCGTTCTTCGAAGCAAAGGGCAGACCGGTCTCCTCCTGAATCGAAAGTGCGTCCATATCTGCGCGGAGCGCAATCTTCTTTCCCTGTTTTCCTCCGTCCAGATCTGCCAGAATACCGTTCCCGGCTACTCCGGTCCGGATCTTTTCCGCCGTTTTCACTTCGTGACGACTGATCTCCGGCTCCTCGTGAAACGCTCTGCGAATACGGATCAGCTCCGGCTCGATATGCTTTGCCTCCTCTAACAGCCTTTCCTTCATGTTTGATACCTCCTGCATAATTCCATTTCTAAGACCTGAGCATCGATATATGTATCATACGGCAAAATGACACCCTGTCACATTAATTAGTTTTAACATTTTCATTAAGCCGGATTTACCGGACCCGAATCAAGGAGACTTTTCCGATTTCTTCCGATAATCTAAAATGATCAGGAGACACCGCATCCCTGCAGTGCCTCCCGATTCATCTCAACATTAACCCGCTGCCTTTGTTCCTTCTTTGTTCTCAACTTTGCCAAAGCAGATCCTGCTCGATGCAATGGCTCCGATGACGCATGCCAGTGTGATGCCGCATGCCACTATCACTGCGGTCATGACGCCGTGTGTTGTCGGAAGAGTAATGAACATATTCAGCAGTGCGAAATACGTTACACTCATTACCGTGTAAGACAGCGAATAGCTTGCCAGTGCCGGGCTCTTCAGATCCGGATCACAGATACGGAGGAGAAGAACTCCGGTGATGAATACGCCGGTCGCCATTCCGAGTGTTCCTACCATCTGCTCGAACCAGTAACCCTTGAGGTACTTCTTGCAGAAGAATACAAGGAATCCGGTGGTTACCACATAGCCGATGACACACATAACGATGATCGGAACAATGTATGCGGCAACAGCCTTGATCGGAAGAGATGCAACCGCGCCGGTTACCGCAAACTCGGTAAAGGATCCGGTGATGTGGCTCTTCACCGCGCCGTCTACCAGGAAATCACATTTCAGCTTGCAGATGATACCCCAGATAATAAACATACAGATCATTCCGTAAGCCCATACGGAGATGGAGCTGAGCACCGGAATTTTTGCTGCCTTGGTCGCCTGAACACAGAGATAAGCCGCGCCGCAGGCAAGGAAGATCAGAGATGCGTGGAATGCCAGCGCATCGATGGAAGAAGACTGTGTTGTCTCACGTCCGCAGGAATTCTGCTTTGCCGGGTCGGAATGATAACCCTGACGGAACTCAACCGGAATATCAGCCGGTTTGGAAAGCATCTGTGTCTGTCCGGTTCTTGCCGCCCAGTTGATCAGGACAATACCGATCAGGATACCGCCGACGATACCGAAGGTTGCGGTTGTGGTGGATACACCCTGTGAGATCTCCCAGTACGGAAGGTTCATTTCCTTCAGAGTGTTGCCGAGTGTTCCTGCTGTTCCGTGACCGCCGACATAGCCGACACCGAGCTCAATGCCGAACTGATCATACAGATCAAAGGAACCCTGGAAGAAGGTATGTACCAGATAGCCCACCGCAAACTGCGCCATAGATACGCCAAGCGCGATGAAATACAGCGGGAAACAGTTCTTCATGAATCCCGGTTCACTGTCACCGCCCTTTCCAAGGCGAAGTCCCAGCGGAACGCCGGCTACAACCGGAACGATCAGAATTCCCGGAATCATGGAATAATAATTATACCAATCAGCAGGAACACCGAGAAGACCGGTGAGATTGAGTGCCTGCGGTCCGATCAGAAGGAGAAGAAATCCGCCGATTACGGATGCAGGAATGAATGTTTTCTGGAAAACTCCGATCTTTGCGCGGAGAAATGTTCCCAGAAGCAGCGCAGCGCCGAGAAGTCCGAGACTCTTCAGCAGGTCAGTCAGCATAGCAGATGTCATAGACACTACCTCCTTTTACCCTTTCGATTTACAACTACCCTTTTTCCCCACGAGATGGAACCGGTACCATATCGATTCCTATAAATCGTCGTTATAAAGATTCGTGTATACCATATATCCATCTCATTTATGTGTATGATATATCCACAACAATCACTTGTCAATAATATTGTTTGATAATTTTGCGTAAATTGCGCATTATTATGCAATATCTCACTTTTCCATTTTCTTTTTGGATTTTTCTCGTTGTATTTGCTCTATATTACAGCAATTCATTCTATTCATAATTTATAGTTATATATGTTTGTTTCACAGAAAATACGGCGCTATTTTCCAGAACAAAGTCCGCGGGGTGTTTTTTTCATAGGGAATTTCGGAGAAATTTCCTATGAAAAAAAGGACGCTCCCCTTTCAGGGAGCGCCCGGACTGATCTTCAACCGTGCAATCGTTACTGTGGTTTTTCCGTATTCTCCGGAGCGGATTTCGTCTCCGGTTTCAAAATGCCTTCGGCAGGCTTTTCTTCATTTTTCTTTTTTGACTTCTTAAGGGAAGGGAAGAGCATCTGCAGCCCGCGAAGCACCCAGGCTCCCGGAAGCAGATAAGGCATCTGCTCCAGTTTCGGATAAATCAGACACATTTCCTGGTACGGCGGTACGACCCAATAAATCATATCCATCAGGGCGACTGCCATATCGTGGAACCAGTGCCGGATTGCACTGGACCGCTCCACTTCTTCCTCCATATTCAGGTAGCGCTCGATCTCGCGCCGGATCTCAGCCGCTTCGGCGATCTTTTCCTGACCGTCCACGCCGCTGGTGAAAATTCTCTTTTCCATTGCGTCAAAGATGATCAGATCGCTTTCCGACATCTCGCTCTCCCGGTTTCTTCCGAACCACATGGAAGAAATGGTCAGAAGCCGGTTCACGACATCCTCGATCCGGAACTGATGCAGATACTGCGCCACAATTCTCTGGTTCATTTCTCTGCGGTATGCCTGCTCAAACAGCCATACATCCATCATGCAGCGGAAATTCAATTCATCTGTGCAGTATTTCCAGACCATTTCGGCTGCCATAAACGCATAGGTGCCTTCCCGGATCAGCCGTTTGATGTTCGGCATATCCTCGATCACATAAGCGTCATTCAGAACCTTTGTCATCGCTCTCTGATAATTCTTTGTGACAAACGGAACCTTGTAATACAGTTCCACCGCGAAACCGTTCTCCGAAATCAGACGGTCTCCCGCTCCCCGGAATGATTTCTCCAGAGAATATCCCATATCAATCAGAAAGCCTTTGGCAACCGCATAACTGTTATCGTCCAAAAGCAGACGGAGCGCCGTGATCCCGGCCGTCTCCGGAATTGCGTAGAGTTTCTTGATATAACTGCTGCCCAGAATCGTCGCCTTGACACCGCGCCGGTTCAGCAGGTTCAGAATCTCGCTTTCTTCATTTTCATACGATGAGGTATGACGGAGTGCATCCTGATAGCGGTCGAAAAACTTCGATCTCCACGAATCCGGAAGCTCGATCGGGGAACCCAGAAGAAACAAGTAAATCAGTCCTGCCACTCTGTGATAATCCGCGATGCGGAAAAGTCTCTCCCAGTCCTGACCCTGCGTGATCGGATGAAAATCCCCCTGTCTCAGGGTATTTCCGACCATCGTAACGATCAGCTTTCCTTCGAAAATGTTTTGATTCATGGGTTGTGCCTCACCATCTGTCAACGATTTCTGCCCGAATAATACGATTTCTCCTGAGCCATGTTCAGGCTCAGCATCCTGTCTTTTTCCTTAACCTCCCGGATTCTGTCCAGAAGCCGGACGCGAAGATCCAGAATTTTCTGTTCCATCCGGTTTGTCGGAGCGATTCCTTCCGGATCCTGAAAAACAAGTTTTTTCACATACCGCCCCTCACTGGATGGGTTTTCCCCCAACTGCCGGAGTTCCTGCCAGTTGTCTTCGCATTTTTCCAGACTTTCCTGGCGCATATCGAGAAGAAGAGAGACGGACACATCATCTCTTCTTCCCGCCGCTTCCAGAAGATCATTTGTCAGATTCAAAATTTCCGTGAAAATGTTATATCTTCGCTGCAGGAGGATAGCTACCTGTTCGACCAGTGTATCTTTTTCTACAACTGCCATTCATAACCTCCCCGAAACGAATCTTGTTTAACCGACTATTTTCGATTCATGCGGAGTGCCCAGGTTCCCCGCAATCAGGCTCGCCTCGCGGAATCCGTCACGCAGATCGGAAAGAATCTGAATCAGAGCCGGAAGCTCGTCTTTTCGTCTTTCACGGCCCGCATAAAGTCTTCCCAAATCAAAGTTTACATAGTTGTAAAGCTTTTTCAGTTCATATGACAACGGCTGCTCCATATTGAGCGTCATTGTCAGGTAGCGCACGATCTTTCCTGCTTTCCCGATGGCTGCATCAAAAAGGTCATAATCCTTATCCTCCAGCGCAATCTCGGCCTTCTTCAGGCTGGTGATTGCCTCATCATAACAGAGCAGAAGCAGCTCTGACTGACTCATGGAGAGAATGCTTTCATCTTTATACTTCTGATACGGATTAGCCATGATTCGTTGCGATCCTTTCTTCGTTGATCAAGGGCACGTTTCCTCTGTCGGTTTTCCGGTTTTTATTAACCAAAAATGCCGGACAGGTAAGAAGACTGGCTGTTCATCTTGCTGATGGCCGTCTCCAGTGCCGTATACTTATTGATTAGTCTCTGCTGTTCTGTCGAAAGCTGTGTCTTCAGAGTCTCCAGAAGCGAATTCTGAGTCTTCAGCGTGGTAAAGGACTGATTGTTGCGGATGGTGAGCGGAAGCTTCTCCGATCCTGCCTCCTCGACCAGCCGTCCGTAGGAATTGCCGTTTCTGGTCGCATACCGGGTCGCATACGGGGTAAGCGTATCCTCGACGAGTTTCGCAAGACCCTTTACATTGTCACCGTCGCCGGCAATCACCCTGGAAACCTTGTCCGGATTCTTTTCCATTGCCGCCTTGAACTTATCCTCGTCGAACTTGATCTGTCCGCCGTCGAAAGTGTCATCCGACATGGTGATGCCGATTTCCTTCATATCGTCGTAGCTGACGCCGCCCGAAATCAGTTTGGAGATTACTCCCTGAAGCGAATCCGAGAGTGAACGCACGGAAGACTCCCCGTAAAGAAGGCCCTCTTTCGCCTTGTTCTCCCAGTTTTCGATCTCCTTGTCCTTCATCTCAGCCTTCTGTTCGTCGGTTAACGGCTTATAGGACTTATCCGGTCTTGTGGTAACCTGCTTGTAGACATTCTCCGCAATCTTGTTGTAGGACTCGATGAACTTCTTTACTCTTTCGGTTACGCCGTCAACATCTGCCTTGGCGGAGAAGGTTACCTGCTGTGATGTGTCCAGTTTGTCCGTCAGATTGCCGTCCGCATCCTTCTCATATCCGAAGGTGCCGCTGACCTTCACCTCCAGACCATCGATATTAAAGGTATTGGTACTGCTGGTAATGGTCTCTTTTACGCTTCCGCCGTAAATGTAGGTGAGCTGCGCATCCTGACCGTCCTGAGACGAACCGTCCTCATATCCGAACGCATTCTTCGTTCCGAAGATCTTCTGCGCGATGGAATTCTCCGCGCCGAGATCAATCTCACGGCCGGATCCGGTATCCGTTGCCATCAGAACAAAACGTCCGCTGTTGCTGAGGTACGAAGCCTTCACGCCGGCGTCGGAATTGTTGATCTTCTTTAAAAGAACATTGACGGAAGTAGAGGCTGTAATACCCTCAATCTTGGTTCCGTTAATGGTCAGGTCCTTCAGTGCCTCGTTCAGTTCTTCCTCTGTCCCGTAATCGCCGAGACCGAGCTTCTCTCTGTTTGCAAAAAGAGACAGACTGGTGTTGACACGGTTGGATGCATTCTTATCGATACCGAAGTTGTCGCGGATCATCGAGTCATCCGAATGAAGTGTAACGGTTGTGTCATCGTATGAGTTGAACGCGAGCGCTCCGTCCTTCACCTCAACCTTGACTTTTCTGGAGCCAAACTGGCTGTCCATGGTCTGCTGAACCACCTTGCGGAGATTCTCGGTCTTCTGTGCAAGCGCTTCCTTGTACTCGTCAGACTCCTTGTCCATACCGTCCAGATCGCCGGTTGTAATATCCGACATGGTAAGACCGGTCTTCTCCAGCGCTTTGTCATTGACCAGATTCAGCTCTGCCGTGGTGCTTCCGTAGGAAACCGTCATCGAATTGTTCTTCAGGAAATCCGCCATACTGGTAGACTGTGTCGAACGATACGCATTGGTGTCCCCGTCGTTGGTGCTGATGGTGAAATTGTTCGCCCGGAAGTCAACCGCATATCCAAGCGCCGACGCTGCGGTACTGGATGCGGAAACAGTGTATTCGCTGAGATCCGTTCCGAGCTCCGATGTCAGTTTGATATTATCGCCGTCGAGTTTCAGCTGAATATAGTCGCCGTCTGTTCCGGTCGTTACTTTTCTCTGCTTCAGACCAAGATTGATCTCACGGATAAACTCTTCCTTGGCTTCCTGCGTGGAGAGATCCGCATTGTAGTCGATCGTCATGGTGGATCCTTCGTTCTCCGGATCCGCAGCAGTTTCAATGTAGTTTACCGGAAACGCAATCTGGATCACTCTTCCACTGCTGTGCTTCAGATCAAGCGATTTTCCGGACAGATTGGACCTGGCAATCGCCGCGTCGGCAGAAATTCTGGTCTGAATCGGTTTTGCCTCACCCTTGGTCGCGGAAACGAGCGTTGCCGATGTTGCAAGCTGTTTTACTCCGGCAATGGCAACGTGAGTTGTCATATCGGAAATTCCGGACGCAGAAATATATTTCGTGCTGTCCGAAGATCCTTCAGTCGTGACAACACTCTTCTCATAAAGATCAGCGTCCTTGATGTTGGAATTTCCCGTAAATGTCAGGAAATTGTCCTCAAGATCGAGCACCTGGTCCGTGATCTCACGGTAAGCCTCCTGCTTCCAGGTTGTCCTTGTGATCTCCTGACGCTGTTCGGTAATCTTAGTGTTGGTTCTCTGTGTCATGGCCTCAATCAGAGAATCCCGGTCAAGCCCGGAGGCCATACCGCCGAAGCCTCGAAGCGAAGTATTGCCGATTCCGCTCGAGGTTGAACTGGTTGAAGATACTGCCATAATGACAACTCCTCCTTTAATTCCATGTTTTCACAAACATGTCTATCATAACAAAAAAAACTCTTTTGTGAAATATCGACCGTTTTTATAATTTCATAACTTTTGTTCTGAAAACGAGTCGAAACACACTTCGCGAGTTTCGAGCGTTTCGCGGCAGTCGCCAGAGTCTCACGGGTCGTGGGCTTTGGCGAGTTAGTCGCGTAAATGAAAAAGAACCAAAAGCCCCTCTCGCGTGAAAGGAGCTTTCGGTCTGAGTCTATATTTTTTAATTTCTTTCCTGTCCGTGATGCGGATGTGCTTTCACTTCCTCCGCCGACCGCATGATTGTGGAAATGATATCCATCCGGTATTTTTCACGGTAAAAGCTGATTGTCGGGCTGGTATCATTCTTGCGGATAACCACATATTTCGACGGAAGCTTTGTCAGGGAGAGTGCCCTGACATCGGCCTGACAGCGTTCGCAGGTGCAGCAGTCCGTCTGTTCCATATATTTCAGAAGATCCTCACTGTCGAGAATATTCTGCATAACATTGATGGTATGAAAAGCGTCATCTTCCGGCTTGTTCTGAGAAAGTTCAATCTCCAGGCTGCCCCGGATCTTTTCTGCCAGAACATTATTCTCGGAGTCTTCATTTACAACCTGAACATTCGGGTTGCGATCAGTGTTTCTTGAAGTCATTCTTCTTATCCTCTTCATACTTTGAAATCAGGGAATCCATAATATTTACCAGATGCCCGATCTCCGGCTTGGAAAGCTGCTCATCTGCTCCAAGCTCCTTGCCCTTTGCACGCATCTGCTCGTCAATCAGGGACGAGAAGATGACAACCGGAATATTCTTCAGATTCTTGTTGGTCTTGATCAGCTTGGTGAGACGGTGACCGTCCATCATCGGCATCTCGATATCGGTGATGATGATGCTGACCTTATCGTAGAGATCTTTGTCGTTGGCAATACCGCTCAGATAATCCCATGCTTCCTGACCGTTGTTGAACTTGGTGAGATCGGTATATCCGGCTCTCTGAAGCGCCTCGGTGATCATATTCTGAAGAAGGATGGAATCCTCTGCCAGAACAACCGGGGAAGCGCTCAGCGGGCGATCGCCCATCTCCTCGATCTCCGACATCTGGATTGTGGTCTCCGGAGCGATCTCGGCTACGATCTTCTCGAAGTCAAGGATCGTCACAAGCTGACCTTCACACTGCGCGATACCGGTAGCAACCGAAGCATCGGCGGAACCGAGCGTGCGATCCGGCTTCTGAATCGCTTTCCAGGAAATTCTGCTGATACCTTCGATGGTATCGACGCGGAATGCAATCTGCATATGGTTGAATGCGGTGACAATGAACAGATCTCTCTCTCTGTGCTCGTGTGTCTCTCCATAGAGATACTGCGAAAGATTGATAACCGTGATCAGAGAACCACGCGGTTTGAAGAAGCCCTCTACTGCCGGATGGGAATGCGGCATGGACTTAACCTTCTGTGCCATAAGGATCTCTTTTACCTTCGCAACGTTGATTCCGTAGAATTCTCCGTTGAGCTGGAATTTCATAATTTCAATCTCATTGGTTCCGGATTCAAGCAGAATTCCGTCTTTTTTCTCTGTGCTCATGTATGGTTCCTCCCGTGATTATTATAAGTGCTTTTCCGGATGTCCGAATGTATGGATCTTGACATCTCCGGTCTCAACGTCCAGACTCATGGTTCTCGCATAATTCAATCCGACATCTCTGGCCACAATGCGGAATCCTCCGCTCTGAAGGATCTGCTGTACTGCAGCGATGTTTCTTGCACCGATCTCGCCGAAACTGCTGTTTCCGCTGATTTCAAACATTTTCGCTCCGCCGGCAATCTTGATGATTGCTCTGGAACGTACCAGTCCGAAAGCCTGAAGCTTGCGGACCGTCTCCGGAATACCGGTATCTGCATACTTAAAAATATTGGCATCATTTGGGTTCTGGCGCACCGGAAGCATAATATGCAGCAGCGCACCAAGCTTAATCGTCGGATCATAGAATGAGATTCCGATACAGGATCCAAGCGCATAGGTGATGATTGTACCCGATCCTCTGGTCAGTTTCATGTCTCCGATTCCAACCTTGAGTTGTTTCTCCATCTGTTACACTCCCAGCTTCTCAAGTATATGGTTCAGAGACTCGATGTCCGGAAGCATCAGCAGCCAGTCGCTCAGCTTTTGTCCCTCCACGACGAAATCCGCGTTGCAGTACATCAGCTTATCCGTCTCATAGCCATACGCAGCGATCGGAACGGTAAGAATACCGCCCAGCATATTAATTGTGGAACTCGGAACAGACATCTTGATGTTCATGTCAATGAGTTCGGAAAAGGCATTGACATAGGAACAGATGATAATATTACCGATCTCCACCATCGCAGAGCGGTCCATATCATCAAATTCCAGAAAATTATCGTAGGTCTTACCGAGAAGTTTGCCCAGAATGGTGTTCGCAAAATCCTTGTTATACAGGAAAAGCATCAGACCGTTCAGGTCACCGCTCATCTGAACCAGCGTTGCACCGACGATCTCCTCCGCATCTCCGATTCGGCTCAGCGCTTCATTGTAATCCAGAATGCTGACCTGCGGAATGGCGATTCGAACCTCTTTCATGAGCATCTGTGAAAGGGATGTGGCTGCATGGCTGGTGCCGATGCTTCCGATCTCTTTCATTACGTCAAGTTCCTGGAGATTCATATCTCCGTAGTCTTTAATACGCATCTTCTGTGTACTCTCTTCCTGTGTATAGTGTCAGATCAAAAATCTGCTCCATTCACAAAACCTGTTTTTTATCAGTTACGAAGCTGATTGATGGTTCCCTCAATCTCATCGGATGTCGTAACCATTCGAAGTGCATATGCAAATGCCCGCTGGCCCTCGATCACTCTCGTCATCTCCTGCGCCATATCGGTTCCGGAAGTTTCCAGATATCCCTGCTGAAGAACGGGTTTATTCAGAACAACCGGCGTATTCAGCGTATCGCCGTCCGCGATGCGGTACTCATTTGCGCCCTCTAATAATAATCGGCTCGGATGCGGCAAAGTATAAACGGCTAAATGAGGTTTCTCCTCCGTGGAGTCTTCGTCCTCATCGGTGGTTTCTTCCTCTTCTTCCTCCGCATCTTCCGAACCCATGATTTTTGCGGAATCCCGGAGAAGCTTTTCCATATCCGGAACATTCTCCGCTTCCACCGGTTTGCCGAACTGATCCAGAACGTACTTGCCTTCCTGTGTCACAAGGAAACATTTCGCTCCGGTCTCGTCGTCGCCCTCCGGCGCCCGGTTCTCGGTCGAAATGTGGAAATGACCGTCACGGGTATAGGTGATATCTCCCGTGGCCGGGTCCTGAATCATAAAGAACGCATTGTCCTGACCGATGGCGAAATCATTCAGACTGCCCGTTGCCGCAAATCCGGAGGTGCTGAAGTTCACAGGCGTTCTAGCCACCCGCGCTCCTGCGCCGGCCTGCAGATTCGTCGTTGCCTCCCGGGAGTCATTCAGATTGTAATTGATGAGCTCCATAAAAGAAGCTTCCTGGGCTTTAAAGCCGTTGGTATTTACATTCGCAAGGTTGTTGGAAGCAACGGAAAGCTTTTTGTTTGCGGCATTTGCACCGACAGCTCCGGTCCAGAAGGAAGTATTCATAAATCCTGCTCCTTATCATCCGGAATCTGCGCTTCCTGGACGGAAACGGAGATTCTTTTATCTGACTCTTTTTCCTGTAATATCATTTACAGTCATTCTCTGTCCGCGCTTCTGTGAATTTCATGAATTCCGCGCGGAGGATCGTTTCATCTCCTTACAGTCTTCCGACATCCGAGGAGGATTTTCCCATCACCTGATCATACATTCTCAGCATCTGGGCCGCACTCTGAAGCGCTCTCTGCGAACTCATCAGCGTGGTCATCTCCTGAACCATGTCGACATTGGATTTCTCCAGATTCTTCCACAGAATCTGGGATCCGTCCTGTCCGTTGACGATGGTTCCCTGATTCGGCGAAGTATAGAGACCGTTGTCCTCCCGGTGAAGCGTACTGACGTCGTCAAAACGGGTCACCGCGATCTGTCCGTACTTTTCCGGCGGAGGCAGGATTATATTACCGTTCTCATCGGTCTCATATTCCGTCTCTTCTTCCTCGTCATCCTCAGATTTCTTGACCGGATCCGGCTTCGGAGCGTAAATGTTTCCGTCGGAATCGACGGAGAACCGCTCATCCTTGATCAGAATCGGCTGTCCGTCCGTTCCGAGAACACGTCCTTCTCCGCTTCTGCCGGAAATACTGAGATATCCTTCATCATCGATCATGAACGAACCGTTTCTGGTGTACTGAACACCGCCCGGAGTCTGAACAGAGAAGAATCCCTCTCCCATGATTGCAAAATCCAGATTGCTTCCGGTATCTTCCATGGAACCCTGTTCATAGTCCGTGATGGTCTCGGTCTGAGTCCGGATCTTACTGGTGATGCCCATGTCCTGAGGATTTCCTTTGCTCACTCTTCCGGTGCGGAGAAGCATCTCCTCCTGGAATGTGCTGGTCACCATTGTATCGCTCTTATATCCGGCCGTCTGCGTGTTGGACATATTGTTGCTGACCACATTCAGATTTCTCTGCTGTGTGAGCATGCCGCTCGTCAGATTGTAAAAACCCTGATACATTCTAAATCCTCCAAGGCATCCCTGATCTACCTGTTCTTAACTTATTCGGCGCAAAATCAGTATTTATAATGTTTTTGCCTGTCATGCAAGTTTCTGCATATAATTCTTGAGTTTTTTGATCGCGGAAGAATGGAGCTGGGATACTCTCGGCTGACTGATCTCCATCACTTCGGCAATCTGGTTCATGTTCAGTTCCTCCACGTAATACAGAGAAACCACCATCTTCTCTTTGTCTTTCAGCGACTCGATCGCGGCAGTGAGTTCACTGACCGTCTCGCCGTGGAAGAAAGACTCTTCCGGCATGGTATCGCGGTCTTTGGTCGGTACCTGGAATACCGACTCGTCATCCTCGTCAAATGTCATGTCGAGGGAGAGCACATTGGTACAGTTCTGCACTCTCTGTATCAGCTGGATCCGCTTCACATCCATGTTCAGACGTTCTGCCAGCTCTTCATCGGACGGAACTCTTCCGAGATCGCGCATCATTTCTTCTCTCGCGTCTTCAATGCTGCGGCGTTCCTTGTGGAAGTTGCGCGGCATCCAGTCGCTGCGGCGGATCATATCGATGACCATGCCGCGGATACGTCTCGAGATAAAGGTCTCGAACTTGTTATCCTTTTCCGGATCATAGCGGTCGATCGCCTTCATGATCTCGATCACACCCTCGTTGATGATGTCTTCCGCCTGCATGGAACCGCTGTACATATCCCTTGTTCTGTACGCAACGGTTCTCACAATGTACACATATCGCAGTGTCAGTGCCTGCCGGATCGCCTGGTCTCCGGTTTCATGATATGCCTTGAAAAGCTCTTCGTTTGTCATCTCTTCAATGTTCATAAAACACCCCCTAATCAGTTACCCTTGTTCCAGTTTCAGGCTCCCTATGGCCTGAATCTGCACATTGCTTGCCACCTCATTGAATGAAAGCACGCGAACGTTCGGATAGAACTGTTCGATCAGATGATAGAAATGTGCCCTCATTACTTCTGAAGTCAGAATGACCGGCGTCTGAGACAGATCGGTGAACTTTCTGACCTGCTCGGATACCTGCCGGACAAGACTCTGCAGAACATCCGGACTAAGTGCGAGATAATATCCGTTTTCCCCCTTCGAAAGCGAACTTACCATACTGCGTTCCAGCTCGGCGTCCAGCGTAACCACGCGCATATTGCCATCCTCACAATACATTCGCGTAATGGTTCTCTTAAGACTGACTCTGACCTGTTCCACGAGCTGGTCTATATCCTTTACCGGAAGACCGGTGTCCATAATGTAATCGGCCATGGTCTCGGTAATGGTTTCAAGATCTTTGATCGACACGCCTTCCTTCAGCAGCATGGTCAGTACCTTCTGCATCAGGTTGTAGCTGATCAGAGACGGGAACGCCTCCTCTACCAGCTCCGGTGCGGTCTTTTTGAGGTTCTCCACCAGTCGGAATACCTCCTGACGGCTGATCAGCTCAAATGCATGCTGCTTGATCACCTCGGTGAGGTGGCTGACCATAACCGAAAGCGGATCGATAACGGTGTAGCCGTAAAGCTCGGCTCTCTCTCTCTGCTCCGGGCGGATCCATTTGCTCGGGATACCGTAGGCCGGTTCGATCGTATCGATACCGTCAATTTCTTTATCCGGATTCTCCGGCTGCAAAGCCAGGAAGTAATCGGTGAGAATCTCACCTCTGGCAACCTCCTCGCCCTTGACTTTAATCACATATTCATTCGTGCCGAGCGTCGCGCTGTCGCGAAGCCGGATGGACGGAATGACCAGTCCCATCTCCTGCGCATATTTTCTCCGGAAAATGATGATACGGCTGATCAGACGTCCGCCGGAAGATTCGTCCGCCAGCGGTATCAGACTGTATCCGAAATCCATCTCAACCGGCTCTACCTGCAGCAGGCCGTAGACGTTGTTGATATCTTTGAAGAAGTCCGTCTCGGACACCGGTTCGGGTGCTTTCGCCTCCTGCGGTGCCTCTGCCTGTGCTCCGCCGACACCTCCGGCCGCGCCCCCGGCGTCGGGTTCCGCTCCTCCGATGGCCCCCTGCGTCGCCGCCGCATATGCCGCGGCCCGGACCACTTCCGGTTCCCTCTCGATCCGCTTTGCCATATACCATCCGGCAGCGGCGAATCCTCCGCCGACGATCAGAATCTGGATCACCGGCATTCCCGGAATAACAACGAGTGTACAAATGATCAGACCGGCGATGGTAAACGCCTTCGGCTGATCCAGGAACTCTTTCGAGATATCCTCGTTCAGGGATCCCTCCGCTACCGCACGGGTAACGATCATACCGGTCGCCGTGGAAATCAGAAGGGACGGAATCTGTCCGACCAGACCGTCACCGACGGTTGCGATGGTATATGTGTTAAGGACAGTGGAAATATCCTGTCCGCCCTGAACCATACCGATAATGGAACCGCCGATCAGGTTGATCGCGGTGGTGATGAGCGACATGATACCGTCACCTTTAACGATCTTCGTCGCACCATCCATGGATCCGTAGAAATCGGATTCTCTCTGTACTTTGCTTCGGCGCTTTGCCGCCTCTCTCTCATCGATCAGTCCGGCGTTCAGGTCGGAGTCGATCGCCATCTGTTTGCCCGGCATCGCGTCGAGGCTGAATCTTGCGGAAACCTCGGCAACTCGTTCCGCACCCTTCGTGATAACCGTGAAGTTCATGAGAACGATAACGAGGTAAATTACCAGGCCGACAACAACATTTCCCTGCAGTACGAAGTCACCGAACGAAGCGATGACCTGACCGGAAGAACCGCCTCTGGAAAGGATGTTTCTGGTTGTCGAAACGTTGATTCCGAGTCGGTACAGTGTAGTGATCAGGAGCAGTGACGGATAGATGGAAAATTCCAGAGGATCATGAATCGTCATAGTGATGACCAGGATCATCATGGATACTGCCATATTCAGGATAATCGCTGCGTCCGCCAGAGCCGGCGGGAGCGGAATGATCAGCAGGAGAATGATGACCAGCGCCATAACGACGATGGAATTCTCTGCGATGATCTTGGTCCATTTTTTCATACTACGTTCCTGATTTCCTTTCTGTCATACTTACCGGAGAAGCTCCTCTTTGTGTTCCTGTCTGTAGATATAAACGAGAAGCTCTGCGACAACGCCGTAATATTCAGACGGAATCATCTGACCTACCTCGCATGCGCTGTAAATACTTCTGGCAAGCGGTTTATTCTCAACCCACGGGACGTTGTTCTCCTCTGCCACCTCGATGATACGGAGGGCAATATGATCCAGTCCCTTCGCCACGACAAACGGTGCTGCATGCTGCTTCGGATCGTATTTCAGAGCCACAGCGACGTGGGTCGGGTTTCTGACAACGACATCCGCCGTCGGAACATCCTGCATCATTCGCTGGTTTGACATCTGGCGGTGCGCCTGTTTCATTTTGTTCTTGACCTCCGGATTACCTTCGGTCATCTTGTATTCATCCTTTACTTCCTGCTTCGTCATCATGAGATCTTTGTTATACTGCCATCTCTGATACATGAAGTCAAAAAATGCGATTGCCGCAAATGCCATGGCAACCCGGATCACCAGATCCCACAGCATTCCCATCAGCGTCACAACCGAACTCATAATGCTCATATGAAGCATCCGGGAAATCGGAAGAATATCGTCTTTGATGATGGTGTAGAGGAATATGATGAGGAACATGATCTTGATCAGGTTCTTCAGAAATTCCACAAAACTGCGGAGAGAAAACATCCTCTTCACGCCGCTGATCGGATTCATTTTTCCGAAATTCGGCTTAACGGCCTTAAACGCGACATTGAATCGTGTCTGCGCGCCATGGGCAATGATGCCAAGCACCATCGCCGCGAGAAGTCCCGGCGCGGAACAGCTCACCGCAATGACAATAAACTGATAAAACAACGGTCCGCTGATTGCTTCCGCTCCGGCATTCCCGATCTGATCGATGATGTACCGGAGAAATACGGAGCAGTTGCTCCAGATATACGGAGCCGACACCCTTATCACGGTGAATACTCCGAGAAGAACAAGAAGCGTCGCCGCATCCCTACTCTGAAGAACGTTACCCTCTTTCCTGGCATCCTGAATCTTCTTTTGGGTAGGTTGTTCCGTTTTTTCTTCTCCGTCTCCTCCCATAACCTATCCTTTCCCGGGCCGGTGCTCACAGCATCGTTGAAATCCTTTCCAGATTATCGATCATCTGCTTCATAATCTGAACCAGCATATCGGACATCGGGTTATACAGAAAGACCAGCATG
Source organism: [Clostridium] aminophilum DSM 10710 (assembly GCF_000711825.1). GTDB lineage: Bacteria > Bacillota > Clostridia > Lachnospirales > Lachnospiraceae > Clostridium_R > Clostridium_R aminophilum. The sequence continues at coordinate 55,102 of NZ_JONJ01000003.1, read as the reverse complement.
GACAAACCCACAATGATCTTCATCTGAAAGTTGATGCTGAACATATTGATCTGCGGAATGACTCTCATCAGTATTCCGAGTGCAACCTCTGTCAGAAGCTCAATCGCGATAATCGGAAATGCAAACTGAAGTCCCATGATAATGCAGTCGCTGAACGTCTTCAGAATGAAATGAATCAGATTTCCGGAAATCGACGGCGTTCCGAAAGGAATCGTCTCCGCAGTCCGAAACAGAATCTCAAAAAACTTCAGATGTGCATCCGATGTGAAAAAGAGCAACATCATGAAAGCAACATACAGAGAAGCGGTCAGCGAGGACTGCGAGTTCGTCTGCGGATCATAAATCTGCGCCATATTCAGACCCATGGAGAAATCCATGATCGATGTGGCAAACCGCACGATCATGAACGAAAGTTCCATCCCGAATCCGAGAGCAAATCCGACAATCATCTCCCGAATCATCAGAACTCCGGCATCCACAAGGCTTGTCACCTCATACTCCGTCGGTCCTCCGATCCAGGTATACATCATAATGCTCAGCATCAGAATGAACATTCCCTTCATCAGCGACGGCATCTCGCTTCTGGCCCACAGAGAATTGAATGCCAGCGCTCCGCTCATTCTCATGACAATCAGCAAAAAGAGCAGAAGCATCGTATCACCCCGTCGCGATCATCGCGAACACCATCGTCGCAAAATCCTGCATTTTGGCAAGAATCGTACTTCCGAGAACGGCAAGGATCAAACCGATCGCAATCAGTTTCGGAACAAAGGTCAGTGTCTGCTCGTTGATCTGTGTCGCCGCGGAAAACAGCGCGATAATGATGCCCACGATCAGGCTGACCAGAAGAAGCGGAAGCGCAATCTCCGCAGCCAGACGAAACGTCTGGTACATGATATCCAGTGCATCTCCACTGCTCATAGCTTTGTCCTCCTATCGGAAACTCTGGACGATGTTCGTAAACAGCAGTTCCCATCCGTTCATCGTAATAAACAATAGCAGTTTGAACGGCATCGATACCATCGTCGGCGGCAACATTACCATACCCATTGCCATCAGCGTTGTGGACACGACGATGTCAATCAGCAGAAACGGGAGATAAAGCAAGAAACCTGCCATAAACCCCCGTTTCAGTTCGGAAGTCATAAAGGCAGGTGTTACCACCGTCAGAGGATAATCCGTGACTTTTTCCTGATGATCGATTCCGGCCATGTCGACAAAACGCTCCAGTGTAGCGCGCTCTGTGTTCCTGAGCATGAATTCTTTCATCGGAACAGCCATTCGGCTGATAGCCTCATCCTGCGTGATCTCCCTGGCCTTGTAGGGCTGGTAGGCAGTTTCGTTGATCTCCTTGATAGTGGGGGACATTATAAACAACGTCAAAAAGAGTGCAATTCCTGCAAGCACCATATTCGGAGGTGTCTGCTGCACTCCCATCGCGTTTCTTGTAAATGAAAGGATGATGATCGTTCTGGTATAGGACGTCATCATAATGACGATCGATGGCAGTAACGCTACCAGTGTAATCGTATAGACAAGTTCAAGGGACGGTACATTACCGCCGTTTAACTCTGTCAGTAAACTCCCCATTATTTACTGTGGTCCTTTCCCTTTGTGAGCTGATCGCGATATCGACTGATATACTGTGCAAAGCTCTCCGAGCCGGAAGTCCCTACTCTGTCCTGCTCTTCAAACTCGCCCTCGAGCTCCGTCAGCATCTGGATGCCGCCCGGTGCCGAACCGATCAGATAGTATTTTTCTTTAATCTTAATGATCAGCAGCGACCGGTCCTGACCGATCGCAAACTGATCAATAATTCTCATATGGCTGTTTCCGATATTCCTCATGTAATTTTTCCCGAGGAATCTGCTGGCGAAATACGCCATCATCAGAATCAGGATCAATACCAGAATTCCGGAAACGATCGATATTAAATCATTCATCCGAGAATCTCTGCATTGATGTCTTTCCGGAGGATCTCCGTGATACGGATACCGAAGTTATCTTCGACAACTACGATGTCTCCGTGGGCGATGCACTCGCCGTTAACATAGAGATCCGCCTGCTCACCGGCCATCTTGTCAAGGACAACCAGAGAACCCTGCGTATACTCGAGGATATCGCTTACCAGCTTGCGTGTTCTGCCGATTTCAACCGAAATTTCCAGCGGAACTTTCATCAGCATCTGGCGGTTTGCTTCCATCTCTCCGGAATTCGGCGGAATATCATTGTACTGCTGCGGATTCATCGGAGTGACAAGCATGCTGTCACGCTGCGGAGCCGGTCTTTCCGCATCTCTGCGGCGGTCTTCCTGCATCTGCTTCATCAGCTCGATCATCTGCGTCTGAGACTGCTGCATCTGATTCAGAATCTGCAGTGTCATCGGATCCGGTCCTGCGGCGTAAACCGGCTGCTGCGGCATTGCTGCTGCCGGTGCCTGCGGGATCGGTGCAGGTGCTGGGACCGGTGCCGGTGCCGGAGCTTCTGCCGCCGGGGCCGGGGCGGGAGCCGGTGCAGGTGCTGCTTCCGGAACCGGGGCCGGGGCCGGACTTGGAGCCGGCGCTTCCGCTGCCACTCCCGGATCGGCAGCTGTACCGGCGAGAAGACTCTTTAAAAGCTCATCTGCCGCTGCCTGATCAAGTTTTCCGGAGCCGTCGGAAGCTCCTGTCGCAGCCGGAGCCGGTTCTGCGGCCGGGGCAGAAGCCGGTTCTGCGGCCGGGGCCGGGGCTTCTGCCGCCGGTGCTTCCGGTTCCAGAGCCGGAGCTGCGCTTTCCGCTGCAGACTCTGCATTATCCGAAGTTTCTCCGAGATCCAGTCCGTATTGCTCAGCGAACGGCTTTAACAGCTTCTTCACGAGCGATGTGGACATCAGGTTGATGAACTGGCTCTGCAGTTTTTCTTCAATTTCAAGGTCAAAGCGGACAACAACCTGTTCCTCTTCTCCCGGGAAATATCTCTCCTTAAATTCCTTCTCATTCGGAACCTCGAAGGATCTCGGTGTGGAGATATCAACCGTTTTTCCGAGGAATTCGGACATGGCTGTCGCGGAGGAACCCATCATCTGGTTCATGACTTCGCGGATGGCGGACTCGTTCATCTCGTCCATCTCGAACTCATCTTCCGGAATCTCCATGCCCATCATCATCCCTACAATAATGCGGACATCGTTCCGGCTGAACATCATGACGTTATTTCCGTCCAGACCTACGGTGTACGAAATCTCAACGCCAACAGCCGGTTCAAGCTCTCTGAACTCGAACTGCTGCGCGTTCTGGATTTTGACAATCGGTGTTGTGATATTTACCTTTGCCCCAAGCATGGTGGACAAAGCGGTAGCCGACGCGCCCAGGCTGATATTCATGATCTCGCCGATCGCGTCGATTTCCATTGGATTAAAATTCGCTGATGCCATCTGTAACTCCCCTTATCCGTGATTATTTCCCGATTTCCAGCGCCTTCTGAGCCATCGCTTTCATAGCATTGAGAGCAGTGACATTAGCCTCATAAGATCTGGTGGCGGACATGCTGTCCACCGTCTCTTTCAGGACATCGACGTTAGGCAGTTCCACATATCCGTCTGCGTCTGCATCCGGATGGGACGGATTGTAAACACGCTTCAGCTCACGGTCGTCCTCGATGATATTCGAGACCCGAACTCCGGGCGTCCGCTTGGAAACATATCCATTGCCTTTTGCAGCATTTTTCAGGGCATCTTTGAAACTGTTGTCCCCATAACTCTGGAATACCACATCTTTACGGCGGTATGCACCGCCTGCCTCGGTACGAGTGGTATCGACATTGGCGATATTCTCCGCAGCGATATCCATCCGGAGACGCTGGGCGCTCATACCCGATGCACTAATATCAAACGAACCTAAAAAAGACATCCCCATTCTCCTTTTTGAGTCCTAATTAATGATTACATTCCCAGAATTGTTTTTACGGTTGCGGTAATTCTTTCCGCATTGAACGGCTTAACAACGAAATCTTTTGCACCGGACTTGATGGCATCAACAACCATGGACTCCTGTCCCATCGCGGTACACATAACAACCTTTGCGTCCGGATGAGCCTCACGGATCTTCTTCAGAGCCTGAAGTCCGTCCATGTTCGGCATGGTGATGTCCATGATAACCAGATCCGGATTCTCCTCGTCATACTTACGTACAGCTTCCGCACCGTCCTGTGCTTCTACATATTCACAGTCCGCGAAACCACCTTTGGTGAGAGAGTTCTTCACCATCATGCGCATGAATGCAGCGTCGTCAACAAGCATAATCTTAGCCATAATAATCTCCTCAATTGTTTGATAGTTATTTTCTCTGACGGGTTACGTCAGGGATCACCCTTCTGTGTCTGCTGTGCTTTCCACGATCTCCGGTGCCTCTTCGGCAACCTTGATCACTTCGGCGATCGTTCCCTCTTCCTCCCCGGGTTCCTCATCATCGAGCTTCTGATCGGTGATCAGGTCCGTGATGGAGACGGAAATGTTCTTTTTATAGACTCCCATCGTTCCGTGGAACCATGGCTGTCTTCCGACAAACAGACGAACCGTACTGTCTTTCGGTTTATTCATATCGATCACATCACCAACCTGAAGGTGATAGAGATCGGATATGTCGAGTTTCACAACACCGAGCTGCGCCGTCATCGGGAATGTGCTTCCCTTCAGGTGTTCCATAATGGTATCGGTATTGTTCTCGTACGCAAAACCGCGTGCAAGATGTTTGCGGTTATCAATCACACGGAAGATGTGCTCCAGCAGCGTCCCCGGAATACAGATCCGGATCTTTTCTGCCGCGAGACCGGAGACATCGACGTTCAGAACAATCATAACGACCGTCTCGTCGAGTCCGACTTCCTGCTGCATGGACGGGTTTTCTTCCACACGCTGCATCCGGAAATCAACATTGATGTAGTTTGAAAATCCGTCATTCATTGCGTGGATGATGTATTCCAGCGCTCTCTTATAGAGCGCCATCTCAACATCGGTATAGCGGTAATCATCATCGACCTGAATGATCTGATCTCCGCCGCCCAACATGTGATTGATCAGAATGATGATCAGTCCCGGGGTCGTATAGAACATCATCGGAATGTTGTTTTTACCCATCTCCGGGACATATGTGTCTACAATTGTCATACAGTCATTCTCATGGAAGCTGTTGACATATTCATAATATCGGGTCTCTCTGAGCTCTATAACCGTAATGTCGGTCATAACGCGGAACAATCCGTTGACCTGAGAGGTCAGAATTCGCGCATAGTTCTCAAAGATACTCCGCAGAAGCTTAATCTTCTCTTTTGTGAATTTACGAGGACTGTAGAAATCGTATTTGTTCAGCTCTTCCTTTTTCTCGGCTGGTTTCGCCTCTTCAGGAGCGCTTTTTTCCTCCGGCGCTGCGCCGGCCATTGATTTCAGCAGTTCGTCAATCTGGCTCTGCGACAGTACATCTGCCATTTGCTAAACACCCCACTTGAAAGCTGTTCTGCATCGATCAGTTACCGGGTACAGGTTCCACCGCCGGAGCGGCGCCATCAACCACACCTGTATCGGCGCCCTGAGCCGCCTGATTTGCATACGATCCGTCCTCCCGCAGGATAACGGTCGTGTCGCCGTTGATGTTGTCCTGAATCTCTTTATAGTAATCCTCGATGCTGCGTTCCTTCGCATCTTTATCAATAATCAGGATTTCTACGCGACGGTTGGAAGCCCTACCTTCCGCTGTGTCGTTGGATTCGAGCGGACGATACTGACCAAAGCCAATGCTGACCAGCTTGTCCGGATCGACAATTCCCTTCTCCTGAATATAGATACAAACTTCTGATGCTCTCATACCCGAAAGCATTCGGTCGCCGCGGACACTGTTATCCTGATTCGGATTTGCCTTGGCGGTGTGACCCATAATGTTCATCTGCGAGATCGCGTCATTTGAATCTTTGATAGTGTCGCAGAAAATATCCAAAATATACTTTCCCTGGTCGGTCAGCACGGAACTGTCTCCGCCGAAGAAAGCCTTGTCTTTAAATACAACAAAGGTATAGTCTTCGCCGCCGGTTACCGTAACATCGGAAACCCCGGCCTGCTGAAGCGCAGCGGCAATCTGAATATAGAGATCTTCGCTGTCCGGAATCTCATTCTCCGGAGCGACCGGATCACCGGCCGGATCAGCCTGTGTCTCGGTCGTCTCATCCGCTTTCTCCGCCTCACTGTCCACAATCAGCGGAGTCTGTGATGCGGCTTTTTCGCTCGGGGTTTTTCCGTCCGGATAAATGCTTCGTACGAAGATATCCCATTTTTTACTGTCCACGCTGGACATCGAATAAAGCAAAACGAAGAATGTCAGAAGCAGGGTAACGAGGTCACCATACGTGTCCATCCAGTTACCGCCGCCGTCTTCGCCTCCTCCTTTTTTCTTCATCAGCCTTCTCCTCCTCCGTCGCCTGCGTTCTTCATCAGCTTCTTCTGAACCGACTGCGGCAGCGAAGCAAGAAGATGTTCGCGAATGGACTTCGGATTCTCTCCTGCCTGAATCGCCAGAACACCTTCGATGACTGTTGTGTCATAAAGGATCTCCTCATCCTCACGAACGCCGAGTTTCTGAGCGATCGGGTGGAAAATGATATTGGAAAAGGCGGAACCGTAGAATGTTGTGATCAGCGCGACACCCATATCCTGACCAAGGGTGCTGGCGCCGCCGCTTCCTGACAGGTCCATGCCCTTCAGCATGTTGATCAGACCTACCAGAGTACCGATCATACCGAAGGCCGGTGCAAGAGCGGAACCTTTTACGTAAAGTCCCTTGGCAATCTCGTGACGGCTCATCATATCTTCAACCTGACGTTCCAGAACGGCCCGGACTTTATCCGGATCGTTCGCGTCCACAATCAGAAGAACCGCAGATTTGAAAAACGGTTCCTTGATCTCCTCCGCTTTTTCTTCGAGAGCGAGAAGACCATTCTGTCTTGCAATCATCGCCAGATCAATAATCTGATCGACCGTCTTCGGAATATTGTATTTCTTTCCTCGAAAGCAGATACCGATATGTTTCGGAATATCCTTCAGTATCCGGAAGGGATAGCAGGCTACAAGACCTGCAATCGTACCTCCGACTACGATCAGAAGGCTCGGCATATCGAAGAAGTTTCCAAGCTTATCAACGCCGATACCGTTGACAATCAGAACCGCAGCGAGGATCCATCCAATTAGTGTCGTAAAATCCATGTTCCATCCCCAGATTCAGTCAGATTTACAGAGTAACTTTTTCTTTGCTGTCAAATGAAATGACATCGTGCAGAAACGCAAGCACCTGCTGTTTGATTGATTCCACACTGTCTTTTACAAGATAATAGTCTCCATTGGCGAGTTTTACCTTTGTCTCCGGAATCTCTTCAAAATACAAAATCTGAAGATAATTCAGGATGATCGGTTCGCCATTCAGTCTTGTCAGCCTAATCATACTATACGTTCCTTCTAAAAAAATCGACGTCAACAGAAATATTATAAATTTTTTTTACCGCTTCATGTTAACCAGCTCTTCGAGAATCTGATCGCTGACGGTAATCATCTTGGTGTTTGCCTGGAAACCTCTCTGTGTGGTGATCATGTCAGAGAACTCCTTTGCGAGGTCAACGTTGGACGCCTCAAGGTATCCGGCAAGAAGTGTCGGGGTTGATCCTCCCGGCATGGTCGCTGCGGCTACACCGGTATTGTCGCCGACTGCCGCGGTAAAGGTGTTGTTTCCTGCCTTCAGAAGACCGTCCTGGTTCTGGAAAGAAGCGATCGCAACTTTACCGATGATGACGGTCGCTGCCTGTCCGTTTGCATCTACAACGCCCTTGATCGTTCCGTCGTTATCAATGGATACGGACTTCAGCTGGGACGGCTCATCCCAGGAATAAGTCGGATCACCGCCGCCTTCCGCCTCAACGTGCGGGGCACGGAGCGCTACGAGATTATTCTTGTTCGCATCGTAGTTCGGAACGGATGCGTTCGGTGTCTCCGGCTGGAAACCGAATACATAGTTTCCGTTGGCATCAACCACAAAGCCATTCGCATCGACAGAGAGCTGTCCTACTCTGGTGTAGGAGATTGCCGCCGCCTTCAGCTTGTCGCTGTTTTCCTGTGCAGTGGAACCGGACTGGTCGATCTTGTCCGCTGTGGACTTTGTGATAAAGAATCCGGATCCGTTGATCGCTGCGTTAAATCCGCCGACATAAGACGGTGTAGAACTTGTCATATCAGTTGTGATCGTTCCCTGCATGGATCCATAACCGAACTGAGCGGCATTGGTACCGCCGACACCGCCGGCTACAGATGCATCGGTTCCGGTCGGTGCTTTACCGCCGCTGGACCCGTTGGCTGTCTGATACATCGCATCTTTGAAAGTGTAGTTCTGAGACTTAAAGCCGAATGTGTTAACGTTCGAAATATTGTTTCCGATTACATCCAGCTTGTTCTGATGAGAACGTAATCCCGCAACTGCACTGTCCATCGCTCTTAACATATTAATCTCCTTTTTATCTATCCGGGCCGATACTCCGGAAGCCTGTGTCTGAGCCCTTAAGGTCCTCAGATATTAATCGTCAGAAAATGCGACGCCCATAAACATATCACTTTTTCTTATTATACATCAACTGTTTTTTTTTAGAAATAAAAAACGTTATGTACCAGTCAAAAAATAAGATCAGTTATTTGATGAGCCGTCAGAAATAATCGATACATCGGAAAGTTTATAATCCGTGATATCGCCCTTTAATTTAATCGTCGGATCATCTCCGGTGAGGTTGATCGATTCAACGATACCGGTCTTGGATGATGCCTGTGTTCCGGTCAGTTCATCTCCCGGAATCGTCACCGTAACCTGCTTGCCGATCATGCTGAGTCCGTACGTCTGCTTGCTGAATGCAATCTGACTGTTGACCGAATCCGTCATGGCGGTCAGAGACTGTACCATCGCCATCTGCGACATCTGTGCCATCAGCTCGCTGTTGGACATCGGGCTGGTCATATCCTGATTTGCCAGCTGCGCTGCCAAAAGTTTAAAGTAACTCTGAATATTCAGCGTATTCTTGTCATTCTGTCCAACCGAGTAGGTGTTCTGCGAATATGCATCCGTTGATGAGCTGCTGACACCTGAAATTTCTGCCATTGGTCCTCCTTACATCAATCCGAGGCGCATTCTCGAGAGGAAACTGTCTGATTCCCTCGCATCGCCTTTCTGCGTCTGTTCCTGACGCCGCGCCTCCTGTTGCTGTCTGCCTTCTCCGCTTCCCTCGCGTTTCTCAGCTGCATCCCTGCCGGAATCTGACGTGCCCGCATGCGGCACATAGACCTGAGTATCATTGCCTGTTCTTCTGGTCAGGATGCTTCCCATGGACTCCGCACCACGGCTGAGAATATCGGCCGTTTTCGTGCTGCTCGCCGTCATGGTGATATGCGCTTCCTGTCCTTTATATTCAACCTCAATGGTGATTTTCCCGAGATTTCTCGGATTCAGTTCCAGAATCATACGTCCGTCATTCGACGGCATATGTTTCGCCATGAAACCGCTCACATCATCCACAAGGCTGTCATCGGTTGTTTCAAATTCATAGGTCGGCACCTGCCGCACCGCAGCCGCCCCCGGAGCTTCTGCCGGCTGTGCGGTTGCCTGAGTCTTCAGACCGTCTGCCGCGTTCATCGCCGCAGCATCCTCCGTTGAATATCCGTTCCGCACGGCATCCCTTCCTCGTGAGGCGTAATCATACGGTTCCGGTTTTTTCATACCGCCGGCGCCGGTCGCCTCCGAAGCAGGTCCGTTACCGGTTCCGCCGCTCTTCGCAGGTCCCTCTGCCGGTCTCGGGGTGAGGATTTTCTCTTCTCCCGTGTTCTTTGCCTTTGCAAGAAGTTCCGGATCCGAAGCCGGTCCGGTCGGTTCCTTTTTACCGGAGGAGGCAGTATTTTCTGCCGTCTTCACCGGCCCGCCGGATTCCTCTGTAAATTTTGACAGAGCACCTTCCTCAAGAACAGTCTCAGCAATCTCCGAGAGTTTTCCGTCCTCTGCACCGTCCTCCGGAATCGCGGACGCAACGGCCAGTTCCGGTTTGCCGGTTCCGGTCAGTTCCGCCGGTTTTTCCGGAACCACCTGTGCATTCATCATTGAGGACAAAATGCTGAGTTCTGTCTCCGCCTTTGTGAGGATTTCCTTCTCGTCATCCTTCTTGTCCGCAGTCGCGGCCTTTGCAGAATTCTTCTCGATGCCCGAAACTTCCCGGTTTGTATCGTTGTCGTTTCTGTCGTTTTTTGTGCTTCGATGATCCGCAGACGTCCTGGTGCCGTTCTCCGCAGTTTTCGACTCACTCTGAAGGATCTCACTGAACGCAGCAGAAGCAGATGTCGGCCCTGTGCCGCCGTCTGCTTTTGCCACTGTTCTTACTGTTGTATCTGACCTTTCAATCCCTCTGGTCACCATTGCCATTTTCCATTTCCTTCCTTTTTCCGCATTCTGTGATCAGGATGCATTGTCACGGGTTTTTGACTGGTAACTGACAAATTCATCAATAAAGTTTTCCTGGTCTTTTTGTACCTGTATATGGTACTCTTCTCTTCTTTTTTCTTTCAGTTTCTCAAACTTGGAAACGTCAATGTTGGCCGCGACGACTTCTTCTTTCTTTTTTGCCGCAAAATCTTCCAGTCTGGCCAGTCTCTCCTGTTCCTTCCGTATCTGTTCTTCAATTCTGCCGATCATGCTGCTGTAGAGAAGGAACCGTTCGATGGAAGCGCCCTCATGTTTCACCGCGTCAAATTCATCCAAAAGATCAGAGGATTTCTTCTGCAGCTGTGCAATGAAGTTCTTCTTGTCATTGACAAGCTTCATGCGCTCCGCATATTCTCCCTTCAACTTATCCAGCACGCCATTTTCATATTCCAGAACTGACTGAAGACTATAATGAAATTGCTTCATACGATACCTCTTTTCATCCTAAAACCGCCTTCATACGTTTTACAGTTTCATCATATGTGAATGACTCATTCGTTCCCTGCATCAGAAATTCATTGATGGCAGGATACTTTTCCACCGCTTCATCCAAAGCGGCATTTGTGCCTTTTTTATATGCTCCAATGGCAATCAGATCGGCATTCTTCTGATAGAGTCCAATGATGTTTCGCATCCTTGACGCGAGTTTCCGGTGGTCTGGTTCAACAATTTCCACCATAAGACGCGATACACTGGCGCCGATATTGATCGCCGGATAATGGTTTTCTGCTGCCAATGCCCTCGATAGAACGATATGTCCGTCCAGAATTCCCCGGACAGTATCGGCGATCGGTTCGTTCGTATCATCACCTTCGACGAGCACGGTATATACTCCTGTAATCGAACCTTTGTTAAACTGTCCCGCTCTTTCCAGAAGTCTTGGAAACTCCGCGTAAATCGACGGGGTGTATCCCCTTGCGATCGGCGGTTCTCCGGTTGCAAGACCGATCTCTCTCTGAGCCATGGCATATCGGGTCAGAGAATCCATCATCAGAAGTACATCCAAGCCCTGATCCCGGAAATACTCTGCAATCGTTGTGGCAACCAGCGGGCATTTCAGTCTGAGCATGGCGGGCTGATCGGATGTTGCAATAATCAGTACCGACCGTTTCATTCCTTCCGGTCCAAGATCCCTCTCGGCGAATTCCAGTACCTCTCGGCCTCGCTCTCCAACAAGAGCAATTACATTGATGTCGGCTGTAATATTCTTGGCAATCATGCCCATCAGAGTACTCTTTCCGACACCGGAACCGGCAAAAATTCCGATTCTCTGGCCCTTACCGACGGTATTCAATCCGTCGATGGCCTTAATTCCGAAATTCAGTCTGGAACGGATCGGCGGTCGGTCGAGCGGGTTGGTATATCCGCTGTTTACGGTATACTTCTCCGCATATTCCGGAAAAGCCGGCCCTCCATCCATGGGTTCTCCCATGGCATTGATGATGCGACCCTTGAGAAAATTGCCTACGGGAATCCGAAGGCGATGTCTGGTGTTCCTGACGAAACTGCCGGACGTAATACCCGAAGTGGCCTCATACGTCATCAGCTGAATGCGGTCTCCTTTGAATCCGACAACCTCCAGAGGAACATCATGGTCCATCTCTTCATTATGGACCAGACAGATATCGCCGATACTCGCCTTACATCCGGACGCTTCCATCGCCATTCCGACGATGTTCTCGATCTTGCCGATATGTCCGACTGTCTCTGTTTTCTCAACGACATCTCTGAGATTTTGAAACATGTACATCCCCTCCTCTATCTTTCGGCCATGTCCCTACTCCCAGAACCCAGGCGGAACCGCCCTATGCCATCCGGCTTTCCGGTTCCACGCAGGTCAGCAAAGCAAAAGATTTTCACTCTCAAAAACGAAACACCGGTGAAATTCCCTACTATCTCACCGGTTCCGATCAGCGCGGCTGATCTTCTTCCGCCCTGTACGCATCGTGATGTTACATCAACGATCTCTTTTACTTTTACAATTAAAATTCTATCATAAAAATCATAAGCTATCAACCGTTATTTTCCCGAACTTTGATTACTTTATGATTGTTTGTAATTAAATTCATCTACGCAATCTATGTATTTTAATCTTTTTCTGTTTTAAAACAAGTCCTCCTCATCCTCACTATATCTTTCGGCGCAATCTTTCATCATCATAAGCTGATTCCAGACATTTTTATGATTTCTTTACAAAACATCCATTTTTCGTCGTTTTGTGTCAATAAATGTTGTTTTAGTATCAATGTCTTAAACTATAATTACCATTATCTTTCTTTTTGTTTATTTTTACTTGATGTACTCTTAGCATTTTTATTTTTACTATTTTGACATCTTTTACTTGCTTGTATATGTTTTCTGTTTATTCTGTATTTTTTTGATTGTCAACTTATTATAATTTGTTCCCATTAAATCCGATGGTTTTTTATCAAAATTTAATCCCCATAATTCCAGAGGGAATCATGGGGATTTTGTCGTCATTATTCAAACTGTGAATTGGAAAAATCATTGGCGTCATTATCGCCGTCTTCATCGTACGGAACGCCTGCAAGCTCATCCCGGATATTTTCCAGCTGCGTCTTCACACCGATATCGATCATCTCATTCGGTGTCTCGATGACACAGTAGCCGGTATCTTCCTTGTTCAGCACGACAAATTTAATGTTGTCCGAAATCCGCTGAAGATCATCCGCCACATCATGGTCGACTTCGAGAAGCCGGTTATAGTCGTGACGGTCGATATAAATCTTGATCCATTCGGAGTGTTTCAGTTCCTCTGCCTCCGACAGGATCATTTTCTTAATAACCTCTCCGCTCGATTCCAGACTGATCCGGACAACTTTCTCCGCTACCGTAAGCGCGATATCGCGAAGCTCGTCCAGATACCGGTGAAACGCCTTCTTGCGGTTCTTCTGAATCTCTTCAACCGCATTCGCCACTTCTTCCTGAAGAGACTGCAGTTTCTGCGCAAACTGACTCTCAGCCAGCTGAACCGCCGACTCTTCTCCGTCCTGCATTCCCTGCCGGTATCCTTCATTGTATCCGCGGTTAAACGCTTCCTTACGGATATCTTTTGCCTCCCGGTCCGCCTGTTGGAGAAGTTTATCACATTTCTCCATGGCTTCACGGATCATCTTTGCGCGGATCACCTCAAGATCGTTGCTCATCTGCCCCTGGGTGGCGGTCATCATCGGACGGGGATTCGCCGGTTCATCGCTCCCGCTGAATCCGGAAGCATCTTCCGGCGAAAACTTCTTGACGCTCAGCGAGCCGGAAATAGCCGGATTCGGAGTCTCCTCATGTTTTTCTTTGTACTCATCCGGCGGAATGAACCGCTGAATATCAATTGCGGTTCCCGCTTTGATGACTCTCCTGTTTTTAAACGATGATTGTATCCTCGTCACCTCCCTTATTGATGATTACCTCACCCTGGGCCTCCAGTTTACGAATAAGGTTAACGATTCTCTGCTGTGCTTCCTCAACGTCTTTCAGTCGGACATTGGACTTCGTCTCCATATCGTCACGCACAGACTCGGCCATACGTTTCGACATGTTGTTGAAGAAGATCTCCTTCATCTCCTCGGAAGCAGTCTTCAGAGCAAATACAACATCCTTCTCGTCGCAATCGCGGATAAATCTCTGTACCGAACGATCGTCGAGAGTAAGGATATCTTCGAATACGAACATCTTGTCCTTGATCTCGCTGGACAGATCCGGATTCGAAACATCGAGTTCGTCGAAGATCTTCTTCTCGGAACTGCGGTCGATGTGGTTCATGACATCAGCCACATAATCGATACCGCCAAGGCTCATGTTGTCCTCACTGGTGATGATGGTCGAGAACTTGCGCTTCATCTCCGCCTCAACGATCGCAATCGCTTCCGGCGAAACACGGTCCATGTTTGCCATCGCAATAACGGTCGGAATTCTCTTCTCTTCCGGAAGGTTCTCAAGAACCGATGCAGACTGCGCCACCTCCATATAGGACATGATCAGCGCAATGACCTGCGGACGTTCCGGAGCCAGAAGGCTCAGAAGCGCTTTCGGATCACCCTTGGAGAAGAAATTGAACGGTTTCGAAGCAAGTGTCTTCGATACCTTATCCAAAAGGTTCTTCGCCGTGGACTCACCGAATGCTTTTTCCAGGACGACTTTCGCATAATCCATGCCGCCGTCCGTCATCATTTTATGCGCAAGACAAAGCTTGTAGAACTCGTCGAGCGTACTTTCCACCTGACTGTTGGTGGTTTTTCCGATCCGGGCAACCTCGTAAGTGAGGTCCTCGATCTCCGGCTCGCTCAGATACTTATAAAGCTGCGAAGCTCTATCCGCTCCCATCGCCACCACGACAAGAGCTGCTTTCTGCTTCGGAGAAAGTTTTCTGAACGAAGCTGTATCCTCCGGAATGGAAGGCTGTGATGCCCCAATACCGGCTCCCTGCGTGTTTTTATCTTCTGCCGCGTTTGCCTCTGCCACCTAAATCATCCTCTTCTCTAATCCAGCTCTGAATAAGTTTCGCTACTACCTGCGGGTTATCATCAACAAATGCACCGATGCTTTCTTTCAGCTTCATACCGTGCTGCATTGTCTGGTTGGTATCCTGCTCTCCTTCGAGTTCAAGATTATTCTTCTCCGCTTCCGCTGCCGCAGCTGCTTCTGCTGCCGCCTGTGCTTCTGCTTCCGCTGCCGCTGCCGCCTCAAGGGCTTTCCTCTTCTTCGCACGTCTGCGGAAGATAATCATCAGAATGATCAGAAGGAGAAGAAGTACTCCGGCTGCAATCATGATAATGATAGCAATGGTCGGAACCTCCTTTTCAGCCTCATTTCCGGTCTCGTCCTGCTGCTGCTCTTCATCCAGGGCATTTGCCGCGCGGACGATCGTGATTTTTTCTGCCGCCACGTCACGGGTGATGCCGGCCGCATCTGCGACAAGATTGATCAGGTTTGCTTCCGGAACAGTCGTATCATTGGTATTGATAACCACCGCCACCGATGTATCGGTCAGCACGCCCGGCGAGATCTCTTTCTGCTCCTTCAGTACATTGAAGAGCCAATCTCTTGTCGCACTGGAATTGCTGTACATATCGGTTGTGGTATTCGTGCCGTTCTGGTTGACATACCGCGGCGTATCCGCATTCGAATCCGTCCCGGCCACACCGCCGGCGCCCTGATCACTCGTTCCGGAGTTCTCCCCGGCCGTCTCCTCATGATGAAGAAGACCGTTCTTGTCATTCTGGTCGATCTTTTCCGGAACCGTATACTGCGTCGTTTCCTGAACCAGCTTGGTCATGTCCAGTTTTCCCTTAACCGAAACGGCGAGATTCTCCGGACCGTAAAGCTTGCTCAGTACTCTGCGGACGTTGGCCGCAATATTGTTCTCCACTTCGGCTTCCAGCTGGGAAATGCTCACGCCTCCCTTTCCTTCCGCATCGGAAGAAGATCCGACCTCCGTCATGGTTGCCGCATCAAACACGGAAACGTTCGTGAAGTTAATTCCTTTTACCGATCTTGAGATCAGGTTTCGAATCGCATCGGCGTTGTTCTGATCCATCTTTTTGTCCGGAAGCATGGTGACCACAACAGATGCGGACGCATCGATCGAATCACCTTTATCCAGCGCAAAATCACTGTTGCTTCCCTGAGCAATGGTAACCTTTGCATCCTGAACACCGTCAAACAGGCGGATCGTCGATCCCAGTCGATCCTGAAGATCATACAGTGTATACTGTTTCTTATCCGACTCGGTGGTCATGAGACCGGCGTGGCCAATGTACATATCATAGGAAAATCCGCTCTTCGGATATCCCTTGCTGAGCAGCTTGACTCTGGTCTGTTCGGCCACTTCGGCCGGAACCTCGATGGTTCCGGTTCCCGCCTCATAGGTATACTCCGTTCCTTCTTCCTGCAGAAGGGCCGCCACCTGCTGTGCCTCGTCTCTGCTGAGACCGGTAAACAGCTTGCTGTAGCCGGCATTTTTATTCAAAACGTTCAGATAAATGATCAGCCCGGCCGCGATCAGAACTGTCGCTGCGACGATCGACGCAAGGGTGATCTTTTTCTTTTTCGACATGGCTTCCCATGCCTCTTTAAACTTATTCATCAAGTTGCTTCTCCCCAGAAATACCCCTAATCATGAGTTCGTTACAGATTGATCTTAACGAGTTCGTTGTATCCCTCTATAACCTTATTGCGCAATGTGATCATGAGATCCAGGCTTACCGCCGCCTTTGCCTCCGCAATCGGCAGCGAATGTGCATCATCCAGCTGACCTGTCGCAAGCAGATACTGCTTATTCTCGACATCAGCCTGCGTCTGTTTGACATTTTCCGCGGTACTCCGCAGGATGTCCCCAAAGAGCTGTGCTCCCTCGGTTTCTTTTTTTGCTTCAGGCTGCTCGAGCATCTTGCTGATGCTCTTCATTGGTGTAATAAACTGTGTCGATTCTACATTCATCCCCGTCACCTCCTGAATAAAAAACCTGCCCCCATCTTATACAATCTTATAATAACAGAAAGACACGCTTCATTCATTAGTTTTATGATAAAATGTGTTATTTATCCCTGATTATCGGCTTCCCGTTCCCTAAACCGGGAAAGTCAGTACTTTCTCTTCACGCAAAATACCCCGGACGACAGCAATGCTGCCGCTCTGGGGGTAAATTGCAGGTATCCGCCGGAGTTCTCTCCACCGGAATTGTCATTACAAATTAATAGGAGATCTTTGCCACCATGTTCTTCAGAACTCCTGCGTGATCATTCAGTTCCTGGCTGGAAGCGGAACTCTCTTCCGCTGTAGCACTGTTCTGCTGAACAACCTGGGAAATCTGCTCCAGTCCGGTTGTGATCTCGGCAATGGTGGAAGCTTCTTTCTGCATATCTTCCGCAATCTTCGCCACAAGTTCCTTGCTCTTGATCGAATTATCCTTGACCTGTGTGAGAGACTCTGCCGCAGCAGTAACCATGGAAGATCCGTTGCGAATTGCTTCGATCGCAGCCGCAATCAGGGTTGATGTCTCAGAAGCGGCATCCGCAGACTTTCCTGCGAGGTTGCGGACTTCATCCGCAACAACCGCGAATCCCTTGCCGGCCTCACCTGCTCTTGCAGCCTCAACTGCTGCATTCAGAGCAAGAATATTGGTCTGGAATGCGATGTCATCAATCGCCTTGATGATATTCTCGATCTGATTGGACTTGATCTCAATCTCGTGCATCGCATCCTGTACGCGATCCATCTGCTCATTCTCTTCATTGATATTCTCGGCAACACTTGCGGAGAATTCCTCTACGTTGCGGGCAGCAACCGCACTCTCTTTCACTTTATCATTCAGGTTGGTAACCGTTGCAGTGAGCTCCTCCAGTGTGGAAGCCTGCTCGGTTGCACCCTGGGAGAGGGCAACGGAACCGTTCGCGATCTGCTCGGATCCGCTCTCAACCTGTGCGGCAACTTCATTCATGCTGGCAAATACTTCACGGAGGTTATCCGAAATCTGTTCAAATCCCTGACGGATCGGTGCGGAATCTCCGACGAAGATATCCGGATTCTCAAGCTGAGCGGCAAAGTTTCCTTCGCTCATCTCCGTGAGCATACGGCTTGTCTCCGCGACAATACCGCGGTTGAAATCAATCATGCGCTTCACACTGCGCTTCATCTGACCGAGCTCATCCTTGGAAGCCTTGGAGTCATCGATGACAATGTCGTAATGGCCCTCGGCCATCTGCTTCATGGCATCATTTGCCTCAAGGATATTTTCCGTGATGCTCTTCTCTAAAAGAATAAACACGGTAATGCTGAATCCCATGGCAAGGATGAAGCATATCGCCATCAGAATCAGGGAACCTACGCGGAGCGTCGCAGCACTTCGAAGAGTCGCCTCTGCAGACGCGTCAGCCTGCTTTCCCAGCGCATCCAGGGTATTGGCAAAATTCTCGGATGTTTTATTGTTAAATCCATCCTGATAGAAACGTGCCGCCTCGTCAGAGTTACCGGACGATACCATCTCAATGATCTTCATGGCGTCTGTCTTCATCGCAGTCAGACTTGTGAGCGCTGCATTTGCATCACTGTCATTTTTCAGAAGTTCGCCGAGTTTTTTGACATTTGCCTCCATCTCCGGGAAACGCTTGTCAAAATCAGCTTTCTGATCCGCAGCCGGATTCGCCTTGGAATCCAGAATGGTGAGCAGAAGTCTCTTATTGATGGTCTGAATATCCCTGCGCACCGTCAGCTGCGTCTCCATCGCAACATAGTCGCGATCGGAAAACTCGACCATCATGGATCCCATACGGATAAATGAGAAAAATGCAATTCCCACCGCAATGATAAGCATAACTGCCATCGCCGCAAGAGTTGTATTAAACTTTGTTCTGAGTTTTAGGTCTCTGAAATTCATACTCTCTACTTCCTTTCAGGCCAGAAAAACATGGCCAAGATATTATTTATTCCAATAATGATTCAGACATAATATCGGCATAACATGTGATTTTTATTAGCATCATTTTGTCCTTTTCCGAAGACATTTCCGATACTTCCCCATGTTTTGCCCGGCGTCCGGTTCTAATTCATCACAAATCTTCCGTAAGCATACGGATGACGGTAATCATACCGGCTCACTTTCACGCCGCTTTTTGCGCTTGCCGCGTGGCAAATCAATCCGTTTCCGATATAGATCGCCACATGATTGATGTAATCATCTTTTGCGTAAAAAATCAGATCTCCCGGCATGACCTCCGATGCGTACAGATAAATGCAGTTCCGGTACTGATCCCTTGACGTCCGCCCCGTTGCAATGCCGAAGTGCCCGAAAATCTGCTGGACAAACCCGGAGCAGTCGACGCCATTGTCCAGCGACGTTCCCCCCCACACATAGGGCTTTCCGACAAACTGGATGGCATATTCCACCAGTTTCTGCCGGGCCTCCGTCGTGTATTCTTCTTCATTGGCATACTCATATGCATAAGGCTTGTAGTACCGCGGCTGCAGGCTCGGCGACGTATAATTATAGTAATTGTATGCGCTGTAATACTGCCCCGAACTGTCATAATCATATGCGCCGGATCCGTAAAGCGCCGCCTCGGCCCGAATGACGCCGAAAAAGCTCGCCGATACGCCCTGATTGATCAAAAAAGAAAGGGGCAATGCTGCAGCCAGCACGGCCCACTTCTTCCACATGGTCATTCTCCGTAATGATTTAACGTCTCTCATCTGCGTCCAATCCCCTCGAATGAAATGCTATATCGTTTTACGTCATGATTACCAGATTCGAACATTCACGGCTGCTGAGATCGTAGACATTTCCCGATGCAAGCCCGACCACCACCGGTCTGAGGGAAAGATTCGGGTTGTTGCGTACCACCTGAGCGACTTCTCCGTTGGAAAGCATAACCTGCGAATCCACCGGATAGAGAATAATCGCGGACAGGAATGCCTGCAGGATATCCATATCCAGCTTGTCCGTCATGGACATCAGAATGGCAATCGCATCTTTGTTGGAATATCCTTTTTTGTACGGACGCTCGGTCACTAACGCATCGTAGATATCCGCCACCGCAATCACCTTCGCATACGGATGAATCTGACTTACCGTGGCGCCGAACGGATATCCGGACCCGTCGATCTTTTCATGATGCTGAAGGATACCGAGCGCAATCGCAGGGGAAACCTCCCGGTTGTCCTTTACCAGCTCGTAGCCCAGAAGACTGTGCCCCTTCAGAATCTGAAATTCTTCATCCGTAAGCCGTTCCGCTTTGTTCAGAAGCTCGTTCGGTATTTTGGTTTTGCCGATGTCGTGAAGCAGCCCCGCTTCTCCGACTTCTATGATCTGATGTCGTTTCCAGCCTCTTCTTCTCGCAATAACCATCGAAATGGTCGCGACATCGACGCTGTGTTTGAATGTGTATTCATCGCTGGTCTGAAGTTCGGAAATATTAATTGCAATTGCATTGTTTTTCTCAATTGCACGCAGAAGATCCTCCGACATGACGGTTGCGGCATGCGCGAGTTCATGTTCGGTCGGTCCGGCATAAATATATTGAATCCCCTTCGATACTCTCGCACGAAAGTTCTCCTGAAACGTAACCTTCGCCTGATCCGGCTCTCTCAGAAGCTTGATCGTATTCCGAATCGAAGGTGCAATGGTCTCCGCTTTTTTATCCGGCTCCTCGTGAACCTGAATCGTCAGCTCTTCAAAACCATATTCTTTTAAATGCTGGATAATATAAGCGTTGAGCGTCATTCCCCGCTCGACCAGATGCCTTCCCAGGCGATCCTCCACAGATTTTCCGATTATCATTCCGGGGGTCACCTGATCGATCGGCATCGTTTCGCAATAATACATAAGCACCCCTGCACTCTCACCATTTATCTTCCTGCCGCCCACTTACATTCACCCATGAATAGCGACAACAAACTATTTTACCATAAAAGTACATATTTGAGGCCGGTGATCGGCAAAAAATATTTAATCTTCCGCCACTCCATCGTCAGTATATCGACCGCACTGCACTCAATGATAAGTCAATACAGCTATTGTACTATGTTTTTGCCGGGATGTAAAAAAGATATAAATAATATTTCTCACAGGCCCACTCACAGTTATGATTGTACATTTTGCGCCGAAAGGAATAAGGAAAAGAGGAATTTTATCATTTGGAAGGAGCCAGCTACGGAACTATGAAAAAGCGATCAAGAAGATCTTTGATCCTGCTCAGTGCCGCCGCTATCTGTCTCGCCTCTCCCGCAACGATTCGCGCAGATGAGACAGAAGCCGCGACAGAACAGGAAGCTGAATCCGCAGAAAATGCAGAAGAGTCCGAAGAGGACACAGCGGAAAGCGGCGAGGCGGAAGGCGGTGAAGCCGCAACAGAAGAAGCCAGCAAGGAACCGCCGGTCGACTACTATATTCAGGTTGCCGCACCGGACGGTCTGCAGATTCATCAGGATGCATCTGCTCTCAGCCCTCTCAGCATCAGCATTGCAGTTCCGTCGGGAACATTGCTCCATATTACCGGTGAAGTCACAGAGCCCAACGGCGTTGTCTGGGGATATACCTCATACGCGGATCTGAAGGGCGGATACGTCAATCTCTCGGCAGGAACGGCGAAAGTCAGCATCAGTTCCGCACGCGAGGAGGCCGAACGTCTTCGCCAGAACGGAAGCTGGGGCAATCAATTTGTGAAAGTCGATGGCGCCGGTACACCGATCACCTTCAACAATGTATCCAAAGAAGAGATGGATGCCGCAGAGGCCGCCAGCCACACCAGAGCTGCAAATTCAAAAACCTCTGATGAGGCCGACAGTGAGAGCAGCGCGGAAGATGAAAGCGCGGAGGCTGAAACCGACGAAAACGGGAATCCGGTAGATAACGGAACCAACGACGATACCGTACAGATCACGAACAGTGACGGAACAAGCGCTACCGCATCCGGATCGGAAAAGAGCGGCGGCGGATTCTCGATTCTCTCCTACGCGTTAGGTTCTCTGACCATCATTCTGCTGGAGGCTGTCGTTGCAGGACTTCTCATCGTTTCCAAGAAAGTCCGCATCCGCAAGAAGCCGTCATCGGAAGGTGATGACGGAGGCGGTAAGGGCGCCGGCGGAAAGAAAGCGAAGAAGAAAGGCAAAAAGCAGGAAAACGATTCCGATGAGGAAGACGGATCCGGCAAGAAGAAAAAGAAAAAAGGCAAACTCAAAATCAAATTACCGAAACTTCCGATTGGCAAAAAGAAAAAGAAAAAAGGCCAGGAAGACGAAGAAGGATAATATTTCAGCCGCTGCAGATTCTGCAGCGGCTGTTTTTGTGCCATAGAATCGTTAGACGGGATGCTCATGGCGCAGAACCCCCCGGCGCGGAAACGTCGGGGGTTCTTTATATCCAAGTGAAATAGCGTGCTGCGGCTGGTCTTTTCGAGCTTAGTGCGTGCCATGGAAATTCACTTAGCGAGGTCTTTTCGAGCTTAGTGAATTTGCTTACAGCGGCGTGCGCATCCCGCGGAGCGTCTTTATGTCTGGATAGATTTCAAAGAAATCTATCCAGACATAAAGAGACAGCCGCTGTGCTTTAGGGTAGCACATAAAACGCGGCTGTCTTCTGGGGATGTTTATGTAAAACGAATTCGCTTTACTTAATACTTATCGGCTCCATTTGTCTGGGTATAAGATTCATCCCATAAATTTTTGCCGTCAAGCTCATGAAAATCAAGATTATCGTAATCGATATCATCAACCGGAGCCGGAGTCATAACCGGAGCCGGTTTCGGTGCCGGAGTAGGCTTACTTGCCGGCTTGGAGAAACTGCTGGTCTTCGGTGCGCTGGAGGAAGAGGTAAAGCTGCTCTTCGGCGCAAAACTTGAAGTGCTCTTGAAGCTGTCTGTCTTCGGCGCAGACTCAGCCTGCTCCGGTGACGGACTCATGTCGATCGTCTTTGCAGCCGGCTTCTTGGAAAAGCTTCCGGAACCTGTCTTCAGCGTGAATCTGGAAACCAGTCCGTTCATGATATTTGCCTGGCTGGAGAGCTCCTCGGATGCCGCTGCGCTCTCTTCCGCTGTCGCAGAGTTGGTCTGTACGACAGAGGAGATCTGGTCGATACCGAGAGATACCTGGGATACACCCTTCGCCTGCTCATTCGATGCCTCGGAAATCTCCTCGACAAGCGATGTGATCTGACGGGAGCTTTCTGCTACAGAATCAAGAGATTCCGCGGTTTCTCTGGTGATCTCGCCACCGCGGTGAACGGATTCTACCGTCTGCTCAATGAGGACCGCAGTATTCTGTGCAGCCTCCTGAGACTTCTTCGCAAGGTTTCCAACCTCATCTGCAACAACGGCAAAGCCCTTGCCCGCAGATCCTGCGCGTGCAGCTTCGATCGCCGCATTCAGGGAAAGGATATTGGTCTGGAACGCAATGTCATCGATGGTCTTGATAATCTTGCCGATCTCTTCCGACTTCTGAATGATGTCGGCCATCGCATCGCTCATCTCGCCCATCTTCGCGTTGCTGATCTCCATGGAACTGCCCGCTCTCTTGCTGAGTTCCATCGCATTCTTTGCCTTCTCGGCAGTCTCGCTGACCTTCGTGGAGATCTCGTTCATGGTCGCGGAAAGTTCCTCGACAGAGGACGCCTGCTCGGTTGCACCCTGTGCAAGAGCCTGTGCTCCGTCGGATACCTGCTCTGCTCCGTTGTTAACCTGTCCGGATGCAGACTTAATCTCTACCATGGTCTGGTTCAGATCATCGGTAATCGTGTTGAGGGCATCCAGAAGTGGAGCAAACTCACCGATATAAGTTCCGTTGTCATTCAGATCCAGCGCAAAATTTCCCTTTGCAACTTCGTTCAGCTTTTCATTCAGATCCGATACAATTCCGCGGATTCTGGTCACAACATCGCGCAGTGCGCTGATCGCTTTTCCGATCTCATCGTCGCGGTCATAGTTGAAATCAAGATTAAATACACCTCTCGATACATTCTCAGCCACATCGCTGATGGTGTTCAGCGGTTTCAGAGCCAAAGAAATAAACCGGTATGCCAGCACAATCAGGAGAATTACGATCACTGCCGATACGCAAAGGATAATGGTGCGCAGACGGGCCATGGTCGCATTGTACTCCGACAGCGGAAGTGCGGTCTGAACCCAAAAGGTAATTCTACCCATGTCAATCGGAGCGTAATATCTCATAACCGTTCCGGAACTGGAAGAGGTTGTGACATTAAATCTCTTTCCGGTCTTCAGTCCCTCGGATATCTTCGCAAAAGCATCCTCCGACACGGTATCCTTGAAGTCTTTACCGATAACGTTGGTATGTGTGGAGAAAAGAATGTTCATGTCCTCATTGATGACATTCGCATACATGGACGGATAGTTCTCATTCTCTGCTTCCAGCTTATCAAATACATTGGCGTCAATATCCATCATGACAATACCGGCGAACTTGCCGCTTGCATCATTAAACGGATAAAAAATTGTGAACATCTTTACGCCGTTGGAATCTTCGTAAATCTTTGTGGTTCCGAAGTATTCGGTCTTCTGCGGAGTGGTATAATAATCTTTCTGGCTGTACTCGCTGTAGTCCAGATTCTCGACTGTTTTGTTGGCGTAATCATTGCGGTCCACATACAGGGCATATTTGGAAGAGCCTGCGGAAAACGCGTTCGGTTCAAAGAATACACCCATACCGTAAATGTAATTTTCGTCCGATGCGGAAATAACGGAATTCATGGTATTGATCATGATTTTTTCCGCTTCATAACGTCCTTCGGAAATCGGATCTCCGGTCACGCGGCTGGTAAATACGTGTCCGCCTTCTTCCGTCAGGTCAACATCCGGGGTCTCATACATCTCCTTCAGCGCATTCTTCATCTGCTGCCGGATACTGTTCGTCACCTCGATCACTGACCGGATGCGTACACCGTTTCCTTCCGAAATGCTGTACATTTCTGACTCGGTAATCCTTCCGATTGCGTTGGATGCAACCGTCGTTACGATCACTGTCATAACAATCAGGCAGACAAGAATGGTACCGCCGATTACCGCGGAGAGCCTTGCCCCGATTCCCATATTACGGAAACCGCCTTTCTGCTTTAAACTGCTGTGCTTCATTTTTTTCATATGATACACTCCTTAATAGTATGATCAAGTTTCCACACTTATTCATCGACAGTGCAACCGAGAATATAAGACGCGTTATGATTTCTTTTTTCTGAAAACAACGTCGTTTTTTTCCTTCTTTCGCGTTCTTTCCGCTCTTTTCCCCATAAAGTTCACGCACTTGCCTTTTACTTTCTTTTCAATTTTTCATATATTATATTATAATAAATATGATTATGGACGATATTCATATTGATCGCATGGATTGGATTCTGCATACGGTTCCGCGTTGCAGTTCCCTCCCTGCATATGAGGTCATTTTCAGATATGGAAACCGGCACTCGAAACTATATATAAAAGGAAAGGATCGGTCATATGGTCAATTTATTCGGATTGTATGGAAACGGCGTTGCCCTCTCCGAGCGAACGCTGGATTACCTGTGGGGCCGCCAGAACATCACGCTGAACAACATTGCAAATGTCGACACGCCCGGCTACAAATCGCGCTACATGACCTTTGAAGACACACTGGCAAAAAGCATTCGCGCAGCTCAGACCGCCAAAGGCGAACAGGCTGTAGCCCAGGCTATTTCCTCCAACCGTCCGTCGATCCACATCACAAACGCCGAGTCGACAAGACTGGACGGCAACAATGTGGACATGGATCAGGAACAGGTGGATCTGGTCAAAACGGCTTATGAATATCAGTACATGGTTCAGTCCATCAACAACGATCTGAACCGTCTCCGCGCCTCGGTCAAAGGCTTCTGATAGCAGGGTATAATTGCTCATTTTCATTATAGAGAAGAGCCATTTTTCAGATTGCTCTTATTTTTTTAATTGTACCGACGAAATGTATACTGTTGATTCGACAATTTGATACTAAAAGGTGGTAGAAATACATGACTAGTGAAATGGAAGGTATGCTGGACACGTATCTATTCGAGACAAACGGTCTTCTTGACCGACTTGATGAGATGCTTGTTGCAGACGAAAAGGTTGCCGACTTCTCCACAGATGACGTAAATGAGATTTTCCGTATCATGCATACGATCAAAGGATCCAGTGCCATGATGGAATTCAACACGGTCTCTGTCATCGCCCATCGCATCGAAGATCTCTTCTTCTTTATCCGTGATAAGGGTATTGACTATCTGAATCCGGATCAGAAGAAAGCTCTGTTCGATCTGATGTTCCGTTCCGAAGACTATCTTCGCGGAGAAGTTGCAAAGGTAGAGAACGGAGAAGAACTCACCACAGATATCGCAGAATTCCAGAAGCATATCGATGACTTCCTGGCACGCCTGAAAGCAGATGAAGTGGCTGCAGAAGGCGGCGAGGCAGCTCCTGCTGCCGAGGGAGGCAGTGCTCCGGCTGCTGCCGCTGCTGGTCAGAAGCTGCCGAATGATCCGACCGCACAGGTATTTATCCATATCTGGCTCGAGGACGGAATCGGCATGGAAAACCTCCGTGCATTCATGATCGTAAATGCTCTGAAAGAGAACGATATGGGCTTCCGCTATTATCCGGAAGACATGGATGCCAATCCGGATGCTTCCAAGATGATCATCGAAGATGGTTTCTTCCTTGCATTCGATTCTCTCGATACCGCAAGTGCCGCTGAGGAGGTTCTTTCCACTCAGGGCCATATCAAGAATTTTGAAGTAATCGATGCCCCGAAGGCAGAGGAAAAACCGGAAAATGAAGTCGCTGCTGCTCCGGAAGCTCCGAAACCGGAAGCTCCGAAGGCGGAGGCTCCGAAACCGGCTGCCCCGGCTCCGAAGCCGGCTGCAAAAGCAGAGGATAAACCGGCTGCCGCTGCAAAATCCAACGGTCCGGTTAAGCAGTCCCTGATTTCCGTAAACCTTCAGAAGCTCGATGCGCTGAACGATCTCGTCGGCGAGATTGTTATCACCGAGTCCATGGTTACATCCTCTCCTGCTCTCCAGCTGCTTCCGTCGGAATCTCTGGACAGCTTTATGAAATCCGCCCGCCAGCTGCGCAAGCTGACCGACGATCTTCAGGATATCTCCATGTCCCTTCGAATGGTCTCCATCTCCGGTGTATTCCAGAAGATGAACCGTATCGTCCGCGATATGAAGTCCAAGCTGAACAAGGACGTAAGACTGACCATCATCGGTGAAGACACCGAAGTAGATAAGACCATCATCGACTCCATTCAGGACCCGATCATGCATATCGTCCGCAACTCCATGGACCATGGTATTGAAGAGACGGCCCAGGAGCGTATCGCTGCCGGCAAGGATCCGCAGGGTGAACTGGTACTCTCCGCTTCCCATACTTCTTCCGAGGTCGTTATCTCCGTAAAGGATGACGGATACGGAATGGATCCGGAGAAACTTCTCGATAAAGCAGAGGAGAAGGGCATTCTCACCAAGCCGCGTGAGCAGTATTCCAAGAGGGAGGCTCTCGGCCTGATCATGATGGCCGGTTTCTCCACCAACAAGGAAGTTACCGAATATTCCGGCCGTGGCGTCGGCATGGACGTTGTAAAGAAGAACGTCGAGTCTGTCGGCGGTGCCATCAGTCTGGAGTCCGAAAAGGGACGCGGAACCACCATTACACTGAAGATTCCGCTGACTCTGGCGATCGTGGACGGAATGAAGGTTTCTGTGGGCAATACCACATTTACCATTCCGATCGCAAATATCCGCCAGTCGTTCAAGATCACGGAAGACGACATCATCCACGATGACAACGGCAACGAGATGGTGGAACGTCTCGGCGAATTCTACCCGATCATTCGCCTGAACAGCTTCTATAACATTCAGAGCCGTCATACCGATATGAAGGACGGCATCCTGATCTGGGTTGAAGCTGCTGACCGCTCCTGTTGCCTGTATGCAGACGAGCTGATCGGCGAACAGCAGGTAGTAGTAAAACCGCTTCCGCAGTATCTTGCAAATTATGACCTGAAGAGCAGCGGAATCAACGGCTGTACCATCCTCGGCGACGGTACAATCAGTATCATCCTGGACATCATTGGTATTTACAATGCTGCCCTTGGAAATTCCTGAAAGGAGAACCTGACATGACTGAAGAGATCAATACACAGGAAGAGTTCGTGAATGAGGAAGACGAGATCGCCAAAGAGGAATCCGGCAATTTCGTCCGCTGCCTCACCTTCGAGTCTTCTGACCTGATCCTGTTCATCAGCACCGAGCACGTCATTGAGATCATCAATGATCACTCGATCACCGAGCTTCCGCTGGTTCCGGACTATGTCAAGGGAATCATCAACCTGCGCGGTCAGATCCTCCCGATCGTCGATATCCGTCTCCTGATGGGCTCTGATGCAATTGAATATACTTCCAAGACCTGTATCATCGTGCTGAATATTCAGGACACCGCGATCGGTATCGTCGTTGATACCGTGCGTCAGGTCGTAGACATCAACATGGACAATGTTCATCCGATTCCGGTGAAGAACCAGAGAAAGCTCCTCAACGGAATGATCAACATGGATGACGGTACAGTATGCATGTCATTCGACTGCGATTCACTGGTCGCAAGCAGAATGATGTAATGAGGATAATAAATGCAGGGTTTTACGGATGAGGATTTTCAGCGTTTGCATACATACATTCGCAAATGCTTCGGAATCGATCTGCACAACAAAAAGCAGCTGATCGTAAGCCGTCTCTCCAACACAGTGACGGCGGAAGGTTTCGATGGTTTTCACGACTATGTCGAGGAAATTCTTCGTGGGCAGAACAAGGAGCTGATCTCCGGAATGCTCAATAAGCTCACGACCAACTACACTTATTTTCTCCGCGAAAAAGAGCACTTCGATTTTCTCCAGAATATTATTCTCCCCGAGCTTGAAAAACGTCATCAGGGAGATAAATGTCTCTCGATCTGGAGTGCCGGCTGCTCTTCCGGAGAAGAACCATATACAATTTCAATGTATTTGAAGGAGTATTTTGCGAGAAAGCAGGGCAATTGGGATCTTCGCATTCTTGCGACCGATATTTCCCAGAACATCCTGAATTCCGCCATGAATCCGGTCTATGGCATGGACAGCATTTCCAAGCTTCCGCCGGCATGGCAGAGCAAGTATTTCGTCAAGAAGCCGGATGGCAACTTAACCATCAGTCCGGACATCCGCAATAATGTGATTTTCCGGCCGTTTAATCTTCTTGATACACCGCACTGGAAGAGACCGTTCGACCTCATCTTCTGCCGCAATGTCATGATCTATTTCGATCAGCCGACAAAAGATGCTCTGGTGAACCGTTTCTATCAGGTTACTGTACCGGGCGGTTGGTTCTTCATCGGTCACTCGGAGGGACTGACAAAGCAGACCTGTCCGTATGCGTACATCGAACCTGCCATTTATCAGAAGAAATAATCATTTGCCGGCCGATAACTTCGGCCGGCTTTTGTCAAGATAACGAATCAAGGTAACAAAACAACATGGTACAGGCAGGCCTGACTGCCTGACTCCTGTAGGACATAAGTTTGAAAAAACCATTCAAACTTCGATTGACGACTCAGATACGAACTCAGATTATACTGACTCGTGCCTGAGCCTGGAGGGCAAACTATGGATCTTAACAAAAAAATCAGGGTATTTGTCGTCGATGACTCAATGGTATTCCGAAACTTTCTCATCAAATCCATTGGGCAGAGTCCGCGTTTTGAGGTGATCGGCCATGCCATCAATGCCTTTGACGCCGAGCGCCAGATTCCCCAGCTGAAACCGGATGTTGTTACGCTCGATATCGAAATGCCGGGAATGACCGGTCCCGATTTCCTGAGAAAATTTCTTCCGAAATATCCGGTTCCGGTGATTCTCGTCTCCTCTCTCAATCTCCGCGTGTTCGATGCACTCGAAGTCGGAGCGGTCGACTTTGTCCGCAAACCGGATGTCAAAGACGAGATCACATCCAAACAGTTTGTGAGCACCCTCCTTCCGAAGCTCCTGATCGCTTCGAATTCCCGCGTCCGCATGCCGCGCGGCACGGTCTCTTCCGCTCCGGCAACCACCATGGAAGCCAGACAGCTGCAGACACCAACACCGCGGACCATGGAGCATTTTGCCGGCGAAAACAAGATTGTCGCGATCGGCGCCTCCACCGGCGGCACGGAAGCGATTCTGGACGTCGTCCGCAATTTCCCGGCCAATATGCCGGGCGTTGTAATTACACAGCATATGCCGGCCGGATTTACCGCCATGTATGCGGAGCGTCTGAACAAAATCCTGAAAATGGAAGTCCGGGAAGCCAAAAACGGTGACAAAGTCCGTCAGGGACTGATGCTGATCGCGCCCGGCGGTTACCAGATGCGTCTGGTAAAACGCGGAACCGAGTATTTCGTCTCCTGTACCATCGAGGAAAAGGTGAACGGTCACGCGCCGTCCGTCGACGTGCTCTTTAACTCCGTCGCACAGAACGCCCGTGATCAGGCAATCGGCGTGATTCTCACGGGAATGGGCTCCGACGGAGCGGCCGGCCTTCTTCGTATGCGCAAGAACGGTGCTTTTACCATCGGCCAGGACAAAGAGACCTGTGTTGTCTACGGAATGCCGATGGAAGCATACAAGATCGGCGCTGTCTGTCAGCAGGCTCCTCTCCTGACCATCCCGTCCATCATCTACCGTCAGCTTGGTCTTCTGACAAAATGATGCCGCAATAATATCACCACATTGGATACCGCTGCAATTGAAATCACAGCAATTGATACCACAGTAATTGATACGCGGTTATGATGAAAAAGGAGCTTTTGCAGTCATAAATGACAATCTATAGGGTCAGATGACTGCAGAGCTCTTTTCTTTTATGATTTTAAGCCGATAATGTACATGAAAAGCAAAAAAACTGCTATACTTTCCCTATCCTTACCAACGGAGGTGTCCGTCTGTTCACGGCGGCCGCCGTTTATCGGGATGCCGTTTTTCCTCATCCCGTGTTGACGTTTTCTGATATATATGCTTTGATTCGTTTTTGAAAGGATGTAACCCATGAATGAAGCCGCTATCGCCGCAATGATCAAGTCCGGTATCGCAGTCACCTCGGCTGCGCTGACGGTCAGCTCTTATGCTGTCTTTCGAACACCGGAAATGCCGTCTGTCGGCGAACTGACCCAGTCAGCTGCGGATTACACTGCAGGAAAAGCATCCGAAGCAAAACGTTTTGTTGAAGAATGGAATGAAATTCATGCCGAGCTGATCGACGCCGAGGAAGCTGCACGGCTTGCCGAGCAGCAGCTCGCCGACTATCTTGCAAATCATCCGACCAAGAATGAAGACGGAAGTCCTCTGATCTATGAGGAAGGCCCGGACGGCCAGCTTCATCCGATCAATCTTCCGAATACACTTCATTACATCGATAATGACTATAATCTGATTCTGGATACCGCCATGGGTCCGATGCTCTACTTCAACCAGGGCGACAGCCACTGGACCGGATATATGATCGGCGGCCGAGACCGTCTCGGACGCTATGGCTGCGGCCCGACGGTTGTCTCCATGATCGTCAACAGCTTCAACTCTATGGATAACGGCGTTTCCCCGGTTACCATCGCCGAGTGGGCGCTCGCCAACAATCAGTATGCCATGGGCGGCGGCTCCTACCACAGTCTGATTCCGAACGCCCTGACTGCATACGGAATGCAGGTTGCACCGGTCACCGAGAGAACACCGGAGCGCGTTCATGCCGCTCTCGATCAGGGCCATCTCCTGGTTGCCCTCATGGGAAAGGGAGACCTGACGAACAACGGCCACTTTATCATCATTGCCCAGCATAATCCGGACGGCTCTGTCATGATCGCTGACTCGAACCGCTTCGACAACTGCACCAAAGCCTGGGATCTGAACTCTCTTCTCTCGCAGATGAAAGGCCCGGATAAGGACGGCGGACCGCTGTGGGAAGTATGGAAACAGTAAGCACGGAAACAGAAAGCACAGAATAATATGTGCGGAATAGTAAGTGCGAAAACAAAAGTGCCGAATAATATATGCGGAATAGTAAGTGCGAAAACAAAAGTACCGAATAATCCGTACGGAAATCGAACCGGAAATCGAATATTATGGTTAAAGCCTGCTCCTTCAGGGGCAGGCTTTTCGCAGAAAAATCCGCCCAATCTTTCGCAAAACGAACTGCAGAATCTTCCACAAAGCAAACCGCAGAAAGACCCGCGGAAAGGGGAACCAATATGAAAATTGCTCTCTCTCTTATCGTGAAAAATGAACAGCGCAGCCTCCTCCGGTGTCTCCTCGCAGCCGCACCGCTGGTGGATCTGATCGTCATCGCCGATACCGGCTCCACCGACCGAACCAAAGAGATCATTGAAGAATTTCGCCGTCATTTCGATGACAACGACGCACCTCTTCCCGAAAGCCACTCTAAAAGCCTTTCCGAAAGCCCTTCCGAAAGCCCTTCCGAAACTCACGGTCCAAACCGTCCGCCGGTTCAGGTCTATGATTTTCCATGGTGCAATGACTTTTCTGCGGCGCGAAACTTCACCCTCGAGCGCGCGGAGGAACTCGGCGCCGACATCCATTTCGTCCTCGACGCCGATGAGTATGTCCTCTCCGGCTCCTACGATTCGCTGCATGAGTTTGCCGTGCGCATGACTTCAAAATACGATAACGACTGGGCCGCAATGTTTATTCGAAATGACTGGTATCGGGATACTCAGGCTTCACAGCATGCTACCTCTTCCGGTCAGTCGTCACAAAACTCATCCAAATGTCTGGACGATCTCCGCACTCGGAACACACCGGTCGTCGAAACGTCCGACTGTGTCTGCAAACCGGAATCCACATTCGATATGGATAAATCGGCTCTCCGCTGCTCCCGGGAGCTCTGCGAGCGCATTTTCCCGAAAGGCACCCGCTACAGCGGCATCATCCATGAGCAGCCGACAAAGCACTCTATCTGCGTCCAGGCGCCGGTGATCGCCGATCACGACGGCTATCTCCATGACGGCCTGGGAAAGGGCGAGAGAAACCTTCAGTATCTCCTTCAGGCCCTTGAGAATGACCCGGAAGACAGCTATCTTCAGTACCAGACCGCCATCACGCTTCGGAATCTGAAGAGACTTTCGGAAAGTCTGCCATACTTTGAAAAGTTTTTCGCAGCGGTCACAGAACTTTTGTCTAACGACCCGCAAATGGAACTCGGTGCAGAAGCTTCCAATTCCCCCGATCAGAACAACAATAGTCAGAGCAATGCCGGTCAGATTAAGAACGATTTGACAAACTCTGGAAGAGTCGACGATTCTCAAAACAATGCTGCTAAGCCATCACTCCCGGTTTATATCTTCGACGGGATCCTGCGCTATCTCTATACCCTGATGGAGATCGGAACCGATGCCACCTTAAACCGGGCCGAGAAGATCATCGGACTCACCTCCGATCTCTTTGCCGACAGCACGGATTTTTATTTCTTCTGCGGCAATTTCTACACCAAATATATTCTTCAGGATCTGGAGCATCGCAGTTCCCGTCTGCCGATGATCGAGCAGTGCTATCAGGCCTGCCTTGCCATCGGCGAGCAGCCGGACCGCGCCGGCGTTGCCGGGACAGGTTCTTTTCTTGCCGCCTACAACCTCGGCATTTGGTATGAGCTGAACAAGCAGAACGAAAAAGCGAGGGAATTCTATTCCCTCGCTGCAAAGTATGGATATGAACCGGCAAAAGAGCGGATGAACGGTCTAAGCCATAAATAGTATGTAGTTCAGATCATCAAAAATCATTCTTTCTCCGTCAGAATCCTCACATTCTTCCCGGAGAAGGCGATCCCTAGTTTCATCCGAAGGCATATCCTATGTAAAATCTGGTACGTCCTTCTTTTGTCTCACTTTTCAGTTCAAAGATCTCATCCGCCTGTAATAACAGCCCGCTTGGATTTCTTCCGAAAATGATATATTGATTGTTCATATCTTTCGATATAAACAGACGAAACTCATCATTTAAGAGAAGATCCGCATTATCGATCACAACCAACTTGTTCTTAGAATTCTTTATCGCCTGTTTGTAACCTTTATTCTGATCAAGAAAATTGAAACACTTTATTCTCTTATCTTCCGCAGCCAACTCCTGAAGAAAAGAAAACACAGCGGTTTTTCCCACACCGGAATCTCCTGCAATAAACGTAATATTTTGAACCAGTTCGAAATCCACGTCATAAGAAGTGTGTTTTGTCTGAATTCTATTCGTTATAACCGGCTTAATCTTCATCTGACCACCACTCTTTTAATGATTCATAGGAATCGATTTCTCTGCTTCCACGTTTGTCAATCGCAACAACTTTTTTCATTTCAAAAGATATTAAAGGATACTTGCATGTAATATTTCCGGAACCCAACTCATAAATTGCATCCACCGCGTTTTCCCCACACTCTCGGATATCAAAAACTTTATCCTCATTGTACATCACGTTTAGAACTGTTTTGCACCCGGAGGAGAGTTTATCGATATTCAGTAGACAGCCGTCAAATCTGGATTGAAAAGAAAACTGATCCATCATTTTCGAATGGTCGATCGTGTAAATGATATTTACCGCTCTCTCATCCAGTTTTTCCGCAGTATACTTATTAAAAAACAAATCGTTAAATCGAATCAAATCCATGTTTTTTGGTATGGCATTTTCTTTATATACCGTAATCATAAAAGCCTCACCTCTTGTAACGTATTCCGTAGAACAGAATATTGTACTAACTGATTTATTTTTTCGTTTGAATCTAAACGACTGTCGTTCAATCCACAGATATCATCTTTCTGCCTGTTTTCCCATGTACAGCAGTCATTCACAAAGCATTCACCCAATTTCCCTTTGTTGGTCTCAAATCCGGTATTGCGCGTAATATCTCTTAAAAGGGCTGCCGCCATCTGCTCTGAATTTTTATTTTCATCATACCCGGTCAATGCCAAGAATCTTGAACGTTCTTCTTGAGTTAACCCGTATTCAACCAATTGTAAAAACAGCCTTCTTGCTTTAAGAAGTTTTTCCCTTTTCTTTTTCAACTCGTCTTCTTTTGCAAAAACCCAGTCTTCCAACCATTTAAAGGATAATAACACAAACTCAAAAGAATGAATTTTCAGGATATGAACATTATGCTTCCCGGAGGCAAGCGTGTTTAATCGTTTCAGTTCACGCAAAACGTCAGGATTGTCTACCGCCATATCCATAATAACATAATATTCAGCCCCGTCATTTCCGATCTGTTCAACGGATTTCCTTAACTCTGTGTTGTTTCCTTTTGACTCGACTTTTGCGTCCCCTTGAATCACTTTAAAAATATATCGCCAAAACTCATATCCCGCTCCGGAATCTTCACACCAGACATATGTTTTCATGAAATCCCCTTATCTGCCAAATATAGTTATTCATATTCATTTACTGCCATGACCATTAACTATTATAGCAAAAAGATCCAAGAAACGATTCTCAAATAATCATTCTTTCTCTGTCCGGATCCTCACATTCTTCCCGGAAAAAGCAATTCCGAGTTTCAGGATTTCCGAAATGCCCTCTTCCTGCATTTCCGCTTCATAGTTTCTTTCACCAATCTGATGTAACGCCTCTTTCGCCAAACGGTCCAATGCCAACTCATCCAGAGACCTGCCGGCTTTTAACTCCATAATGATTCCGGGATACTGTGATGTTCTCGGAATCAGGCTGATATCATATCTCCCGTCGCCGGATTCACGGTTGGATCTCACCTTATACTGATTATCCATCAGTGCAACCAGCCCCAGAATCAGCCCGTGATAGAACCCTTCTGCACCAGCGTCATAAAAGCTGGCGCTCTTCTTCATATATTCTCCGATACCGTCCTGAAGTTTTTGGAAATCCAACGCATAAAGGCTCTCTGCAATCATATTCGCTGTTGCGCGTCCCATTGCACCGATCCGCATCAAATGGGACAGGATCTCATTCTTATATACCACCGCAATCTCTCGATTCGGAATCGATACTTCACAAATCCAAGTTCCGTCTCCCTGAAGTTTTTTCCGAACCTGCTTCAGATATCCCGCCACCAAAAGAAGACTGTAGATATTGGCCGGATCCTCCGCAAGAGACCTATATACCACATTCTGATCAATCCTGGAGACAACATTTTGTCCAAGAAGAAGAGATTCCAATTTCTCAGAAATGTCATCGGTGGAAGTTTTCAGCACGTCCTCTAAGATCTCGTTTTTCCCCGTATTCACCCAATATGCCTGGGGAAGACAGCCTTTCGACAGATAATTGATCACTGACCAGGGATTATAGATCTCCGTATTGCCAAACAAGTATCCGTCATACCAGCATTTTAATTCCTCTTCTTTGTCCGTCACGCCATAATAATCCATCATCTGATGAACTTCCGATTCCGTAAATCCAAAAAAGGAATCGTATTCGTCATCCATGACCGTACTAACCGTCAGGTTGTTCAGCCCACTGAAGATGCTTTCCTGTGCAATTCTCAGAATGCCGGTTAGAAATCCATAGGATAGATTCCGGTTATCCTTAAATCCACCGGAGAAGAAATTCCGCATGAATCCGATGATCTCATCATAAAAATCCTTCGAATAGCCTTCCTGAATCGGGGTATCATATTCATCAATAATAATGATGGGGGCTTTTCCATAATGAACAGAGAGCATAGCGGAAAGCCTTTGAAGTGAAACCGCCAATTCAACTTCATTGACCTTCCCACTCAATATTTTCTCATAGTATTCTTTCTCGTAACTCTCCAGTTTTTCGCTGTTCCGAAGTTCGGAATGTCTTCCGAATTCCTCCTGTAAAAGCTGAGCAATTCTGGCAAATGTTGCATCCCACGAATCAAATTTGACATCCTTAAATGTCAGGAAAATCACCGGGTACTTTCCCTGATGATCCCGGTATTCCTGTCCGCATTTCCAGATCGACTTATCCGCAAAATATCTGCTGGTATCCTCTTGGGAAATCTCAAAGAATACGCGGAGCATATCCATATTCAGCGTTTTGCCAAAACGTCTCGGTCTGGTAAACAGCGATACATAATTCTTCCGATCCAGAATCTCGCGGATAAACAGTGTCTTATCCACATAGTAGTATTCGGACTGGGCGCGGATATAATCCGATATTCCGACCGGAAGCGGCTTTTTGGGGATCTCTCCCGTATTCTTTCTGTACCTTCCACTGACGATCCGACCATCTGCCGGCCTATCTGTCCCATCCGGAATCATCCATTCTTTTCCTGCTTTTTCTGCACCCGGAATCTTACCGCTTTTGCAGAGAGCATTCACGGTCCGGACCGAAATCCCCCACTCTTTCGCTTTTTCTTTACAGGTCATCATTTGGATCATCACCTCGCAATATCGTTCAGGAATTATCATCGTTTATTATCGCGCAAGTGCCTAGTCCTCGTTCAAGCACGGGCCTTGGCTCGTTTCTTACATAAATTATACCGTGCATTTCGCAATATATCAAATAACAATTGATAATTTGCGAAATGCACGGTATATTATGCGAAATTAAAGAGTGAACAAATCACCCTCTAGTCACGATACTTTATATTGGCTCTATATCGTACTATCGAGTCTAAATATTGTGGTGGAATTCCACTCATTCTACGTAATTTTATTTTTTCTAAAAGTTTTTTTTGAGTTCTTTCTCCCATTTTTTCTTTGAAATATCTTCCTTTTCTGATTTGGTTTCAAGAACGATCGCAACTCCATTCTGATTAAACGGCATAAGCCACCCATCAGGTTTATCACTTATTCCTGCAAAATCAGTAGTACCGAGCCTTGAGCCTAATTGAATAAATGTCGTAAGTTGCCCAACTCCTGATAGATACTCAGATGTATCAACATTATTTCCGCTTGCATCTATAAACCCAAGTGTTATACCTGCTTCATTTCTAACCTGATCCTCTGTTCTTAAAGGCATTTTGCCATCCTCCCTATCTTAATAATATACTTCATGTTTTTCTCCTATCCCCATTTTTATCCTATTATCGTCGAATAAATAGGAGAATTAGAATGCTTTGGCATAAAAAGTATTCTTCCCTGATCCATATTTTTTAATGTACCCTTCATCCATAAGTTTCTTTATTGCTGCTTCTACTGATTTTTCACTTATACTTGGACATATATTAACAATTTCTCGTTTTGTAAACTTACCTATTTTTGTATCGACAGACGCTTTTACAATATCATAAGCTTTACTCTTGATGGTAATTACCTTTTTCTTCCCATCCGCCGTTTCAGATATAATGGTAGTATCACTTAAAATATTTACCCTACTCTCAAATTCCCGATAGCACGCAAGTATAACACCAAGCATATATTTTACAAAAACCGAAGGATCTTCATCTTCTTCATGCCATCCTGATGACAAAGCCTCCAATGCGTCATAATAAGCATCCTTCGTCTTTTCAATATGCTTCTCAATACTAATATACTTTCCGACAAGATATCCTGATTTATATAAGAGTAAGAGCGTCATAAGCCTACTCATTCTCCCGTTACCATCATTAAAAGGATGGATGCAAAGAAAATCATGTAGAAATACAGGTATAATCAGCAATGGGTCCACTGATGTATCTTCCATCATAAAATTATAATTCTCACAAATCGCATCAATGCAAGGCTCTGTTTCGTAGGGTGGAACGGGTGTAAACCGAATCACCTCAGACCCATCCTCCTTTGTTTCCTTAAGATAATTTTGGGTTATCTTATATCTGCCACCATTTCCGGTTTCAGCATACTGCATCAAATCCCTGTGCAATTGAAGGATAATATTTCCATTGATAGGGATATATTCATAATTCTCATGAATCGTATTTAATACATCCCTGTATCCGGCTATTTCCCTCTCATCACGATTCTTGGGAGTTGTTTTTTCTTTTGCAATCTGACCGATTCTTGTTGCTGTAGTAATAATCCCCTCAATCCTATTTGAAGACTCAATAGATTGTACTTTGGCCACATCAACAAGTTTCTCCATTTCGACAGGTTTTTGGCGTAGAAACAGTTCCTGCTTCCCTTTATACTCATGAATCTGTGAAAGGTAATTCAGTATTTCATTATCCCAGCGGTATTCCCTATACTTTTTATAGTCAAATTCTCGCATATTCCCCTATTCCTTTCTATGCTCCTAAATTTTATCACAAATTAGGAGCATGTCAATATATAGGAGTAAGAATACATACCGTATTTTTTCTATATTTATCACCTCATCTTCTCTGTCCACGAACTCGCTCCGGCTGTTCCAACTCCCTTAAAACATCCTCAGTTTTCACATTTTTATTTTTCATTTCGAGATATTCCTTGAACTTGATTTCAAAAGAAAACAGTTCGTTCCATCCCGGATCACTTCTTGCCACAGTGTTATCAGGATTATATGAACGCATTGCGCTGACCATATCTCCAAACGCCCGTGATATCCTCAGCATTGATAGCTCTCTTCATATCGTCCGTAAG
The DNA here is from genome assembly GCF_000711825.1 of [Clostridium] aminophilum DSM 10710. GTDB lineage: Bacteria > Bacillota > Clostridia > Lachnospirales > Lachnospiraceae > Clostridium_R > Clostridium_R aminophilum. The sequence goes on along the minus strand of NZ_JONJ01000003.1, from coordinate 15,584 downwards.
ATACGGTTTACAATCATTGTAATACTCAACCAGTTGTAACCTTTTGTCTTCAATGTCCTTTTTTGGTATCAGTCCCAGACGACGGTTTATCTTTTCAAGAATACCATCCACTTTCGCATGCGCCTCTTCAATAATATGAGCAGTTTCCTTCTTCGCCTCTTCGATTTTCTCCTCTGCCTGTTTTATAAGATTTTGAAGATTACAAAGAGTACCTCTTAGTTTCTTCTCCTTAACCTCAAGTTTCTTAATCTCCCGCTTACGCATTTCAGCCTTATATTCAAGGACAGATAAGCTATCTCGCTCTGGGGTCTTGATTTCTCCATCCACGGTTAATCCATGCTTTATACAAATCTTGCGGAAATGTGCTCGTTCCATTTCCTTCCACTGCTTGGTAGCGTTGTCTGTGCACTTTCCAGATGCATCCTTTTCATCCGGTCTCGGTGAATACTCGCTACCGGTACGAACCGCAATTAAGTTACGCATAGTTCTATCCAAAGAATTACGTTTCTGCACTCCTGTCTTATGCCCTTCCGCTACAGGGATATAATCAAAATGCATATGTGGCGAAGCCTCATCCATATGTATATAAGCCCCTATAAGTTCCAATCCGGGATTTCTACCTTCGAACCCTTCAATATATTCAAGAAGACATTCCTTTGCGATATCACGCCGCTCTGGATGTTCTATAAAGTCTTCCTGCTTTCCCCACTGAAGCACATCCTCGTAAAACTCCTTCTCGCCATTCTTTGAATTGAGGATATGCGTCCGATAATCTTTAACACGCCGTGAGCAAGAAATTCCCCACCTCTATAGGTGGCGGGATGAATTGCGATAAACACGGCGTTTCTTGACTTTTGTATCTAATGATATTATAATCTAATTATAAATCAGTCGTATGTATAATAGAGGATATAAATATTGTGAAATTAGATAATAACAATCATTCAGTATTCATGCTGCATTATCACCTTATCATGTGCGTAAAGTACCGCAACAAGGTGATAGATGACAAAATCTCAATCCGTCTCAAAGAAATATTTGAGAAGATTGCTCCTACATATAACATTACGTTAGAAGAATGGAATCACGACATTGACCATGTTCACATCCTGTTCCGAGGACAGCCTAACACAGAGATAAGTAAATTTATCAATGCGTATAAATCTGCAAGCAGCAGACTTATCAAGAAAGAGTTTCCTCAGATACGTAAATCTCTTTGGAAAGAGATGTTCTGGTCACAGAGTTTTTGTCTGCTGACCACAGGCGGTGCTACCGTAGATATTATCAAGCAATATATACAATCTCAAGGTAAGAAAGATGACAAACAGAGCCATTAAGTATAGAGCATATCCTACAACGGAACAAAGTGTTATGTTTGCCAAGACCTTCGGCTGTTGCCGCAAGGTCTATAATCTCATGCTTTCCGATAAAATTGAGAGCTACAAGTCTACAGGTAAGTTTGTTACTGTAACACCTGCCAAATACAAAAAGGATTATCTATATCTCAAGGAAGTAGACAGTCTTGCTTTAGCGAATGTACAACTAAACTTACAATGCGCTTTCAAGAACCGCTTTAGCAAATCCCGTAAGAAAAACAACGGATTTCCTAAATTCAAATCCGCAAAACGCAGCCGTAAGTCATATACTACAAATAATCAGCATGGTACTGTTGCCATTACGGATAACAGCATTAGACTCCCTAAAATCGGTCATGTGAAGACAGTTATCCATCGTAAGCCTGATGATAGCTGGATAGTCAAATCAGCTACGGTATCACAGGAATCTGATGGAAAGTTCTATATTTCCGTATTGTTTGAGGTTGCAGATAGTATAAATACCTATGTAGCAGACACGAATAACTGTATTGGTCTGGATTATGCTTCTGACGGTCTGTATGTAGATCATAATGGTAACGTAGGTACAAACCATAAATACTATCGTGAAAGCCATGGTAAACTTGCCAAAGCACAACGTAAACTATCACGTAGGCAAGGCTCGAAAAAACATGAAGCCAAGTCCAATAATTACATAAAACAGCTCCGTAAAGTAAATAAAATCCATCGGCACATAGCAAATCAGAGACTTGATAACCTACATCAAATATCTACAAAGATAGCCAATTTGTATGATGTTGTATGCGTAGAATCTCTGAATATGAAATTTATGTCAAATAAAGGTTTTGGTAACGGCAAAGCTACTCTTGATAACGGATACGGTATGTTTCTGTCGATGCTTGAATATAAGTTATCAGAGAGAAACAAATATCTTGTAAAAGTAGATAAGTGGTTTCCATCATCACAGATATGTCATTGTTGTGGAAAGATACATCCTGAGATGAAAAATCTCACAATTCGTACAATGAAATGTGATTGCGATCTTGTAATAAGCCGTGACCAGAACGCTGCGATCAATATCTTACGTGAGGGATTACGCATACTAAACGAATCTTTTTCAGTAGCCTGAAAACTAGATATACAGTAGGGATGGAATAGCCCTAACTTATACGCCTGTGGACATTGTGTAAGACATTGAGTTGCGTATCATCGTAGCCAATGCAGTAGTGGTTGAAGCAGGAAGCTCTGACTTCAAATGCGTAGCATTAAGTCGGAGTAGTTCACTGTAGAACCTATCTTACACGGATTAAAATTAACAATTACTTCGGTATAAGACAACGATAATAAGTTTTCTTTAGAGAAATTATTATAACGATCCTCAATATCACAAAACTTTTGACTAGCTCGAACAGAACTATCTGTCAAAATCTTTTGTTGCTTAATTTTTTGTGTAATATATTTAGCACTAACAACTTTATCATTTGGATCATTAAAACGGCGAATAATAGGCATATCTGTCAGCTTATGCAACCCAATCAAATGCGGAAACGCAGATAATTCTAACTTAACTGACAAACTTATACCATTATCTAATTCGTACTCAACTCTATAATTTGCTATTTGTTTATAATCAAGAAATTTATCATAAAGAAGGTTCATTATTTCTCCCATAAAAAAAGCTTCTGACAGACGCCAGAAGCTTTTTGAATTCAAGTATGGTTCTTTATTTTTCGGCATTCACCTATTCGGAGTAAGTGAACCAAACTCACATTAGAACCTCAGTACACGAATCCGACACATCGCATACCTCTTTGGTTACTATTATAATACACCCATTTTCAAAGAAAATCAATCCCTTTTGTCTACTGAAATGTACAATATAATTCACATCACACCATTTGCGATATAAACATATCTTGTTCTGTCATAAGCATTATATATTTTTCCTTTCATATTTACAAGAGATGCTTTACTCCAACCCTCTATACTAAATAAACCTTTATTACCATTTCTCCCACCAAACGAAAACGTCGATGAGCTCCATAATTGATTTCGCAGCTCTTATTTATAAATGCTTTTGGAATATCATAAGTTCCTAAAAACAAAGCTTTGTCCATATCTACTATTGGGCTGTAGTAGTTTTTCTTAATTGGTATGGCATCGTCCGTTATTTTTTACGATTCAACATACTCTTCTTCCAATCTGTATCATATGATGAAAAGCCTGGTATACAGGCGATTGCTACAACGTCTCCTGACCTGCCGCCCACAGTAGAAAATGGCACGATCAAGAGAGACTACGAATACAAACGGTTGGGAACAGTATCTCTTTTGACAGCAATAGATTTGCTTACCGGGGAAGCGATTCCCCTTGTCAGGGACACTCATAAAAGTGAAGATTTCATTGACTTTCTGAAAAAACTCAATGAAAAATACCCCGAAGGCGATACTATCCAAGTAATTTTAGATAACCACACAGTCCATACCAGCAAGAAAATAAAACAATACCTTAAAACTGTGCCTGGAAGATTTGTTTTCATTGTTGTTGATCCCTTCAGTTAGCACTTAGTTGCTCTACTTGTGTGTCACGGAGTTGCTCGGTATACTGTTATCATCTTAGATAAAAGGAAAGGCCCAGAGCACCCTCCCGCAAAGTCGTGTACTCTGGACCCTGGTCAAAAAACCATGTTCAGTGTATCAGACTATCTCAATCTCTGAACCCGGCTTTCCGGTTCAAACAGGTAAGTTTATTCTTAAAGGCCTCGAATAATACTCAAATATTCCTGTCTCTGGTCTACCACGGCATATACCGTTACAACCTTTTTATCGTCATCAACCTTATAAAAGACAAGATCCTTTTCTAATATAAGTACCAAATATCCCTGGCGCTTTAATACATTGTATCTTGGTTCAACACCGACGTATGGATTATCTCCCAGATTCATAATAGATTTTTCCAAATAGTCCAGTTTCTCAAGTGCCACATCATTTCCAAAGCTCTCCGCTATAAAAAGAACAATTTTACGAATGAAGGAATCGGCAGTATCTGTTCTTTCAACTCTATACTTCAAGCCCGGCCCTCCTTAAGCATCCTTCGTAAATCATCGAATGTATCCTTAATCGGAGCAACTCTTCCGCACTTAACATCCTCATCGGCTTCTGCCAAAATCTCTAACAGTTCTATTCTGGCCTTCATCCGCTTGTATTCTTCATAGCCAAGAGAAACGGTATCACCTCTTCCATTCACAGTGATAATTACAGCCTCATTATTCTCACGGCACTGTTTTGATACTTCGTTATAATGGTTTCTGAGATCCGCTGATGGGCGAATTGTTTCTTGTAATGCATACATCAAAATCACCTCCGCTTCTTTATAGACATATTATATCATAATACGCCTATAAAAAACGTTTTTCTCATGCCAAAATCAAACCATACATTTCGCTTTTCATCTTTTGGAAAAAACACAGGATAGATTACTGCGTGAATGCCAAAACTCCATAATACATATTGAAATATCGCGAACTGCACGGTATGATCTGCAAATTACACCGCTAAAATGTAGGAGTCTTAGACGTACTACAGGGTAGATGCAAGCCACGTACCTTTAGGTGCGTGGTAGTTGACAATGCTGTCTCCTCTGTAATTTCCGGTCCCTGCATTTCTGAAACCTTCTGGAAAATCTCTCATCCCCCGATCAGTGTCCGCAGCTCCGCATAAATGATTTCATGCGCATACCGGCCGGTCTGCTTTCGATAATCCAGATACGTCTCAAAAATTTCTCTTCTCTGGTCCTTCATGCTTTCTATATCATTTTGTCAATTAAAATGATACAGCGAAGGAATGCTATTCCCTCGCCGCAAAATATGGTTATAAACTGACAGTGGAGCGGATGAATGGACCGATTCTATGAGGCCGGCTAAACATTTCGCACTTTATTTTGCAAAATATCAATCCAAATCGACGTCTTGCGGAATCTATGGCATATTCCGGAATGCATGATATATTATGCAAAATCAAAGAGTGAACAACTCACCGACAATACTATTCGACCTTTTCCAACGCATCATTTCGGGACAAAAGATATACACAATACTGGTTCATACTGACGCCTTCCGCCTTTGACCGCTCGGCCAGTCTGCGATGAAGGCTCCGCGGAATTCGAAGTTTGAACTGTCCGGAATAACTATTCTGCAACATCGGTTCCGCTATCTCCATTCCGCTTTCCATTGCCGCATAAAACCACTCTCTTTTGGCGTCTTCCGCATTTGAAACAGCTTTTTCCATCGAATCACCAACAGTAATACATCCTGGAAGATCCGGATAACAAGCAACATATCCCCCCTCATCCGGGTCCGGAACGATCTCCAAACGATAGGGAAGATTCATGTAATACTCAATCGTTTTCATGTGAAGATTCCTCCTCTACAACAGCTCGTACCATTTCAACATATATTTTCTTAATCGGTTCATGTTTCGGAATTGTAATCGGATTCTTTCCCATCTTACGAAAGGTATAATGGCTGCTTCCGCTCTTAGGAGCGTTCATCTCATATCCATAGCTTTCCAACACCTTTCTGAGTTCATCAAACCGAAGATCTTTGGAAAGAGTAAGAATCTTGTCTAACAGTTTATCCCATTTTGACATTATTGCATAATCCCCTTAGCCTCATTATACTTGGTTCCATATATGGTGTCAATTCAGAATGGGAGCACTTGATTTTGCCAACCCCGTATTTTCAATGCGTTTTGCCCGGTTGGTTGTTCATAATCCTTCGCTATCAATCAAGCAGTTCACAGTATCTCATCCGTTCCATATAATATTTCAACCCCATATAGATCACATAGTGAAGTGTGATGAACGCAGTCCTTATGCCTTGTCGTTATATAGTAATCTGCATATTCAAACAACTCTTGTTCTGATATATCCTTACCAAACTGTAGTGTTACATAACAGTTCGAATCATATTTTTTCAGTTCTTCATATATCAGTTCTTCAACATCATCTGATGTTTCATTTTCAGACAAATAAATCAAAAGTTCGAGTTCGTTTCTATCCTTGCTCAAAAACTTCTCCAGAATCTGTGGCCATAACGGAAACTTGCTGTATACGTCAGGGATCAACAACACGACCTTACGCCCTGAATTGTTTTCGTACCTCCGAATTTCTTTCGGTAAAAGATACTTGTTCACAAAATCCTTCGGTTCTAAATCAAAGTCCTTTTTTCGGTCAAGTTTTTGATCTATTGGCCAATCCCACCAAGCGATCTTCTGAAGTCCGTCTATTACTTCGTTTTCAAAACGATACCGGATTACTCGTGCCGGATTTCCTCCGACAATTGCATATGGCGGAACGTCTTTTGTAACAACAGAATTAGCAGCAACTACGCATCCATTATGCAAAGTCACTCCACTCATTATCGTGGCTCCATGTCCAATCCAAACATCATTTTGAATAATAATGGTTCCTTTACGATGTACTTTCAAATCATGACGAACGTCTTTTAGAAAAGACCATTCCCCCATAGCGATAGAACGATAATCATGATTTAAATCCACCATAAACGTAATCCCCTCAGCCAGTGCGCACCCTTTTCCTATACAGATTTGATGACGCCCTGCTTTCGGATCAAAATTAAGTCCGCTTTGTATTTCCACCCCAACAATATATGAGTCAGAGTCTATGGTTAATAACGGAAAACCTTCCAATCCAACAAAACCAGATAAAACCATCTCCGTATACTTGTTTATTTCATTTGGCATTATGCTAACATTATTAATCATTTCCCCATCACTCCAATAAATTACTCAAACATCTCGCCCCCAAACCGGGCTTGTTTCCTAAAAACTCAATAATACAGGAAATTCAATAGCAACTTCCTTGCGAACTTTGCATCAAGTCACATACCACTGATGGCCCGTTCGATCTCCTCCATCACTATCTCATGCGCAAACTTCCCGATCCCGCTGCGATAGTTCAGATATTCCTCGCAGACCGCCTCCCTCTGCTCCTGCATCGTATCCTGTTCATTCAGGACGACTTCTGTCAGAAACCGCTCGATTTCAGCATACCGTTTTCCCGGCGCGCGATACGTCGCCTCCAGCAGTTTTTCGCCCAAAGCATTGAACTTCTGCTGCGGACGCGTCAGATACAGAACCGGCTTCCGCGTGACCAGATATTCGCCTGCGCAGGAAACATCATCCGTGATCATCACATCCGACGAACGGAATGCATCCGCCTCCTCCGGATCCGACATCACACGCGCATTCGGAAGACTGTTCCACTGCTCCAAATACGCATCATACGCTTCATGCGACGCGAATAATCCGCCCTTCACCGTCATGTATCGAAGATCCGGATGCGGCCGGAACAAAAACGTCACCGAATCCTGATACTTCTTTGCAAGATAGATCCAGAAGAACGCATTTTCAAAAAACGTGTCACAACTTTCCTCACTCTCCGGCTGAAGGTCACCCATCGGAGAAATGATCACACGTTTGCATTTTGACGGGTCCGCATGTTCCGGATATTTCCATTCCGTATCCGACGCGACATCGGGATCCTGCGCTTCACCGTTCTTCGCCATAAGTTTCTCCCAAAGCGCGTCTGCTTTCAGCAGTCCGGAAGAGAGGACATTCTCCCCCTGCAGAAGACCATATTCCTCATACTGTTTCCGTTCGAACTCTGTGCCGGCGCAGATTCTCCACATCATGTTGAAAAAATCCTTGTCGGAAATAATGTCTTTCGCATAAGTATGACCGGAGTTCTCCTGCAGAAACAGCCCCCCCGGCGCGTAAAGATTCAGACAACGCCACGGAAGCTGTAAAAAATTGTGTTCCGGCGGAATGCATTCATAATCAGATGCGCTGTGAATCACCAGATCCGGCACGCCGCCAAGCTCGTTCCACCCAAGGATCCGGTCCGTCAGTCCGCCGATCACCTCAAATCCTTTTTCCCGAAACCACTGTAAGGTCTGATTGTATTCTGTCACAATACTCGTTCCATCCCGACCGATGCGCGGAGGCACAATGACATAGGGATGAAAACGCTCATCCGCTTCCATATCGCGGTAAAGGTTCTTCGCCGGCCACAGCGCCGCCGAATATGTCAAAAAAGCAACCTGGATCCTTTCTCCTGATCCCGCTTTTCTCCTCAAATGCTCTTCACCTCTCGCCATTGCAAGATGATACACCTGACGATAAAATGACTCGCCGCCATCCAGCTGACCTTTCAGCGCAAAAAGCGCTGCCAGATGCTCATATGTATAAGAATCCGGAATACCCGATATCTTCTGAAAGTCTCCCCGACCCGTTCCGGCTACGATCTCCTTGATCAATGTTATGCTTTGTTCCTGTGACAGCATGGTTTCCTCTTTTCTTCAAGCTTCCATCGATGAGACAATATCGTCAAAAATGATCTCATGCGACATTTTTCCGTTCAAACGATAGTAATCCAGATATTCCTCAAATACTTTCTCTCTCTCGTTTTTCAACGGATCTTTCCCTTCCAATACAACATCCGTGATAAACCGCTCAATTTCCATGAGATCCCATCCCGGAGCGCGATAATATGTATTCACAACAGCCTCTCCCAGATCCGTAAATCCCTGTTCCGGGCGGGTCAGGTAGAGCACCGGTTTTTGAACATACAAATACTCCCCGATGAACGAACTGGAATCCAGGATCATCGCATCGGATGTCAGAAAATAGTCAATGTACTTGGATTCGTCGATGGCTCTTGCATTCGGAAGCTCATTCCAGGCCGCAAAATACCGGTCATACTCTTCGTAAGAAGAAAATAGACCTTGCTGCACCGCCGATCCCCGAAGATTCGGATGCGGCTTAAAGAGAAAGCTCACCGAATCCCGATATTTCTCCGCCAGATACAGCCAGAACCAGACATTCTGCCGAAATGTCGACGAGATAAATTCCCCCTCATTCCCAACGGTATAATGCGGAGCAATGATGATCTTCCGGAATTTTGAGATATCTCCGGGGCACTTCCATAATCCGGTAATTTCCTGCTTGGTGAACGTTCTCGGTTTTACCAGTTCATCCATTTTCAAATAACCGGAATAACGGACGTTGACTCCCTGGATCAGTCCGTATTTCTGATAACTCTGCAGCGTCATCTTCGAATCCGTATACAGCCGCCACAGCATATTCATGATGTCTTTGTTAAACACATTCTTGACCGCATACGTCCGATCCTGATTATCCCCGACTTCGATTCCGTAAGGAATATAGATATTCGCGCATTTCCACGGAAGGGTCAGATACTGCTGCGGATCCGGAATGCACTCGTACCAAGAGGAAAGATGAACGACAAGATCCGGGATCCCCCCAAGATCTTCCCAGGAAAGATATGTATCGCCAACTCCTCCATATACCTTATAGCCATTGTTGTAATACCACAAAAGCGTCTGATTGTATCCGGAAATCCTGCTTTCTTCATCCCGGTTCATGAGTGGCGATACGATGATATAAGGATTGAATCTGGGATCATTTTCCATATCCCGATACAGCATTTCTGCAGGCCACTGCGCTGCCGAATAGGACATAAATGCGACATTGATCACTTCTTGACGGGCAAACTTCTCTTTCAAATGCCTGTCGCAGGTTTCCATCGCCGTCTGATACATCTTCTTATACAGTTCATCCCCGTTCTCCATCTTGTCCCGGTTCAGAAAAACCGCCTGAAGATGCTCATATTTATAGCGCTCTTCCGTATCCGGCGCGCCTTCAAAGTCACCGCGCGCCTCACCTTCCATCACCTCCGGAAGCAGCGCCTCAAAGTGATCTGCCGCGATCTGCAGGTACTCTCTCAGGATCCTGGCGTATCCGCTGCCGATATAATACGTCTTCTTCGGGACCTCTCTTTCTCCGAGAATACATAATCCTTTCGAAAGATATCGAACGGAAACAATGTCAAAATAGTTTCTGCAGTTGCCAAACTCCGTGGGCCTGTTATTCCGAAATGCATTGACTGCATAGGGGAACAGCTGATTCTGATTCATGAATCTCCCGACCGGATGGCAAAACTGCACCCAGATATAATTTAAAGCAAGCTTCTTTGACAGCTGCCGTATCATATCATTGGCATGTTTTTTCGCGATACAGTAAAAGGAACTTCCGGAAAATCCGTCTGACATCAGCATTTCTTCCGCAAGTTTCTCATACACGGTCCCGGTAAAAATGATTTTGGGGCATCCCATTCTGCTGCACGCCTTCATCGCTTCGATGGCAAGAATCTCATTGCTTATCTGAAGAGACGCATCCACCCGCTGCTCGCCGAGCGCGCCCTGCCATGCCAGATGGTAAAATACATCCGGAACCACTCCATTTAGTTTTTCTTCTATTTTCGGAATCTCCGACTCGATCACCGTGAGACCGCATGGTTGTTCCAATTCGTCAAGGAAGCCCCGTGACCGGTTACATACCGCATAAACCGTATGTCCGGCCGCCAAAAGCTCTGACACCAGATGAAACCCAAGATAACCGGACGCCCCGGTAACTACTGCTTTCATCGTTTCCCTCTCTCTCCCGATCCTTCGGCCTGTTACTCCATCCATTGATAATTTCTGTCTTTTTCAGAAATCGTAATATTTGAGAGGTCCTCTCCCCAGTCAATATGGAATGCCGGATCGTCAAACCGATAATTCATCTCACTGTCCGGGACGAATTCATGCGTCATATAATACAGAATCTGCGTATCATCCTCCAGGGTCAGAAAGCCATGCGCGCATCCCTTCGGGATATAAAAGGCCCGCCGGTTCTCCTCACTCAGTTCCATACAGACATACTGTTTATACGTCGGCGACTCCGGTCTCACATCCACACAGACATCCCGAAGTCTTCCCCTCGTGCACATCACAAGCTTATCCTCACAGTACGGCGCTTTCAGAGAATGAAGTCCCCGGAGCGTATGTTTTCTGAGATTCTGTGAAATGCTGGACTGCACAAAGTCCGCACACATCCCGGCTTCCTCCAGTGTCTTTTTGTCAAACGCTCTGGAAAAATACCCCCGCTCATCCTGAAAGACATCTCTCTCTATGACAAAACAGCCTTTTATCTTTGTCTCCGTTATCTTCATTTCGGTCTCCGATCCGTTAAGTCCTCTGCACATATTCTTTCTGCCAATGCGGTCAGATTACGGTCATCATAGTACTTCAGAAAATGAGCCGGTGAACTCTTGCTCTCACTTTTAAAACAGTCCGGTATCCGTCCGTTCTTTCCGGCTGCAAGTTCTTCTGCATTCTTCCGGTCATCGCCGCAGATATAAAGGAATCGCTCCCACAGGCTTTTCCCGACGATCTCCTCAAAATGATGCAGGTGTTTCTCTTGATTCAGGATGCGTCCGATCGCATTCTGAAACCTTTTCGCGTTGGCGTTTGCATGGTAATTCTCTATCACAAATGCTCTGGCGGCTGTCCCGAGTCTTTTTCGCTCTTCTTCCCGAAACCAAAGCCTTTTGATCGCTTCCGCCGCTTCTTTTCGGGATCCTGCTACGATCCCTGTCACTCCGTTTTTTATGATCGCTTTTTCCGGCGGATTATCATATACGACAACCGGAAGCCCCGCGGCCATTGCCTCAAGAATGGAGTTTTCTGTCGTCGCATAGTTCTTTTTCGTCAGAAGGTAAAGGAAAATGTCAAAGGTGGGATATCGTGATCCGGGATCCGGCTCAAATCCATCCAGCGCCACATATTCCCGGATCTCCTTTTCCGAAAAGAATTCCCGTTCAAAATCCTCTGTATATCTTCCATAAAAATGAAATTCCGCATTGGGGAGCATTTCATGGATGAGCGCGCAAACCTCCGGATAATCCGGACTCATCTTCGCAAGATCCAGCGTGCCGATGTATCCGATATGAATGCGGTCCCCGCCGGAATAATCCTTCTTATACGGAGCGCGCTGCGGTTGGAAGTTCCCCATTCCGTAGACCAGTTCCGCGCGTTTCAGGAGTTCTTCTGCAATCCCGGCATTTTCGCGGATCCGTTCAAACGAACAGGGAGATGTAAACAGCACCGAATCAAACTCATTCAAGAATTCCGGTTTCAGCACAGGAAAAGACAGTCCGTTCACATGGGACCACAGGACATATCTCGCGGATACCCGGTCAAGCAAAGAAAGTAGCCCCACCATCAATGGGTGAGCCCACCAGTCCAGAATCACCACATCTGCGTTTTCGATCGCACAGATCATCTCTTCTTCTGACGGAGCAATGACGATCCCGGCTCCGGCATTCTCACATACCTCACACCAGTGTCGGTCTGCCGGTTCCTCCAGCATGATGACGGAATTCTGGTATTCACGGCATCCCTCGATCAGTCCGCTGATGGCCTTCCCGGCTCCGCCGCCAAGATGGGCGGTTATATGAAGGATTTGTTTCATGCCTGTCTCCATGTTCTCTTTATCGGGTTAACTGATCTATTCCCATTTTATCCAGGGCGCATTTCCTTCACGAATGAGCGATTCCAGCATCGTTTTTTCCTGAAGGGTATCCATGCACTGCCAGAAACCTTCGTGACGGTAACTCTTGAGCTGTCCCTCATCCGCCAGTTTTGAGAGCGCATCCGACTCAAATATCGAATGATCATCCAGATAATCGAAGACTCCCGGTTCCAAAACCATATATCCGGCATTGATCAATTCATCATCTTTGTTGCTCTTTTCACGGAATGCTTTCACCGTATTATCCATCCCGATATCCAGCCTTCCCTTGGACTGCTTCCGGACAACGGACGTCAGCGTGGCAAGTTTTCCGTGCTGTTTATGAAATTTCACGATCTCCGAAATATCGACGTCGCAGACGCCGTCCCCGTACGTCATGAGGAATGTCTCGTTGCCGATGTAGGGTTGGATCTTTTTGATCCGGCCGCCGGTATTTGTATCCAGACCGGTATTGATGACCATGACTCTCCACTGCTCCGGATCATCGCTCTGTCCCTCAGCGGATACCGTCCAGCTGTCAATGCCGGGTTCCGGTTTGCCTAATGCCGTGATCTTAACGCCATGATCATTTCCGTTTCTGCCGTTCGCCGAAAAATCAAACAGCATATCCGACGTATAAAACGCATAGTCCGCAAACCATTTCTTTATCATGTAATGCTTATATCCCGCACAGATCACAAAGTCATGGAATCCATAGTGAGAATACTCTTTCATGATGTGCCAGATAATCGGCATGCCACCGATCTCAATCATTGGCTTCGGCCGCATCTCGGATTCCTCCATGATGCGGGTCCCCCGCCCACCTGCCAAAAGAACAACTTTCATTCGCTGTACCTCGCGTTGTATGAAATCTCTTATGATTCAGATGCTTTGGATTCTTTTGCGACAATCTCTGCCATCCTGTGCATATTTTCCGGAGAAATAACCTTATCCAGAAGAGCAATGAACTCTTTATACTCTGCACGAACCGCTGCTTTGCAGACGATCACACAGTCATCCACATCATTCAGATCATAAATCTTCTGAACGCCCTGCATCGCCACGTCCGCATTCGCACTGCGGTCTCCGTCCAGCATGGAAAATGCCATAAGGAATGTGGACAGCACATTATCTTTCTTTTTATTGGCATGCAGAAGGATCGACGCGTATCGGACCGCGTCCTTCATTCTTCCCTCTGCCTTAAAGCACGAGAAGGAAAGCATTTCATAGACCAGTTCAAGATGTGATATGGCATCCCGGCCCGTCGCATTGGGATCTCCGTCGAGAAGGTTCAAAACCCGCTCCAGATAAGGAATTGCCTTGTCAAACTCACACTTTCGGAAATAGTCCTTGCCGAACAGATAATCGAAATCCGCATCCCGCGGGCAGTTTTTGACCGCATGATGATAATACTTCTCCGCCTCCTCATATTTGCGCTCGTCGATCAGGTTGCCGATCAGCGTTTCAAGAGTCCATATCGGCCTGTCGCCAAACGGAACGGGTTCTCCATAGAGTTCAATGGATTTCCGATATGCGTCGCTCGCCTCTTCCTTCTTCCCGCGAATCATCAGTTCGTCCCCGAGGTATCCGTACATATCGGCATTATCCGGGTCTTTTTCCAGTGTTTTCTGAATGATGTCCAGGTTCCGGTTGGCATCGATTTTTTCCTTAAGCACTTCTGCCATATACCCCGTATGGAAGATACTCATACGTTCTTTTGGATAATACCCCTTTAATCCGGCCGGACAATGAAGCTGCTCATGAATTGCACCTTCATAATGGATACCGCAATGATTTTTGAACAGGCGGGTCTGCGGAATCTCCTCCCGAATCCCTCCGTCACTGTTCAGATTCAGAATATATCCGACAATGCAGTTTACCTTCATTTTCTCCGCCTGCCGGATCTCTTCCATAACCCGTTTCGCTGTTTCCTCATCGAAATATTCATCCGCATCCAGAATCGCAATCCAGTCACCGGATGCGTGTTTTAATGCAAAGTTCTTTGCCGCAGCAAAGTCGTTGATCCAATCAAAATGGAGGACCGTGGCCCCCATCTTCTGTGCGATCTCCACCGTCCGATCGGTGCTTCCCGTATCGACGACGATCTGCTCATATAAAAAATCTTTTCCCCAGGTCAATGCTCGCTCAATGTTTTTTTCTTCATTTTTCGTAATCATAACCTGCGAAAGCCGTAATGCCAGTTTTCTTCCCATTGTAACATCCCCTTTTTGCGATAATAACGAAAATCGACCTCTAATTATCTTCGACATTTTTTAAGCTGATTATAAGTTAACCATCATAAAAATCAAAGGGTGACGGCTTTTATAAATATCGTAAGATGATAATGTCATAGAAAAAACCGAAAAACTATCTCACTCACAAAAAAGGGGCGCACCCCGTATGGAATGCGTCCCCGAAAAAATCGTATTGTGTTCCAGCGTTTTCTCTGAAAAATTATCTGAGAAGGCTGAGAACGCCCTGTCCGGACTGGTTTGCCTGAGAAAGCATAGACTGTGCAGCCTGGGAAAGGATGTTGTTCTTCTGATATGCTGCGATCTCCTTCGCCATGTCTGTGTCACGGATTCTGGACTCAGCAGCTGTGGTGTTCTCAGAAGTTACAGCAAGGTTGTTGATGGTGTGCTCAAGTCTGTTCTGCTTTGCACCGAGCTCTGCACGGTAGTCAGAAACGTGGTTGATTGCCTTCTGGATGTTGCTTACAACCTGATTTGCTCTCTCGGTCGGATCTGCATCTGTCTCCGCACCGATCTGCAGGTACTCTGCACCGTCATACTTGTCCTTCGCGCTCATATCCGTTGCG
>NZ_JONJ01000002.1 GCF_000711825.1 [Clostridium] aminophilum DSM 10710 | reverse complement strand
CATAGTCAGCTTTCTTTTTCTTGAAAAGTTCTTATCAGAATCAATACAGAACGACTTAGCATTTGCTGAAACCAGCTTTATTTTGTCAACCAATAAATCTTTTACTTGTTTTGGATTCATATGCGCCTCCTTGAAATTGAGAATTATGCTTACAATTTCAAGGGCCGCTTTCGCTACATTAAAACTAATCAGTAGCGAAAGCGGCCGCACATTTTTTGAAACATGTCAAGTATTTATATAAAAAAAGAGCCCTATATCACTTAAGATATAGAACTCTTATTTCTGTCATCTTAACTTAATGACATTGCCGGGATTGGGGATCCTTCTTTTTTCGGCTGACTCGCCAAAGCCCACGCTGTGTGAGGACATGGCGAGGGCCACAAAATGCACGAAACTCGCGAAGTGTGTTTCGAATCGTTCGGAAAGTGTATCGCATTTCCCGTGAAGAAAATGCTCCGCAAAGCGTGTTTCGACTCGTCTGCTCACTCCGGACTGTGAATGTTGCAGTAATCCGGCATGGTGAAGGCGGAATCGTCGGTGACATCGCCGCCTTCCGGAACCGTCATAATCACTTTCTGCGTCAGACCGGACTCCGGACATCTTGAAGTAGGACGCTTGCCGGATGTGCCGCAGACCGTGATGCGGACATGGTGATCGCAGACCTCGGTCGGAACGGTACCGGCGGCAAAGTATTCGGTGTATACCGCGGAGCCGCGCGGATCATTTTCGCAGACGCCGGTAATCGGCAGTTTTCCGGATTTCCGGCAGACGTCCGCTGTCTCGATATCGGAGGGGACAGCAAATCCCGGATCGGTCATACCCTGATGAACGCGCTCCATAATCTTTCGCCAGATGATCTTATGGAAGGAGGTTCCGCCGTTATTTACCCCGGTTTCCGAATTGCTGAGCGTCTGGTTTCCGTCACAGCCGCCCCAGATGCCGGCAGTGTAATACGGGGTGTATCCGACGAACCAGACGTCGTTGTTCCGGGTGGTGGTCCCGCTTTTTCCCGCAATGGTCATTCCGTCAAAGGCCGCGGTGGTGCCGGTGGAGTGCACCGGATATCCCCCGCCGTCATAAAGCGTGTTGGATTTCATGACATCGGTCATCGCATTCGTGAGAAGGAAGGCGGTGGAGTCCTTCATGACCCGGGTGGCCTCCGGAGTTCCGTCCAAAAGGATCTTTCCGTTCTGATCCGTCACCTTCGTATAGAAGACCGGTTTCCGGTAAATGCCGCCGTCGGCAATGGACGCGAACGCGTTGGTCAGTTCGAGATTTGAGACTCCGTTGGTGATGCCGCCCAGCGCGGTGGCGAGATTGTTGTCCGTGGCCGTCAGTGTGCTGATACCGAGGCTTCGTGCAAATTCAACGCCGTTTTGCGGCTTTACCGTGTCTCGCATGCAAAGAACCGCCGGAATGTTCATGGAGTAGGTGATCGCTTCCCGGATGGTGTGATAGCCTTTATAGTCGTCTCCCCACCAGTTATGGAATATTTTTCCTTCGCTCGAGAGCGGTGCGTCGTAGTAGGTGGTCGCAAGTGTTGCCTGACCGGTATCCAGCGCCGGAGCGAAGACGGAGAGCACTTTGAAGGTCGATCCGGGCTGGCGGAGAGAATCTGCCGCACGGTTGAGGATACGGCTGGCTTTTTTCTCGCCGCGGCCGCCGGAGAGTGCCTTGACTTCTCCGGTATTCTGATCGATCAGGACGAAGGAAACCTGAGGCTGAATGACGGTGTCGCTTGTCTCGGACAGGAGCGTTCCGCCGTCACTCAGGGCCCGGGTGCGGAACTCGTCCCGGGCGGCATTTGCCTCCGCTTCCGTGGAAAACAGACCGTCAAAATCCGGCTTTTCCTTCTGCGTCCGGATGTATGTCCGCACGTCATCCTGGGTGTAGTTTTTCACGGTGCCGTCGGGTTCCGACACAGAGAGCCGGTAGTCCAGGGAAATCTTGGCGGCGCTGTAGTTGGACGGATTGTTGACCTCTTCGTCGACAATCTTCTGGAGGTCCGGATCCTGCGGCGTGTATATCTGGAGACCGCCGGTATAGAGAAGATTCCAGGCCTGCGTGTCGGTATAGCCGTAGTTTTTCTTCAGGTCGCCCGTCACCTGTTCAATCAGCTCATCGGTGTACCAGGAATACGGATGAGATTCGGATCGGGAAGCGATGTCATTGGTCTGAATCCGGACATAGACGTCATCCTCCAGGGCTTCGTCGCGCTGCTGCGCGGTAATGTAACCCTGACGGTACATTTCCGAGAGAACAATCTCGCGGCGGGAGGCATTGTCCTGCGGATGCGTGATCGGATTGTATTTGGCCGGATTCTGCGTGATTCCGGCGATGACCGCACACTCCGAGAGGGTAAGCTGTGAAACGTCCTTGCCGAAATACCGACGGGAGGCTGCCTCGACGCCGAGGGTGTCGCTTCCGAGATTGATCGTGTTCAGGTAATTGGTGAGAATGGTCTTTCGGTCCACGTCATGAGTCAGCTTCAGCGCGAGGTATTGCTCCTGTACTTTCCGCTCAAAGCGGGAGCCTGCATTTTTCTCCGCACCACCGTTAAAAACGGTGTTTTTGATCAGCTGCTGCGTGATCGTGGAACCGCCTCCGGAGTAATTGTCGCTGAGAACACCGGCGACGGCCCGGAGAATCGAGCGGATATCGATGCCCCGGTGCTGCCAGAACCGGGAATCCTCAATGGCGACAAAGGCATTGATCAGATCGTCGGGAAGTTCGTCGTATGTGACGCGGATCCGGTTTGACTCCGGACCGATCAGCTGCTGGACAACCTCGCCGTGACTGTTATATATGGAAGAAAAGTATCCTGACGGTTTCATCATCGACGGATCGTATTCGGGAGATTCCGCGAGGATGCCGCGGATGGCGCCGTATCCGAAAGAAAGCCCGGTGACGACCGTGAAGAGCGTGATGCCGGCGATGGTTCCGAGCGTGATGCTGCCGGCCCGGTGACCGAGACGCTTTTTCGGAGATTTTTGTTCGGAAATCCGTCGGTTGATGGAATTTTTACTGAAATTCATGGAGTGACTCCTTTCAATCCAGAGTATTATACCACATAAGCCACGAGCCACGCGAGCGTTTACGCTCATGTGGCGACGGCATGACATAACAGTCGTGAAGCGGCTGTTATACCACATAAGCCACGGGCCACGCGAGCGTTTACACTCATGTGGTGCGGCATGACATAACAGTCGCGAAGCGGCCGGTATGCCGCGGATTTTTCGTCCGTGGAGTGTTCTTCCTTTCACAAACAGTTTGCCATCCTGCGGCGGGATGGGATACAATAAGAGAAATGTGTTAGAAAGCAGTGAAGGAGAAACAGCATGGGAGAATACAGACTTCTGTACCGCGGAGGAACCGGAGAGATCGTCGAGAAAAAATCGCGGTTCATTGCGGATGTGGCGCCGATCGCCTCGGAGGAAGAGGCGCTGTCATTGATTGAGGGAGTGCGGAAGAAGTACTGGGATGCCCGGCATCATTGCTTCGCTTATGTCGCGGGACCGAAGGATGAGCTGATGCGGTTCTCCGATGACGGGGAGCCGTCGGGAACAGCCGGAAGACCGATTCTGGATGTGCTGACGGGTTCCGGTCTTCACAACTGCCTGATCATTGTGACCCGGTATTTTGGCGGAACGCTTTTAGGAACCGGCGGACTGGTCCGGGCATATACCGCGGCGGCGAAAGAGGGAATCGCCAACAGTACGGTGATGGAAGTGATTCCGGCTGCCCGCACCCGGCTTCATATGGATTACACGGATCTCGGAAAAGTTCAGTATATTCTGTCTGAGGACGGCATTGTCACGGAGCGGACCGAATACGCCGAGGGCGTCGATCTCACAGTGCTTCTTCCGGCCGATATGGCGGAACAGGAAATCAAAAAGCTTGTCAATGCCACAAGCGGCAGAATATCCGTGACCGACGAGGGAGAGGTACGCTTCGGCATGGACGGCAGTCAGCCGGTAATCTTTGAATAATCTTTCGCGGGGCGGAGCAGGAAGGGCCGAACCGGAAGCGGATAGATGCAGAAGCAGATGAGATCCGGAAGCAGATCCTGAAGAGGATGGATCTTGAAGCAGATCTTAAATTTTGTTGAACATTGCGGTCTTTGATGTTAGAATATATAGTCGCTGATTGTGTGTGCCCATTTACCGCACATTACATAGATAAATATTTTATTGGTCGATGCCCAGTCGCATCATGGAAAGTGAGATTGATAGTTTATGAAGACGAAACGTGAAGATGTAAGAAACGTTGCCATTATCGCCCATGTCGATCATGGTAAGACGAGTCTTGTCGATCAGCTTCTGAAGCAGAGCGGTGTATTCCGCCAGAACCAGGAGGTTGAGGATCGCGTCATGGACTCCGGTGATATCGAGCGAGAGAGAGGAATCACGATTCTGTCCAAGAATACCGCCGTTATGTATAACGGCGTCAAGATCAATATCGTCGATACTCCCGGACACGCGGATTTCGGCGGCGAGGTAGAGCGAGTTCTGAAGATGGTTGACGGTGTTGTTCTTGTCGTTGACGCCTATGAGGGACCGATGCCGCAGACCAAGTTCGTTCTGCGCCGTGCGCTGGATCTGGATCTTCCGGCGGTTGTCTGCATCAACAAAGTTGACCGTCCGGACGGAAGACCGCAGGAAGTGGTTGATGAAGTTCTGGAACTTTTCATGGATCTGGATGCATCCGACGAACAGCTGGACGCTCCGTTTATCTTCGCGTCTGCCAAGGCCGGATTTGCCAAGAAAGATCTGGATGATACATCCGAGGATATGAAACCGCTCTTTGATGCGATCATCGAGCACATCCCGGCTCCGGAAGGCGATCAGGAGGCGAATGCCCAGATGCTGATCTCCACCATTGACTACAACGAGTATGTCGGACGGATCGGTGTCGGCAAGATCAGCAACGGAACAATCCGTGTCAACCAGGAGTGCGTGATTGTAAACCATCACGAGCCGGACAAACAGAAGAAGGTGAAGATCGGTAAACTCTACACCTATAACGGTCTGGCAAGAGTGGAAGTGGAATCCGCAACCGTCGGCGACATCGTTGCGCTGTCCGGTATCGAGGATCTTCACATCGGTGATACCGTCTGTGCACCGGAGGCACCGGAGGCAATTCCGTTCCAGAAGATTTCCGAGCCGACCATTGCCATGAATTTCCTGGTAAATGATTCTCCGTTTGCCGGAAAAGAAGGAAAATTCGTCACCTCCCGTCACCTGAGAGACAGACTGTTCCGCGAGCTGAACACCGACGTTTCCCTGCGTGTTGAGGAGATCACACCGGATAACTTCAAGGTATCCGGCCGAGGCGAGCTTCACCTGTCCGTTCTGATCGAGCAGATGCGCCGTGAGGGATTTGAGTTTGCCGTATCCAAGGCAGAAGTTCTCTATCGGAAGGACGAGAATGGAAAGAGAACCGAGCCGATGGAGATTGCCTATGTCGATGTACCGGATGAGTTTACGGGAGCGGTTATCCAGAAACTGACCGCACGCAAGGGCGAACTTCAGGGCATGAGTCCGATCGGCGGCAACTTCACAAGACTGCAGTTCTCCATTCCTTCCAGAGGTCTGATCGGATACCGTGGCGAGTTCATGACCGATACCAAGGGCAACGGAATTCTGAACACCGCATTTGACGGATATGCTCCGTATAAGGGCGATCTGGCTTACCGCAAGCAGGGCTCTCTGATCGCATTCGAGCAGGGAACTTCCATCACCTACGGTCTGTTTAACGCACAGAGCCGCGGTATTCTGTTCATCGGTGCCGGTGTGGACGTCTATTCCGGAATGATTGTCGGACAGAGTGCAAAGAGCGAGGATATCGAGATCAATGTCTGCAAGACAAAGAAACTGACCAACACCCGTTCTTCCAGTGCGGATGAAGCGCTCCGCCTTGTTCCGCCGAAGATCATGAGCCTGGAGCAGTGCCTTGACTTTATTGATACAGATGAGCTTCTGGAGGTTACTCCGACCAGCCTTCGTATCCGCAAGAAGATTCTCGATCCGCTTCTGAGAAAGAGAGCTGCGATCAGCCGCAAGGACAAGGAAAAGGCAGCGCAGGAGTAAAGAATTTTTTGACCGGCATCGGAGGTGTGTAATGGAAGCAGGTACGATTCAGATCATCTGCGGCAAGGGGACCGGCAAATCCGAACTTGCGCTCGGCCGGGCGATCCATGAGGTGAGCCGGGGTCACAGGGTTATTGTGATTCAGTTTTTGAAAGGCTCCATGCCCCGCGAGGCGGAACAGTGGTACAAGAAACTGGAACCGGGTCTTCGCCTGTTCAGCTTTGAGAAGAACGGTGAATACTTTGAAGATCTGGACGAGCAGAAAAAATCGGAAGAGGTGCAGAATATCCAGAACGGACTGCATTTTGCAAAAAAGGTTCTCACAACCGGAGAATGCGATATGCTGATCCTCGATGAGTTTCTCGGTCTGGTGGACCAGAAGATCGTGAGCGATGAAATGCTCACATCTCTGCTCGATGCGAGGGATCCGTCGGCCACGCTGATTCTGACCGGACGAAACTGTTCGGAAGAACTCAGAAAATATGCGGACAGCATCATCGATATCGAAAAACTGGATCTCAACCGTTAATCAATCGAATACACGAACAACAGCGTCTTCTGCCCGTTGGGACAGGAAAGGAGTTTTGACATGTCAGTTTTTACCGGAGCCGGAGTTGCACTCGTTACCCCGTTTCATGCTGATGGCACCGTCAACTACGATAAGCTTGATGAGCTGCTGGAAGAGCAGGTAAAAGGCGGTACGGATGCCATCATCATCTGCGGCACCACAGGCGAGTCCGCCACCCTCACCGAAGAGGAACACAGTGAAGTGATCCGTTTTGCGTGTGAGCGCATCAAGGGACGTATTCCGGTGGTGGCCGGTACCGGCTCCAACTGTACGGAAACCGCGATCCAGCTTTCCAGAGAAGCCGAGGCAGACGGCGCAGATGCCGTTCTTCTGGTTTCCCCGTATTACAACAAGACCACGCAGAAGGGACTTAAGGAGCACTACCAGGCGGTAGCCGACGAGATCCGTATTCCGGCGATTCTCTACAATGTTCCGAGCCGTACCGGTGTCAACATCAAGCCGGAGACCATAGCATGGCTCTGCGGAAATGTTGAGAATATTGTCGGCGTAAAGGAAGCGAGCGGTGATTTTTCCGCGATCGCACAGATCGCCAACCTTTCGGACGGCACCGTTGACATCTGGTCCGGAAATGATGACCAGACGGTTCCGATGATGGCGCTCGGCGCAAAGGGCGTAATCTCCGTATGGTCCAATGTCGCTCCGACGGCGGTGCATGAGATGTGCCGTGCGTTCTTTGACGGTGATACGGCAAAGGCGATGAAAATGCAGATCGAAGCGGTTCCGCTTCTGAATGCGCTCTTTTGCGAGACCAACCCGATTCCGGTCAAGACGGCCATGAACCTGATGGGAAAAAATGTCGGCCCGTTCCGCAGACCGCTTGTGGATATGGAGCCGGAGAATCTTGAACGGCTGAAGAAGGCGATGCAGGGCGCCGGTCTTCTCTGATATTGTTATTCCGGGATGCAGATTCGGACGGCTTTTTGTGCCGCCGGCGGATCTGCATCCTAAGCGCGTAAAAAACGCGATACACGAACACGGTTCAATGTTTTTATGAAGGAGGAACTATGATTCGAGCAATTATGCACGGATGCGGCGGACATATGGGCAGAGTGGTTTCGGAGCTCTGCAAAAATGATCCGGAGATCGAGATTGTTGCCGGTATGGATATTCATGCGGACGATTCTCTGGGATATCCGGTATTTTCCAGATGTTCGGACTGCAATGTCGATGCGGACGTTGTGATTGACTTTTCCGTTGCGGCTGCTGCGGATGAGCTTCTGGACTGGTGCGAAGCGCATCACATGCCGGTGGTTTTCTGCACAACCGGTCTGAGCGAGGAGCAGCTTCAGAAGACGAAGAAGGTGTCGGAGAGCGCTGCGGTACTTCGTTCCGCCAATATGTCTCTCGGAATCAATCTCCTCTTAAAGCTTGTGAAAGACGCGGCCAGAACCCTTGCGCCCAACGGCTTTGACATTGAAATCCTTGAGAAGCATCACAACCGCAAGCTTGACGCGCCGAGCGGCACGGCTCTTGCGATTGCCGATTCCATCAATGATGAGATGAACGGAAAATACCATTACAAATATGACCGTCATTCCTTTAAGGAAAAGAGAGATCCGATGGAAATCGGACTTCAGGCGATCCGCGGCGGCACCATTGTCGGAGAGCATGATGTTCTTTTCTGCGGTGAGGATGAGGTCATCACACTGCAGCACACCGCCTATTCCAGGGCGATTTTCGGTAAGGGAGCGATCGCGGCAGCGAAGTTCCTTGCCGGCCGAAAGCCGGGCATGTACTCGATGGAGGATGTCATCGGCTGACGGCAGCGCAGAAACTGATGGAAACGGAAAACGTTTCCGCGGCAGTTCATGGAATCATCCGGCATGCATTTCGGACTGCCGTTTGTGAAACACGAAGAGATCTCTGCCTGTACAGACGGGACGGAGACCATCTGCATGGAGGAAACAGACAGTGGCAAGTTACGATAGATATGTTAGCCCGCTTTCAGAGCGGTACGCAAGCAAAGAGATGCAGTACATTTTTTCTCCGGAGAAGAAGTTCCGGACCTGGAGAAGACTCTGGATCGCTTTGGCCGAGGCGGAGCATGAGCTCGGGCTCGGAATCACGCAGGAACAGATCGATGAACTGAAAGAACACAAAGATGACATCAACTTTGAGGAAGCCAAAGCACGGGAAAAAGTGGTAAGACATGATGTCATGTCCCATGTTTATGCCTACGGTCTTCAGTGCCCGAAGGCAAAGGGAATCATTCATCTCGGCGCGACCAGCTGCTATGTCGGAGACAACACCGACATCATCATTATGACGGAAGCGCTTCAGCTTGTCCGGAAGAAACTGATCTGTGTTCTCGATGAACTCGCAAAATTTGCGGACCGATACAAAGATCAGCCGACGCTTGCATTTACCCACTTCCAGCCGGCGCAGCCGACTACCGTCGGAAAGAGAGCAACGCTCTGGATGATGGAACTGAAACTGGATCTCGATGATCTTGATTATGTTCTCGGCAGCCTCCGTCTTCTCGGATCCAAGGGTACCACGGGTACACAGGCAAGCTTCCTCGAACTCTTTAACGGAGACCACGGGAAATGCAGAAAGATTGATCAGATGATCGCGGAAAAGATGGGATTCCCGGGCTGTTATCCGGTTTCCGGACAGACTTATTCCAGAAAGAACGACAGCCGCGTTCTCTCCGTGCTCGCCGGCATTGCCCAGAGCGCGCATAAGTTTTCGAACGATATCCGGCTTCTGCAGCATCTGAAGGAAGTGGAGGAACCGTTCGAGAAGAACCAGATCGGATCTTCCGCGATGGCATATAAGAGAAACCCGATGCGCAGTGAGAGAATGGCATCTCTGGCCAATTACGTGATGTCGGATCTCATGAATCCGATGCTGGTTGCCTCCACGCAGTGGTTTGAGAGAACACTGGACGATTCTGCCAACAAGCGTCTCTCCGTACCGGAAGGTTTTCTCGCAATCGACGGCATCCTCGATCTCTATCTCAATGTCGTGGACGGACTGGTGGTATATCCGAAGGTCATCGAAAAACACATGATGGCGGAGCTTCCGTTTATGGCGACCGAGAATATCATGATGGACTGTGTGAAACTCGGAGGAGACCGTCAGGAACTTCACGAGAGAATCCGTGAGCTCTCCATGGAAGCCGGCAAAAATGTCAAGGAGAAGGGTCTCGACAACAACCTTCTGGAACTGATTGCCGCCGATCCGGCCTTCCATGTCACGCTGGATCAGCTGAAGAGCAATATGGACCCGAAGAAATATGTGGGCTGTGCCCCGAAACAGGTGGAGGAGTTCCTTGAGGAGGTCATCCGTCCGATTCTGAATGAAAACCGTGGGGATCTCGGCGTCAAGGCAGAGATTAACGTTTAAGGAATCATCCGATGCGTGCCCTGCCGTGACCGGCGTTCGGCAGTACGGACAGGGCGATAATAAATTTGAGCAACTGAGAAAAATCAGGAGGACACAAAATGGTAAGAGCAATTGTAGGCGCTAACTGGGGCGATGAAGGTAAGGGCAAGATCACAGATATGCTTGCTCAGACCTCCGATGTAGTTGTACGTTTCCAGGGTGGTCATAACGCCGGACACACAATCATCAATGATTACGGACGTTTTTCACTGCACCTTCTTCCGTCGGGTATTTTTAACGACAATACCACCTGTATTCTGGGCAATGGTGTAGCCCTCGATATCGGTAAGTTCATCGAGGAGCTGGAGTCCGTTCTCGCACAGGGAATTCCGACACCGAAGATCCTGGTTTCCGACCGGGCTCAGATTCTGATGCCGTACCATGTTCTCTTTGATACCTACGAGGAAGAGAGACTGGCCGGCAGATCCTTCGGTTCCACCAAGAGCGGTATCGCTCCGTTCTTCTCCGACAAGTTTGCAAAGGTCGGCTTCCAGGTCAATGAGCTGTTCATGCCGGAAGAGGAGCTTCGCGCACGCGTGGCAAATGTAGTCGAAAAGAAGAACATTGAACTGAAGTATCTCTACAACAAGCCGGAACTCAGCGTAGATGAGGTATTTGGTCAGCTCATGAAGTATAAGGAGATGATTGCTCCGTATGTAGCGGATACCGCAAAGTTCCTGAACGAAGCAATCAAGGCGGGAAAGACCATCCTTCTCGAGGGTCAGCTCGGAACACTGAAGGATCCGGATCACGGCATCTATCCGATGGTTACTTCTTCCTCCACTCTGGCTGCATACGGTGCAGTCGGTGCAGGGATTCCGCCGTATGAGATCAAGGACATCATCACGGTTGTAAAGGCATATTCCAGTGCGGTCGGTGCCGGTGCATTTGTCAGCGAGATCTTCGGCGATGAGGCGGAAGAACTCAGAAAGCGCGGCGGCGATAAGGGCGAATACGGCGCAACGACCGGAAGACCGAGAAGAGTCGGCTGGTTTGATGCGGTAGCAACCCGCTACGGTGTTCAGAGACAGGGCGCGACTCAGGTTGCTCTGACTGTTCTGGATGTCCTCGGATATCTGGATGAGCTTCATCTCTGTGTCGGATACGAGATTGACGGCGAGATCGTCAAAGATTTCCCGGTTACCTGGAAACTTGAGAAGGCAAAGCCGGTTTACAAGACCATGCCGGGCTGGAAGTGTGACATTCGCGGAATCAAAGAGTATGACAAACTTCCGAAAGAGTGCCGTGACTACATCGAGGAGATCGAGCGTCAGATCGAGTGCCCGATCAAGATGGTATCCAACGGTCCGGGCAGAAATGAGATTATTTTCCGCAAGTAATATCGAACGCAGACCGGCGGCGCGGATTTTGTGACGCCGGGACCTGATAATATGTCCATCACGCAGAGAAAACGCCGGCAGACTGTTCTGCCGGCGTTTTCTCTGCGCGTCTTTTCTCTGCGCATTATTTTCTTCGTTTTTTTTGGGGTTCCTTTTCTGTCCATTCCGAAGACAGAGACCCCGGATCCGGAGTAATGAAACGTTAATAAAGTTTCATGGGAATCTGTGCTATAATCATAGACAGTTATGTGATTCCGGGGATGAATTCCGGGAACTTCCGTCTTTGCATGCCGGGTTGCTGCCGGACTTCGGCGCACCGGCCACCTGTTCGAAGACTTCACGGTTTGCCTCGCGTTTGTTCCGGATGGAAAGACGCAGAAACATGGAATAGAGATAAAGAAGCGCCGGAACAACGACTGTCAGAAAAAGACTTGTCATCAGAAGGCTCTGTGCGAGAGGACTTCCGATCAGTGCGCAGACCACCGAACCGGCGTAGAGCGCAAAAATGAGGAACACGGCTGAAACAGCCAGAATTCGTTTCAGTTTCATGGGGATTCCTTTCCTTACTGTTTTATCAGACGATATTATAAATGATTCTGTATTATTTTTCCATAAGATCCCGAGAAAGGAGGCGGATGCGGAGGTGAAACAGCGACAGAACAGTCCTGCGGCAGCACGGACTTCGAAGAAAATGCGCAATTTCGGCGGAAAACTTCGTCGGATTGCGGCGGCGGCCCTGACGTTTGGAATGACCTTTTCCGGCATCCGCATCGGAAACATTTCTTCTTTTTCCATTCCTGCCTATGCGGCGTCAAAGGACTTTACCGGTCCGGATGTCGTGTGTCTGGACGGAAAGAACCGGGAGATTCCGGGAAACTGGGAATATGTCGGAAAGGAGTGGCGTTATCGCAAAAAGGACGGCACTTATGCGTCGTCGCAGTGGCTGTTCTATCAGGATAAGTGGTATTACGCGGATTCCGAGGGATATCTGAAAACTGACGGAAGAGTGAAGCTTGCCGGCCATCCCTATTATTTTGATGAAGACGGTGCGATGATAACCGGCTGGCTTCTGGACAGCGAGGACGGCCGCTGGTACCGGATCCGGGAGGACGGCAGTCTGACGACAGGCTGGGTAAATGCCGGCGGATTCTGGTATCTTTTCGATCCGAAGGGACGTCTCTATATGGGGGGCCGTCACATGGCGGACGGACATCTCTACACCTTCCATGAGAATGGAAGACTGGTGGCAGGCAGTTTTATCCGGACGAAATATTATTCTCCCGACGGCATCCATGATCCGGAAGGCGATATGATCCTCTACGGAAAGCGGAAGCCGCTGAAGTCAGAGGAAGACCTTCTGACGGAGCAGTTTTCGGAGATTACACCATACTGGGTGACCCGTTTCCGTGAGGACGGATGGCAGTTTATGTGGTATACCGATAAGATTTATCTGTCCGCTCCGTTGACGGATCGGGGAATCTGGTATGTGAAATACAAGACCGATACCGATTACAAAAAAATCAAGTTTACCGATCCGGAAGCTGTCCGGATGGGCTTCGGCGAATATATCGCGTCGGTTCTCAGAAGGACGGTGAAAGAGCGGGATAAGATGGAAGAGGCTGTCGTTGCATACGATGAGTTTTCGTCCGGCTCCTCCATTGCACCGACGCTCCCGTCGTATTTTGCTGACGATGAGAAAGCGATGGCCGCCGTCATGTTCTGCGGATATTTTGATCCGGCGGTCCGCGAGGAGATGCGAAAGAATTCTCCGGAACTTGCGGAAACCATCGAGGAACTTCTTCATGTGACATCCGACCGGAAGCCGGAAGAGTATGAACTTTCGGAAAACGGAGGAATGGGGTTCGGCGGTTCCGGCCCTGCATCAGAGCGCGTCGATTCGAAGGCTACGGGACCGGCGGCGAAAGATGTCTCCGATGTCCGGACTCAGGACGGGGCAGAAACAGAGACTTAATTTCCGATACGCATATAAAAAAGAGAGCTGTACTTCCATATCAAAACGGAAGATACAGCTCTTTTTGGCTTTTTTATACCTTGTCGATCCGGAAGATGCATAAACTCAACCGGCCGCTGTCATTCCATCTCCGCAAGCTCTTCCCACTTTTCGTAGAGCGGATTTAGTTTTGCGGTGATTTCTTCTTTTTCGCGGTTTAACTGCATGAGTTTTGCGACGTCGGAATAGATATCCGTCTGCGAGAGGATGCCGTCGATCTCTTCACTGCGGGTCTCGAGATCATGGATTTCCTGTTCGGTTTTTTTCAGATCGTTCTGAATCTTGCGGATTCTCGCCTGTTCTTCTTTCTGCTGCTGCCAGCTGAGCTTTCCGTCGGACACGTCCTTTCCGGAATTGTCGGAACGGCCTGCTGGTGCATTTTTCTGACCGATGCTTCCGAAGACTGTTCCGGCAATGCCTTCCGGAGCAGCGTTTGATCCGTTCTTTCCGGAGGAAGGTTTGCGGGAAATGCGGTCCAGAAAAGCTTTTTCCGTATCTTCCTTTTTCTCCAGATAGTAATCGTAGTTTCCGATATAATTCAGCAGTGATCCCATGGTGAGATCGAGAACGCGAGTTGCGGTCTGATTGATGAAATATCGGTCATGGGACACACAGAGAACGGTTCCGGTATAGCGGTTCAGCGCATTTTCAAGGATCTCTTTCGAGGCGATGTCCAGATGGTTTGTCGGCTCATCGAGAATCAGGAAATTTGCTTCGGAGAGCATGAGCTTGGCAAGAGAAACGCGGCCGCGCTCGCCGCCCGACAGAGAACCGATCCGTTTGAAGACATCTTCGCCGGTAAAGAGAAATGCCGCGAGGACGTTACGGATCTCGGTGTTGTTCATATCCGGGTGCTCGTCGGAGATCTCCTGGAAAATGGTCTTGTCCATGTCGAGAACCTGATGCTCCTGATCATAGTATCCGATGTTGACCTTGGTTCCCCGGCGGATCTCTCCGCTGTCCGGAAGGAGCTGTCCGATGATGAGCTTTAACAGCGTTGACTTTCCGGTTCCGTTGTTGCCGATGATGGCTACCCGCTCGCCGCGGTGGATCTCAAAATTGACATCCCGGAAGAGAATATCACCGTCAAATCCCTTCTCCAGACCGGTAACCGTCAGAACGTCCTTTCCGCTGGCAACGGAGGGCTCAAGCGTGAAATGCATCTCAGCGGAATCCTCTTCCGGCTTTTCGAGAAGATCCATCTTGTCCAGCATTTTCTCACGGCTGTCCGCTCGCTTGATGGATTTTTCGCGATTGAAGGAGCGGAGTTTGGCAATGACGGCTTCCTGGTGTTTGATTTCCGCCTGCTGATTCAGGTAGGCGCGGATGATGCCGGCGCGAACGATCGCCTTCTTCTTGCTGTACTCCGTGTAGTTGCCCGGAAATGACATGGCCTTTCCGTGATCGATTTCCACAATCTGTGTCGAGACGCGGTCAAGAAAATAGCGGTCATGAGCCACAATGATGACGGTTCCGGCATAGTTCAGAAGATAGGTTTCCAGCCAGGCTATGGAATTCATGTCAAGATGGTTGGTCGGCTCGTCGAGCATAATAATGTCGGGTTTGGACAAAAGGAGTTTTCCGAGCGATACACGGGTCTTCTGACCGCCGGAGAGTTCACAGACCGGACGGCGGAATTCTTCCTCGGCAAAGCCGAGCCCCTTCAGGACGCCTGTGATTTCGCTCTGCCAGGCATAGCCGTTTGCCATCTCATACTCGTGATCCAGACGGCTGTAATCGTCCATGACTTTCTGGAGATCGTCGCCCTCGGTCTCCGTCATGCGGTGTTCGAGAGCCCGCAGTCGGCGCTCCATTTCCAGAATCGGCTGTTTTACCTCCATCAGACACTCGTAGATCGGCGTTGTGTCGTCCAGATCCTGATGCTGGGCGAGGTAACCCACGGTTTTTCCGTGCTGGACCGTGACGTCGCCCTCGTCCGGGTTCATTTCCCCAATGATAATCTTTAAGAGTGTTGATTTCCCCGCGCCGTTGATGCCGACGATGGAACAGCGCGCATGCTCTTCAATATGAAAGGAGACATGATCGAGGATCGTGTTTCCGTTAAAGGTTTTTGTTATATTATTACAGGATAAAATCATAAATGCCTCATTTCGATAATGGTACAGCCGGTGACCGGATGTGCTGACATACCAGTAAAAACCGCCGATCAGTGGCCGGCACCGCAGAGGACCCGGCCCCTGCTTTGTCACGTCCGGTGTACCCGGAGGATAAAATATGGTATGATAAGGTATATATTTATATGCCAAGCAGTAATTATAGTATAAAGTACAGGGCATTTCAAGAAATCCGGAAGGATGGAAAAGAGGCAGAAGGTATGACAGTATTGGTAACCGGTGGAGCGGGATACATCGGAAGTCACATATGCGTAGAGCTTTTGGAACAGGGACATCAGGTTATTGTCGCGGACAGCCTGATCAACTCTTCGGAGGAAGCGATCGAGCGGGTGGAAAAGATCACCGGAAAGAGGATCTTTTTCTATCAGGCGAATCTGTGCCATAAGCAGGACGTTGCGGAAATCTTCGATGAAGAAGACATTGACGCGGTTATTCATGTGGCGGGACACCGGTCCATCGCCCAGTCGGTCATCGATCCGCTGGAGTATTACTACAATGATATTGCGGGAACGCTCGTTCTGTGCAACGCCATGCGCAAACATAATGTCAAGAAGATGATTTTCAGTTCTTCCGCCATGGTCTACGGAGATCTGGAGGTCGATGATATGCCGCTGCGGGAAAAGAGTCCCCGCGGAAAGGTATCCAGCCCGTACGGACGAATCAAAGTGGCGCTGGAACAGATGATGCGCGACATTCATCACGCCGATCCGGAGTGGAATATTGTTCTTCTGCGGTATTTCAACGCCATCGGGGCACATTCGAGCGGTCTGATCGGCGATTATCCGAAAATGACGCCGAACAACCTGGTTCCCTACATCGGGGATGTGGCGGTCGGACGGCAGAAGAGCGTCGGCATTTTCGGCGATGATTATCCGACACCGGACGGCACCGGTATCCGTGATTATATCCATGTGGTCGACGTCGCAAAAGGGCATGTGGCGGCGCTGAAACTGATGGATCAGGAACCGGCGGTGAGAACCTACAATCTTGGAACGGGCCACGGATACAGCGTATTTGATGTGATTCACACCTATGAGAAGGTCTGCGGCGTACCGATCCCCTATGAGATTCGTCAGAAACGGCCGGGGGATATTGCGGTTCTCTATGCTGATCCTTCCAAGGCGGAGAGAGAGCTTGGCTGGAAGGCAGAGAAGACACTCGAAGAGATGTGCGCGGATTCATATCGGTGGAAATCGAACTCCAACGGATATAAATTCTGAGAGGGTGTGCCTCATTCATGCGCGGCGGCAAGATCGGAAGCGTTCTGCCATGCCGAAAAAAGTACTGTTCGTTTCATCTATGCGAAGTGGGAAGAATGGAAGAGGCCGGAGCGATTTGACAGCACACGAGCGCTGGGCTAAAATAAAAAACGGTATTGTGTGGAAAATGTTGTGTTTTCCGGGAAGCTCCGGCAAAAGGAAAACCGGCGTCGAACAAGGGGGAGAACGAGTAATGGCATTTTTTGATGATTTAACAAAGGTGATAACCGATAAAAGCCGCGAGGCAGCGGAAAAAGTGAAAGACATGACCGATGTCATTTCCCTGAAATCCAAGCTTTCCTCAGAGAAAGATCGTGTGAACAGCGCGTATATTGAATTGGGCAAGTACTATTATGAGCAGAATCAGGAGCAGGAACTTCCGCAGTTTGAGCCGGAATTTCGCATGATCCGCACCGGGCTGATCCGGATCGCGGAACTTGAGGATGAGATTATGGAACTGGAAAAGACCAGAATCTGTCCCGAGTGCGGCGCAAAGCTTGCCAAAGGGGCGCGTTTCTGCAGCGTTTGCGGTGCACCTCTAACCGAGAGAGAGAACGGATAATAAGAATTTTCTTAATTGAATAAATTCTTTGAAAAATTTTTTACAAAAAGTGTTGACATGTCTTTGGACAGTTGATATACTATCGTACGTAATCGAGCGGGACATCCCGCGAGAGAACGGAATCGAGGCGTGGCTCAGTTTGGTAGAGCGCTGCGTTCGGGACGCAGAGGCCGCAAGTTCGAATCTTGTCGCCTCGATTGTATTTAATAATAAGGCCTCGTGGTCAAGCGGTTAAGACGACGCCCTCTCACGGCGTAATCCCGGGTTCGATTCCCGGCGAGGTCATTGAAAAGGAACTTCGGAGCGTTGCTTCGGAGTTTTTTTCGTTTGCGCTTCGACGATACTGATTCGTGATCCGTCCGACTGTGCGAATACCGGTTGGTCTTATGCGGCGAAGGATAAAGAAAGACATGGATTACCGGCGTATAATATGAGATAATGGTCTCGTGAACGAATCTGCAGGAATGAAGCGGATTTGTGATATTCGGAAAAGAAACGGGGAAGAGTTGTGATTCAGAAAAAAGGAATAATTCTGGCTGCATTGGCCGCTATGCTGGCAGTCGGCTGCGGAACCTCCGGTCGAAATTCCGGCGCGATCGAACCGGAAGAAACTGCAGCAGCGGTTCGCACCAGAGAGTATGCGCTGGATAAATCGGAAACCAGATATGTTTCGCCGTCGGAAAACAGTGTTTCGGCGGAGGAGACTGATCCGTCGGCAGAGTCCGGAGCGGGAGAGGAAGTGCCGGCGGCAGAAGGCGGGATTCCGTCAGAAGGGATTGAGACGGACACTCCTATGAATCCTCCGGAAGGCGGAGCGGAAGCTGTCCCTGCCGGGAATCTGACACCGGAAGCGGATCCGTCAGCAGCAGGGCTGATTGATGAAAATACGCAGGTTGTGTCCGCAGAGACGGAGGCTCCGGTGCAAGAGGCACTCTCCGAATACCGCATTACCCATTTTTTTGGCACCGAGGGTGATGTGGAGAGTTATATGAAGGCCCGGGCGTCGGACGGAAGCTGTGCATCCATCGGACGAAACCGCACATATTCCTGCATTGAAGTGATGGCGACACCGACACAGGCTGGAATCTGGGTGAATTCGGCAAATGAAGCGCTCGGCCAGATTGTCGCATCGGAGGAACAGAAGGATCATTTCCGACTGGACGTCAGTGAAGACCGGCGCATTCTGAATATTACAGCAGACGCCTCCTGGGATCAGGAAAAGCTTCACCGCGATGTGGCGCAGGCGCTGTATCAAATGCAGATCTGTCAGATCTTCAGCGGGATCCCGGACTGGAGTGTGGATTTCCGGATTGTAAACCGCCATAACGGGGCCGTCGTCTATGAAGTACAGTATCCGCAGCAGCAGATCGAATTTACGGATCAGGTCTGGAAGGGCGGTGCGTAAGGCAGGCCGATCGCAGACATGCGGGACATCCGGAGCAGTCAATCTCTGCCGGATACTCATGATGCAGGAGGAAGCAAACCGGATTTCACGGTTCGCTTTCTCCCGGTATTCTTTGCGAGGGCAGGCAGGTTCTGTGCGGTGGAGTATGCGTCATGGACAGAAAACAGGAATAATGGGCGATATTGGGAAATATTAAAAAAGTGCTTGCAAAATGATTTTCAGTGTGCTATCCTACAATAGCTGCAGGCGAGAACGCCTCACAGCCGGGAACATTCCTGAGAATCGAGGCGTGGCTCAGTTTGGTAGAGCGCTGCGTTCGGGACGCAGAGGCCGCAAGTTCGAATCTTGTCGCCTCGATTGTATTCAATAATAAGGCCTCGTGGTCAAGCGGTTAAGACGACGCCCTCTCACGGCGTAATCCCGGGTTCGATTCCCGGCGAGGTCACTGAGAAAAACTTCGGAGTATTGCTCCGGAGTTTTCTTTTTTTGGATAAACGTTTCTCACTTCAGCATTCTTTATGGAACATAACGGATCGGCGTGGTGCGCACGCCGCGGAATGGCCGATGCCGTCCGCGTGAAAGAAGGCTGTAGCGGGGAGAAAAACGTCCCGTAAAAAATATTCTGATTTGTTTTAAAATTTATGCTTGCAATTCATAAAATGATATGATATATTATACAAGTCGCGCGGCGAGAGCGGTGCGATGGGATGGAAACATCCGGAATCGAGGCGTGGCTCAGTTTGGTAGAGCGCTGCGTTCGGGACGCAGAGGCCGCAAGTTCGAATCTTGTCGCCTCGATTATATTGAGCAAAACTGTGAAACGCGGTTCGGCTCATATAGATTTAATAAGGCCTCGTGGTCAAGCGGTTAAGACGACGCCCTCTCACGGCGTAATCCCGGGTTCGATTCCCGGCGAGGTCATGGTTATGCTACTGTGGCTCAGTTGGTAGAGCAGCTGATTCGTAATCAGCAGGTCACCGGTTCAAGTCCGGTCAGTAGCTTCGGAGAGAGTAATCCTCGGAACGATGGTTCCGGGGATTTTTTTTATCATAGGAAATTTCTCCGAAATTCCCTATGATAAAGCTCCGCGCGGGCGCGCAAAGTCCCCGGGGCTTTCCTCAGTACCCCGGGGATGGGAGAGACAAAGGCCGCTTGCGGATTTCGTTCCGCGTGATAGGAAACTTCTCTGAGATTGAAATTGGCCTCCTCTTGCGTTACCATAAAATGTATAAAAAAGAGTGCATTAGGGGGTGTCGCATGAAGTCAGGAATACATTATTCCTTTGATCTTTCGGAAGAGAAAAGATGTATCCTTGTGGTAGAGGATGAGCCGGTCAATCAGGAAATTCTGAAGATGCTGATCGGCGACACCTATGAAGTTCTTTCCGCGTATAACGGACAGGAAGCGATGGAACTCATCCGCGCCCGGCACAAGACACTCAGTCTGGTGCTTCTGGATCTGAATCTCCCGGATCTTCATGGTCTGGAAGTGCTGCGAAGGATGAAAGGCGATCCGGTGCTGGCCGGTCTTCCCGTCATTGTCATGACCGCGGACAGTGAAGCCGAGGTGGAAAGTCTTACTCTTGGAGCCATTGACTTTATTCCGAAACCATATCCGCAGCAAAAAGTCATCCTTGCCCGAATCCTGCGCACCATCGAACTGTCCGAGAACAGAGATATACTCCGGTGGACGGAACGGGATCATCTGACGGGATTGTACAATAAAGAATTCTTCTATCATCACGCCGCACAGCTGGACCTCTATCACAAAAACGCCTCCGCAGACGCCATTTTCCTGAATATCAACCGTTTTCACACCATCAATGACCGATATGGAAAAAGCGTTGGCGATGAGATTCTTCGCCGTCTTGCCGGCAGCGTCCGGGAGGCGGTCAGAGAAAACGGCGGGATCGTATGCCGGAGCGAAGCGGATTCCTTTCTGATCTACTGTCCGCACCGCAGTGATTACGGTGAGATTCTGAACCGCGCCGGCATTTCCATACCGGGAGACGGGAAAGGAGAAAGCCGGATCCGGATCCGGATGGGAGTATACGCCGATGTGGACAAGACACTGGATCTGGAGCGGCGGTTTGACCGTGCGAAGATGGCGGCGGAAACGGTAAGGGGACAATTTGCCAGCGCAATCGGAATGTACAGCAATGCGATGCGCGATGCGGAGCTTCTGTCAGACCAGCTGATGGAAGATTTTCCCGCCGCAATTGCGGAAAAACAGTTTCGGGTCTATTACCAGCCTAAATTTGATGTGCGCCCGAACAAACCGGTTCTGGTCAGCGCCGAGGCGTTGGTGCGCTGGAATCATCCGGCGCTGGGCATGATCAGCCCCTGCGTATTTGTGCCGCTGTTCGAGCACAACGGCCTGATCCGGGCATTGGATCAGTATGTATGGGCCGAGGCAGCCGCACAGGTACGGCGATGGAAGGAACAGCTCGACATCGCACTTCCCGTGTCGGTCAATGTGTCCCGGGTCGATCTGCTGGATCCGTCTCTTGTGGAGAATCTGAAGAGCATTCTGGCGGCAAATGGTCTGAGCAGCAGAGAACTCCTTCTGGAGATTACCGAATCCGCTTATACCGAAGACTCGAATCAGATGATAGAAACGGTTTGCGAGCTTCGGAAAACCGGTTTCCGCATTGAGATGGATGATTTTGGATCCGGCTATTCCTCGCTGAGTATGCTTTCCTCTCTGCCCATTGATGCGCTGAAGCTGGATATGCAGTTTATCCGCAGCGCTTTCCGGGAGCAGAAGGATACCCGGCTTTTGGAGGCGATGATTCAGCTGGCAGACCGCTTTGACGTTCCCACCATTGCGGAGGGCGTGGAAACGGAGGAACAGATGATCACACTCAAAATCATGGGCTGTGACGTCATTCAGGGATATTATTTTTCCAGACCCCTGCCGTCAGAAGAATTTGAAGTTTTTCTCAAAGAAAGGCGGAACGCCCTCCGTCCTTCCGGCCTGGAAGAGTCCGGCACGGACCGGGATGAGCCGGACTCCCTGCACGATCCGCTGACAGGACTCTACAACAAAAATGCGTTTGAAATTCTGCTGCAGGGGGTAGCACATAAGCAGGTTACCGTGCTTTCCGCCGAGGTGGATCATTATGCTGAAATACAGCATGAACACGGCAGAGAGTACGCAGACCGCGTCATCAGACATGTTGCAGGGGTGCTCCGGAAGAATTTCCGGCGCATGGATTGCATTGTCCGCCTTCGCGAGGATAAATTTGTCATTCTCATGATCCATTCCGGAAGTACCGACCGGAACCGGATTTCGTCAAAGATTGACCGCATCAACGAGGAGCTGCGGGAAATGCCGGGAGAACTTATACCGGTTGCACTGAGCGTGGGCGTGGCATTTTCCGATACCGACAAGACGGGAGGCGCGGTTTTCCGGGATGCGGATGTCGCGCTGGAACGCAGAAAAGAAATCCGAACCAAAGTTTTGAACCGTTTTCTTCAGGAATGAGAGGATGGGGGATGGAACGATGAACATGCACAAGCACAAGCAGAACAGTCTGACCGCGATTGCCAGCGCAGGCATCACAGTGGTTGCCCTGATTCTGATTCTCAGCACAATCTGGATGGGACAGAATGCGAAAAACGGGACCAAATCCGCCGTTCATTCCGTCAGCCTTCTCTATCTGGATGAGCTCACCGGACGGCGGGAACAGGTGGTGGCAAATAATCTTAAGGATAAAATCGAAGTGATCCGGGTCGCAGTTTCCTTAATGACAGAGGATGACCTGAAGGATGCGGAACATCTGCAGGCGTATCAGTCCAGAATGAAGAAGCTGTTCCGGCTGGACAAGTTTGCCTTTGTGGACCGAAACGGCCTGATTTACACCTCCACGGGCACGCAGACCAATATCGCGGACTACGGTTTTGATTACAAAACGCTCTCTGAGCCCGACATCTTTGTGCTGAATCCCGGGGCCATGAATAAGAAAGCGGTGATTGCCGTGCCGATTGACCGGCTTTCGTTTTGCGGAGAAGAATTGTCCGTCTGCTTTATGGAAATCAGTATGGCCGAACTTCTGGCCGGGGTCTCCATGGATTTTCAGAGTTCGGACACCACGTTCTGCAATATTTACACCCGTGAAGGAAATGCCCTCAGCAACACGGTTCTGGGCGGCCTTGCGGTGGAAGATAATCTTCTGGAGGCCCTGAAAAACGCAAAATACGACGAGGGTTATTCCTATGAGCAGGCGGCAGCCGATTTCGCGGAGGGAAAAGACGGCGAAGTATCTTTTACCTATGACGGAATCCGGGAAACCTTAAGCTACCGTCCCGTGGCCGGGACAGACTGGATGCTGACGTATCTGATTCGGGAAAGTCTGATCAGCGAAAAAATGAACGCGGTATCCGAAAACATTGTCCGGCAGAGCTTTTTCCAATCGGCGCTGACGGCGGCCATACTTCTGGCTCTGTCCGGCTTCGGGTATATGCAGATCCGGAAGAACGCACGCCTTACGCTGGAATCCGAGACCGCACAGGCGGAAATCCGCGGAAAGCAGAAAGAACTGGAGCGGCGCATTGCGCTGCAGGAGAAGCTGGAGCAGCAAAGCCAGGCGCTCAGCGATGCCCTGGCGCTGGCGGAGGAAGCCAGCAAAGCGAAGACGGCATTTCTCTCTAATATGAGCCATGAGATACGAACGCCGATGAACGCCATCATCGGACTGGACAATATTGCACTGAATGATCCAGATATTTCCGACCGGACCCGTGAATATCTGGAAAAGATCGACGCGTCCGCAGAGCATCTTCTGTATCTGATCAATGACATTCTGGATATGAGCCGCATCGAATCCGGAAAATTATCCCTGAAGAATGAGGAATTCTCCTTCTGCGAGTTTCTGAAGGCGATCAATACCATGATCAGCGGGCAGTGCAGTGATAAAGGGCTGGACTATCAGTGTCACATTCAGGGTGAAGTGGACGATTATTACATCGGGGATGACATGAAACTGCGCCAGGTGCTGATCAACATTCTGGGAAATGCGGTGAAGTTTACGCCGGAAGGCGGAAAGGTGTCGCTGACCGTAAGCCGCACGGCACACTATGACCGCAGATCAACACTTCAGTTCCGGGTCGCGGACACCGGCATCGGCATGAGCAAGGAATTTCTGCCTCACATCTTCGACGCTTTCAGTCAGGAAAATTCGTCTTCCACCAGTAAGTACGGGTCATCCGGGCTGGGCATGGCGATCGCCAAAAACATTGTGGAAATGATGAACGGCGGAATTGAGGCTGAGAGCGAAAAGGGCCGCGGTTCTGTCTTTACGGTAACGGTTACCCTGATGGACTGTGAGACCGATCACTCCGAAGCAGAGGCGGCGGTCATTCATCCCCGTGAGATGAGCGTCCTGATCGTGGACGACGATCCGATTGCCTGTGAACATGCAAAACTGGTTCTGGAAAAAGCAGGGATTGCATCCGAGACCGCCGACTCCGGAGCGAAAGCCCTGGAGATGATTACGGTTCGCAGCGCGAGAATGGAACCCTACAACCTGATTCTGGTTGACTGGAAGATGCCGGAGATGGACGGCGTGGAGACCACCCGAAGAATCCGCCGGATTGTGCGGGATGATTCCGCCATCATTATCCTGACGGCCTATCGGTGGGACGACATTCTGGAAACGGCGGTGCAGGCAGGTGTGGACAGTTTTCTTGCCAAACCTCTCTTTGCGGCGACGGTTCTGGAAGAGTTCCGGTCCGCTATGATACGAAAGGGCATCAAGGCAAGTCAGGAGGCGGGCAGGGCAGATCTGACCGGCCGGAGAGTATTGCTTGCGGAAGACGTGCAGGTCAATACGGAGATTATGCTGATGGTTCTGCAGATGCGTCAGATGGAAGCCGAGCATGCCGAGAACGGACGTATTGCGGTGGAGATGTTTGCGTCCCATGAACCGGGATACTACGATGCCATTCTGATGGATATGAGAATGCCCGAGATGGACGGTCTGGAGGCGAGCCGGGCGATTCGTGCCATGGACCGGACGGACGCAAAGACCATTCCGATCATCGCCCTGACGGCAAACGCATTTGACGAGGACGTGCAGCGCAGCATGCAGGCGGGACTGAATGCGCACTTGACCAAGCCCATTCAGCCGGAAATGCTGTTTGAAACACTGGAAAGACTGATCCGGGATTGACCCGGGGACGGATCTGTGAAAGAATGGAGTGATGTGAAATGCTGACAGTCGAGGCACTTCGCGCCTTTGGCGCAGACATCGAAGACGGGCTGATGCGCTGTATGAACAATGAGACGATGTATCTTCGCCTTGTGGATATGGCGCTGCACGACGCGAATTTTGACAGGCTGGTTTCCGCCCTGAAAGCGGAAGACAAAAAGACCGCCTTTGAGGCGGTTCACGCCATCAAGGGAGTGACGGCGAATCTGTCGCTCACGCCGCTTTACGAGACGGCGTCCGAGATGACGGAACTTCTTCGCACCGGGGCAGATGCCGATTATGAGGGGCTTCTTGAGCGACTCCTTCAATGCCGCGATGAGGTTCTGAACCGATAGCGGCAGGAGGGAAGACAGAAACGAAGTGAAACGATAAGAGAAAGGGAAAGGAATCGTCCGACTGCCGCGGCGCAATCGGACGAATGCAGTACATGAAACGGAATTACAAAATGACGATCAGCTATGACGGAACCCGCTTTTACGGATGGGAGCGTCAGCTGACCACCGATATGACAATTCAGGGAAAACTGGAGAACGTTCTGAACCGTATGCTGGAGCTTCCGGAAGGAGAGACGGTCACGGTGATCGGAGCGGGAAGAACGGACGCGGGCGTTCACGCCAGAGCGATGACGGCAAATGTTCTTCTGGACACCGGCAAAACCGAGGATGAGATCCGCGCATATATGAATCAGTATCTTCCGGAGGACATCAGTGTGAATGAACTGAAGGTCTGCGCCGACCGTTTTCACAGCCGGTTTAAGGCGAAGGGAAAGACCTACTGTTACACATTCTGGTGTGCGGACCGGAAGCCGGTATTCGACCGCAAATATGTAACCGTCATCGAAGAACGGCCGGATGTGGACCGGATGAGACGGGGACTGGAACGGCTGGTCGGAACCCACGATTTCAAAAGTTTCTGCGGCAACAATAAGATGAAGAAATCGACGGTCCGTGCCATTTTCGACGCGGAGATCAAAGAACAGGGGCCCTATATTCGGATTTATTTCCACGGCAGCGGATTCCTTCAGAATATGGTGCGGATTATGTCCGGAACGCTTCTGGAGATCGGTCTCGGCCATATGGAGCCGGAAGAGATCGATGCCATTCTGGAAAAGCAGCAGAGAAAATTTGCCGGCCCCACCGCGCCGCCTCAGGGTCTCTGCATGATGAATGTGGATTACTGAACAGCAGACTTGAAACAGGAGGATATGCACCATGCCGTTTCCGATTGAATTTTCCCCTTCTTCCTACCGTTATTCTTCCAGAAGAAGCCTTGTCTATGCGAGGAACGGTATGGTATCCACAACACAGCCGCTGGCCGCAGGGGCAGGCCTGGACATCCTGAAAGCCGGAGGCAACGCCGTTGATGCGGCGATTGCGGCCGCTTCCTGTATGACTGTTCTGGAACCCACCAGCAACGGACTCGGAAGTGATGCCTTTGCCATCGTATGGGTGAAGGACGAAATGTTCGGCCTCAATGCCAGCGGAAGGGCGCCGATGAATCTCTCGGCAGGAATGGTCCGGAAAATGGGATTTTCGCAGATGCCGGTCCGTGGCTGGCTGCCGGTCATGGTGCCGGGGGCTCCCGCCGGGTGGGCTGCGCTTTCCGAGCGTTTCGGAAAACTTCCGCTCCGCCAGGTTCTGGCGCCGGCCATCCGGTACGCCGAAGATGGATATGCGGTCACACCGGTGATCGCCCATCTCTGGAACGCCGCCTTCGAGGAGTTTTCGAAGAGAACCGAGCCGGAGTTTCGCCCCTGGATGGAGCATTTCGCGCCGGGAGGACACGCGCCGGCAGCAGGAGAGGTGTGGAAATCGGAGGATATGGCCCGGTCGCTTCGACGGAT
Source organism: [Clostridium] aminophilum DSM 10710 (assembly GCF_000711825.1). Lineage (GTDB taxonomy): Bacteria > Bacillota > Clostridia > Lachnospirales > Lachnospiraceae > Clostridium_R > Clostridium_R aminophilum. The sequence continues at coordinate 298,637 of NZ_JONJ01000002.1, read as the reverse complement.
CGCGGACACCGGGGCTGAGGCATTCTACCGCGGGGATCTTGCAGACAGAATGGATGCTTTTGCCCGGGAAACCGGAGGGTTTCTGCGAAAAGAAGATCTGGCGGCATACCATCCGTCCTGGGTAAAGCCGGTGAGCGTCAATTACCGGGGATACGACATATGGGAAATTCCGCCGAACGGAGACGGCATCGTCGTTCTGATGGCGCTGGCGATTCTGAACGGAATGAATATAAATCACGAGGACCCGGATGACCCGGAAAATGTGCACCGGATGATTGAAGCGCTGAAACTTGGATATGCGGACGGCCTCCGGTATATTTCTGATCCGGACACGATGAGGGTGCCGGTGGAGAACCTTCTCTCGGAGGAGTATACGGAGCAGCGCAGACGTGGGATCGGTGAACACGCCGCGGTTCCGTCGGCGGGTGACCCCATGTCCAGCGGAACGATCTATCTGTGTACTGCGGACAGCGAGGGAAACATGGTTTCCTACATTCAGAGCAACTTCAAGGGATTCGGCAGCGGCATCGTGATTCCGGAAACCGGCATTTCCCTTCAGAACCGGGGCTTCGGTTTCTCTCTCGATGAGGACTCTCCGAATGTACTTGCGCCGGGGAAGCGGGCATTTCACACGATCATCCCGGGCTTCATCACAAAAGACGGGAAAGCGGTGGGCCCTTTCGGCGTAATGGGGGCGTTCATGCAGCCGCAGGGACAGCTGCAGGCGCTGACTAATATGATTGATTACCGCATGAATCCGCAGGAAGCGCTGGATCGTCCCCGCTGGCAGTGGATGAAGGGACTGGAGATTGGACTGGAAAAAGAAATGCCGGAGAGAATCCGGGAAGATCTGATCCGAAGAGGACATGATGTTCAGATCGCGGAGAACCGGATCTCCTACGGAAGAGGTCAGATCATTCTGAGAAATGATGAGGGAACGCTGGTTGGAGCTTCCGATCCGCGGGCCGATGGCTTTGTAATGGGATATTGACAGCGGATAAACCGGCGGCGGAGTGAGATACTCTGTCGCCGGTTTATCGCACATTATCGCACATGCGTTCTCTTAAATCTTGCAATTTTCCGTGACTTTTTGTATACTTATGAAGTTAGGCAAATGATGACATGGAGGTTCTGAATGGCATCAAGAAAGAAAACCTCTGCACCGGCGGAGGCATCGGAAAAGAAGACAAAACGAGGATCTTCGAAAAACGGAAATAAGAAGAAAAATACTGCTGCGCAGAGAGAAACCAGAACTGCGCGGAACACAGCGGAGGAAGAGCAGGAGGAGATTTATTATGAGGACGGAAAACTCAGCACTGAGCTGGGCATCATCCTGTCCTTTGCCCTCTGTGCGCTCTTTTTCCTGAGCAATTTCGGTGTGATCGGAACATTCGGCAGTTATCTCAGCGCGTTTACTCTGGGACTTTTCGGCGTGCTCGGCTATCTTGCGCCCATCGCCATTTTTATCGGCGTGTGCTTTTATCTGTCCAATAACGGAAGCATGCGTGCCTGCGTGCGTCTTGGCGGGAGCGTGCTGTTCCTCTGGGCTCTCGGCGCGATGATTCAGCTGTTTATCGGTGAAGCGGGAACCGGATCTCCGGCGGATTATTACCTGCAGGGCGGCGCCGGCGGCTTTTTCGGCGGCCTTCTCTACATGGCACTCCATGCGGTGGTCGGCGGTGTCGGAACCTTTTTGATTCTGACCGCGCTCATGGCCATCGGCTGTGTGCTGGTCACCGGAAAATCTCTGGTCAAAGTGGTACGGGAAAAGAGCGAGTCAACTTATGAGTATGCGCGAGAGGACATCTCCCGGAGAAGAGAGATGAGAGCGGCCGAGAGGGAAATCCGGGAGGCGAAACGGCTGGAGGACCAGAATGTCCGCGGGGTAAATCTCGAGGCAACCGAACTTCGCGGTGCGACACTCAGCCAGTCCTTTAAGAATGCCGCAAAGGAGCTTCCGGCGCGCAGACGCCGTCCGGAAGATGCGGAGTTTGATGAAGAGCGGATTCTCGGAAGAAAAGAGGAAAACGGACCGGAACCGATCTTTTCCGTCACTTCCCGCGGTGACCGGGTGGTTGACTTCCCGTCGCCCGCAGGGGAAAGTGCACCGTCACCGGAGATGGTACCGGAAGTCTCTGAACACCTTACCGCACAGTCGGAGGAGATGGATTCCCGTCTCCGCAAGGCGGGAGAAGTTCTGGCCGCGGCGTCCAGGGCGGCGGATGAAACAGATCCTGCTTCGGTATTCCGCGGAAAGATCCGTTACTCCGGCATGAATGAGACGGATGAGGATTCGGCTTCGGCATCCGGAGACATGACGGAATCTGACGGGCCGGACGCCGGAACCGGGAAAACCGGTCCGTCTCCGAGATATCCGGACAGAGCATATGAGATGACCGAAGATATCCGGAGAGATACTCCGGATGACGATGTTGATTCGGAATGGGAGACGGAACCGGAAAAACAGACGGATGAGGAATGGGACAATGCGTCAGGGGATGACAGCGCGTTTTCTGCGGAGTTCTCATCGAAAAACGAAAAGGAATACGCCGGGTCGGAATCTTGGGACGGTGATGATGGTTCCTTTGAGGAAGAAGAGGATCCGGATGAGGGAATCCGGGCCGCGGTGCGTTATCAGGATGAGAACCGAAGCGATGACAATATCCTGAAGGCGGTCTATATCCGCAGAGATACCCGGACGTTTGAAGAAATGTACAGCGGAAATCCGCTTCCCGAGGAGGCTGCCCGCAATCAAGACTGGCAGAACGGGGAGCCGGAGACGTTTGACAGTACTGCCGGAGAACCGGAGTCATTCGGCAGAGAAGCCGTTTCTTCGGAGATTTTCGACAGAATGGCCGGAGCGTCTGAGACACTCGACAGAGCGGATGAAACGTCCGGAGAATATACTTTCGAAAACGGATCCTCCGCCCATGATTCGGAACCGGATGACGGGGATGGGGATGACGAGGAAGCGGAAGAGGAGAATGAAAACGATGAGCTGAACGGTGAATCCGATGAAAACGGATATGATCCGGAAGAAGACGACGGTTTTTCTGCCGCGGCGATTGCCGTAAGTTCCACGGCGCGGCCTGACGGATCACCGACTCCTGAAGCACGTCCGTTTTCACAGCCGGCATCCTCTGCGGTTCCGGCATCTTCGTCATATGATCGCAGGGATCAGCCGGTGATCACGGCCACCGGCGCGGTTCTTCCGCCCCGGGATCCGAATGCGGATGCAATTCTGGTGAAGAAGGCGGCGCTTGAGGCAAAGGCGGACAAGATCCGGGAACAGCAGGACGCTCTGCGGAAAGCGGCGGATGTTCAGGCCCAGCTCACCGCACAGAAGGAAATGCAGCCCAAGAAAGAATATGTCTTCCCACCGCTGAGCCTTCTCCGGAAAGACATGCGGCCGGGCGGCGAGTTTGACGCGTCCTATTACGAGGACACTGCCGTGAAGCTTCAGCAGACACTGAAGAATTTCGGCGTCGGCGTTACCGTGACCAATATCAGCTGCGGCCCGACCGTTACGCGGTATGAACTCCAGCCGGATATGGGCGTCAAAGTCAGCCGGATTCTCGCCCTGCAGGATGACATCAAACTGAACCTGGCGGCGGCGGATATCCGAATTGAGGCGCCGATTCCGGGAAAAGCGGCCATCGGCATCGAGGTTCCGAACAAAGAACAGAAGACGGTATATCTGCGTGAGCTGCTGGAATCTCAGGAGTTTTCCAAACACAAGTCGAAGGTTGCCTTTGCCGTCGGCAAGGACATCGGCGGGCAGACAGTGGTCACCGATGTGGCAAAGATGCCGCATCTTCTGATTGCCGGTGCCACCGGTTCCGGTAAATCCGTCTGCATCAATACGCTGATCATGAGCATCATCTACAAGGCAAAGCCGGAAGAGGTCAAGATGATCATGATCGATCCGAAGGTTGTCGAACTCAGCGTTTACAACGGCATTCCGCATCTTCTCATTCCGGTTGTGACCGATCCGAAAAAAGCGGCCGGTGCGCTCAACTGGGCGGTGCAGGAGATGACAGAGCGGTATAATACATTTGCCAAATACAACGTTCGCGACATCAAGGGCTACAATGCCCGCGTGGACGGCATCTCCGATCTTGAAGGTGAGGAAAAGCCGAAGAAAATGCCGCAGATCATCATCATTGTCGACGAGCTTGCCGATCTCATGATGGTGGCACCGGGCGATGTGGAAGAGGCGATCTGCCGTCTGGCACAGCTTGCCCGTGCGGCCGGCATTCATCTGGTCATCGCGACCCAGAGACCGTCGGTCAATGTCATTACCGGCGTTATCAAGGCAAATATTCCTTCCCGAATCGCCTTCTCGGTTTCCTCCGGCGTCGATTCGCGAACGATTATCGATATGAACGGAGCCGAGAAACTTCTCGGAAAGGGCGATATGCTCTTTTATCCGTCCGGTTATCCGAAGCCGAAACGCGTGCAGGGCGCATTTGTCTCGGATGAGGAAGTCGGAGAGGTGGTCCGCTATCTGACCGATGAGGGATATGAAGCCGAGTATGCGGACGACATCGAATCCAAGATCAGCGCAAGCAGCGTCGGAAGCTTCGGCGGAGGCGGCGGTGAGCGCGATGCGTACTTTGAGCAGGCCGCCCGCTTTATCATTGAAAAGGACAAGGCGAGCATCGGTATGCTGCAGCGCATGTTTAAGATCGGATTTAACCGTGCGGCAAGAATCATGGATCAGCTCGAAGAAGCCGGCGTTGTCGCCGGGGAGCAGGGAACGAAGCCCCGCGAGATCCTGATGAGCATGGAACAGTTTGAAAACAGTATGATGTAAAAGAATCAGGGGGATAAAACCGTGAAATTACGGGAATGGTTGGGAGAACTGAACTATACGCTTCTCCAGGGAAATCTGGATGAGGAAGTGACGGAAGTCGTCTATGACTCCAGAAAGGCCGCGCCGCAAACCGTGTTTGTATGCATGCGGGGAGCTAATGTGGATGCGCACCGGTTTGTTCCGGATGTGGTGGCGAAGGGGACGAAAGTCATCGTCGCCGAGCATGAGGTGGATGTGCCGGCAGATGTGACTGTTCTCTGTGTTTCGGACGGAAGAGATGCACTTGCGCTTCTTTCTGCCGCGCGTTTTGGCTATCCGGCCCGCAAGATGACGACCATCGGCGTCACCGGAACAAAGGGAAAGACCACCACGACCTATATGATCAAGGCGATGCTGGAGGCCTGCGGAAAGAAAACCGGGCTGATCGGCACCAACGGCATTGTCATCGGCGATACCCATACACCGACGGCAAACACCACGCCGGAATCCTATATTCTGCAGCAGAGCTTTGCAAGAATGGTCGAGGAGGGCTGTGAATACATGGTGATGGAGGTGTCCTCCCAGAGCTACAAGATGCGGCGTGTGAACGGAATTCACTATAACTACGCGATCTTCATGAACATTTCCAACGACCATATCGGCCCGAATGAGCATGCGGATTTTGCGGAGTACATCGGCTTTAAGAAAATGCTTCTGGCGAACAGCGATGTCTGCCTGGTAAACCGGGATGATCCGCATTTTGACGAGATCACCGACGGAGCGAAGGCGGAGATCAAAACCTTTTCACTGGAACAGTCCGCGGATTTCACAGCGGAGGCGATCGACTATATCCGTGAACATGATTTTGTGGGAATCGGATTCACCATGATTTACGAAAAAGACGGAGAGAAGAGACATCACCGCTTCCGCGTCTCGGTTCCGGGCATCTTTAACGCCTGCAACGCGCTGGCGGCAGCCGGAGTATGCTCGCATTTCGATCTTCCGGAAGACCGGTTTGAACACAGTCTCGAAAACCTTCACATCAACGGAAGAATGGAGATCGTCTATAAATCGGCAAAATGTTCGGTTATTGTCGATTATGCCCACAACGGCGTTTCCATGGAGACGCTGCTGAAAACACTCCGGAGCTATCATCCGAAGCGTCTCGTGGTTGTCTTCGGCTGCGGTGGCAACCGGGCAAGAGACCGCCGATACGACATGGGTGAGATCGGCGGGCGCTACGCGGACCTGAACATTATCACGGCGGATAATTCCCGCTTTGAGAACGTGACGGATATTCTGAACGATATCAAGACCGGTCTCGCGCGGTCCGACGGAAAATATGTCGAGATCCCGGACCGCCGCGATGCAATCCGCTACAGTCTCGAACACGCAGAGGACGGCGACATCATCGCGGTGATCGGAAAAGGACACGAAGACTACCAGGAAATCGAGGGAGTGAAGCATCATTTCTCCGATCAGGAAGAAGTAAGAAAGGCCGCTGCCGAGCTCGGCTTAGCCTGAGATAAAGGAGATCATGTTATGGAAAATGTTACAGTAAAGGATATTGCGGAGGCAGTCGGCGGCCGTATTCTCTGCGGAGACCCGGATCAGAAGCTTGAAAACATCGCGATTGATTCCCGCGTGATGCGCGGAAATGATCTCTTTGTCCCGATCATCGGCGAAAAAAACGATGCCCACGCGTTCATTGCCAAGGCAATGCAGAACGGCGCGGCGGCATCACTCACCTCGGAACACGACGAGGCACCGGAGGAGATGAGCGGTGCGCTGATCCGCGTGGAGGATACCGTAAAGGCGCTTCAGGACATCGGCTCATGGCTTCGGGGGCGTCTGACCATTCCGCTGGTCGGCATTACCGGAAGTGTCGGAAAGACAACGACGAGAGAGATGGTCGCGGCGGCTCTCTCCGCCAAATACCGCACCTTTAAGACTCCGGCCAACCATAACAGTCAGGTCGGCGTTCCGATGACCGTTTCCGAGATCTCCGGAGAGGATGAGATCGCGGTTCTGGAACTCGGGATGAGCAATCCCGGAGAAATGCATAAGATTTCCGAAATCGCGAAAGTGGACTGCGCCGTGATGACCAACATCGGCGTGGCACATATTGAAAATCTCGGTTCCCGTGAGAACATTCTGGCAGAAAAACTCCACATTCAGGACGGAATGAAGGAGGGAGGTCTTCTTCTGGTAAACGGGGATAACGATCTTCTGGCGGACGTAACCCCGAAAGACGGCATTTCCATTCTGCACTTCGGCCGTGAAGAGAAGAACGAATGTCACGCGGAGGATCTCATGCCGAAGCACGGATGCGGCACATTTACCTATGTTCACGGTGATGTCCGCGTTCCCGTTGAACTCTCTGTTCCGGGTGTGCACAATGTCTCCAATGCCCTCGCCGCCATGGCGGTGGCGGAGCATTTCGGCGTCGATCTTCATGCGGCTGCGGCAAAGCTGAAGGAATTCCGCGGCTTCAAGGGACGTCTCCAGATTTCCGAGAAGAACGGGATTCTTGTGATCGACGATACCTACAATGCAAGTCCGGATTCCATGCGCGCCGCGCTTTCCGTTCTGAACGGGATGCGTGACTCCAAACGCCGCATCGCGGTTCTTGCGGACATGAAGGAGCTTGGTGACGAGGAGATCCGGTTTCACCGTGACATCGGTGCAACGGTTTCCGCCATGCATCTGGACCTTCTGGTTGTTTACGGAAGCCTCGCAAAAGAGATTGCCAAGGGGGCATTTGCGGCCGGCGGCATGCGGGAGAACCTTCGCATCGAAAGTTTTCTGGAGGAAGACCGGGACGAAATGACGGAATTTCTGAAAAATGAGCTCACCGAGGGTGATGCCGTTCTGTTCAAGGGTTCCAACAGCATGAAGCTTGGCACCATTGCGGCCGAGTTCACGGATGAAGCATAAACGAACAGGGGAGCCGAGGTCCGCTTGCGGACTTTGTTCCATCACAGGAGGCGGATCACGAACGGTCCGCCTCATTTTAAACCATAACCACGGGGTAAAGGCCCTTATCTGTCAGGAGGGATAGCGAAAACGATGTACGCTAAAGTTATTGTCGACATCTCGGCATCGAGTGTCGACCGAATTTTTGAATATCGGATTCCGGACCTCTTGAAAGCGGATGTCCGTATCGGTTCCTGTGTGCACGTTCCGTTCGGCCAGGGCAACCGGCAGAGGAGTGCCTATGTTGTGGAGATCTGTGAGGAGCCGGAATTTGATCCCGAAAAAATAAAAGATATTTTATCCTGTGATGACGGATCCCTTGGCGTGCAGTCCCAGCTGATTGTTCTGGCAAAATGGATCCGGGAGAATTACGGCGGAACCATGAACCAGGCCCTGAAGACGGTCCTTCCGGTCAAGCAGAAGATCCGCCCGCAGGAAAAAAAGACAATCCGATGTCTTCTGGCCCCGGATGCACTGGAGGCGGCGATCCGTGAAGCGGAACGAAAAAAATACCGTGCCCGTCTGCGGCTGCTCACCGAATTCCGTACCTCGAGGGACATTCCGCTGGAGATTGCCCGGACTCAGCTTCATATCTCGGATTCGTCTCTCGACCCGCTTCTCGCGGACGGAATCATACAGATGGAGAAAGAGACGGTGATCCGGGGCGGTTGCGAGGGCGGACAGATGGCCGGGACGAAACCGGTTCTGAATGAGGAACAGGCACTTGCGGTCTCGGATTTCAAGGCCGAATACGATGCCGGAATTCGTGGAACCCGGCTGATCTGCGGCGTGACCGGAAGCGGAAAAACCGAAGTCTACATGGAACTGATGGACCACGTTCTCTCGCAGGGAAAACAGGTGATCGTTCTGATTCCGGAGATCTCGCTGACGTATCAGACGGTGATGCGCTTTTACCGCCGCTTCGGCGACCGGATTGCGATCCTGAACTCCCGCCTCTCCGCCGGCGAGCGGTACGATCAGTGGATGCGGGCGCAAAAGGGGGAGGTATCCATCATGATCGGTCCCCGGAGCGCGCTCTTTGCGCCGTTTGACCGTCTGGGTCTCATCATCATTGACGAGGAACATGAAAATGCCTATAAGAGCGAAAATGTTCCCCGCTATCACGCAAGAGAAACAGCGGAGGCGAGAGCCCGCCTTTCCGGTGCCGGTGTGGTGCTGGGGAGCGCAACGCCCAGCATGGAATCCTTCTTCCGGGCCGAGTCGGGAAAATACTCTCTGTCCAGGCTGACAGGACGGGCGGTTCCGGGAAGTGTCCTTCCTCAGACGGAGATTGTCGATATGCGTCAGGAACTCTCGGAGGGGAACCGGTCGATCTTCAGCCGCGCGCTTCACCGTCATATCGAGACAGCGCTGAAGAGTGGCGAACAGGTGATGCTCTTTATCAACCGCAGGGGATACGCCGGATTTATATCCTGCCGATCCTGCGGAAAACCGCTTCACTGTCCGCACTGCGATGTGTCGCTGACGCTTCACGGAAAAAAACGGCTGGTCTGCCACTACTGCGGATATGAGACGGAGCTTCCGCAGACCTGTCCGGCCTGTGGTTCCCGGTATCTTGCTGGTTTCGGAACCGGAACGCAAAAACTTGCATGGATGACCGAAAAGGAGTTCCCGGGCGCGAGGATACTGCGGATGGATGCAGACACGACCCGGAAAAAGGGAAGCCTGGAAGAGATTCTCGAACAATTCTCGGAACATGAGGCCGATATTCTGATCGGAACGCAGATGATTGTCAAAGGACACGACTTTCCGTCCGTCACGGTGATGGGAATTATGGCGGCCGATATGTCGCTGAACACGCCCGATTACCGGAGCAGTGAGCGGACATTTTCCCTGATCACGCAGGCTGCGGGCCGGGCGGGCAGAGGAGAGAAGCCGGGGCACGTCGTGATTCAGACCTACATGCCGGACCACTATGCGGTGCAGACTGCGGCGGCACAGGATTATGACGCATTTTACCGGGCGGAGATCGCATACCGCAGGATCTCCGGTTATCCGCCGGTGAGAACGATGATGGAGATCCGGTTCCAGTCGCCCGACGAGGCAGCGGTGAAACGGATGTCGGAGGGAACCGCTGAGCTGCTCCGGCGCGGGGTGGAGAAATCGCTTGAGAGCGTGGCAAAACGCGGTGAAGATCCGGCGGAATACGGCATTGAAATCATCGGTCCGGCGGATGCTCCGGTCTACCGTGTAAAGGATGTCTACCGAAAAATGTTATATATAAAGGGCATGAAATATGATATACTTTTAAAAATCAGGAACTATGCCCTTAAGATGGCACAAAAACTCCCGGATGCGGGAAAAGTTGCCGTCTCATGCGATACCGATGTATAAGAAAGGATTATAGATATGGCAGTTTTAGAAGTCAGAACCGAAGGCGATGAAGTGCTGAGAAAAAAATGCAAGGAAGTGAAGGAGATGACTCCGACACTCCGTCAGCTGATTGAAGATATGTTTGAGACCATGTACGCGACGAACGGTGTCGGTCTTGCGGCTCCGCAGGTCGGTGTGCTCAAGCGCATTGTCGTGATGGATGTCGAGGACGGAAACCAGTATGTCCTCATCAATCCGGTGATCGAGGAGACAGACGGCGAACAGGTCGGCGATGAAGGGTGTCTTAGCGTTCCGGGAAAGACCGGTACGGTGACCAGACCGGAGCACGTCATTGTCCGCGCGCTCGATGAAAACATGGAGGAATTCCGCCTCGAAGGCACAGACCTTCTGGCAAGATGCATCTGCCACGAGTGCGATCATCTGGACGGTGTCCTGTATGTCGATAAAGTGGAAGGCGGACTCCGTGACGTGGAGGCGGGGGAAGACGAGGAAGAAGCATGAGAGCAGTTTTCATGGGAACGCCGGACTTCGCGGTTTCCATTCTCGACGCGGTGATTGAGATGGGCGTGGAAGTGACGGCGGTTGTGACACAGCCGGATCGCCCGAAGGGGAGAGGAAAAGCGGTTCAGATCTCCGATGTCAAGGCGAGAGCGATGGAACTCGGGCTTCCGGTCTATCAGCCGGTCCGCATCAAAAAGGATCCGGAATTTGTGGAGCTGCTCCGGAATATGGCTCCGGATGTCATGGTGGTTGCCGCTTTCGGACAGATTCTTCCGAAAGAAGTGCTGGAGATTCCGAGACTCGGCTGCATCAATGTTCACGCGTCGCTTCTGCCGAAATACCGCGGAAGTGCGCCGATTCAGTGGTCCGTCATCAACGGAGACCGCACGGCGGGTGTCACGACGATGCAGATGGATATCGGCATGGATACGGGCGATATGCTCGAGAAAGCTGAAATCGAACTGGCACCGGACGAGACCGGAGGGAGTCTTTTTGACCGTCTCGCCGTTCTCGGAGCGGATCTGATCAAGTCGACGCTTCGAAAAGCGGAAGCCGGAGAACTTCATCCGGAAAAACAGAACGAAGAAGAGGCAACCCATGCCTCCATGCTCACCAAAGAGATGGGAGACATTGACTGGTCAAAGGATGCCGAATCCATCGAGCGGCTGATCCGGGGACTGAATCCGTGGCCGAGTGCATTTTCCTCTCTGGACGGCAAGGGAATCAAAATCTGGAAGGCAAAGGTGCTTCCGGAGAGTGATTCCGCATCAAAAGCCGAGCCGGGAGAGGTGGTTGCGGTTTCAAAGAACGCCTTTGATGTCAGAACCGGAAAAGGTCTTCTGCGGATTCTGGAACTTCAGCCGTCCGGCAAAAAACGTATGTCTTCCGACGCTTTTCTTCGGGGATATCCGGTGAAGGAAGGCGACCGTTTCACAAAGGCATAGATTTCCCGTAACAATCTGTTCTCTGCACGGGCCGTTTCGGGTCCGCATCATGAAAGGGTGGGTTAGTTTTGTATTACGGATATTATGGTTACTATTTTGATCCGACATATTTTCTGATTCTGATCGCGATCGCCATCTCCGGCATCGCATCGATGAAGATGAAGTCGACCTTTCTCAAATACACCCGCGTTTCCTCCCGTCTCGGTCTGACCGGGGCGGAGACGGCAAAGCGCATTCTCGAGAGCCAGGGGATTTATGACGTTCAGGTGGTTCACGTGGCCGGCGAGCTGACAGACCACTATGATCCGAGAACACGCACCGTGAATCTCAGCGATCCGGTCTATGCGTCGACCAGCATCGCGGCGGTCGGTGTTGCCGCGCACGAGTGCGGCCACGCGGTTCAGGATGCGGTTGGGTATGTTCCGCTGCAGGTGCGCGGCGCAATCGTTCCGGTGGTCAACATCGGTTCCTCCCTGTCCTGGCCGATGATTCTGATCGGCGTATTTCTCAGCCAGGGGCGCCTGATCAGTCTCGGCATTGTGCTGTTCTCATTTTCGGTGATCTTCCAGCTTGTCACGCTCCCGGTGGAGTTCAATGCTTCCCATCGCGCGCTCAGGCTTTTGGAATCCACCGGAATTCTGATCCGGGATGAGGTGAATGACACGAGAAAAGTGCTCACAGCGGCGGCACTCACCTATGTTGCCGCGACGATCGGATCACTCCTTCAGCTGCTTCGTCTGCTGATCCTGTTCGGAGGAAGACGACGTGACGACTAAGAATACCGTGAGAGAGATCGCGCTCGACGCATTGCTCGAGATTCTGGAGCATGACCGTTACAGCCATATTGTGGTCGGACGGACGCTGGACAAGTTCCGCTATCTCAGCCGTCAGGAACGCGCGTTTTTGAAGCGCCTGATCGAAGGCACGGTGGAGTGCCGGATTCAGGAGGATTATGTCATCGGACAGTTCTCCACCGTAAAGATGAAAAAAATGAAGCCGGTGATCCGCACCATTCTGCGGATGTCTGTCTATCAGCTGTTTCATATGGACAGCGTGCCGGACTCCGCTGTCTGCAATGAGGCCGTGAAACTGGCGACGTCCAGAGGTTTTTCCGGTCTCCGCGGTTTTGTCAACGGTGTACTGCGCAATATTGCCCGAAAAAAAGATACCGTCACATGGCCGGACCGTTCGGTCCGGTATTCCATGCCGCAGTGGATCCTTGACCGTTGGGACAGGGACTGCGGAAAGGAAGCGTGCGACGCCATGCTGAACGCTTTTTCCGAGCCGTCCGGGATGACCGTGCGCGTTGTGGAAGGACTGGACCCGGAGCAGGTGATCCGGTCGCTGAAGGAGGACGGTGCCGCCGTCACGGAACTCTGGCCGGACAGAAGAATCCTCCGCCTTGACGGAGTGGATCAGCCGGATATGCTCCGGGCGTTTCAAGAAGGAAAAATCCGGATTCAGGATCTGAGCTCCGCTCTGCAGGGATATGCCGCCGGCTTCAAGGCCGGTGATACCGTCATAGATGTGTGCGGCGCACCGGGTGGAAAGGCAATTCACGCCGCGGAGCTTGTGGGACCGGAAGGCCATGTCACGGTCCGGGATCTCTCGGAGAACAAGATTCTTCTGACGGAGGCAAATATTGCCCAGACGGGGCTCTCCAATCTGACCGCAGAGGTCCGGGATGCATCCCGTTTTGTGCCGGAAGATGAGGAGTCCTGCGATGTCCTGATCTGTGATCTTCCGTGTTCCGGTCTGGGAGTCATCGGCAGGAAACCCGATATCCGATATCACGCGTCCGAAGAGGCGATCCGTGATCTGGCAGGACTTCAGCGGACAATCCTTGAAACCGTCTGGAAATATGTAAAGCACGGTGGGACACTAATCTACAGCACCTGCACCGTGACAAGAGAAGAAAATGAAGAGAACCGGAGATGGTTTCTGGAACATTTCCCATTTGAGGCAGTGGATATCTCGGGCCGTTTCGGAAGCGGCCTGGACGACGGGACACTGAAAGAAGGATATGTTCAGCTTCTTCCGGGGGCACATCCCTGCGACGGCTTTTTTATCGCAGTCTTCCGCAGACAGTAAAACCGTGTGCCGAAACGCTTCATACACAACTTCATATACAATAACAGGAAGAAACAATGAGTGAAAAAACAGACATCCGGTCCCTCACACTCGAGGAACTGAAAGAATATATGACCCGAATCGGGGAAAAGCCGTTTCGCGCTACCCAGCTTTATCAGTGGATGCACGTGAAACTGGCATCCTCCTTTGAAGAGATGACGAATCTTTCGAGGGATCTCCGGGCAAAGCTGTCAGAAAACGCCGAGTACGTTCATCTGGAGATTGCGGACGTCCGCATTTCCAAAATCGACGGGACAAGAAAATATCTTTTCCGTCTTTCGGACGGAAATGTGATCGAAAGCGTTCTCATGCGCTACCATCACGGCAATTCCGTCTGCGTGTCCAGTCAGGTCGGCTGCCGTATGGGCTGCCGCTTCTGTGCGTCCACCCTGGACGGTCTGGAGCGGAACCTGAGACCGTCTGAGATCCTGGATCAGGTGTATGAGATCCAGAAAGACTCCGGCGAACGGGTTTCCAATGTTGTCATTATGGGATCGGGCGAACCGATGGACAATTATGACAATGTCATCCGTTTTATCCGGCTTCTCACATCGCCGGACGGGCTCGACATCAGTCAGCGCAACGTGACCGTTTCCACCTGCGGCATCGTCCCGGGAATCCGGAAACTTGCGGACGAGGATCTTCCGGTGACTCTGGCGCTGTCCCTTCACGCGCCAAATGATGAGGTGCGGAAGACGCTGATGCCGGTGGCGAATTCCTACCGGCTGAAGGATATCCTGGCCGCCTGCCATGAGTACTTTGAGAAGACCGGAAGACGGCTGACGTTTGAGTACAGCCTTGTGGCCGGCGTGAACGACAATCTTGAGGAGGCACGTCAGCTCGCCGAGCTGATCCGCGGTCAGCACGGCCATGTCAATCTGATTCCGGTCAATCCGATCAAGGAGAGAGACTACCGGCAGTCGGACCGCCGTGCGATCGAGGCGTTCCGGGATTATCTGGAACAGAAGGGCATACCGGTGACCATCCGCCGGGAGATGGGAAGAGATATCAATGGCGCCTGCGGCCAGCTCCGCAAGAGCTTTATGGATGAGAATGTGACAGAGTAAACGAAAAGGAGATTCTTCCGAATGAGGATTTATGCAGCAACGGATATCGGTAAGAAACGACCGGTAAATGAGGACTGCCTGGCCGCTGTCGAAAAGCCGGTCGGTCCTCTGGACAATCTGATGATCATCGCCGACGGCATGGGCGGGCATAAAGCCGGTGATTTTGCGTCCCGGTATCTGGTGGATCATTTCACGGAAGCGGTTTCTGCTTCCGCAGCTTCGTCTCCGATCCGCGTGATGCGCGAAGCGCTCGAAAAGGTTAACCGTGAGCTTTTCCGAATATCGCTTGAGCGGGATGAATGCAAGGGAATGGGAACGACCATTGTTGCAGGAACGACGTCGGACGGACTTCTCTACGCCGCCAACGTCGGCGACAGCCGGCTCTACCTGATCCGAAGCGGCAGGATCCGTCAGATCACCCGCGACCATTCTTATGTGGAAGAGATGGTCGAGAAGGGGCAGATGTCCCGGGGAAGCGATTCCTACCGCCGCAGCAAAAACATCATTACACGGGCTGTCGGCATCGACCGGACGGTGGAATGTGATTTTTTTGAGGAAGAACTTCAGGAAGGAGACCGGATTCTTCTTTGCTCGGACGGTCTCACCAATATGCTCAGCGATGCTGAGATTCTCGCAATCGCCGAAGAACCGACCGATCTGAAACAGAGAGTGGAAAAAATGATACATCTGGCCAATGAACATGGCGGTAGAGATAATATCTCTGTCATCCTGGCGGAGCCGGAAACGAAAGAGGTGAACCGACATGATGCTTAAGATAGGACAGTATCTGCAGAATCGATACGAGATTCTGTCACTGATCGGCACCGGCGGCATGTCGGAAGTCTATCAGGCAAAATGCCATGTGCTGAACCGGCTGGTTGCGATCAAACTTTTGAAAGAAGAATACAGCACAGACGCAAACTTTGTCAGCCGCTTCAAGATGGAAGCGCAGTCTGCAGCCGGACTCTCGCATCCGAATATTGTCAGCATTTATGACGTCGTCGACGAAGACAGCCTGCACTATATCGTCATGGAGCTGATCGAGGGCGTCACCCTGAAAAACTATATCCGGAACAAGGGGCGCCTCGAGAACCGGGAAGCCATCGGGATTGCCATTCAGGTGGCACAGGGTATCGCGGCAGCGCACGATCAGCACATCGTCCACCGCGATATCAAACCGCAGAATATGATCATCAACAAAGACGGGAAGGTGAAGGTTGCCGATTTCGGCATTGCGAGAGCGGTATCCAGCCAGACAATCAACGGCAATGCCGTCGGTTCGGTCCACTATATTTCACCGGAGCAGGCGAGAGGGGAGTACAGCGATGCGCGCAGCGACATTTACTCACTCGGAATCACGATCTTTGAGATGGTGACCGGAAATACTCCCTTTGAGGGTGAGACTCCGGTTCAGATCGCGCTTGCTCATCTGCAGCAGCCGATGCCGCACGCGGAGAGCCTGAATCCGGAGGTGAGTTCCGCGCTCAGCCGGATCATTTCCCGCTGTACACAGAAAATGCCGGAAAACCGTTACCAGGATTGCTATGACCTGATCAGCGAACTTCGGAGAGCGTTAGTCGATCCGGAGGACGAACAGCTGAACCGCCAGGCAGAGAGCGATGATGCGCCGACACAGGTCCGCGGTGCGGAAAGTGACGGCCCCACGATCATACTGGACCGGATCGCCGACAGCAGCGATGCTCTAAAGAGAAAAAACACAAAATCCGCAGAGGAAAAAGAAGCCGCCGGTGCTCCGGAAAAGAACGGGAGAACAAACACTGCAAACGGAAAGCAGAAAAATGGCGTATCCCGCGGCAACGCCCACGAGGGAAACCGTCACAAACGCAGGGAGACCGCGTCCCTCGACAAGATGCTGAATGCAATCGGCGTTGCGGCAGCGATCATTATTGTGATCATTATCATTGTGATCGGTGTGAAGCTTTCCGGACTGTTCAATGACAGTTTTTCCGATTCGGGTAAGAGTACCGAGATCACTGCCGAGAGCGGAACGGACGAATCCACTTCCGAGAGTGAATCCGGCAGCACGGATGCCGAGAGCGGAGCACAGGAGAGCAGCGCAGGTGAAACCATCCGTCTTGATTCGCTGAATCTCGTCGGTATGACGCTGGATAATGCGAAGCAGATTCTGTCGGACAAAAAACTCGAAGTCAAGATTGAAGAAGAGAACAACACAGAGGTTGAGAAGGGAAAAATCATTCGCTTCTCTCCGACAGAGGCGGAAGAAGGCGATACGATAACGCTGATCAGCAGTCTCGGGCCGGAAAAGGTCATGGTTCCGGTTCCGAATATCACCGGAATGTCCGTGGAAAATGCAAGGGTGGTACTGGATACCATCGGGCTTTCCCTCGGCATGGAGACCAGAACCAAAGACGATGCTCCGGCCGGAACGATTCTTTCCCAGTCGGCAGAGCCGCAGTCGGAGATCGCAAAGGGTTCCACCATCGACTATGTGGTCAGTGAGGGAAAAGACACGCATTTTGTGGCTGCGGTAAATGATACCCTTTCGCTGCAGGATTATTTCGGACCGAGTTCCGGCAACACGGAACTGAAGATCTCCATTGTCATGAAACAGGTGGTCGATGGAGAAAATCACACCAAAGTTGTGATGGATCCGACGACGATCATGGCGAATACCGCGCTTCCGGTCCACTACAGCATCGAAGGAGCGGACGGCATCCGGAGGGGAACACTTCAGGTTCTGGATCTGACGAATGACCGTGTGCTGAAGACTTATAATCTCACGTTTGTCGAGGTGGCCAGATAATGCAGGGGAAGATCGTGAAAGGGATTGCGGGATTCTATTATGTCCACGACGGAATCGGTTCGGTTTACGAATGCCGTGCCAAAGGCGTGTTCCGCAA
This sequence comes from [Clostridium] aminophilum DSM 10710, assembly GCF_000711825.1. Classification (GTDB taxonomy): domain Bacteria; phylum Bacillota; class Clostridia; order Lachnospirales; family Lachnospiraceae; genus Clostridium_R; species Clostridium_R aminophilum. The sequence continues at coordinate 280,987 of NZ_JONJ01000002.1, read as the reverse complement.
CCGGAAAGAAAAGCCGCTGGTCGGTGATGACGTGGAGATCACGGTACTGGACGAGAAGAATAAGACCGGCAACGTGGAGCGGATCCTTCCGAGGAAGAACAGTCTGATCCGTCCCGCTGTCGCCAATGTGGATCAGGCGCTGGTGGTGTTCGCTGTGACCGATCCGGAACCGAATCTGAACCTTCTGGACCGTTTTCTGGTTATGATGCGGATGCAGAAGGTACCGGTGATCATTGCATTCAGCAAGGCGGATCTTACCGATTCGGACGGAGAGGAAAACCTTCGCAGAATTTATGAGCACGCAGGCTGTACCGTATGCTTTTTCAGCACCCGAAAACAGCTGGGCCTTGACCGGCTGGATGAGCTTCTTGCCGGTAAGACGACCGTTCTTGCCGGTCCTTCCGGCGTCGGAAAATCGTCTCTCACGAACCATCTTCAGCCGGATGCAGAGATGGAGATCGGAGAACTCAGCCGTAAAATCAGCCGCGGAAAGAATACGACCCGTCATTCGGAACTGTTTTTTGTGAAGGACGGAACCTTTGTCTGCGATACACCGGGGTTCAGTTCGATCTATGTCGACGGAATTGAGGCGAGAGATCTTCAGGCCTTTTATCCCGAATTTTCGGCGTACGAGGACCGGTGCCGCTTCCTCGGCTGCGTTCATGTCGGTGAGCGGGAGTGCGGCGTAAAAGATGCCGTTGCCGCGGGGACCATTGCTGCGTCTCGCTATGAGAATTATCTTCTCATCTATGAGGAACTCAGAAACAAGAGAAGGTACTGAGAAAAGAGGGTCCACCGGCGTCAGACAGATCTGCGCCCGTGTCTCAATATTTCATACGAATCATTCAAAGGAGAGTATCATGATCATCTTATCACCGTCTGTTCTCGGAGCAGATTTCACAAAACTCGGAGAGCAGATTGCAGCTGTAGACAGAGCTGGAGCTGAGTACATTCATCTGGATGTGATGGACGGAAGCTTTGTGCCGAGCATTTCCTTCGGTATGCCGGTAATCGCTTCCATTCGCGGATGCACCAGACGGATTTTTGACGTTCACATGATGGTGGAAGAACCGGGAAGATTTGTCGACGACCTGAAAAAAGCGGGCGCTGACATTGTCTGTGTTCATCAGGAAGCCTGCAGACATCTGGACAGAACGATCAATCAGATCCGTGAGGCCGGTATGAGTCCGGCAGTTGCACTGAATCCGGCAACACCGGTGGAAACCATTTCCTGCATTCTTCCGTATGTGGACATGGTACTGGTGATGAGCGTCAACCCGGGATTCGGCGGACAGAAGTTTATTCCGTACACTCTCGATAAGATCCGTGCTCTTCGCCGGATGATCGATGAGCAGGGGCTGAAATGCCGGATTGAGATTGACGGCGGCGTAAAACTCTCCAATGTAGAGGAGATTCTTGAGGCCGGGGCAGATACGATCGTTGTCGGATCCGCCGTCTTCAGCGGCGATGCAGGAAAGAATGCAGCCGATTTTATGGAAATATTCCGCAAGTATAACGCATGAAAAGATTTCACTTTGAACGAAAGCCGGAAGACGGACTTTGCCGGATTACGAAACCGGACAGCGATTGCTGTCTGATCGTGACCGGCGGAGACCTTGAACCGGCTTTTGCCGCAGACTTCATCCGCAGCAGAAGTTACGGCAGAATCATCGCTGCGGACGCCGGTCTCCGGTTTCTTGCACAGTCCCGGATTCTTCCCGATCAGATCGTCGGGGATTTTGATACTCTCGAGCCGGAAATCTTTGAAGAATTCCGCAAAGATGAGCGGATCTGCCGGGACATTCATCAGCCGGAAAAGGACGAGACCGACACGGAACTTGCCCTGATGGACGCATTGAGCGCGGGATTTCACCGAATGGAGGTTTTAGGTGCGTTTGGTGGCCGTATTGACCACGAACTGGCCAATATCCAGCTTCTTTACGAATACCGTAAAAAGGGAGCCTTCATTTCCCTGATCGATCCCCGGAACCGCATCAGTATGGCGTGGAGCGGGCGTGTATTCCGGAAAGACAGTCAGTTTGGAAAATATATCTCTTTTCTGCCTCTGACGACAAGTGTCACGGGGATTACGCTTCGCGGTTTCAAATATCCGCTGGAGAACCGGGATATCGAGATGGGCTGTTCCCTTCTGATCAGCAATGAGATTGTGGAAGATACGGCGGAAATCACCTTTGACGGCGGGGAACTGATCGTCATCGAATCGTGCGACAAATCGTTCCCTGAGCGCTAATTTTTGCTTTCATGATTCCGGCAGATGGTGTATAATCGAAAAAGTTATTATATTAAGGACATGGTGGGAGGTCATTATGTTAGATTTAAAGTTCCTCAGAGAGAATCCTGAGGCTGTTAAACAGAACATCCGCAACAAATTCCAGGACAGAAAGCTTCCGATGGTTGATGAAGTCATCGAGCTTGACAAGAAGAACCGCGCGGCGATTGCCGAGGCGGAGGAGCTGAGAGCGCAGAAGAACAAGATCTCAAAGCAGATTGGCGCGCTGATGGCTCAGGGAAAGAAGGAAGAAGCGGAGGAAGTTAAGAAGCAGGTAGCGGCCAATGCGGCACGCCTTGAGGAACTTTCCGGACTGGAGAAAGAGTACGCGGAGAAGATCAAAAAGATCATGATGGTAATCCCGAACATCATCGATCCGAGCGTTCCGATCGGTAAGGATGATTCCGAGAACGTGGAAGTTGAGAAGTTCGGAGAGCCGGTTGTCCCGGAATTTGACATCCCGTATCACACCGATATCATGGAGAGCTTTGCCGGTATCGATCTGGACGCGGCAAGAAGAGTTGCAGGTAACGGTTTCTACTATCTGATCGGCGATATCGCAAGACTGCATTCCGCCGTACTGGCTTACGCGCGTGATTTCATGATCAACCGCGGTTTCACCTATGTCATCCCGCCGTTCATGATTCACGGCAATGTTGTCAACGGCGTAATGAGCTTTGACGAGATGGATGCGATGATGTACAAGATCGAGGGAGAGGATCTCTATCTGATCGGCACTTCCGAGCATTCCATGATCGGCCGTTTCATCGATCAGATTGTTCCGGAGCAGCAGCTTCCGATCACTCTGACATCCTATTCTCCGTGCTTCCGCAAGGAGAAGGGGGCGCACGGTATCGAGGAGAGAGGTGTATACCGCATTCACCAGTTCGAAAAACAGGAGATGATCGTTGTCTGCAAGCCGGAAGAATCCAATATGTGGTATGATAAGCTCTGGCAGAACACCGTTGACCTGTTCCGCTCCATGGACGTTCCGGTCAGAACACTCTGTTGCTGTTCGGGTGACCTTGCGGACCTCAAGGTAAAATCCCTTGACGTAGAAGCGTGGTCTCCGCGCCAGAAGAAATACTTCGAGGTAGGAAGCTGCTCGAACCTTGGCGACGCTCAGGCAAGAAGACTGCAGATCCGTATCAACGGTGAAGACGGCAAAAAGTATCTTCCGCACACACTGAACAATACGGTTGTTGCTCCGCCGAGAATGCTCATCGCATTCCTTGAGAACAATCTTCAGGCGGACGGTTCCATCCGGATTCCGGAAGTGCTCAGACCTTACATGGGCGGCAAGGAAGTCCTTGTTCCGAACTACAACAGCATCGAAAAAGCTACTCAGAATAAACAGTAATTCTATCCGCAATGAATTCTCCACGGGAGATTCTCATATGCGAAACGGCCCGTACCGTTCGAAGTCTTGCGTCTTCAAACGGTACGGGCCGTTTTTTGGAATACAGAAAAGATTATTTTTCCTCGGCCTCCCGGATCAAAAGTTTCGGAACAGCCATGAGGGAATAGTTGGTGTGGTAAATGACAAAACCGGGAGCGGCACCGGCAACCTTGCGGAGTTCTCTGCGCTGAACGTAGTCGATTTCGACCTTGTCCGCATTCCGCCCCTTGCTGTAATAGGCGGCCAGCGCACCGGCTTCCTCGAAGGCACGGTCGGTCATCTCACGGCCTCCGGTTTTTACGATGACGTGAGACCCCGGAACTTTTTTGCTGTGGAACCACCAGTCATTGCCGGAAGCGGTCTTAAACGTGAGTTCTTCATTCTGATAGTTGTTTTTCCCGACATACATATCGAAGCCGTCACTCGAAATGTAATGGAACGGGCGGCTGGTCACTTTTTCTTTCTTTGTGCGCGGGCCGTGGTGACGGATGAAACCGTATTCCGTCAGCTCCTGCCGGATCTGCGTCAGATCTTCTTCCTTCAGCGCAATTTCGAGGGAGGTGGAGATGGATTCCAGATGTTCAATTTCCTGTCTGGTCTCCGCGGTCTGAACGGACAGTGCCTCCTGTGTGCGCTTGAGTTTCCCGTAGCGGTCAAAGAATTTCCGGGCGTTCTCCTGAGCGGTTTTCTGCGGATCAAGCGGGATGGTGACCTCCTCACCGGAATAGTAATTGGTACAGGTAAGCGACTTTTCGCCGCCCTTCAGCTCATATCCGTACGTATTCAGCAGTTCGCCGTAGATGCGATATTTGTCTTTCTTGTCCGTATCCGCAAGCTGTTTTTCCTGCAGATCGAGTTTTTTATAGTCTTTTTCGAGAAGATTGGATACGATCTTCCGAAGATCTGCGGATTTCTGGCGGATCCGGCTGGTCACATCGCGGTCGCGATAGTATGTCACGATGACACGGCTCATGGAAGTCATGGCCATCATGTGGGAATCTTCCGGAAAACGGGTGATCGGAAACGCGGAGTATTCCACCGGTTCCTCCCCCTGATAGAGGACGCAGGGCGAAAATGCCCCGGCAGTCACATCCTCCATCAGCCGGTGGAAGCTGTGGGCCAGATGCACTCGGGCGGCCTCGGACAGTCCGGACACCGGAAGGTCCGCATCCACGCCGGAGAGATGGACTATCTCAGAGGCAATGGACTGACTGATGCCGGTGTAGGTGCCGCTGAGGGTTTTGGCAGCCGGCATGTTGGAGGCCGAAAGGACATTGAAAATACTCTCCTCCGACGCTTCGAGAGGATCGGTTTTTCCGACGGTATTCGGAAGGAAATACGGTCTTCCCGGCAGAACTTCCCGGACCGATGACAGCGAGACCGGAACGTGCTTGATGGCGTCGATGATGACATTGTCATCCGATATAAAAATAATATTGCTGTATTTTCCCATCAACTCGATGACAAGAGTTTTGGTTCCAAGATCGCCCATCTCATCGCGGTGTTCCACGTCAAAGCGGATGCATCGCTCAAGTCCCGGCTGGGTGATGCTTTTGATCAGTCCGCCGCCAAGGTGCTTGCGAAGAAGCATACAGAAATTCGGCGCGGTCAGCGGAGACGGTTTGCCGTCTTCGGTGATGGCCGCGAGCGGAAGAGATGCATTGGCCGAGAGCGTCAGACGGATGTTTTTCCGGTCCGGCGCCTTGACGGTGAGCTGCAGCTCATCTTTTTCCGTCTGCGCGATTTTTGAGATATGACCGCCGGTCAGGCGATCGTTGAATTCCCGTACCAGAGCGGCTACGGTAATGCCGTCAAATGCCATATTGATTCACAACTTTCTTTATATATTCCATGAGATAAATGAAGACAGCGGATCCGGAAGCACAGGGTTCTCCGTGCCGGTTTTTCACGCTGCACAGATCTACATTTTAACATAATCGCAGAGAGGCGGCAAGCGAAGGCCCGGAGGTGGTTGACGGGATTCCGGATTCGAAGTATAATATCAAGAACTATGGATGAAAATCAGAGGTGATTCATTATGGTAAAGAGTATGACGGGTTTTGGAAGAAGTGAAGTGATCACTCCGGAATACCGTATGGCTGTTGAAATGAAGGCAGTCAATCACAGATACCTCGACCTTTCCATCAAGATGCCGAGACGGTTCAATTCTCTGGAAGCGCAAATCCGTGCCGTGCTCAAAGAGTATATGGAGCGCGGAAAAGTCGATGTCTATATCAACTATGAGGACTATGCGGAGAACCGCGTTTCTCTGAAATACAACCGCGGCATGGCAGCGGAATATGTAAAATATTTCGGCCAGATGACAGAGGAATTCGGAATTGCCAATGATATCACGACAAGCCGGATGGCCTCTCTCCCGGAAGTATTTCTGATGGAGGAAGAGGGCGACGATGAAGAGCATCTCTGGAAGATCCTCGAACCGGTTGTCCGAAGCGCCGCGGAGAAATTCGTGGAAGCGAGAGTCCGTGAGGGTGAAAACCTTCGCGCGGATATGCTTGCAAAGCTTGAAGAGATGTCGGTTCTGGTGGATGAGATTATTGAGAGATCTCCGGCAATTGTCGAAGAGTATCGCACAAAACTTCTCGATAAAGTGAAGGAACTCATCGGCGGAACGCATGTGGATGAGAGTCTGATTGCGACAGAGGTGACCGCCTATGCCGATAAGATCTGTACCGATGAGGAGACCGTCCGCTTAAAGAGTCATATCGGCTCGACGAGAGCAGAACTCGAGAAGGGCGGCAGCGTCGGCAGAAAACTTGACTTTATTGCGCAGGAGATGAACCGTGAGGCGAACACGATTCTCTCAAAGGCGAATGACATTTCGGTCAGTGACCGGGCGATCCTGCTGAAGACGGGAATTGAAAAAGTCCGCGAACAGATCCAGAATCTGGAATAAAGAGGGTGCCTGTCTGTCAGGCAGTACCTGGCGACGGACGATCTTTTTTCGCAAATATATCACAGAAAGAAGTGTTACAATGGATAATCGCGGTGTATTAGCGGTGATTTCGGGCTTTTCCGGTTCGGGAAAAGGAACGCTGATGAAGGCGCTCCTTGAAAAATACGACAATTATGCACTTTCCGTGTCGTGGACAACCAGAAAGCCGCGTGAGGGAGAAGAAGACGGAGTATCCTATTTCTTCCACACACAGGAAGAATTCGACCGGCATATCGAAGAAGACGGTTTTCTGGAATATGCGCGGTATGTGGATCACTCGTACGGAACTCCGAAACAGTATGTCTTTGATCAGCTGGATCAGGGAAAGGATGTGCTTCTTGAAATCGAGATGCAGGGAGCGCTTCAGGTGAAGGAGAAGTATCCGGATACCATCCTGATCTTTGTCACACCGCCGGATGCCGAAGAATTAAAACGGCGTCTGATCGGCCGCGGAACGGAAGATATGGAGACAATCCGGAAGCGCCTTGCGCGCGCGGATGAAGAATCCAGAGGAATGGAACAGTATGACTATCTTCTGGTCAACGACTCCATTGATCGCTGTGCCGAGGAGCTTCACGGAGTGATCATGGCAGCGCATGCAAGGATGGGAAACCATCTGGAGCTGGTAAACAATATTAAGGAACAGATGAAACAATTCTGAAGGGAGAATTTACATTATGATGTTACGTCCGTCTTTCAATGAACTGGTAGATGCAGCAAACAAGTATTCCGGTCAGGAGGAGCCGGTTGTTGAGAGCCGCTATTCCATCGTAATCGCTGCTGCGAAGAGAGCAAGACAGCTGATCGACGGCGATGAGCCGTTAGTGGACCCGAAGGGCAGAAAGCCGCTTTCCATCGCCATTGATGAGATTTATCAGGGAAAGGTTCAGATTCTTTCTGAGGATGATAACGCGGATATCGATTGATATTCTCCGGAAACTCAATTCTGACAATGCCATCACCGCTCATCTGGACGGTGGTGGTGTTTTATTTGACTGAAAGGTTCTGTTTACATGAAAATTTTATGCGTTTCACTTGGCTGTGATAAAAATCTCGTGGATTCCGAGATGATGCTCGGTCTTCTGACCAAAGACGGGTATCAGCTCACGGATGACGATCAGGAGGCGGATGTTGTCATTGTCAATACCTGTGCTTTCATTGACGCGGCCAAAGAGGAAAGTATAAACACCATACTCGAAATGGCCCATCTGAAAGAGGACGCAAAATGTCAGGCACTGGTGGTGACCGGCTGCATGGCAGAGCGATACAAAAAAGAAGTGCTGAAGGAGATTCCGGAAGTGGATGCCGTGCTCGGAACCACGACATACGGCGAGATCAGCAAGGTTCTGAAGCGTCTTCAGGACGGGGAAAAGCACATTGAAGTATATGAGGACCTCTCAAGAATGCCGGAGGATGACCACCGTGTGTTCACTACCGGTTCCGCTTATTCCTACCTCAAGATCGCCGAAGGCTGTAATAAGAGATGCACCTACTGCATCATCCCGTATCTTCGCGGTCCGTACCGCAGCGAACCGATGGTGAAGCTGATCTCACAGGCAAAAAAGATCGCGGAAAACGGCGTGAAGGAGCTGATTCTGGTAGCGCAGGAGACGACGCTCTACGGCACCGATCTGTCGCAGAAGAAAATGCTTCCGACCCTTCTTCGGGAACTGGGACACATCGACGGTCTCGAATGGATCCGTCTGCAGTACTGTTATCCGGAAGAGATCACCGACGAGATCATTGAAGCGATCGCCAAAGAGCCGAAAGTCTGTCATTATATCGATCTTCCGATCCAGCACGCGAGCGACCGCATTCTGAAACGCATGGGCAGAAGAACCACTCATGACGAGATCATTTCACGAATCCGCAGGATCCGTGAGCTGATTCCGGATGTTGCGCTCCGGACCACGCTGATCTCCGGTTTCCCGGGAGAGACCGAGGAAGATCATCAGATCCTGATGGATTTTGTCCGCGAGGTTGAGTTCGACCGTCTCGGCGTGTTTACCTACTCGCAGGAGGAGGATACTCCGGCAGCGCAGATGGAAGATCAGATTCCGGAAGAGGTAAAGGAACGCAGAAGAGACGAGATTATGGCACTTCAGCAGGAGATCGCCTTCCGGAAAGAAAAAGAAAAGATCGGAAGCGAGATGCGCGTGATGGTCGAGGGCCGTATGCCGGAGGAAGAATACGGCTTCGGCGTTTACACCTGCCGTACCTACATGGATGCGCCGAACATTGACAGTCAGATCTTTGTTCACTCGGAGCGGGATCTGATGAGCGGTGATTTTATCCGGTGTACCGTCACCGACAGCGACGGTTATGATCTGATCGGCGAGGAGATTGCCGATTGGGACGACGAAGAAGAGGACTGATCCGCAAATTTGAGGAGGAGTATTACGATGAATATGCCGAATAAACTGACAACACTGCGCGTACTTCTGGTTCCGCTGTTCGTGTTTTTTCTGCTTCTCGAACATGGTCAAAATCATACATTCCGCATGATATCACTCTTGATCTTTGTTGTGGCCAGCCTGACGGATTTCATCGACGGGCGGATGGCGCGAAAACACAATATGGTCACGGATTTCGGAAAATTCATGGATCCGCTGGCGGACAAGCTTCTGGTCTGCTCCGCACTGATCTGCCTGATTGATCTCGACGCCATTCCGGCGTGGATGGTCGTGGTGATCATCTCCAGAGAGTTTATCATCAGCGGTTTTCGGCTGGTCGCTTCGGACAACGGCGTTGTGATTGCCGCAAGCTACTGGGGGAAATTCAAGACAACGTTTCAGATGATCGCAGTGATTCTGATGATTCTCGACATCCCTGTTCTCGCTCCGGCTACCGCAGCCTGCACCTGGATCGCCCTGATTCTTACGATCATCTCACTGGTGGATTACATTGCGAAAAATTATCAGATTCTCCTGAAAGGAGATATCTGACCTTATCCGGGTTTCCGGTTCCTGTCCGCAGACAGCGGATATGGACGGAGCCCGGATATTTTGATACAATAAACACGGAATGATCCTCATTCTCAAAAAATTCGGTAGTCTCCGGCCGCGGGCCGAAGAGGACATCGGAATCGGGAATGAAGCGGTATGGCATAAAGAATAAGGAATACCAGACGACATGAGAATGTATGACAAGCTGTTTCTCGGCCCGAAGGCCGCAAAACACAGATTTACGGTACTGCAGCGCATCCGGCATCAGAAATGGGTGGATGGGCTGTATGTTCTTGTGCCCAGTTCCAATCCTGGGAATATTATGGATATTCTCCCGGCTGCTGCACTGTCGGAAAAACACGGGATTTACCGCGATGCGCTGATCATCGGAGCAGCAAAAGGCTACGATGAGGCCTGCGAACTGGCCGGATCGATTGTTGCAGCAATGTACCGGGATCACGGCAATTTTAATCTGGAGGCCTTTCTGTGACGGGCGTGCTGCTGACTGTTCTGAAAATCATCGGGATTCTTCTTCTGATCCTGTTCGGAACGGTCCTTGCGATTCTGTTCACGGTTCTGCTGGTTCCGGTCCGTTACCGCGCCCGCGGCAGTTATCACGAAAAGCCCGAAGGGGTCGCCGACATCACGTGGCTTCTGCATCTGATTCATCTTACGATCGGTTACCGGGAAGATGTTTTTTACACTCTTAAGATCGCCGGCCATGTCTTTGCCGCTTCCGATCACGCGGAGCCGGATGACACTGACGGAGATAAAGAAGGCACCGCTGCGGGAAATGAAGATGGCACCGTTACCGGAAACGAAGAGGAAAGCATTGAAGAAGCGTTTTCTCTCGGCGACTCCTCATCCTCAGGAGAAAAAAGGGATGAGGAAACGGAACCGCTGCCGGAGGGAAATGCCTCTCCGGACGATCTCGTCCACGAGTCACTTCCGGAGAAAACCGAAAAGGGAGAAAAGCTCCCGGAAAAAAAGAAGCGATGCCGAAAGAAACTCTCGTTTACAAAATGGCTGGAACGGATTCTTTCCGGGCTGATCCGGAAGATTTCTTCCGCCGTCCGGAATATACGGAAAAAATGGCGCCGGATGGAGAAGAAATACCGGTATATACGGAAGGTGATCGGAGATGAGAAGAACCGGAAGACGGTCCGGCTGCTTTTGCGTCAGATCAGGCGGCTGGCCGGTCATATTCTTCCTCGAAAGGCGGATGGATATGTCTCGTTCGGATTTGAGGATCCGGAGACGACAGCTCGCGTCCTCGAAGCATGCGCATTTCTGTATCCGTTTTACCGGGGATGCGTGTCCGTCACCCCTTATTTTGACCGGAACTGCCTTGACGGCGAGCTTACGGTAACCGGACGTGTGCGAATCGGAACGGTTCTATGGATCGTTCTGCGCATGTTCTTTGATCGGAATTTCCGGAAATGGCTGAAACGGCTCATGCATCATTGATGTTTTATGGTATACTGATACATATTTATACAGGAGGCTAACGATGGCAGAGAACCATTTTAATGATACGGTAAAGGCACTTTTTGACGGCATGGACCGGTTTGTCACATCGAAGACTGTGGTCGGAGAAGCGGTCCATATTGACGAGGAGACGGTGATCGTTCCGCTGATTGATGTCAGCTGCGGGATGGCAGCCGGCGCGTTCAACAAGGATTCCAAGAATGACGGAGCAGGCGGACTGAATGCGAAAATGTCACCGTCCGCGGTACTGGTCATTCAGAACGGAGCGACCAAGCTTGTCAGCATCAAGCATCAGGATGCAGTTACCAAGGTTGTCGACATGGTACCGGATCTGATCAACCGTTTCACAAAGAAGAATCAGGTGACCGATGAAGCGGTTCACCAGGCCGAGAATATTGCCGAAGAGATGAAAGACGAGACCAGTGCGGAATAAAATCCGACGCTGTGAGAAAAGAAAGCGCGCAGAAGAGCGAATCGTTCTTCTGCGCGTTTCTTTTTGAAACAGATCATTTCTCTGTGTTTTCTCTGTGATATTCTGTAACAATACGACCCGCGGGATGCGATCGCCGAAGAGTGGCAGATGTCGCATTGATCCGCGGGGCGTTTTCCCGCGATCCGTATTCATTTTCAATGTTTTCTGTTAAAACAGTCTCAGGACAGAAAAAGAACCGCCCGAAGGCGGTTCTTTTAAATCACACGAATGTATGTGAGCTTGATTAAGCACGCTCTACAGCCCCGGATCTCAGGCAGGAAGTACATACGTACATCTTGCGCGGACCATTATCGGTAATAACCTTAACGGACTTAACGTTTGCCTTCCACATTCTGTTGGATCTTCTATGTGAATGGCTCACATTGTTACCGAAGTGAGCAGCCTTTTCACAGATTGCACATTTTGCCATCTTATCGCACCTCCCTTACTGAAGATCGTAGGACTTCATTTCCAAAGTCCATAACGATGATATAATAGCAGAATCTTTTCGCTATTGCAAGTGCAATCTAAAAAATTGTTTTCTTTTTACTCAAAATAGGTTATACTCACATCATCACGAATTATGGTGAATCATATTATGAAAGAACGGAGGCTGTCATAATGAAAGGACGCATAGACAACAAATTAGGCTCGATCACCATCGACCCGGAAGTAATTGCCATGTACGCAGGCACGACAGCGGTCGAGTGTTTCGGTATCGTTGGTATGGCCGCTGTTAATATGAAAGACGGTCTTGTAAAACTGCTTCGAAGAGATAGCCTGACACACGGCATTAATGTCAGCATTAATGATAATTCCATTAGCATCAATTTCCATGTAATCGTAGCATACGGCGTCAGCATCGCTACTGTTGCGGATAACCTGATCGAAAGTGTCAAGTACAAGGTCGAGGAATTCACCGGCATGACTGTCGACAAGATTAACATCTACGTCGAAGGCGTGAGAGTGATAGATTAAGGAGGACCAGACTTGTGGTTATGAATTCAGTCGATGCGCAGACGCTGAAAAAAGCGTTTCTTTCCGGCGCAAAAAATCTGGAAATGAATAAAGAGTTCATCAACGAGCTAAATGTATTCCCGGTACCGGACGGTGACACGGGAACGAATATGACGATGACGATCCTTTCGGCGGCGAGAGAAGTTGCCGCAATCGAAGATCCGACGATGGAGAAACTGGCAAAGGCAATGTCTTCCGGTTCCCTTCGCGGAGCGAGAGGAAACTCGGGTGTCATTCTTTCCCAGCTGTTCCGTGGTTTTTCCAAGGAGATCCAGACGGTCGATACCATCAACGTCACAACGCTTGCCAATGCGTTCGGCCGAGCAACGGAGACAGCGTATAAGGCGGTTATCAAACCGAAAGAGGGAACCATTCTCACGGTTGCCAGAGGCATGGCCGACAAGGCGGCGGAGCTGGTTTTCGATACGGACGACGTAATTGAGTTTGCCGAGAAGGTGATTGCCCACGGCGATGAGACGCTTCAGAAGACGCCGGATCTTCTTCCGGTGCTGAAGGAAGCCGGCGTGGTGGACTCCGGCGGCATGGGACTCATGACCGTGTTAAAGGGCGTTCTGGCCGGCCTCAGGGGTGAGGATCTCGGCGAGCTGATGCCGGAAGGCGTGAAGCCGGTTACCGACCACGCCGGAGCGGATTACAGTGCCGTTGAAAACACGGATATCAAGTTCGGATACTGCACTGAGTTCATCATCAACACCAAAGAAGAGATGAGCGAGCAGGAGCAGGACGAATTCCGCAGTTATCTGGAATCCATCGGTGATTCCATCGTATTTGTCTCTCTGGATGACATTGTCAAGGTTCACGTTCACACGAACGAGCCGGGTAACGCGATTCAGAAAGCTCTCGGCTACGGCTTCCTGACCAATATGAAGATCGATAACATGCGTGTCGAGCATCAGGAAAAGCTGATCAAGGATTCGGAAAAACTGGCAAAAGAGCAGAAAGCAGCGAAAGAGGCGAAGAAGGCAGCCGCTCCGAAGGAGAGACTTCCGTATGCAATGATTGCCGTATGCGCTGGCGACGGCATGGCAGAGATCTTCCGCGGCATCGGCGCAACCGACGTCATCAGCGGCGGACAGACCATGAATCCGAGCACCGACGATATTCTGAGAGCGTGTGAGAATGCGAATGCCGATGTGGTATACGTCTTCCCGAACAACTCCAATATCATTCTTGCGGCCAATCAGGCCCGCGATATCTGCGAATCCTGCCGGATCGTTGTGGTTCCGACCAAGACCGTTCCGCAGGGCGTCGAGGCAATCATCAATTTCGTGCCGGAGATGAGTCCGGAGGAGAATCTCGGGATCATGACCGATGAGATTGCCGGCGTAAAGACCTGTGAGATCACCTACGCGGTTCGTGACACGACAATCGACGGAAAGCCGATCAATCATGGCGATATCATGGCCATCGGCGACAACGGTCTGGTTGCGGTCGGACGCGAGATCGAAGATACCGCTCTCATGGCGCTTCGCGAGCTCATCGATGAGGACTCCGAGCTGGTTACCATTTATTACGGCGAAGAAGCGGAGAAAGAAAAAGCGGAGAGCCTGTGCGAACTGGCGAAGAAGGAATTCGACGGATGCGAATTCGAACTTCATAACGGCGGTCAGCCGGTATATTATTACGTTCTTTCGGTGGAATAAGAAAGACGTTACGCGGGGAAAAGAGCGAAAATACGACGATACAGCCTGCGGCGGGATATCCTGCTGCAGGCTTTTTGCAGAATTGCGAAAGCTGGAAAATGATTTGCCCGATTCGAGCGAATCTGACTTATCTTTTGCGGTTTCACCACGCTGTTTCATGCTGGCGGCGAGAAATGCAATCGTCTTATCAGAAACGGGAGAGAACTCATGAGAGGACATAAGATCACGGAATTAAAGGGAATCGGCGCAAAGACCGGTGAGCTTTTTGCACGCCTCGGTGTCAGAACGACGGAGGATATGATTCATTTCTATCCCAGAGCATATGACGAATACAAGGCTCCGGTGACGTTACGTGAGCTGATCCCCGATACGCAGGCCGCCGTAAGGATCACCCTGAAGAAGGACCCGGATCTTCTGCGATACGGAAAGCTTCCGGTCACCTCAATCAATGTGCAGGAGGACGGCATTTCCCTATCCGTGGTCTGGTTCAATATGCCCTGGCTGAAAAAACAGCTCCCGGCGGGAAATACCTTCGTGTTCCGCGGACACATCGCGAAAAAAAGAGGTCGTCTTACCCTCGAACAGCCCGAAATCTTTACCGAAGAACAGTACCGGTCGAAGGAGGGGACGCTTCAGCCGATCTATCCGCAGACGAAAGGCCTCGGAAACAAGACCATCGCAAAAACGGTACAACAGATCTTTGAGACCCGCGACCTCTCACGGGAATATCTTCCGGAATCGCTTCGGTCCCGATACGGTCTTGCGGAGTACAATTTTGCCATCGAACGGATACATTTTCCGGAAAACCGGGATGAACTGATGTATGCCCGAAAGCGGCTGGTGTTCGATGAGTTTTTCCTCTTCACACTGTCCGCGCGTTTTCTGAAAGAGAAAAAAGAGGATGTGATGAGCCGGAACCGCTTCCGGATCACCGGAACGGCACAGAGAGTCCTGGATCTTCTTCCGTATGAGCTGACCGGAGCCCAGAAAAAGGTCTTAAATGAGATCTTCCGTGACCTGACCGGAGGCCGTGTGATGAAGCGGCTGGTACAGGGAGATGTGGGATCGGGCAAAACGATTATCGCGGTCCTTGCGCTCCTCGAATGTGCGTCAAACGGGTATCAGGGCGCCCTTATGGCGCCGACGGAGGTTCTGGCAAAACAGCATTTCGAGTCCGTCACCGAACTCCTGCGGACCTACGACATTCATTTTACGCCGGTTCTTCTCACCGGTTCCATGAAGGCAAAGGAAAAGCGGGAAACACTGGAAAAAATCAGGAACCACGAGGCGGATCTCATCATCGGCACACACGCGCTGATCTCGGAAAATGTGAAATATGACCGTCTGGCGCTGGTGATCACCGACGAACAGCACCGCTTCGGCGTCAATCAGAGAGCCGTCCTGGAGGAAAAGGGCACAGAGCCGCATGTGATGGTTATGAGTGCCACGCCGATTCCGAGGACACTTGCCATCATCCTTTACGGAGATCTGGATATCTCTGTCATCAACGAACTGCCGGCAAAGCGCCTTCCGATCCGGAATGCGGTGGTCGGAACGGATTATCGGCCCAATGCATGGCGGTTCATCGCAAAAGAGGTTCAGAAAGGGCATCAGGCCTATGTGATCTGTCCCATGGTAGAGCCGGGGGAAATGCAGGATCTGGAAAATGTTTTGGATTATTCGGAGAAACTGACGGCGGAGTATCAGGGGACCGGCATTCGAGTCGCCTTTCTTCACGGACAGATGAAGACGGATGAGAAAAACCGCATCATGGAGGCCTTTGCGGCGGGAGAGATTCATGTGCTCGTCTCCACCACGGTCATTGAGGTTGGCATCAATGTTCCGAATGCAACCGTCATGATGATCGAGGATGCGGAACGGTTTGGCCTTGCGCAGCTCCATCAGCTCCGCGGCCGCGTCGGGAGAGGAGACGCGCAGTCTTACTGCATCATGGTCAACGGCTCCGGTGACGACCATGCCGGAAAGCGCCTGGAGATTCTGAAGAAATCGGATGACGGTTTTTATATCGCAGAGGAGGACCTGAAACTCCGGGGGCCGGGAGATCTGTTCGGTGTCCGGCAGTCCGGCGAACTGGAATTCAGGCTCGGAGACATTTACACCGATGCGGAAGTTCTGAAGACGGCCGCCGCCGAAGCCAGAGACCTTCTGGAGCGGGACCCGAAGCTGGAAAAAGAGGAGAACGCCGACTTAAAGAGAATGCTGGACGGTTATCTCGAAGATAAATTCCGGGAGATCAATCTCTGATCGGAAACACACAAGAGCCCCTGCCGGCGTGGCAGGGGCTCTTGTGCAATTCAATATATAATTTATTTCAAAAATCAGATGAGCGGGAATTAAACCAGGCTCTTATAGTACTGATAGCCGTCATAGTCTTCCATGTACTTGCGGATCAGTGTCTGGATGCGGTCGGTGGAAACGAGAGCGCTCTCCAGAGATACGTTGTGGTTCAGAGAGTTAATGATGGAAGCGATGAACTTGGACATATCCGCCTCCACATACCAGTCACGCTGAAGCAGATCCGGAGTGCGGTAGTTCAGGTTGGTGGTGATCAGGAAATCAAAGTATCCCTTCTTGTGGAACTCATCGAACTTGTCCAGACCGTCCGTGAACAGTCCGAAGGTGGTTGCCACAATAACTCTCTCTGCCTTGCGCTCCTTGAGCTCGCGTGCGGTATCCAGCATGGACTCGCCGGAGGAGATCATATCGTCAATGATGATCACCGTCTTTCCTTCTACGGAAGAACCGAGGAACTCATGAGCGACAATCGGGTTCTTTCCGTTTACGATGGTGGAGTAGTCGCGGCGCTTGTAGAACATACCGACATCAACGCCGAGGTTGTTCGCCAGATATACTGCTCTGGACATTGCGCCCTCATCCGGGGAGATGACCATCATGTGATCCTTGTCGATCTTCAGTTTCTTTTCACGGTCAAAGATTGCCTCGATAAACTGATAGGTCGGCATGAAATTATCCAGACCGGTCAGCGGAATCGCGTTCTGTACCCGCGGATCATGCGCATCAAAGGTGATGATATTGTCCACGCCCATGGCAACCAGCTCCTGAAGCATCATTGCGCAGTCCAGAGACTCGCGGCCGCTTCTCTTGTGCTGTCTTCCTTCATAGAGGAACGGCATGACAACATTCACACGGTGAGCGGTGGAAACGGAAGCTCCGATGATTCTCTTCAGATCCTGGAAATGATCATCCGGGCTCATGTGGTTGGTAAAACCGTTGATGCGGTAGGTGAGACTGTAGTTTGTCACGTCAACCATGATAAAGATATCATCGCCGCGGACCGACTCATTGACCTGACCTTTTGCCTCGCCGCTTCCGAAACGCGGACATTCAATATTAAGGAGGTAGGAATCTGCCTCATAACCCTTATATTTCAGATCCTGTTTTTTCTGGTCTACCGCAGCATCACTGCGGCGCATCTCAACAATATGCTGATTGACCTTATCGGCAAGATCTCTACAGCTCTCCAGGGCAGCAATCTTCAGCGGTCCAACCGGAAGAGTGTTTGTAAATACGTGATTATCTGACATGACGGCCTCCAATATTATAGAACACTATGTATTTTTATAAAAACAAAGCATAAAAAATAGAGATATTAACGCTTTGTCCCCGTCGAATAATATCATTTTCCGCAACACCGCGTCAATACTCAACTTTACAAAGAGGAACGAAATTGATACAATCCTTTAATATGGATAAGAATGGACATTTGATAGCGTCTGTCGATCCGGGCTCCATAGCGGACCAGCTTGGCATTGAAGCGGGAGATATTCTGCTCTCCATCAATGACGACCCGATCGAGGACATTTTTGACTATCAATATAAATTGAACAATGAAACGGTCACGGCGGTCGTTCTGAAAAAGAACGGCGAAGAGTGGGATCTGGATATTGAGAATGATTATCAGGATCTCGGACTGAATTTTGAGAACGGTCTGATGAGCGATTACCGCTCATGCAGCAACAATTGTATCTTCTGCTTTATCGATCAGATGCCGCCGGGTATGCGTGACACCCTGTATTTCAAGGACGACGATTCCAGACTGTCCTTCCTTCAGGGAAATTATGTCACTCTAACAAATATGAAAGAGCATGATCTGCAGAGGATCATTAAGTTCAAGCTTGCCCCGATCAACATTTCGGTGCACACCACCAATCCGGAGCTGCGTGTGAAAATGCTGCACAACCGCTTTGCCGGTGAGGCGCTGAAAAAGATCGATACGCTCTACGAAGCGGGGACTCCGATGAACGGGCAGATTGTGCTGTGTCCCGGGGTGAATGACGGCAAAGAGCTGGACCGCACCATCGGCGATCTGACGAAATACCTTCCGCATATGCGAAGCGTATCGGTTGTTCCGGTCGGGCTCTCGAAATACCGCGATGGCCTTTGCCATCTGACCTCTTTTACCAAAGAGACGGCAGCAGCAGCCATCGATCAGATCGAGCGTTGGCAGAAACTCATCTATCCGCAGTACGGGGTGCATTTCATCCATGCCAGCGATGAGTTTTATCTGATTGCCGGTCGTCCGCTTCCCGAGGCGGACCGGTATGACGGTTATATTCAGTATGAGAACGGCGTCGGGATGCTGCGTCTTTTAAAGGAAGAAACCGATGAGGCGCTGGAAGAACTTTCCCGGGATCCGGACCGCGAAGCCAAAGAGGAAGTGATCTCGATTGCGACCGCCAAGCTTGCATATCCGTTTATCAGGGAGATCTCAGAAAAGTTCATGAAGATCTGTCCGGAAAAGAAGATTCATGTCTACCTGATTGAGAATGATTTCTTCGGCCATATGATCACAGTGGCAGGACTTCTGACCGGAAAGGATCTGATCGCGCAGCTGAAGGGAAAAGAGATCGGCTCCAGACTTCTTCTGACGACCGCGATGTTCCGCAGCGGCGAGGAGGTCTTCCTCGACGATGTCACCAAAAGCGATGTGGAGCGGGAACTTGGTGTCCGCGTGGATATCATCCCGGAAGGCGGAGACGAACTGATCCGCGCCATGTCGGCACCTTATGACGGACCGGCGCCGATGCACGGCGAGTATGAGCCGGATGAGGGCGAATTCATCGAATATGAGGAGCTGTAGGCTGCGGGAGAAGACCGCAGACCGCGTTGCGAAGGCTTTGCAGAAATCATGAGGTAATTTCATAAGAGTCATGCGGAAATATCACATGAATATTTATAAGAATATAGAAAGAGAGTGTTTTATATGAGCAGAAAACCGGTGGTAGCGGTCGTGGGCCGTCCGAATGTCGGAAAATCCACCTTATTTAATGTACTGGCGGGATCCAGAATTTCCATTGTACAGGATACGCCGGGCGTAACGCGCGACCGCATTTACGCGGACGTGGAATGGCTTGGAAAGAAGTTTACGCTGATCGACACCGGCGGCATCGAGCCGGACAGCAAGGATGTCATCCTCGCGCAGATGCGCGAGCAGGCGCAGATCGCCATTGATACCGCGGACGTCATCATTTTCCTGTGCGATGTCCGTCAGGGACTCACCGACGCCGACATGAAAGTCGCCGATATGCTGAGAAAATCCAGAAAGCCGGTGGTTCTCACCGTCAACAAAGTCGACAGCTTCAAAAAGTTTGAAACCGACGTCTATGAATTCTACAACCTCGGCATCGGCGATCCGTATGCGATCTCTGCGGCGAGCCGTCTCGGTCTCGGCGATATGCTGGATGTGGTTGTGGAAAAGTTCCCGGCGGATCTCGGGGATGACGAGGAGGATGAAAGACCCCGTGTTGCCATCATCGGTAAGCCGAATGTCGGCAAGTCGTCTCTGATCAACCGTCTGACCGGAAAGGACCGTGTCATTGTGTCGGATATCGCCGGCACTACGCGCGACGCCATCGACACTCCGGTAAAGCACAACGGAACCGAGTATGTCTTTATCGATACCGCAGGTCTTCGAAGAAAAGGGAAGATTAAGGAAGAGATCGAGAAATATTCCGTTTTCCGCAGCGTGGCCGCGGTGGAGAGAGCAGATGTCGTCATCGTCATGATCGATGCGACCGAAGGAGTGACGGAGCAGGACGCGAAGATCGCCGGTATTGCCCATGATCAGGGTAAGGGAATCATTGTCGTGGTCAACAAGTGGGATGCCATCGAGAAAAATGACAAGACCATTTACGAATTCCGCAACAAGATCAAGCAGACACTGTCCTTCATGGCCTATGCGGAATACGTATTCATCTCCGCCAAGACCGGACTTCGAGTGGACAAACTCTTCGATGAGATCGATCTCGTCCGCCAGAGCCAGTCGCTGCGCGTTCAGACCGGTGTGCTGAATGAGATTCTCGCGGACGCGGTCGCAATGCAACAGCCGCCGTCAGACAAGGGCCGGAGACTCAAGATCTATTATATGACACAGGTCGGTGTCAAACCGCCGACATTTATCCTGTTCGTCAATGACAAAGAGCTGATGCATTTCTCCTACACCAGATACATTGAGAACAAGATCCGTGAGGCTTTCGGTTTTGCCGGAACTTCACTGAAATTCATTACGAGAGAAAAGAAGGAAAAGGATGTATGAGTATTCTGACCGGAAGAATCGTAAGTCTGCTTATAGGTTATGTGTTCGGTCTGTTTCAGACGGGATATATTTACGGTAAAGTGATGGAGCGGCTGGATATCCGCAATTACGGAAGCGGCAATGCGGGCTCAACCAATGTGCTCCGTGTGCTTGGAAAGAAGGCCGCATTTACCGTGCTTCTCGGCGACGTCTTCAAGGCAGTCTTTGCCATGCTGCTGTGCAGCTGGATGTTCCGCGAGACCGGAAATGCCTCTCTATTCGCCATGTACGCGGCTCTCGGCGTTACCCTCGGGCATGATTTTCCGTTTTATCTCGGTTTTAAGGGCGGAAAGGGAATCGCGAGCATGGCCGGTATCATGTCGGTGATGGACCTTCGCATGACGCTGGTCTGTTTCATCCTGTTTGTCAGCATTGTGTTCTTTACAAGATATGTCTCCCTCGGTTCCATCCTTGTCTCGATGACCTTCTGTGCTATGAATGCGTATTTCTGCATTCAGGGAACTTATCAGGCGGAGAGGGCGTCGTATCCGGAAATTATTGGAATCGCCGCCTTTCTGATGATTCTCGCAGTCTGGCAGCATCGGGCGAACATCGGTCGGCTTATTGCGGGAAATGAGAACAAAATCGGCTCAAAGGCTGTAAAAGATCAAAAAACCGATCCGCAGTGACCATTTTGCGGTAGCCATTCCGCGCTGACCGGAACCTGCATTCCGCAAAACAGAATTTCATATGTAAATCCGATACGGGGACATCCCGTATTCAGTTGGCCGTCCGAAAGAAATTCTTTCGGGCGGCTCTTTCTATAGTAAGTTAAAACTGAGCGGGATGGTGAAACCGGTTCATCCGAAGAATGCTGTTATGCATATTATCAGGTTCGGTTATTTTTTTGCGTTTTTTTATAAGCAATATGACTATTTTACATAAAAACAGGTTATAATTAAGACACAAAAAGGGCCTATAATGGGTTTTATTCGAATAAAAAAACGAAAAAACATGTTTTTTTTATTGACATTCAAATCCTATCAACTATAATGTGTATAAACTTCAACATAACAAGAGAGAATAACTGCATGAGTTAAAGTTAACTTGCAGTTAAAACTAAAGGGAGGTTATGCATCATGAAAAGATTAGCAGCTACATTACTTGCAGCAACCATGACCGCTTCCATGGCAGCATGCGGCGGTTCCTCCGCCTCTACCGCAACAACAGCAGGCGCGGCAGAGACGAAGGCGGCAGAGTCCAAAGCAGAAGAGTCCAAGGCGGAAGCAAAGCCGGCAGCAGACGGCGCTTCCTGGAAGATCGGTTCCATCGGTCCGATCACCGGACCGGCCGCTGCTTACGGTTCTTCTGTCAAGAATTCACTTGAACTTGCAGCGAAAGAGATCAATGAAAAGGGCGGAATCAACGGTTATCCGGTTGAGGTTCGTTTTGAGGATGATGAAAATGATCCGCAGTCCGCAGTCAACGCGTATAACACGCTGAAGGACTGGGGCATGCAGATGCTTCTCGGAACCGTTACTTCCAAGCCGTGTATCGCGGTTGAAGCGGAGGCACAGGCAGACAATATGTTCCTGTTTACTCCATCCGGTTCTGCGGTTCAGTGCATCAGCGGCGACAATGCATTCCGTGTATGCTTCGCGGATCCGGCACAGGGAACTAAGTCCGCCGAGTACATCGGAACCAACAAGATTGCAACCAAGATCGGTATCATCTACGATTCTTCCAGCGAGTACTCCACCGGAATTCACGATTCCTTTGTGGAAGAGGCATCCAATCAGGGGCTTGAAATCGTATCCGACGAGGCGTTCACCGCAGATACGAACACCGATTTCTCAGTTCAGCTCGACAAGGCGAAAGAGGCCGGTGCAGAGCTGGTATTCCTTCCGATCTACTATCAGGAGGCTTCCGTAATCCTGAAACAGGCCGCTGACAAGAACTTTAAGCCGCAGTTCTTCGGCTGCGACGGTATGGACGGTATTCTCAGCGTAGAGAACTTCGATAAGTCTCTTGCGGAGGGGCTCATGCTCCTGACTCCGTTCTCCATCGACGAGGAGAGTTCTCAGGATTATGTCAAGGCATACCGCGATGCATACAAGGAGGACCCGCTTCAGTTCGGCGCAGACGAATACGATGGCCTCATGGCTGTAAAGGCTGCTCTGGAGAAGGCAAATGTTACACCGGATCAGAGTGCATCCGATATCTGCGATGCCCTCAAGAAGGCAATGACCGAGATCAAACTGGACGGACTGACCGGAAAAGATATGACATGGACAGCAGACGGCGAGCCGAACAAGGCACCGAAGGCGGTTCAGATTACAAACGGCGCATACAAGATGCTTGAGAACTAAGAAGTGTTTGTAACTTGCCGGTAAACCGGGAAGCAGCAAATTACCGCTGATGATCGGGGGCTGTTGATCAAGACAACCCCCGATATGCTGTTTATACTGTAAGAGAGGAGTGTCAGATATGAGTTTTCTTTCCTATCTGATCAACGGAATCAGCCTTGGCAGCGTATACGCAATCATTGCTCTTGGCTATACGATGGTCTACGGCATCGCGAAGATGCTGAACTTTGCGCACGGCGATATCATCATGGTCGGCGCATTCACGACGTTTACGATCGTCAGCACCATGGGATTATCTCCGGTCGCGGGTGTTCTTGCCGCGATGGCGGTCTGCACGGTTCTCGGTGTCGTGACGGAACGCATCGCATACAAACCGCTTCGCGGCGCTTCTCCGCTTGCAGTTCTGATCACGGCGATCGGCGTCAGTTATTTCCTGCAGAACTTTGCACTGCTTGTCTTCGGATCCAATGCAAGACAGTTCACCAATATTATCACGCTTCCGCCGCTGGTTCTGGCGGACGGACAGCTCTCCATTTCAAGCGTGACGATTGTCACCATTCTGGTGTCGATTCTGATCATGCTCGGTCTGACCGCCTTTATCAACAAGACGAGACTCGGTCAGGCGATGCTTGCCGTGTCGGAAGATCAGGGTGCGGCGACACTCATGGGAATCGATGTCAACAAGACGATTTCGATGACATTTGCCATCGGTTCCGCTCTCGCGGCGATTGCCGGCGTTCTTCTCTGCTCGGCATATCCGGCACTGACACCGTACACCGGTTCGATGCCCGGCATCAAGGCGTTCACCGCAGCCGTATTCGGAGGAATCGGTTCCATTCCGGGCGCGATGATCGGCGGAATTCTCCTCGGTGTGATTGAAAACCTGACGAAAGCATACATTTCGTCACAGCTTTCCGATGCGATCGTATTCTCGGTACTGATCATTGTGCTTCTGGTGAGACCGACCGGTCTTCTCGGACGCAAGATCAGTGAGAAAGTATAAGGTGGTGACAGCTTTGGACAGAATGAAAGCATACAAGAACAAAATATTCCGCAGAGATCTGATTACCTATGCGATTGTGATCGCAGCGTTTGCGGTCATCCAGATGATCGGTTCCGGCGGCGGACTGACCAGCCACATGAAAGGCATTCTGGTTCCGGTCTGCATCTATGTGATCATGGCCGTCTCTCTGAACCTGACCGTCGGCATTCTCGGTGAGCTGAGTCTCGGACACTGTGGCTTTATGTGCATCGGTGCCTTTGCGGGCGCATTTTTTACCAATGCGGCAGCCGCAGCGGTGCCGGATGTCCTGACAAGATTCGTCATCGCGCTTGTGATCGGAGCGCTCTCCGCAGCGCTCTGCGGTTTTCTGATCGGCATTCCGGTTCTTCGACTGAAGGGCGACTATCTTGCCATCGTGACCCTTGCGTTCGGTGAGATCATCAAAAATATCATCAACGCGATGTATGTCGGCGTGGACAGCAGGGGATTTCATTTCTCTCTGAAGAACAGTGCGTCACTGCATCTGGAAAAAGGCGGAAAGATCATCATCAACGGCGCACAGGGTATCACGGGAACCCCGAAGGCGGCAACCTTCGTCATCGGCATCATTCTGGTTCTTCTGACGCTCGTGATCGTCCTGAATCTGATCAATTCCCGAACGGGCCGTGCCGTTATGGCAATTCGTGACAACCGGATCGCGGCAGAGTCCGTCGGAATCAACATCACGAAGTACAAACTTCTCGCATTTACCGTGTCAGCATCCCTGGCAGGAGCGGCCGGCGTGCTCTACGCGCACAATCTCGCTTCCCTTGCCGCGACGCCGAAGAGCTTCGGCTACAATATGTCCATCATGATTCTGGTCTATGTGGTTCTCGGCGGAATCGCCAATATCCGCGGATCCGTCATTTCGGCTACCGTGCTGACACTTCTTCCGGAAGTACTTCGCGGACTCAATGATTACCGCATGCTGATCTATGCGGTGGTTCTGATCATCATGATGATCGTGACAAGCGCTCCGGCCATGATTTCCTATCGTGAGCGTCTGTCCGCAAAATTCTCAAAAAAAGCGAAAAAGGAGGCAGCCTGAGCCATGGCAATGCTTGAAGTAAAAAACCTCGGGATTTCGTTCGGCGGTCTGAAGGCTGTCGACGATTTCAGCATGACGATCGAGAAAGGTCAGCTCTACGGCCTGATCGGCCCGAACGGCGCAGGCAAGACGACCATCTTCAACCTGCTCACCGGAGTATACAAGCCGACAACCGGAAGAGTGTTTCTCGACGGACAGGATATCACCGGAAAGAATACCGTTGAAATCAACCGCGCGGGTATCGCGAGAACGTTTCAGAATATCCGCCTTTTTTCCGAACTCTCTGTTCTGGACAATGTCAAAGCCGGACTTCACAACCATTACCCGTACTCCACGCTCAGCGGGGTTCTCAGACTTCCGTCCTACCGCAGACAGGAAAAAGCGATGGATGAAAAGGCAATGGACATCCTGAAGGTATTCGGACTGGACGGGGAATTTGATTATAAGGCGTCCAATCTTCCGTACGGCAAACAGCGCAAGCTCGAGATTGCGAGAGCTCTTGCGACCGGACCGAAGCTTCTTCTTCTGGACGAGCCGGCAGCCGGCATGAACCCGAACGAGACCGCGGAACTGATGGAGACGATCCGCTTTGTGCGCGATCATTTCGACATGACCATTCTTCTCATCGAGCACGATATGAAACTGGTATCCGGAATCTGCGAAAAACTCACGGTTCTGAATTTCGGTCATATGCTTGCGGAAGGACCGACAGCGGAAGTACTGAACAACCACGACGTCATCGTGGCGTATCTTGGAGAGTAAGGGGGAGAGGACATGTCATTGCTTGAAGTAAAAGATCTGAATGTCTACTATGGTGTCATTCAGGCGCTGAAGGGAATCTCCTTCGAAGTGGATCAGGGGGATGTCATCGCACTGATCGGCGCAAACGGCGCCGGAAAAACGACGACGCTCCACACGGTATCCGGGCTGTTAAAGCCGAAAACAGGAAGTATCGTGTTTGACGGCAAAGATGTGACCCATCTGCCGGGGCACAAGTTGGTAAGCATGGGAATGGCTCATGTTCCGGAGGGACGCCGTGTGTTTGCCCAGCTGAGCGTTCTTCAGAACCTGAAGATGGGGGCCTACACCCGAAGCGACAAGTCAGAGATCGACGCAACGCTGGAGCAGATCTATCAGCGTTTTCCGAGACTGAAAGAGAGAAAAAACCAGCTGGCCGGCACACTGTCGGGCGGTGAGCAGCAGATGCTCGCGATGGGCCGCGCGCTCATGAGCCATCCGAAGCTGATTTTACTGGATGAGCCCTCCATGGGACTTTCTCCGATTTATGTCAATGAAATTTTCTCCATCATCGACAGCATTCATAAAGACGGCGTAACGGTTCTTCTGGTTGAGCAGAACGCAAAAAAAGCGCTCTCGATCGCCAACAAAGCCTATGTTCTCGAGACCGGAAACATCACCCTTCGGGGCGACGCCCATGAGCTGATGAATGACGAGAGAATCAAGAAGGCGTATCTTTCCGAGTAAACCGTCTTTCTCATTTTTTCGCACATTTTCTTTAGCGACGTTTTTCATAGGTACGGTATCTCTGAGAGAGAGATTCGCACAGAACCGCCCGGATTCACGCATATCGGAATCCGGGCGGTTTTTTCTGAAAATATTGCAAAAAATTATAATTGTATATAGAATATCCAGGATCGGTCCAGTCATCATTGGCGAAACGGAAATATATCACGACAGGAGAACATGCTTATGAAACTTACCTTTATCGGCGCTGATCATGAGGTTACCGGAAGTCTGCACATGGTTCAGAGCGGAGGAAAGAATTTTCTTGTTGACTGCGGCATGGAGCAGGGAATCAACATTTATGAAAATGTCCCGATCCCGATTCCGTACAATCAGATTGATTATGTATTTGTCACACACGCTCATATTGACCATGTCGGAATGCTGCCGTATCTGTATTCCCGCGGATTCAAGGGACAGATTTTTGCGACAAGGGCAACCTGCGATCTCTGTGAGATCATGCTGAAGGACTGTGCGCATATCCAGGAACAGGAAGCCGAGTGGAAAAACCGCAAGGCCAAGCGCGCCGGACAGAAAGCGGTGGAACCGATCTACCGGATGGAAGATGCGCTCGGTGTTCTGGACCTGTTCGTCCCGGTGGATTACCGGGAGAGAGTCAATATCTGTGACGGTATCGACATCCGGTTCATCGATGTCGGGCATCTCCTCGGATCCGCGTCCATCGAGATCTGGCTGAAAGAGGGCGATACGGAGAAGAAAATCGTTTTCTCCGGCGACATCGGCAACAAGAATAAACCGCTGATCCGCAACCCGCAGTATATCGAAGAGGCGGATTATGTGGTCATGGAATCCACCTACGGCGACCGTTTCCATGAAAACGAGAACGGCGATCACGTCACGGATTTCGCGAAGATCATTCAGGAGACACTGGACCGGGGCGGAAATGTGGTCATCCCGGCCTTCGCGGTCGGCAGAACACAGGAAGTTCTGAATTATATCCGAATCATCAAAGAACAGAATCTCGTGACCGGACACGAGAATTTCCCCGTTTATCTCGACAGCCCGATGGCTGTTGAGGCTACCGGCGTCTTTAAAGAAAATGAAGCCGACTGCTATGATGAGGAAGCGCTGGCGCTGGTGAAAAAGGGCAAAAATCCGTGTTCCTTCCCGGGACTTCATCTCGCGGTTGCGACGGAGGAATCCGTAGCGATCAACAATAATCCGGAGCCGAAAGTCATCATTTCCGCATCCGGAATGTGCGATGCCGGACGAATCCGTCACCATCTGAAGCACAACCTCTGGAGACCGGAGTGTACCATTCTCTTTGCCGGCTACCAGGCGGTCGGAACACTCGGCCGGAGCCTTCTGGACGGAAGAAGTGAAGTTCGCCTGTTCGGAGAATCGATCGATGTGGAGGCAAGAATCGAGAAGATCGAAGGTCTGTCCGGCCACGCCGATCAGAACGGTCTCCTCGAGTGGATCGGTCACTTCCGGAATCAGCCGACACAGGTCTTCGTCGTTCACGGCGATGACGATGTGACGGACCGTTTTGCCGCTCTTGTGACCGAAAAGTTCGGTTTTGAGGCCTACGCGCCGTTCAGCGGAACGACGTACGATCTTGCTAAAGGCGAGTTTATCACGCTGACCAAGGGCATTCCGGTCGAACAGAAGAAAATCACCCCGGAGCGTCAGAAAGCGAACAGCATTTTCGCTGCACTTCTTGCCGCGGCAGACCGGCTGCGTGAGACGGTTATGCACAACAAGGACGGCGCAAACCGTGATCTTCAGAAATTCGCCCAGGAGATCAACCGCCTGTGTGACAAATGGGACCGGTAAATTTTCGATGATTTTCATGGACGGGTGCTGACGGACGAATCGATCGGCCGGTCATCCGGAAAAAATACTCTGCGGTACATAACCGGCAGGTGTCTTCTCGAACATTTTCGGCAGGCACCTGCCGTTTTTTTTGGTTTGCTCCGTTAACTTACCAAAGCCCGTGCCCCGGCGAGGCCCTGCTGACTTTCGCTGCGCGGAAGCTGTCACTTTGTGCCGCCCGCAGGAAAAGTCCGGATGTCTTCCTTCCGTATGGAGCGGATATGGAGAAGAGAGAAAGGTCTGTCTGTACAGCATAAGAAAAATCCGATAGAATAAATCCGTGAAAAAAATCGAAACGGAGAATAAAATGGCGAAGAAAAAGTATTATGCGGTCCGCCGCGGAAGAAAGACGGGAATCTTTTCCACCTGGGATGAATGCAAAAAGATGGTCTTTCAGTATCCGGCTGCGGATTTTAAGAGTTTTGAGAGTCTGGACGAGGCAAAAGCCTTTCTGAATGCCGGGATGTCTCCGGTTCTGTCCGCAGACGGCGCATCGAAAACGACGTCCGGAACCGCAGACGGCTGTGGCGCAACCGATGCGGATACTTCAGGCGCCGGTATGACAAAAAAAGCCCCCTCACCGGAAAGTCTCCCGTTTGCGGAAGGCTGCGACGCAAAACCGGCGGATACACCGGAAGTGTACGCCTTTGTCGACGGCTCCTTCAACATTTCCACGGGAGTATACGGTTACGGCGGCTTTCTGGTCGATCACGGTAAAAAATACGTCCTGCAGGGGTCCGGCAATGACCCGGAACTGGCCTCCATGCGAAATGTCGCCGGAGAGATTCTCGGTTCCCGCGCGGCGGTGGAAAAAGCCATTGAACTCGGTCTTCCGGAAGTTGCGGTCTATTATGACTATATGGGAATTGAGAAATGGGCGAGAGGCGAGTGGAAACGAAACAAAGAGGGCACAAAAGCCTATTATGAGTTTATCCGCCGGAGTCTCGCGAGCATTTCCATCCGGTTCATCAAAGTCAAAGGACATTCCGGCGTGGCAGGCAATGAAGAGGCGGACCGTCTCGCCAAAGAAGCGGTCGGAATCTGAACTTCCACCGGCGGCTCATACGAGCGCCAAAGGCAGCCGCACGGAAAGAAAACGCTGACAAAATCGACTTAACGGTGGCTCATCCGCACGGAAAAGGCAGCGGCAGGCAAAAGAGCCGTGCAGCCGCCCAAACCGCCGAAGCGCGCGTGGTTCTGCTTGCGCAAACCCCGCGTATATGCTAAAATTCTCAAATGTATGGTCAAATGGGCCTATTGCGCCCATTTGTCGAAAAAAATCCAGTCATCTGCAGCTTGTCGGCATGATACAGATGACGCTGCAGATTATACTTTTTTGTAACTAAGAGGAGGAAACTTAAGTGGAATACCATGGCGTAAACGAGCTCCGCAGAATGTTCCTGGATTTCTTCGAGTCCAAGGATCATCTGAAGATGAAGAGCTTTTCTCTGGTCCCGCACAATGACAACAGCCTTCTGATCATCAACTCAGGAATGGCACCGCTGAAACCGTACTTTACCGGCCAGGAGATCCCGCCCAGAAACAGGGTCACCACCTGCCAGAAATGTATCCGTACCGGCGATATCGAGAATATCGGCCATGACGGCCGCCACGGAACCTTCTTTGAGATGCTCGGAAACTTCTCCTTCGGCGATTACTTTAAACCGCAGGCAATCGCGTGGGCATGGGAGTTCCTGACCAAAGTCGTAGAACTTGACCCGGAGCGTCTTTATCCGTCCGTATATCTCGAGGATGACGAGGCTTACAATATCTGGAAAAATGAGATCGGTGTTCCGGAGGAGCGTATCTACCGTTTCGGAAAAGAAGACAACTTCTGGGAGCACGGCGCAGGTCCGTGCGGACCGTGTTCCGAGATCTATTATGACCGCGGAGAGAAGTACGGCACCGGTCCGGAAGATGTCATGGGCGGCGAAGGCGACCGGTTCATGGAAGTATGGAACGTTGTTTTCTCCCAGTTCAATAACGACGGAAAAGGCAATTACACCGAGCTCGAGCACAAGAACATTGATACCGGAATGGGTCTGGAGCGTCTGGCAGTCATCTGTCAGGATGTATACTCCCTGTTCGATGTCGATACCAACCGCGCAATGATGGATCTCATCGGAGAAATGTGCGGAACAACCTATGAAACCGATGACGTGAAGGATATTTCCTTCCGAATCATCGCCGATCACGTTAAGAGCTGCACCTTCATGGCCAGCGACGGCATTCTTCCGTCCAATGAGGGAAGAGGATATGTATTCCGCAGACTTCTCAGACGTGCTGCCCGTCACGGCCGCATGCTCGGCATGCCGGAGAAATTCATGAGCAAACTGGCGCAGAAGGCGATCGATCTTTCCTGCGACGGTTATCCGGAACTGAAAGAGAAAGAGGCGATGATCACCCGTGTCATCGAGCAGGAAGAGGAGCGTTTCAACCAGACACTGAACAAGGGTCTGGAAATCCTCGAAGAGATTGAAAAACAGATGGAAGCGGAGGGAAAGACTGTTCTGTCCGGAGAAGACGCATTCCGTCTCTATGATACCTACGGCTTCCCGATCGATCTGACCAAAGAGATCATGGAAGACAAGGGCTGGACCGTCGACGAGGACGGTTTCCAGAAGGCCATGAAAGTTCAGAAAGACACCGCACGAGGCGCACGCAAAACTTCCAACTACATGGGCCGCTCCGACATTTATCAGCAGCTGGATGCATCCCTCACCACCGAGTTTGTCGGATACGACCGGCTTGAGGCAGATGCTTCCGCGACCGCACTCGTCATCAACCGCGGAAATGAAGACGATCCGGACGATGAGATCGTGGAGGTTCTGACCGACGGTGACCGCGGCGTTATGATCACCGATGTCACTCCGTTCTATGCAACCATGGGCGGACAGGAAGGCGATACCGGCGTTATCACCAAAGACGGCGCAGAATTTATCGTGGAAAAGACCGTTCACCTTCAGGGCGGAAAAGTGGCCCACCACGGCAAGGTTGTCAGGGGAATGTTCCAGACCGGAGACAAAGTAACCTTAACGGTTGACCGGGAGGCGAGAAGCCTGACAGCAAGAAATCATTCCGCAACGCATCTTCTGCACGCGGCGCTCATGGAAGTTCTCGGCTCTCACGTTGAGCAGGCCGGTTCTCTCGTGGAAGCGAAGAGATGCCGTTTCGACTTTACTCACTTCCAGGCGGTAACCGCCGAGGAACTGAAGAAGGTAGAAGATATCGTCAATCAGAAGATTGCGGAGGAAATCCCGGTTGTCACCGAGGTTCTCCCGATCGAAGAGGCGAGAAAGACCGGCGCGGTTGCGCAGTTCGGCGAAAAGTACGGCGCAGAAGTCCGTGTTGTGGAGATGGGCGAGTTCTCCAGAGAATTTTGCGGAGGTACCCATGTAAAGAATACCGGTGATATCCAGGCGTTCCACATTCTCTCCGAGTCCGGTGTCGCAGCCGGTGTCAGACGTATCGAAGCGCAGACATCCAAGGGCCTGTTTGAGTACTACGCAGGTCTCGAGAATGAGCTTCACCGCGCGGCACAGCTTCTGAAGACCGCTCCGGCCGATGTGACGGAAAAGATCGAGTCTCTTCAGAACGAGATCCGTGAGCTGAACTCCGAGAATCAGAAGCTGAAGAGCGAGATCGCCAATGCCTCTCTCGGTTCCGCGGAAGACGAGATCTCTGAGATCAAGGGAGTAAAGTTCATCGCAACCGCCGTTGAGAACGTGGAGATGAACGAGCTCCGCAACCTCGGCGACCAGCTGAGACAGAAGATCGGTGAGGGTGTTGTCGTGATCGCAAGCAAGAGCGGTGACAAAGTAAACCTCATGGCAACCGCGACAGACGGAGCGATTGCTCAGGGCGCACATGCCGGCAACCTGATCAAGGGCATTGCGGCTCTGGTCGGCGGTGGCGGCGGCGGCCGTCCGAACATGGCGCAGGCCGGCGGAAAGAATCCGGCCGGAATTCCGGAAGCTCTGAAGAAGGCGGCGGAAGTTCTGGAAAGCCAGATCAGGTAATCGCGAAAAACGGGCCGATGACGAATCCTGCGGGAGTTTTTCAGGGAAGAATTTCCGCAGAATGATTTACCAGAATAAGTTCCAAAATATTTCCGAATTACATGTTGACGAAATCTCTGTTTGTGGTATAATTGCAGAAGTGCAAAAGGAATACCCATCAGTTGTATTGACATGCACAAATACGGAACAACTGAAGGGAGGTTGGGTAGAAGCTATGTCTAATGTTATCGTAAAAGAGAACGAGAGTCTTGACAGCGCATTACGCAGATTCAAGAGAAACTGCGCAAAGGCTGGTATTCAGCAGGAGATTCGCAAGAGAGAGCATTACGAGAAGCCGAGCGTTCGTCGTAAGAAGAAATCTGAAGCTGCAAGAAAGCGTAAGTTCAAATAATTTCATTTGAACGTACATTTGCTGTGTCTATCACAGATGTTGCATTCAAAGAAAAATCCCCGGTTGGTTCAACCGGGGATTATTTTCGTTGTACAAAACATTTCGCAAATTTCAGGAAACAAACGCTCCGGCAAAACATACAGACAATTTCACAAAATTGTATTAGAATAGACTGTGATGTGACAATATGTTTTAAAGGAGTCGGAACAGATCTATGAGCATCATTGAGACAACCATCGATATCCCGCAGGAACATCTCCCGAATGTCTGCGGACAGTTTGATTCATACATAAAAAAGATCGAGCGGACACTGCACAGCACGATTATTCTCCGGGACGGTGCGCTCAAGGTGATCGGACCGGAGGAATCGATCCGTCAGACCAAAAGTGTCATTGAAAACCTGACTGCCCTCTCGGCAAGGGGCAATACGATCACCGATCAGAACGTCGATTACGCGCTTGCGCTTTCATTCCGCTCGGAAGCCGGAAAAATTCTGGAGATCGACCGCGACGTGATCTGCCACACCATCGACGGCCGACCGGTCAAGCCGAAGACGGTGGGACAGAAAACCTACATCGACAACATCCGAAAGAAAATGATCGTGTTTGGAATCGGTCCCGCGGGCACCGGAAAAACCTACCTTGCGATGGCCATGGCGATACATGCGTTTAAGAACGGCGAAGTGAACCGCATTATTCTGACCCGTCCGGCGATCGAGGCGGGAGAAAAGCTCGGTTTTCTTCCGGGTGATCTGCAGAGCAAGATTGATCCGTATCTTCGTCCGCTCTATGACGCGCTTTATCAGATCATGGGGGCTGACAGTTATCTCCACAATGCCGAGAAAGGGCTGATCGAAGTTGCGCCTCTGGCATATATGAGAGGCCGTACCCTCGATAATGCCTATATCATTCTGGATGAGGCACAGAACACGACGCCGGCGCAGATGAAAATGTTCCTGACCAGAATCGGTTTTGGTTCCAAAGTCATCATCACCGGTGACCGGACGCAGAAAGACCTTCCGGCCGACGCGGTTTCGGGTCTGGATGTGGCGATCCGTGTCCTGAAAGGCATCAGCGACATCGGCTTCTGTCATCTGACCAGTGAAGATGTGGTTCGACACCCGCTGGTTCAGAAAATTGTCGAGGCGTACGACCGGTATGAGACCTCCCGCCCGGGGCATGGCAGCGATAGAGAAGAGAAGACGCAGAGCGGAAAAGAAAGCCGCAAAGCCCATGCATCCACCCGTAACGTCAGGACATCCAAAAAAGAGAAAGACTAACACCGCGTCCGGTGTGACAGAAAGAGGTTGTAATGACAGTCAATATTGAAAATGAGTATGAAGGCGAACTGAACCTCCCGTATGAGAAGATCATCGAGGAGATCGTTCTCGCCGCCCTTGATTATGAAAAATGTCCGTACGAGGCGGAAGTAAGCGTCGTGCTGACCGACAATGAGAATATTCACGCACTGAACAAAGAATTCCGCAGCATTGACCGCCCGACGGACGTGCTCAGTTTCCCGATGTGCGATTATGAGACGCCGGCGGATTTTGACCGGCTGGAAGAAGATGCCGAAGACTGCTTCAATCCGGAAACCGGAGAACTGCTTCTCGGAGATATTGTCATTTCCATCGACAAGGTGCGCGAGCAGGCCACAAGCTACGGCCACTCCGAGACCAGAGAGCTGGCCTTCCTTGTGGCGCACAGCATGCTGCACCTGATGGGCTATGATCACATGGAAGATGACGAACGGATCGTCATGGAAAAGAAACAGGAGGAGATTCTGCAGTCAAAGGGGTATACAAGATGAGCGGAACGGATGGCAGAAGCAAAAAGGGATCGAATTTTCTGATTCAGGGTTCCATCCTTGCCGCGGCCGGCATTATCGTCCGGCTGATCGGCATTCTGTACCGCATTCCGATGACCAATATCATCGGCGATGAAGGAATGGGGTATTATTCAACAGCCTTTAATGTGTACAACATTATGCTGATCCTGTCCTCCTACAGCCTTCCGGTAGCCGTATCCCGAATGGTATCCGCAAAACTGGCCCGAAAGGAATACCGGAATGTATACCGGATCTTCATCGTCGCGATGATCTATGCGACCATCGTCGGCAGCGCGGCATTTTTCGTCACATGGTTCGGTGCGGATTTCTTCGCAAACCATGTTTTCGCGACCCCGCTTGCCGTCTATGCGCTGCGCGCGCTGGCGCCGACGATCTGGCTGATGGCCTATCTCGGCGTACTCCGCGGTTTTTTTCAGGGTCACGGAACGATGCTTCCGACGGCCGTGTCCCAGATTCTCGAACAGATCGTCAATGCCATCATCAGCGTTGTCGCCGCATTTTACCTCTTCCGCATGGGAAACAGCAGTTTCTGGGCGGAAAAAGGGGCCGGATACGCCGAAGCCTTCGGCGCGGCGGGAGGCACCATCGGAACCGGCATGGGAGCATTTGCGGCATTTCTCTTTGTTCTCGGACTATTTATCCTTTATCGCCCGACCATTCGGAGAAGGTGCCGGCGTGACGAGAGCGGATCATCCGACCGTTTCGGAAAAGTCGGGAGCGCGCTGCTTTCCATCACCATTCCGGTCATTCTCAGTTCCACCATCTACAATATCAACAGTGTCATCGACAATGGAATCATGGCCCACGGTATGGCCATGACCGGGCAGGGCGACCGTTTTCTCTCGCTCTGGGGTATCTTTAACAACAAATATATGCTTCTGGTCAATGTACCGTTGGCCATGGCGAACTCGCTTTCTTCGTCCCTGATCCCTTCGATCTCCGGTGCATGCGCGAGAAAAGATGTCCGGGAAATGGTGAAGAAGACCGGACTTGTCATCCGTTTCTCCATGCTGATTGCCATCCCGTGCACGGTGGGACTGACGGTTCTGGCGGGTCCGTCGATGAACCTGCTGTTTCACAGCGGCGATAACACCGAAGCGATCCGCATGATGGTCTACGGAAGCACGGTGATCCTCTTCCTGTCGATGTCCACGGTGAGCAACGCGATTCTGCAGGGGCTCGGCCGATTCCGCGAACCGGTGAAAAATGCGCTGATCGCACTGATTCTGCATATTATCGTTCTCGTGATCATGCTGATCCCGCTCCGGATGGGTATCTACGCTCTGGTACATTCCAAAATCTTCTTCGCGGTTCTGATGTGCTGGCTGAACCAGCGGTCGATCCGGGCCGCGATCCCGTACCGGCAGGAGTTCCGGAGAACGTTCCTGATTCCCGGCGCCGCAAGCGCCGTCATGGGCATCTTCGCGTGGCTGATCTACCATGGAGTTTATTCAGTCATACCGATCAACATTGCAGCCATTGCGGTTTCGGTCGGCTTTGCCGTTCTTGTATACGGAGCAGTTCTGCTCCTTCTTCGCGGCATTACCGAAGAGGAACTGCGCCATATGCCCGGCGGAACACGGCTTGTGAGCCTGGCTAAAAAATGCAGACTGATGTGAGGAAAATGATATGGCAAAAAAACGCTTTGTGACCGTAATCGGAGGCGGCGCAGCCGGTCTTGCCGCTGCTGTGCGTGCAGCGGAACGCGGGGCAAAGGT
This sequence comes from [Clostridium] aminophilum DSM 10710, assembly GCF_000711825.1. GTDB lineage: Bacteria > Bacillota > Clostridia > Lachnospirales > Lachnospiraceae > Clostridium_R > Clostridium_R aminophilum. The sequence continues at coordinate 244,408 of NZ_JONJ01000002.1, read as the reverse complement.
TACGATCCTCGAACACAATGACCGGGTCGGAAAAAAGATTCTGTCCACCGGAAACGGAAAATGTAACTTTGCAAACCGGCTGCAGAAACCGGAATTCTGGCGCAGCGGCGATCCGGATTTTCCGTGGGCCGTCATTTCCCGCTTTCCGATCGGTGAAGTGGAACACTTTTTTGAATCGCTCGGTATTGTAATCTCCGAACGTGACGGATACCTTTATCCGGCATCCGGTCAGGCCGCATCGATTCTGGATGTCCTTCGCCATCGTGCGGACCATCTCGGCGTCAGGACAGTGGTAAACTGTCATATCGAAGAGATCCGGGATCAAAAAAAGCTGACTGCGGATCCCGGGAAAGCGGCCGCGGATCGTTTTCAAATCCGGACCGACTGCGGAAATTTCGCCGCGGATGCGGTGATTCTGGCAGCCGGCTCCAAGGCGGCTCCGAAGTCCGGCTCGGACGGTTCCGGATATGCGATCGCGGAAATCTACGGTCACCGGATCATTGAACCGCTGCCGGCGCTGGTACAGCTCCGCTGTACCGAAAAATTCTACGGAAAGGTCAGCGGTGTCCGGGTCCGGGCTCGTGTTGCACTTCGCGACGTGGCTTCCGGCAGTCTTCTTGCCGAGGACACCGGAGAAGTTCAGCTGACCGACTACGGCATTTCCGGCATCCCGGTCTTTCAGGTCAGCCGCTATGCTTCGAGAGCTATCGCCGATGGAAAGAAGATCCGTGCGGAGCTGAACTTCTGGCCGGATCTGTCCGAAAATGAGCTTTTAGACATGCTTGTTCAGAGAAGAGCGATGCTCGGCGAAAAGGGTCCGTCGGAATTTCTGACCGGATGGTTCAACCGGAAACTCGGAAATCTCCTGATGGAGCGTGCCGGAATCCGGTTTGATGGGGCCGGCGCGGTATCCGCCTTGACCGACAAAGATCTCGCGAAACTTTCCCGGATGATCCATGTGTTTCCGACGGAGATTACCGGAACCAATTCCTTCGAACAGGCGCAGGTGTGCTGCGGGGGCATCGATGTCTGCGAGATCACTCCGGAGACTATGGAGTCCCGCAAACGCCCCGGTCTGTATTTTGCCGGAGAGATCGTCGATGTGGACGGAATCTGCGGCGGATACAATCTCCATTGGGCCTGGGCATCCGGCTTTGTCGCCGGCAGTGCCGCAGCATCCGTACAGTAAGTTCTTCATTCTTTTCCGGATATATCCTTCCGGATCAGCCGCGAACCACCGCCATCGGAGATTATATCGAAAAATGATCCTCCGGCAAAATCGGCGGGACTGCTTTTAAACTTTTTTTCGTTCCGGATTTATTGAAAGTGCGGTTTCATCCGAAAAATACATATAACGCTGTAAAACGAGTGTTTCGTTCCTGCCCGATGGGAGAGAGGAAGCGTATGATATATACCGATGCAACCCGAAAAGCAATGAAAATCATGTATCAGCAGCACATGGGACAGACCGACAAGAGCGGCGTGCCGTACTGCTTTCATCCGTGGCATGTGGCTGAATCCATGCAGGATGAACTGACGGCCTGTGCTGCGCTTTTGCATGACGTGATCGAAGATACCGATATGACGATCGAAGAACTGGCGGAAGAAGGATTTTCCGAACCGGTTCTTGTGGCACTGGAAATCCTGTCCCGCCCGGAGGGCGTATCCTACGACGATTACATCCGGCGGATTGCGCCGAATGAGATCGCACGGAAGGTAAAAATCTCCGATCTCCGTCACAATATGGACGAAACGCGTCTGCGCAGAATCACGGCGAAGGATGAAGCGCGGAGGGAAAAATACGAGCGCTCTCTGCGCTACCTCGAAGAATTTGAGCACATCTGACGCGGCAAAGTCCCGAACAGAGTCCCGGAGGCGGATTTCGTTTTCACATCCCCTCACGCCGGAAGAGAGTTTGCAATCTTTGTAAAGAGAGCCTGCAAACTTTTCGAGCCGGAGAAGAGACCTGTCGATAATGTCAGGCTCTGATAAACTTATTGTAAGAATCTCATCCCTTCAGATATGATATAATTCCGACAGTAACCAATATTTTTTAAAATTGACTGGTTTTCAGTCGGGAGGAAACAGTATGGGATTTGTTTTCATGCTCATCATCATCGTTGCCGTCATCATGTTTCTGGCAGCGAACATTCGAATCGTACCGCAGTCCTACGCGTTTGTCATCGAGCGTCTGGGTGTATATTACGGCACCTGGGGGGCCGGTCTTCATGTGAAAATTCCGATTGTGGATCATATTACCCGCAAAGTCCTGCTGAAAGAGCAGGTTGCCGATTTTGCTCCGCAGCCGGTTATCACAAAGGATAACGTCACCATGACGATTGACTCGGTTCTCTATTTCCGTGTCGTTGATCCGAAGCTTTACGCTTACGGCGTGGAGAATCCGATCATGGCGATGGAGAATCTGACCGCAACCACACTTCGAAACATCATCGGTGATATGACCCTCGATGAGACACTTACCAGCCGTGAACGTGTCAACGCACAGATGCTTGCCACGCTCGATGTGGCAACCGATCCGTGGGGAATCAAGCTTTCCCGCTGTGAGCTGAAGAATATCGTTCCGCCGCAGGCAATCAAGGAATCGATGGAAAAAGAAGCAAAGGCAGAGAGAGATAAGCGTGCAGCCATCCTGACCGCGGAAGGTGAGAAGAAATCCATGATTCTGACCGCAGAAGGTAAAAAAGAATCCGCTGTCCTCGACGCCGAAGCCAAAAAACAGGCGATGATTCTGGAAGCGGAAGCATTCAAGGAGAAGACTGTGAAAGAAGCGGAAGGCCGTGCCGAAGCGATTCGCCAGGTTCAGGAAGCGACCGCGGAAGGTCTCCGGATGATTAAAGAGGCCAATGTTGATCAGAATGTTCTTCAGCTGAAGAGTCTGGAGGCATTTGCACATGCGGCAGACGGAAAAGCGACCAAGATTATCATTCCGTCGGAAATTCAGGGAATTGCCGGCCTTGCGGCTGGAATTCACGCTGTTGCCTCCGGATCGGATCCGGACCGGAGCTCCGACGCAGCTCCGAAGGCCTGAGTTTTGCACAAGCGGTTCTGAGCAGGTTCTGAGCAGACCGATTCCTAAGGAGGGCATATGGGAGCAATGTTCAGCCTGGCCTATTTCGCATTGATCATCTACATCATACGAAAAGTACTTCAGGCCAGCAAAGTTAAAAATCAGCGGAACCGTTCCGCCGGAAAAAGCCATACGACGCCCGGAAATATTTCTTCCGAAACCGTTGTCCCCGATACGCTGAAAAATTTTTTCGAAAAAAACGTGTCTGACGACGGTCACCCGGTGCCGAAGTCACAGGATCTGACCTGTGAGACAAAGCACGGACACCGTCACGCACCCACCGGTCCGCGCTATATCGTACATGAAGAGCCGGAGCTCGGATACGTTGTTCTGAACGGTGTCAAGCGGAGACTGACGGACTGCAGAAATCTCTGACGGAAAGGAACCACCATGAACAGAGACGACATTCATGAACTAAAATATAACGGCTATACCGGGTCTGTAATCTATCACCTGAAGGAAAAGTATTATTCGGGTGAGGTGGAGATCGAAGGCGTTCTCTACAGTTATGAGGGCGATACGCTGGAAGAACTCCGGGAAGACTTTGAAGATGTCATTGACAGTCTTGCACTTTTCGAAGAAGAGGGCGGTCCGGAAGAAGAGTAATATCCGGAATATATATCAGACGGCAGGGTGACTTTGACTCATTGACGGCCCGCTGTTGTGAAAAGGAAGATCCGTACAGACGCGGATCTTCCTTTTTCTGTTTACGCGGCAGTAAGAAATTTCAGCAAAAAAATTTCAGTGATCCCTTGAACACGGATCAAACATATGATAATATATTCATATGAAAATATGAAACATAAAAGGAGGTACCGATGGAGCAGAACATCGTTTACGATGAGAAGAAGATCGAGCACCTGATTGCCAATGTCTCGGAAGATGAGCTGTTCAATCTGGCGGAACTGTTCAAGGTATTTGCCGATTCAACGCGGATCAGAATTCTTTACGATCTGTTTCAGGGCGAACGAAACGTCACGGAAATCTGCGAAGATCTGCAGATGAATCAGTCGGCGGTCAGTCATCAGCTGAAGCTGCTGAAGAGTTCCAAGCTCATTCAGTCAAAGCGAAGAGGAAAAACCATCATTTATTCCCTCGCGGACGAACACGTCAAAACCATCATTGCGATGGGCAAGGAACATATCGAAGAATAACCGATCATCGATTCCCGGATGTCCGGAGTCATTCCGGAAAACCGGAGATTCACGAACAGGATAGAATTCCGATACAGACAAAAGGAGAAAAAACATGAAAAAGAAATTCAAATGTGACATTGACTGTGCAAACTGCGCCGCAAAAGTAGAGAGAGCCATCAGTGCGATGGATGGTGTTCACGACGTAAAAGTCAACTTTATGATGCAGAAGTTCACGCTGGATGCGGACGATGACCGTTTTGACGAGATTCTTCATAAAGCGATCGAAGAAGGCCGTAAAATCGAGCCGGACTTCCGTGTCGATATCTGAATCCGAATGTGAACAGCCCGTCGTTCCCGGTTGGATGAAAGGAATACATCCATGAATGATAAACAGAAAAAAGAACTGATCAAAATCTGTTCTGCCGTTATTCTGTTCCTGATCATGATGACGGCAGAAAAAACCGGAATGCTGCCGGCTCTGTTCGGCGACAGGAAGATCAGTTTTGTCCTTTACCTGATTCCCTATCTTTTGTGCGGTTATCCGGTTGTCCGAAAAGCGTTTCTCGGAATCCGGAACCGACAGCCTCTCGACGAATGCTTTCTGATGTTTATCGCGACAATCGGTGCGTTTGCAACCGGCGAAAACTCCGAAGCAGTCGCCGTCATGGCCTTTTATCAGGTGGGCGAATGGTTTCAGGGATACGCCGTCGGCAAATCCCGACAGTCCATTTCCGATCTGATGGATATCGTCCCCGAATTTGCCAATGTGGAACGGGAGGATGGCAGCTTCGAGACAGTCGATCCGGATGATGTATGTCCGGGCGATATTCTCGTGATCCGTCCGGGTGAAAAAATCCCGGTGGACAGTGTTGTCCTTTCCGGAGAAAGTCTGATCAACACCTCCGCTCTGACGGGAGAACCCGTTCCGCGGACCGTACGGGAAGGTGACGATGTCATCTCCGGATGCGTGAACGGAGAGGGACTTCTCCGCGTGAGGGCGGTTAAAGAATTTGAGGATTCGACCGTTTCCCGGATTCTGGAGCTGGTGGAAAATGCCTCCGAGAAAAAATCCCGGACCGAAGCATTTATCACCCGTTTTGCCCGGGTGTACACACCGATCGTTGTCGGGCTCGCCGTCATGCTCGCCCTTCTTCCTCCGCTCATGTTCGGAGGATGGATGACCTGGATCTACCGTGCCTGCACGTTCCTCGTTATTTCCTGTCCGTGTGCTCTGGTCATTTCCGTCCCGCTGGCCTTTTTTGGCGGGATCGGAGCCGCATCCAAGAGCGGCGTGCTCGTAAAGGGTTCGAATTACCTCGAACTTCTCGCGCATCTCGACACCGTGGTGTCCGACAAGACCGGAACACTGACCGAAGGAAGCTTTACCGTCACGGATCTTCGCCCGGCGGATGGCGTGACACCGGAAGATCTTCTCCGCACCGCGGCGATCGCCGAGAGCCTGTCCGTTCATCCCATTGCGCATTCCATCCTTTCGGAGTATGAATCACGTTTTGGCAAAACACGGCCTCTTTCCGAGCGTCCGTCCGATTCGGAAAATGTATCCGGCAAGGGAATTACCGCCAAACACGGGGATCGCGAGATCCTTGTCGGAAGCCGGAAATTCATGGAGGATCAGGGGATTCTCCCGGAAAACATCGAAGATCCTGCGGCAACCATCGTATTTGTCGCGAAAGACGATCGCTATCTCGGCGCGGTTCTGATTCGCGACCGGATCAAGAAATCCGCGACAGAAGCCATCCGCGGTCTGAAAAAGGCCGGTGTGCGCAGCATTGTCATGCTGACCGGAGACCGCCGGGAGGCTGCGGATGCAGTCGGAAGAGAACTCGGTGTGGATTCTGTCCGTGCGGAACTTCTTCCCCAGGATAAAGTGAGCGAAGTAGAAGCTCTTCTGACCGGGCTGCAGAAAAACGGCGACACGGCAGGGCGGGGCAGACTGGCCTTTATCGGTGACGGAATCAATGATGCACCGGTTCTCACCCGGGCAGACGTGGGAATCGCCATGGGCTCCATGGGCTCGGACGCCGCGATTGAAGCCGCGGATATCGTGATTATGGATGATAATCTTTCCCGGATTCCGGGCGTGATCGCCATCGCCAAAAAAACCGCTGCCGTTTCCGCTCAGAATATCGTGTTTGCCATCACCGTGAAGGTGCTGATCCTGATTCTCGGTGCAATCGGTATCGCCAATATGTGGGCGGCCGTTTTCGCGGATGTCGGTGTCGCGGTCCTGTGCATCCTGAACTCCATGCGCCTGTTAAATACATATCGTTCTATTACAGTTTAGTTACAGCCGTTTCCATTTTACATAGTATTGTGAACAATGGGAACGGTCCTTCGTATTTCCGGGCCGGTATTTTCGCCGTATCGTGCAGACGATACACCGGAGAACGAAGAGATCCACGCCAAAGTGAATACAAAATTTACATTCCATAAAAAGCAGGTAAATCATATGATCCGTATCAGTCAGCTTCGCATGTCCATTTCCTATACTGAAGAGGACCTGCGCAGAAAAGCATCAAAAATCTTAAACATTCCGGAGGACCGGATCTCCGAAATTCATCTGATCCGCCGTTCTCTCGATGCCCGAAAGAAAGAGGATATTCACTACTCGTTTGCGCTGAATCTCAGCGTTCGCGGTGACGAAGCGGCCATCGTCCGAAAATGCCGGGACCGCTCCGTATCGGTCAGCCGGGACCGGGCCTATCAGTTCCCGCTGCCGGGGCAGAAGGTTATGAAAACCCGTCCCGTCATCATCGGATTTGGCCCCGCCGGCATGACCGCCGCGCTGAACCTCGCCCGTGCCGGTTACCGCCCGATCGTTCTCGAACGCGGTGAGAAAGTGGAGAAACGGACGGAGAAAGTTCGCTCGTTCTGGGAGGGCGGTCCGCTCGATCCGGAATCGAACGTTCAGTTCGGGGAAGGCGGAGCTGGAACATTTTCCGACGGAAAACTGAATACAATGGTGAAAGATCCCCTCGGACGCAATCGTGAAGTTCTGAAGATGTTCGCGGAAGCCGGAGCGGATCCGGACATCTGTTATGTGAACAATCCGCACATCGGCACAGATGTTCTGATCGGCGTCGTGCGGAATATCCGAAAAGAGATCCTTGCCCTCGGCGGAGAGATCCGTTTCGGCACAAAATTCAGCGGACTGCTGACGGAAAATGACGCAGCCGGAAACCGTCGTGTCAGCGGCGTCATGCTTTCCACCGGTGAGGCCATCCCTGCGGAGACGGTTATCCTCGCGATCGGACACTCGGCGAGGGACACCTTCCGTATCCTGAGCGGTCAGAATCTCGGCATGGAACCGAAGCCTTTTGCCGTAGGTGTCCGCGTACAGCATCCCCAGTCCATGATCAACCAATCCCAATACGGAAGAGCGGAAGCGGGCGAATTCGGCGAGGCGTCCTACAAACTGACATACACGGCTGCAAACGGCCGCGGCGTATACTCTTTCTGTATGTGTCCGGGCGGTATCGTCGTCAATGCGTCCAGTGAAAAGGGCATGCTCGCCGTGAACGGAATGTCCAACTCCAGACGGGACAGCGGAACGGCCAACAGCGCGATCATTGTGACCGTGCGCCCGGAAGATTTCGAGGGAGACGATGTACTTCGCGGAATGTCGTTCCAGCAGAGTCTGGAAAAAGCGGCCTACGAGGCAGGAAACGGCGCCATTCCGGTTCAGCTTCTGGAGGATTTCCGAAGCGGACGCATTTCCGATCACTTCGGCGAAGTGAAGCCGGTATTCGGCGGAAAATACACCTTTGGTGATGTGCGTCATATCTTCCCGGACGAGATCGCGGAATCGCTGACCGAGGGAATGGATCATTTCGGCCGCATCATTGAAGGCTTTGACCGTCCCGATACCGTCATCGCCGGCGTGGAGAGCCGGACCTCCTCCCCGGTACGGATTCCGAGGGATAAGGACAGTCTCGAGTCCGTCGCATGCAGAGGACTGTTTCCCTGCGGCGAGGGAGCAGGCTATGCGGGAGGAATCACCTCTGCAGCCATGGACGGCCTGAAATGCGCGGAAAAGATTGCGGAACAGTATTCACCCGGAAATGCCCTGATCACCAAAAAAGACCTCCGGGCCGAGGTGGCAGAGCGCCGGAAGAACACCTCCGAGAAAGATCGAGAACAGTGGAAAAAGGGCCTTTTTGAGAACCTGACCGGTGTCATGGATGACGTGCTCGGAGACGGTAAAACTGTCTATGCCTATGTCAGCGTTCACGGCGAAGCGGACACAGAGGCCATCATCCGGCACCTCCTGAAGCGCGGAATCCGCGTCGCTGTCCCGCGTGTGGAAAAAGATGCGGCAGGAAAGACCATGCATTTTTACTATATTTCCGGACCGCAGGATCTCGAACGGGGCGGGTTTGACCTTCTGGAACCGAAGAGCGGATGCGAACAGGCGGACGACAAGACCTGTCCTGTCATCACGCCGGGAGTCGCCTTCTGCGACGAGGGATGGCGGTGCGGCTACGGCGGCGGATTCTATGACCGTTTCTTTGCGGCCGAACCTGACCACAAGCGCATTGCGATCGCCTATGAACAGCAGTTCTTTGACACTGTTCCTCATGCAGATTTTGACCTTCGCCCGGACCGGATCGTCACGGAAAAGCGGATTCTCCGTTTTGACGAATCCCCGGAGAAGAGCCGGAAAACCAGCGACTGATTCATTCACCACCGGATCCGGGACACTCGTAATTCTGAAATCGGATAAGCCGAAGAAATGATGAATACATCATAAGTAATTGACGATATTTCTTTTATGATTCCACAAAACGGATCCTATGAATGGATGAGCTTCGTGAAATACAGAAGGCACTGATTACAGATATTGCTTCCGGTCAGGAAAAAGGGAGAAACAGCATGCTCCAATGGATTAGTCCTTTTAATTATGATTTTGCAATTGCATCGATACCGGTTCAGATCATTCTTCTCATTTTTTACGGGTTCCGGAGAAATCTGCCCATTCGGCAGAGCTCCTATTTCTGGCTTATTATGATATCCAATCTGATCATGACAAGCACGGATATTGTGGCCTGTGAGATGATCACGATCTGGACCGATTTTCCGGTCTGGTCTCTCTACGCCATCAATCACGCATTTTTTCTGGCTTTTGTCATCCGCGGATGGGCTCTGTTTGCGTACACGATGGAGACCACCCGCTGCTGGAATGACAGCCGCCTGTTTATGATTCTGACAGCTCTTCCGACCGTGGTCATGATTTTGCTGGTTCTGTCGACGCCGTGGACACATACGATCTACAGAATCGGAGAGAACGGATACGAGAATTGTGACCTGTATCAGCTGATTTATACCGGCACCTATTTTTATCTCGCCGTATCGGTCGGTCTGATCGCCCGTTCCTGGAAACGTCTGTCCGGAAGAATGCGGGCCGGACTGCTGTCCTTCAACCTTATTCTCTTTATCGGGATCATTATGCGGAAGCAGTTCTACCATATTCTGGTGACCAGCTACTTCAGCATCATTTCCATTATCATCATCTACCTTACGGCCGAGAACCCGGACCTGTATCGGGATAGCCGGACAAAACTGATGAATAAAGAGGCGCTGGATCTGATTCAAAGAGATTATCGGGAAAAGAGAATTCCGTTCAGTCTGCTGACAATGTCCATTCACAACTACGAGGCATCCAAATCCATCTATGGAGTCAGCATGGTAAATGACGGCCTCCGGATCTTTGCTTCCTGGCTGATGAAAACCTTTCCGCATTCGCTTGCATTTTATATCCGGAACGGAAACTTTTCCCTTCTTCTCCGCGGTCATCCCCATATGACTGCGCCTCAGATGATGGAGGAGTGGAAGAGCAGCTATGACGAATTTCAGAAATCATATACCGGAACGGTTCCGATGAAAATCTCCGCCCTGCTGATTCCGGATTCCATCCTTTCCGGAAATGAAATCGATCTCGGCGACCTTGTGCGGTATTCCAACGCCAGATCCTACGATGAAAACCGGAGAGGGCACGATGTCTTTTCCGATCAGATGGTCGAAAGTGTCCGGAAACGGAAATCCGTGGAGAGAGCGGTCAAAGATGCGATCGCAGCCAATCGTTTTGAGGTCTATTTTCAGCCGATCTACTCAACAAGAGAAAAAACGGTTCAGGGAGCAGAGGCCCTTGCGCGGCTGCAGGATCCGGTTCTCGGCTATATTTCACCGCTCGACTTCATTCCGGTGGCGGAAAAGAACGGCGATATCATGGAGATCGGACGGCAGGTATTTGAGAAGACCTGCATATTTCTGAAAACAGTCGATACGAAGAAGCTCGGGATCGATTTTATCAACATCAATCTCTCACCGATTCAGTGCATGAGTCACAGTCTTCTGAGAGAGCTCTCCGAGATCGCCGGAAGACATGGAATACCGATGAGCATGTTTGATTTCGAGATCACGGAATCCCTGGTCGAGGATTACGATATGATTCAGATGCAGATCCAGGGGCTCCAGTCAATGGGCGCGGAACTGTCACTGGATGATTTCGGTACCGGAGCGTCCAATCTGACCAGTCTGATGAAACTTCCGATCCACGTGGTCAAGATCGATATGCTGTTTACCCGGTCCTTCTTTGACGGAAAGGCTCCGTTCCTTCCGGATCTCATACGGCTGTTTCAGCACTCGAATATGGAGATTGTCGTCGAGGGAATCGAGACAAAGGAAATGATGGATACCATGATCAAACTGGGCTGCGATTATGAGCAGGGCTTCTATTTCTCAAAACCGCTCCCGCCGGAAGAGTTTAAAGCGTTTATGGCAGAAAACTCCGGAACAGTATAAAAAAATACAGGTTAAAACGACAGGCGCCGTTCCTTTTCAGGTTCTGAAAAGAAGCGGTGCCTGCGTTGCAGAAAAAGGCCGAATAAAGCCGCCATCGGATTTCGCTCCCCTCATCCCCGCAATCCGGGGTGGCCGGCGGATAACAGACGACTCGCCGTCAAGGGAACCTTGCGAATCCTTTCATCTTATAGTAATATAAGGAGATGCATGAACTAAGGAGATTTATATATGACTGCTTTTAACTATGACAGCATCGATCTGGCGGCACTTCCGCCGGAGACGGAGCCGGCAAGACAGCGGTATTTCATCGCCAGACTCCGCCACTGGACAAAGAAGCGCCGGGAAGCGCTCGGAAGACCGCTTACCTGTTTCGTCACAACCTTCGGGTGTCAGATGAACGCCCATGAATCGGAAAAACTGCTGGGCATTCTGATCGATGCCGGCTTTGAAGAAGGAACGGATGAGACTGCCGATCTTGTTCTCTATAACACCTGTACGGTCCGCGAAAATGCCGATCTTCGCGTATACGGCCGCCTCGGGCGTGTCAGCACGATCAAAAAGAAGAATCCGGATATGATGATTGCGATCTGCGGATGCATGACGCAGGAAGAACACGTCGTTGAGAAGATCCGGAAAAGCTATCCGTTCGTCGATGTGGTTCTCGGTCATATCAATAATTACCGTCTGGCAGAACTTCTGGCCGAGAGAATCGACTCCGGTCATCAGGTCATCGACATTGAGAACGGCAAACGCCTGATTGTGGAAGATCTTCCGGCAGAGCGAAAATATTCCTTTAAGTCCGGAGTCAACATCATGTTCGGCTGCAACAACTTCTGCAGCTACTGCATTGTCCCGTATGTGACGGGACGGGAGACCAGCAGGGAAATGCAGGACATTCTGAACGAGTGCCGCCTTCTGGTGAAAAACAGCGTAAAAGAGATTATGCTTCTCGGCCAGAATGTCAATTCCTACGGAAAGACACTCGACAATCCGGTTTCCTTTGCCGAACTTCTGAGGGAAGTGGAGAAGATCGAGGGTCTGGAGAGAATCCGATTCATGACATCGCATCCGAAGGATCTTTCCGACGAGCTGATCGAAGTTATGAAGAATTCCGACAAGATCTGCCGTCATCTTCATCTGCCGCTCCAGTCCGGCTCAAGCCGGATTCTGAAGATCATGAACCGTCATTATGACAGGGAACAGTATCTGGCGCTGACACGAAAGATCCGTGAAGCGATTCCGGACATGGCCATCACCACCGACATCATCGTCGGTTTCCCGGGTGAGACCGAAGAAGATTTTCTGGAGACCATGGATGTGGTGGAAAAGGTTCAGTATGACAGCGCGTTCACGTTTATTTATTCCAAACGAAGCGGCACACCGGCTGCCAAAATGGAAGACCAGATTCCGGCCGACATTGTGAAAGACCGGTTTGACCGGCTTCTCGCTCTGGTTCAGGCCAATGCGGCAAAGCGCTGCGAGCTCCTTCAGGGAACCGATCAGAAGGTTCTCGTGGAAGAGGAGGACGACCATATGTATGGGTACGTGACCGGCCGCCTTTCGAATAACAGCGTCGTTCACTTTGAGGGATCCAAAGATTTGATCGGAAGTATCGTCACGGTACATCTGGATGAGGCAAGAGGCTTCTACTATATGGGAACCATGATCCGGTAATCAGGGAGGAGTTAACCGTTATGAAAAAGAATCCGTTACTAATTGCGGCAATGGCAGCCGCTATGTTCAGCGTTACCGCGACTCCGGCTGTCTATGCCGGTCCGGCAGCCGAGATTGCACAGGCAAAGGCAGAAGGAAAAACCGTAAAGCAGGTTACTTCCTCGACCTCCGCAAACTCTCCGAGCCAGGATCCGAATGTTGCCACTCCGGCACTGGTATTGCCGACACCGGAGTCTGCGCTCCCGGTTGAGATCAACTATCTGAGAGATTCCAAAAACCAGATCTGTGCAATGACCATGAATCTGGGCGGATATGAAGGGATCGGCGGCATTTCCTACCGGACCTACAACAATTATGGCGGTTTTCTGTGGTGGAATCACGACGGTATGGAGTCCACCGTCGTCAGCGACGACAACAAAATGCAGGCGGTTCAGATCGCTCTGACTGGAACAGCCGAAAAAGAATATGACGTTTATTACCGCACCACCACAACCGGACAGGGTCAGATGGGCTGGGCGAAGAACGGTGAGCTTGCCGGAACCGTAGACCTCGGCGAGTGCATCACCAATCTGGAAGTTGTCGTTCTCCCGAAGGGTGCGGCGGCTCCGCAGGACAACGGCAGCGCAAGATACCGTTCCAATGTGACCGGCCGGCTGAACATTGCGGACAACGCGACCACCATGACGGCTGAGGACGGCACACCGTACAACGGCTGGCTCGACGAAGAGCACCAGAGATACTATTTCCGCGACGGACAGGCTCTGACCGGATGGCAGTACATTGACGGTCTGAAATTCTTCTTCGAGCCGAACGGCCAGCTGAATCAGGATGTGGACGCGCTGATCGGAAAACAGCCGAGCTATCAGATCCGCATCAACAAGACACTCAACTGTCTGACGGTTTATGCCCAGGACGGACAGAACGGCTACATCATTCCGGTGAAGGCGATGAAGACCTCCACCGGCGGAGAGAATACACCGGTGGGAACCTTCCATACACTGGACAAGTTCCGCTGGAGATTTATGATCGACGACAGCTATACCCAGTGGGCGACCAGAGTGGTCGGCGGTGTCATGATGCACTCCATCACCTATGCCGCACCGAACAACCAGACACTGAATACGGCCGGTTACAACCGTCTCGGTATTTCTCTGTCTCACGGCTGCATCCGCCTTGTGGCAAAGAACGCAAAGTGGGTATACGACAATTGTAAGCTCGGTACATCCGTAACAATCTATGAGGATGCAACCAATCCGGGGCCGTTTATGATTCCGGATCAGATTACGGTTCGCGATGACCAGAACTGGGATCCGACCGATCCGGAACTTGGAAACTGAGTTGCGTGAGCAAAATGCCGGCGTCCATGACCTGATGAGACGCTGACAGCTGCCGCGGAACGAGAGAATCCCGAAAACGGGACTCGAATCGTATATAGAAAAGCGCGGTGCGATCAGGGCCGGAAAAGCCCTGTTACACCGCGCTATGTCTGTCTATTAGAGGGGAGATCGACCAGTGGCACTTTCACCGATGATGGCGCACTATCTGGAGATGAAGAAGCAGTATGAAGACTGTATTCTGTTCTACCGGATCGGCGATTTTTATGAGATGTTTTTTGAGGATGCAAAGACCGCATCCCGTGAGCTGGAACTGACACTGACCGGAAAAGACTGCGGTCTGGAGGAGCGCGCGCCGATGTGCGGCGTTCCGTTCCACGCGGTGGACGGATATATAACCCGTCTGGTCAAAAAAGGATATAAGGCCGCGATTGCGGAGCAGGTAGAGGACCCGAAGCTTGCCAAAGGCCTCGTGAAGCGCGAAGTCATCCGCGTGGTCACTCCCGGAACGCTGCTCGGAGAGGGCAGTGTGGAAGAGACCAAAAACAATTATCTGATGGGAATTGTGTGTCTCGACCGCACCTTCGGCATTGCCGCCGTCGATGTCACAACCGGCGATTATCTGGTGACGGAAGTCTCCTCCAAGCGGAGCCTTACGGATGAGATCAACCGGTTTGAGCCGGCAGAGATCGTGTGCAATGAACCGCTGATGATGAGCGGTCTGGATATGGATGACCTGAAAGCACGGCTGAACATTGCGGTATCGGTCCTTGAACACCGGTATTTTTCCGATGACGTGTGCCGCGGTCTTCTCGAGGAGCATTTCCATGTCGGCAATCTCGGCGGCCTCGGTCTCGGCGATTATCCGGTCGGAACCATTGCGGCCGGTGCGGTTCTGTCTTATCTGTATGAAACGCAGAAAAACCATCTCGATCACCTGACACATATCACGCCATACACCACCGGCCAGTATATGATGCTGGACACTTCCACTCGCCGGAATCTCGAACTCACGGAGACGCTTCGTGAAAAGCAGAAGAGGGGTACGCTGCTCTGGGTTCTCGACCATACAAAGACAGCCATGGGCGCGCGCCTTCTGCGCAGCGTGGTGGAACAGCCGCTGATTGACCGGGAACGGATTGTAAGCCGTCAGAACGCGGTGGATGAGTTCAATATGAATTACATTTCCCGCGAGGAGATCTCCGAGTACCTCGGCCCCATCTATGATCTGGAGCGCCTGATCGGAAGAATCAGCTACAAAACGGCGAATCCCCGGGACCTGATCGCGCTGGCATCATCCCTTGAAATGCTGACGCCCATCAAAGATCAGCTGAAGAGTTTCACTTCGGATCTGATCCGTGAAACCGAAGAGGAGATTGATCCGCTGGATGACATCCGCACGCTGATCCGGTCCGCCATCAACGACGAACCTCCGGTCATGCTCCGGGAGGGCGGAATCATCCGGGAAGGATATTCCAAAGACGCCGACGAACTGCGCATGGCGAAGACCGAAGGCAAAAACTGGCTTGCGAATCTCGAGGCGTCCGAGCGGGAGAAGACCGGAATCAAAAACCTCAAGATCAAATACAATAAGGTCTTCGGATACTATTTTGAAGTCACCAATTCGTTCAAGGACCTCGTACCGGATTACTTCATCCGCAAACAGACTCTGGTCAATGCCGAGCGCTATACCACCGAAGAACTGAAGAATACCGAGGAGAAAATTCTCGGATCGGAAGACCGGCTGTATTCCCTGGAATACGATCTCTTCGTGGATGTGCGCGACCGGATCGCCGAACAGGTGACGCGGATCCAGAAGACGGCGCGTGCCATCGCCAAGACCGATGTGCTGGTCTCTTTCTCCGTCGCCGCAACCCGGTTCGGATATGTCAAGCCGGCCATCAACGAAAAAGGGCTGATCCGCATCAAAAACGGACGCCACCCGGTGGTGGAACGCATGATGAAAAACAATCTGTTTGTGGCAAATGACACCTTCCTCGACAATTCCCGGAACCGCTTTGCCATCATCACCGGTCCGAACATGGCCGGAAAATCCACCTATATGCGGCAGACCGCCCTCATCACGCTGATGGCGCAGATCGGTTCCTTCGTACCGGCGGACGAGGCGGACATCGGCATCGTCGACCGCATCTTCACCCGTGTCGGTGCTTCGGATGATCTTGCCAGCGGTCAGAGTACCTTCATGGTGGAGATGACCGAGGTCGCCAACATTCTCCGGAATGCCACCCGGAATTCCCTGGTCATTTTGGATGAGATCGGCCGCGGAACCAGTACGTTGGACGGAATGGCCATCGCCTGGGCGGTGGTGGAATTTGTGTCTTCCACGAAGACACTGGGCGCCAAGACGCTGTTTGCAACGCATTACCACGAGCTCACCGAGCTGGAGGGTGCCCTTACCGGTGTCACCAACTACTGCATCGCCGTCCGTGAACAGGGAGACGACATCGTCTTTCTCCGAAAGATCGTGAAAGGCGGCGCTGACCGCAGTTACGGCATTCAGGTTGCAAAGCTGGCCGGCGTTCCGGGTGCGGTCATCAGCCGTGCCAACGAGATTCTTGATCAGCTCAGCGATGCCGATATCGTCGACCGCGCCAGAGAGATTGCCGGCTCCAGCGCCACAACCCGAAAAAAAATCGAGAAGCAGGATGAAGTCGACCGCGGTCAGCTTTCCATGTCGGATACCATCCGTTCCGACGACATAGTCCGTGAAATTCTGGAACTGAAAGTAAACCAGATGTCCCCGTTAGAAGCGCTGAACGAGCTCGACCGGCTGCAGTCAAAACTCAAAAACCGGTGGAATAACTGACAGAAAGGAATGAGTCATGCCTGAGATTCGACTTTTGGATGCCGATACGATCAACAAGATCGCGGCAGGCGAGGTTATCGAAAGACCCGCATCTGTTGTCAAAGAACTGATGGAAAATGCCATCGACGCCAAAGCGACGGCGATCACCGTCGAGATCCGGGACGGCGGCATTTCCATGATCCGTGTGACCGATAACGGCTGCGGCATCGAGAAAGAGCAGATCCACACCGCATTTCTGGCACATGCGACCAGCAAAATCCGGGACGCGGTGGATCTGATCACGGTTTCATCCCTCGGTTTCCGCGGCGAGGCGCTCGCAAGCATTGCCTCCGTCGCAAAGGTTGAGCTGATCACCCGCACGTCCGATCAGGTCTCCGGCTCAAGATACCGCATCGAAGGCGGAAAAGAACTGGAACTCGAGGACATCGGCGCGCCGGAGGGCACCACGTTTCTGGTTCGGGATCTGTTCTACAACACGCCGGCGAGACGGAAGTTCCTGAAATCCGCCTCGACCGAGGGAGCCCATGTTGCGGTGCTGGTCGAGAAAATCGCGCTTTCCCATCCGGAGATCAGTTTCCGCTTTATGCAGAACGGGCAGAATAAGCTCCACACAACCGGAAATCACAATCTGAAGGATATCGTGTATACCGTCTACGGGCGGGAGATTGCCGGCAATCTCATGCCGGTGGAAGCCGGAGCGGAGCCGGTACGGATCGGCGGATTCATCGGTAAACCGATCATCAGCCGTGCCAGCCGCACCTTCGAAGTCTATTTCATCAACGGGCGTTTCATCCGCAATCCGCTGATCTCCAAAGCGATCGAGGATGCGTATAAACCCTACATGATGCAGCATAAATACCCGTTCACCATGCTCACGTTCCGCATCGATCCGGCTTTCATCGATGTCAATGTCCATCCGGCCAAGATGGAACTCCGTTTCCGGGATGACGAGCTGATCTACCGCATGGTTTTCCACACCATCTCCATGATCCTGCGCGGGCGCGAGATGATTCCGGAGGTGTCGGACGAGGAAACGTCATCCGTTTCAGTTCCGGAGGAAACGCCGCAGACCGGTCTTTCCTCCGGAAACCGTACCGCATCTTTTACCGGTACACCTGCTGCCTCCGGTCTGAAGGCAGTCCGTTTTCAGGCCCCGGATGCCGGAGGATCCAACGGCGCAGATTCCGGTTTGATACGCGGAAACCGGCCGGAGCCCTTCGAGAAAAACCGCCTCAGAGAGTCCGGTTTTCACTCGGTGAACGGAGCACTGAACGAGACCAATACCCAGCTTCCGCCTATGTCCGAATCCGCCCCGGCTGTACCGGGAATTGTCCGGGAATCCGGCGAAACCACCGTGATGCCCGCAAAGTCGGAATTCGATCGCGAAAATGTGGGCCCGACGCAGAAACTTGTGACGGCGGATGCACAGGAAGCGGAAAAAAGCGAACCGATGATGTCCGCCCCGGACGGATCCGAGGGGAGAGAAGTCATATCCGGTTCCGCCGGGGCAGCCGGCATCTCCCCTTCTCTGAAAGATCCGTCAGCGGAAATGAGCAGCCATTCTCCGGCTTCGTCCGGAGAGATCACCGGGGACATTTCCGGACTCCGGAACGATGGAAACAAACCGGAAAAACCGCAGCAGCTCGATTTCTTTGAGGAAAAACTTCTCTCGCCGAAATCAAGACTGCGCCACAAACTCATCGGACAGGTCTTTGACACATACTGGCTCGTGGAGTACAATGACAACCTGTATATCATCGATCAGCACGCGGCGCATGAAAAAATCCTCTATGAGAAGACCATGCGCTCGCTGAAAGACCGGACCTTTACGTCACAGCTTCTGAATCCTCCGCTGATCCTGACGCTGACAAAAAAAGAACAGCGGATCTTCGAGATCTACCGCGAAGAATTTGAAACGCTCGGTTTTGAGATCGAGCCGTTTGAGGGAAATGATTTCGCCGTGCGCGCCGTACCGGACAATCTTTTCTCTGTCGCAAAGAAGGATCTTCTCCTCGAAATGCTCGACAGCCTGACCGAGGAGAGCGGCGTCACCATCACGGAGACCCTGAATCACCGCATTGCAACCATGTCCTGCAAAGCGGCGATCAAAGGCGGAAATGAAATCTCGAGAGAAGAGGCTGACCATCTGATCGACGAACTTCTTCTTCTCGAAAATCCGTATGCCTGCCCGCACGGGCGTCCGACGATCATTTCCATGAGCCGGACGGAACTGGAAAAGAAATTCAAGCGGATCGTCTGATCCGCCGCCGAAAGGAATTCATACAGAAAATGGAGACCAGAAAACCACTGATTATCATCGCCGGGCCGACTGCGTCCGGAAAGACCGCACTTTCGGTCGAACTCGCCAGACGGATCGGCGGTGAAGTCATCAGCGCCGACTCCATGCAGGTCTACCGTTATATGGATGTCGGATCCGCCAAAGTCACACCGGAAGAAACCTGCGGGATTCCCCATCACCTGATTGATGTGCTGGATCCGACGGAAGACTTCAATGTGGTTATCTTCCAGAAAATGGCAAAAAAAGCCATGCACGAAATCTGGGACCGCGGCCATATCCCGATCATCTGCGGCGGAACCGGTTTCTATGTCCAGGCTCTCGTGCGGGACATTGATTTCACGGAAACCGAGGAGGACAGCCTTCTTCGGGAGGAACTGGAAAAACGGGCAAAACGGGAGGGCGCGGAAGCGATTCACCGTGAACTTGCCGCCGTCGATCCGGAATCCGCAAAGGCCATCCATCCGAACAATGTCAAACGGATGATCCGAGCCATCGAGTTTTACCGCCAGACCGGCATGACAATATCCGAACATAACCGTAGAGAGCGGGAGAAAAAATCTCCCTACCGCTGCTTTTACTATGTTCTGAACATGGACCGGTCGGTTCTGTATGACCGGATCAACCGCCGGGTTGATCTCATGATGGAACAGGGACTTCTGGACGAGACCGAAAAACTCCGGGATATGGGGTGCCGCCGCGAATCCACGGCCATGCAGGGACTCGGCTATAAGGAAATGATGTCTTATCTTGACGGCGAATGCACGCTGAAAGACGCAGTGGACGATATCAAAGAAAATACAAGACATTTTGCCAAACGTCAGCTCACGTGGTTTCGCAGAGAACAGGATGTCCGATGGATCTGGCTTCCGGATTATCCGGAAGGAGCTCCCGCCATCGCGGAGATGATCTCCCGGGAGATCGGCGGGTCCGAAGAATAACAGAAAGCAATCAACGCTCCGGACGGAGCGGCAGGAAGGAAACAGAATACAATGGAAACAAATCAGATGTACGCAGAAATGGGAATCTCTCCCGAAGTGCTGAAATTCGGAAATGATGTCCTTCGGGATCTCCGGGACCGTTTCGACCGCATCGACGAAAACACGGAATACAATCAGCTGAAGGTCCTCCGGGCTCTTCAGAAAAATAAAGTATCCGAGGCCTGTCTCCTCGGAACCACCGGTTACGGCTATAACGATATGGGACGTGAGACACTCGAAAAAGTGTACGCCGACATTTTCCACACGGAAGATGCCCTTGTCCGTCCGACCATCACCTGCGGAACGCACGCGCTTTACATCGCCCTCGCCGGAAATCTCCGCCCGGGCGATGAGGTTATGTCTCCGGTCGGCAAGCCCTACGACACGCTCGAGGAAGTCATCGGCATCCGTGAATCCAACGGATCCCTTGCATCCTACGGCATCACCTACCGCCAGGCGAATCTGAAGGAAGACGGTTCCTTTGACTGGGACGCCATCCGCGCGGCAGTCAACGAAAAAACCCGCCTTGTGGAAATTCAGCGTTCCCGCGGCTATGCGACCAGACCGACTTTTTCCGTCGAGCAGATCGGGGAAGTCATTTCCTTCATCCGCAAAATCAAGCCTGATGTCATCTTTATGGTGGACAACTGCTACGGTGAGTTTGTCGAGACGATCGAGCCGTCCGATGTCGGCGCGGACCTCGTGGTCGGCTCCCTGATCAAGAATCCGGGGGGCGGTCTTGCTCCCATCGGCGGATATATCGCAGGCAAGAAGGAATATGTGGAAAATGCAGCCTTCCGGCTCGGCGGCCCGGGTCTCGGAAGAGAGGTCGGCGCAACCTTAAATGTCAACCGGTCCTTCTATCAGGGAATCTTCCTCGCACCGTCCGTTGCCTCCAACGCGCTCAAGGGCGCGATCTTTGCCGCAAACCTGTATCAGAAGCTCGGCTTTGAATGTTTCCCGAAAGCAGAGGCACCGCGCTATGACATCATCCAGGCGATCAATTTCGGAACGCCGGAAGGTCTCTGCCGTTTCTGCGAGGGTATTCAGGCAGCGGCTCCGGTCGACAGTTTCGTCAAACCGGAACCGTGGGCGATGCCGGGATACGATTCGGATGTCATCATGGCAGCCGGTGCATTTATCTCCGGAGCTTCGATTGAGCTCTCCGCGGACGGCCCGTTAAAGCCGCCGTATACCGCATTTTTCCAGGGCGGACTTACCTGGCAGCACGCAAAATTCGGCATTCTGATGTCTCTCCAGAAGATGATTGACGCAGGCCTTGCAAAAATCAGCTGAATTCCGGCCTGAAATCCGGTTTTCTGTCCGCTAACAGCCCGGTTAAGAAAAAGTTTCATGGAAGTCGGATTGACTTTTATGGTAAAATAATTTTTGGCCCTTTTGACAATACTGTCAGAATCCGGCCGGCTTTCTGCAGCTGTGTATCGGGAGAGGCACGGGAAAGAGAGCCAATATGACTGATAATCTGAAAACCAATGATATTCCGGAAGCAGACCGTCCGGTGGAAAAATGTCTCCGGTGCGGCCCGTCGGGCTTATCGGACGCGGAGCTTCTGGCCGTCATTCTCCGGACCGGATCCAGAGGCGAGAATTCCCTGAATCTCGCCCGAAGGCTTCTCCGGACCGCAAGGCCCGAAGGAATCCTCGGCCTTCTTCATCTGAAGGGGCCGGAGCTCCGGAAGATCCGCGGCATTGGAAAGGTCAAAGCCGCGGAAATCCTGTGTATCGGTGAGCTGAGCAAACGGATGTGGCGCAAACTCGCCCGGACGGAAGTCCGGAGAATCCGGAGCGGAGAAGATCTGGCCGCGTTCTGTATGGAAGATATGCGGCACCTCGAACAGGAGGAATTCCGGCTGTTCATTATGAACAACAAAGGAATGCTGATTCATGAGGAAACGCTGTTCCGCGGAAGCGTCAACGCGTCCGTCGCATCTCCGAGGGAAGTGTATATCGAAGCGCTCCGCTGGCAGGCCGTATCCATTGCGGTCGTTCACAATCATCCCGCCGGGGATCCGTCTCCGAGTCCGGAAGACCGCCGCATTACGGAACAGCTCGCGGAAGCCGGCCGCGCACTCGGCATATATTTTGCGGATCATGTGATCATCGGCGATCAGGCATTTTTCAGTTTCAGAGATTGGGGTTTGATACGTTAAATGAAAAATGACAGATATATCATTGCGGGCATTTCCGCCTTGTGCCTGCTTCTTATCACCGTTACTTCGGTAAACAGCAGCTTTCTGATGCCGCTCCGGAGCGGAGCGGGTTTTTTTCTTGTACCGATGGAAAAAGGCGTCAATGCGGTCGGTTCCGGGCTGTTCGGCAATATTCAGGCGTATTCCGATCTCCGGGACGCTCAGGAGGAAAATGCACGCCTGAACGAACGGGTTGCGAACCTGACGGAAGAGAACAACCGGCTCTCGAGTGAGACGTATGAGCTCGAGCGGCTTCGGGAGCTCTACAAACTCGACCGGGAATATATGAATTATCCGAAGGTCGCGGCAAGAGTCATCGCAAAAGACTCCGGAAACTGGTTTCAGGTTTTCCGGATTGACAAGGGCGCGGCAGACGGAATCCGCGCCGATATGAACGTCATCGCCAACGGCGGTCTGATCGGCATTGTAACCGATGTCGGCCAGAACTATGCGACCGTCCGCGCGATTATTGACGACGACAGCAATGTCAGCGCAATGTCCCAGCGGACCGGTGAGACCTGCAACGTATCCGGAAGCATGGAACTGTTTGAAGACGGAAGACTCGGCATCGACCATGTGCGCAAGGATGCCGACATCGCGGAGGGTGACCGGATCGTGACATCCAACATCAGTGATGTCTACCTTCCGGGAATCTTCATCGGCTATGCGTCCGCGCTCTCCACGGATTCCAACAACGTCACAAAGTCCGGCACCGTCATTCCCGTCGGACAGTTCGACAACATCCGGGAAGTCCTGATCATCACCAAACTGAAAGGGGAGGAGATGCAGAATCAGGACGACAGCGATGCAAAGCGTTCCGCCAGTGAACACAACGATGTTCCGCAGGAAGAGACACAGGCGGAGACCGAACCGGTCATCGATCCCATCGCAGAACGGAAGACCGAGAAGGCTTCGGAGACTTCCGAGGAATCCTCTTCCTCCGGTGAGACCGTCGAGGAAGAGACCGGATCCAACGGATAAGCCGCAGGGAAGGAACACCGATGAGAAAAATAATCATTAACATTGTTCTGCTGATTCTGGCATTTACGGCGCAGGTCTGCCTGTTCCCCCAGATCAGCATTCTCGCCTCGTGGCCGAATCTGCTTCTGATCATCGTCTCGATCTGCGCATTCATCGAAGGGCGGCGGATGGGGATCATTTACGGCCTTGTGGCAGGACTGGTCATGGACCTGTTCTACAGCGGCGCATTCGGATTTTATACCCTGTTCTTTGTCAACATGGGGTTTCTGAACGGATGTTTTACCCGTTATTATTACGAGGATTACATCACGCTGCCGCTGACACTCGCGATCCTGAACGATCTCGCTTATAACCTGTATATCTATATTTTCCGGTTCCTGGTT
The DNA here is from genome assembly GCF_000711825.1 of [Clostridium] aminophilum DSM 10710. Classification (GTDB taxonomy): domain Bacteria; phylum Bacillota; class Clostridia; order Lachnospirales; family Lachnospiraceae; genus Clostridium_R; species Clostridium_R aminophilum. The sequence goes on along the minus strand of NZ_JONJ01000002.1, from coordinate 220,678 downwards.
CAGGGCAAACTGAATTTCGGTTATTACTTCGTCAAGATTATTCTTCCGGAAGTGATTTTCACCACCGTCACCACCCTGGTCATCTATCGGCTGCTTCTGTTTATCAACCATATGCTTACGGAATGGGACGAGAAGCAGACAAGGTAAGGAGAGTTTTTTACATTGTTTGGAGATTTCAGAGATTTTATCGTTGACCTCGTAAAAAAGATCATGACGTCCCGTATCTTCGGGCTCGGCGCGATCTTTTTTGCCATGTTCTGTTCGCTGATCGTCCATCTGTTTCAGATGCAGATCATCAACGGCGACAACTATCAGCAGGAGTATGTCTCCATGGCGGAGAAGGTGATCCGTACCGCCGGAACCCGCGGCAATATCTACGATCGCGCGGGAAATATCCTCGCAAGCAACGAGCTTGCCTACAACGTATCCATCCAGGATGTCGGCGCATACAGCGATTCCGCCTCCATGAACTCGATGCTTCTGCGTCTGATCCATATTCTTCAGAAACACGGGCAGAAGGCACAGGGCAGTCTGGAACTCGGCGTAAATGAAGAAGGAAATGTCATTTTTACATCCGAGAGTGAAAACGCAAGAAAGCGTTTTCTCCGGGACTACTATGGTCTGAAGAGCGTCGAAGAACTCGACGATGAGAGAGGGAAGTACCCGTCCGCCATCACCGCGGAAGAGCTCTATCAGAAGCTCTGCGACCGCTACAAACTCGACAGGACCCTGGATGAGAATAATCAGCCCTGGACTCCCGACATCCCGACGGCGCTTCAGATTCTCGACATCCGCTATACCATGCGTTTTACCGAATTCCAGAAATATGAGACCACAACCATTGCGGTCAATGTCAACGACGCAACGGTTGCCGACATTCTGGAACATCAGCCGCTCCTCAAAGGTGTCAGCATCGAAGAATCCACCAACCGTGTCTACCACGAGGCGCTGTATTTTGCGCCGATCATCGGATACACCGGAAAAGTCACGACCGAGCGGCTGGAAGAACTGAAAAAGACCGACTCCGGATATGAACTGAACGACATCGTCGGCCGCACCGGCATTGAGTCATCCATGGAACTCGCCCTCAAGGGAACCAAGGGTTCCGAGACCGTGTACGTCGACAATATGGGCCGGATTCAGCGGGTGATCGACCGGACCGAGCCGAAAGCCGGCAATGATGTCTATCTGACGCTTGATCTGAATCTTCAGAAGGGTATCTACAATATTCTGGAGCGTCAGCTCGCCGGTATTCTTCTGGGTACCATTGTCAATCAGGAACCGGGAACGATTCAGTATACCGACTCGTCGCACATCAAGATTCCGGTAAAAGATGCGTATTTCCAGCTGATCAACAACAATGTTCTGGATGAAAAGCATTTCTTTGCGGACGACGCTTCCGCGATCGAAAAGAAGATCGCTGCGGATTATACCGCCTCCCGCAGACGGATCGACAGCGAGATCCGCGAGCAGCTCACCGGAGCCGATCCCCGGCCGATGAACGAGCTGTCGGAGGAAATGCAGGCTTACATGAATTACATCTATACCTATCTGGCATCGGATGCCGTAGGGATCATTCATTCATCCGGCATTGACACGTCCAGTGAGGAATACGGCAGTTGGAAGAACAACACCATGAGTCTGCGCGATTACCTGTATTACGGTATTTCCGCCAACTGGATCGATACCACAAAACTGAATATCGAGAGCAAATACTCGGACGCGAATGCGGTCTTCGCCGCCCTGGCGGAATACGTCTCCAGGGCCCTCGCCGATGATCGTCAGTTCAGCAAGAAAGTATATCGGTATCTGATCAACAACAACGTGGTGACCGGACAGGAACTCATGCTCGCCATGTATGATCAGGGCGTCCTTGCCTGGGATCAGAGCGCGGTGGATTCACTCCGCGCAGGCGGAAATGATACCGCCTACTCGCTGCTCATGGCAAAGATCCGCTCCATCGAGATCACTCCGGCGCAGCTGGCTCTGGATCCCTGTACCGCAAGCTGCGTCATGACGAACGTCCGGACCGGTCAGGTGCAGGCACTTGTCACCTATCCGAGCTATGACAACAACAGGATCAATGACATCAGTTATTTCTCAAAGCTGAACAATGATCAGTCGCTTCCGCTCCGAAACAACGCGACACAGACCCTGAAAGCTCCGGGTTCCACGTTTAAGCCCATCAGCAGTATCGCCGGTCTGGAAGAGCATGCCATCTCCGTCGACGAAGAAATCGACTGTACCGGTATCTACGATGAGATCGACACGCCGGTTCGATGCTGGATCTATCCGGGCAAGCACGGCCCGCTGAATGTGATCGGCGGAATTGAGAATTCCTGCAACGTATTCTTCTCTGAGGTCGGCCACCGCCTGTCTCTGGATGAAAACAAGAATTACAACACCGCCACCGGCATTTCGCGGATTCGCAAATACGCGGCGATGTTCGGTCTGGACCGTGTATCCGGAATCGAGATCAATGAGTCCGAACCGCATATCTCCGACACCGATCCGGAGCGAAGCGCCATCGGTCAGGGAACGCACCAGTTCACAAACGTACAGCTTGCCCGCTACGTCACGGCACTTGCCAACCGCGGCACCGTCTATGACCTGAGCCTGATCGACCATGAGACCGATTCCGACGGCAACCACATCAAGGATTACACGCCGACTGTCAGTGATCAGCTGAAGATCAGCGATTCCACCTGGAATGCCGTTCACATGGGAATGCGCCAGGTTATCATGAACAGTTCGACCAACAAGATCTTCGCCGATTTCCCGCTGGCCGTTGCCGGCAAGACCGGTACGGCACAGGAGTCAAAAAAGCGCGGAAACCACGCGTTCTTCGTATCATTCGCGCCGTTTGACAATCCGGAAGTCGCGGTAACCGTCAACATCCCGAACGGATACTCATCCTCCAATGCGGCGATGGCCGCAAAGCATGTGTACAGCCTTTACTACGGCTTTACATCTCTGGATGATGTTATGGCGAGCGGAGCGCTGGATGCCTCCAACGAGAGAATCAACGGAGACTGATGGAAGACACCGAAAAGCCCCGGCAATGTTTGTAAAAAAGTACCAAATCAGTATTGTGATAATGATCACTTTAAGGTAAAATGTTATAAAGAAGGAAGTGTATAATGCTGTTTGATTATGATTTCCGGAATTACAATTTCAGGCTGCTGCTTTACATGGCAGCGCTCAGCCTGATCGGTATTCTCGCGATTTCAAGTGCATCGGGAGCGGACAGTTCCAGAATGATCAAGCAGATCGGCGGCGTGGTTCTCGCGTTTGTCATCTGTATTGCCATTTCCATGCTGGATTATCACCGCTACGAGCAGTTTGCGGCGGCAATCTATATTGTCTGCAGTCTGATGCTCGGTGCCGTGCTCATCATGGGTATCAGCACCAAGGGAGCGACGCGATGGCTGAAGATCGGACCGATTCAGATCCAGCCGTCCGAGTTTGTAAAAATCGGCCTGATTCTGGTCATTGCGATTTATCTTTCGAGGAATATCGATACCCTGAATCAGCCGAGAACACTCGCCCGCACCGCGGGAATTGCCGGAATTCCTCTGGCGATGGTTTTCCTGCAGCCGAACCTCTCGACAACCATCGTCATTTCCGTTATGATTCTGTGCATGGTCTTTGCCGCCGGCCTCAGCTACCGGTGGATATGGGGAACCGTCCTGGTCGGTCTGCCTGCTTTCGGAATTCTTCTCTGGGCAGCGCTTCAGGACCTGGTTCCGTTTCTGAAACAGTATCAGGCACAGCGAATCATGGCCCGCTTTTTCAATACCAGCGGGGATTACACGGACCTGAACCGCCAGCAGAACAATTCGATTATGGCGATCGGCTCCGGAAGACTGACGGGAAAAGGCCTGTTTAACGAGGCGCTCGGCTCCGTCAAAAACGGAAACTTTCTTTCCGAGGAACAGACGGATTTCATCTTCGCCATCATCGGAGAGGAGATGGGCTTTGCAGGCTGCGTGGTCGTCATTTCGCTCTACGCGCTGCTTGTATTCGAATGCCTGTTCATCGCTTCCCGTGCAAGAGATCTGGAAGGGAAACTGATCTGCACCGGCGTCGCATCGCTGCTTGCATTCCAGAGTTTTGCAAATATCGCGGTCGCAACCGGGATTTTCCCGAATACCGGTTTGCCGCTTCCGTTTATCAGTTCGGGAATCAGTTCCCTGCTCAGCACCTTTGTCGGAATGGGAATCGTGCTGAACATCGGAATGCAGAGAGCGAGTGCCGCCTGACGGCAACACTGAAAATCCGTACGTAACCATGCAACTGGCCCCGGCCTTTTTTACCGGGCAAAATAAGGAGGACACCATGAATATTGGCTTTGTTGCACACGATGCAAAAAAGAAACTGATGCAGAACTTTTGTATCGCCTACCGGGGCATCCTCAGCCGCCACGATCTGTATGCGACCGGAACGACCGGAAGACTGATCGAAGAGGTCACAAATCTCTCCGTACACAAATTTCTTCCGGGACATCTCGGCGGAATGCAGCAGCTTGGCGCGCAGATAGAAAACGACCAGATCGATCTCGTCATCTTTCTTCGCGATCCGCTGGCTCCGAAATCCCATGAACCGAATGTCAATGACGTCGTTCAGCTCTGTGATATGCACAATATCCCGATGGGAACCAATCTTGCCACCGCAGAGCTTCTGATCAAAGCGCTCGACCGCGGAGATCTCGAATGGAGAGAGATGTATAAATGAGTACACCGAATATAGCCGCAGGAACAATAAGATCACGCCGCGGTCGGCGCAGACGCCGCCGCAGGCAGCGGCGTCTGCCGATCTTACTGTTCCTGCTGATTTTATTCTGTCTGATCGGCACCGCTGTGTTCCTGCTGTCCGGCCTGAAAAAGAGCTACAGCATCGCAAAACGCTATCCGCAGTTCATGGACTCCGCCGATCTTCCGCTGATGACCGAAGATCTCGCTGTCATTGACCCTCAGGAAGAGTATGATACATCTGTGACCTCCAGTGAAGCTGGTATCGTCCTCAACACAACGGATAAAACCGTGGTATACAGCAAGAATCCGTATGAGCGTCTCTATCCGGCATCCCTGACCAAGGTCATGACTGCGCTTCTGGTCCTCGAAAACGGCGGTCTGGATGAGACCGTGGAAGTGACCAAAGATGCCGTCATCACAGAAAACGGCGCATCCCTTGCCGGCATCAAACCCGGCGATAAAATTACCGTCCGTGAACTTCTCTACGGACTTATGCTGCCGTCCGGCAATGATGCCGCGAACGCACTCGCCGTTCACACGAGCGGAAGCGTCGATGCATTTGTCGCTGAGATGAACCGGAAAGCAGCTTTGCTTGGATGCGCGGGAACCCATTTTGTCAACACCAACGGTCTTTCCGACGATCAGCATTACACAACAGCCTATGACTTCTGTCTGATCTTTCAGAAAGCGCTCGAGCATCCGGAGTTCCGCGAGATCGTCTCGACAAGACAGCACGTGGGCAACTGGATCGGAAGTGACGGTGCGGGAATCGCAAAAACCTGGGATAACAGCAACTGGTATCTCACGAAGAAAGCAGCTTCCCCGAAGACAGTCACGGTCATCGGCGGCAAAACCGGCACGACCCGCGCGGCCGGATCCTGCCTGGTAATGGCATCCGAAAACGAAGAGGGGAAAGAATTCATTTCCATCATCCTGAAAGCGGAGAATCACGACACGCTGTATCAGAATATGACAAACATACTCGGTAAAATTAAGGAATAGTGATTGCACTTTTCGTCAATTCATACTATAATTGTCTCAGAAATAAGTCGTTTTTATACTAATTTCTTAAAATTCAATCGCGTCGAGGAGGAAATTGTTATGGTTCAGATCGTTTCAGGAACAAAGGGTAAGGGCAAAACAAAGTATCTTCTGGATATGGCGAACAACGCCATCAAAACCGCTAAGGGTGATGTTGTATATCTCGACAAGAGCATCAAACACATGTATGAACTGCATAACAAAATCCGTCTGATCAATGTTCAGGATTATCCGGTTGACACGACAGACGGATTTATCGGTTTTATCTGTGGAATCATCTGCCAAAACCACGATCTGGAGCAGATGTATCTGGACAGTTTCCTCAAAATCGCTTTCCTCGAAGGACAGGATATTGAACCGACTCTGGCGCACCTGAAGGAGATCGGTGAGAAATATCACGTTGATTTTATTCTCAGCGTATCGCTGGATAAAAATGAAATTCCGGAGTCCGCACAGAAGGACATTATCGTTTCTCTGTAAGCCCGTTTCGTCCGGACTATGGATGATAAACATCTGCTTTACCGATGAGAAATCGCAAAATCGTGAAGGGCCGCATCGAAAGATGACGGTCCTTTACATTTTTGTGCTCAATCTCTATAATATATAAAATAGGCGGAACATTCCGGAGATAGCGGAATATCCCCTAAAACCACAGACGATTCAGAAGGCACATTTGATGGCAAAGAAGAAGAAACAGAAAGACAGAACGGTCGTCCGATACCGAAAACCACTCAACATCAATATCGGAATGATCATCTTTACCGTAATATTCTTTTACCTCATCCTGAATATTTTTACGTATTTCCGCAAACCGAAGGTTCAGTTCTATGAAGTCGCGGAGGGAAGTATTGTAAACAATCATACCTATACGGGCATCATCTTTCGCGATGAGAACGTGAAGTCGACCGAGAAGACGGGGTATGTCAATTTCTTTATTCGGGAAGGCAAAAGAGCCGCAAGGGGATCTACCATTTATTCACTGGATGAAACCGGAGAACTCGGAAAGTTTCTCGCCCAGAATTCCGGATCAAATACGGAGATGAGCAGCGACAGTGTCGCAAATCTGAAGCAGCAGCTGAGTTCGTTCTCCGTTTCCTACGGCGACTCGAATTTCTCCAACGTATACTCTGAACAGTACCAGCTTCAATCCGCCGTTGCCGAGTATATGAACCTGAATGCCCTCGACACCCTTGCCCAGGCGATGCAGGAACAGGGGATCAACTATACGCAGGTGACCACCGATCAGGCAGGAGTCATTTCCTATGTGATTGATTCCTTTGAGGACGTCTCGCCGGATTCCGTGACCGCGGAGACGTTTGACAAGTCGAAATATACCAGAGCAACCGCGCGGTCCGGCGATCTGATCGAACAGGGATCTCCGATCTATAAACTGATCGGAAGTGAAGCCTGGAGTCTGGTTTTTCCGATCTCGGAAGAAGACCAGAAGACGTTTTCCGAAAAGAAATACCTGACCATTAAGCCGTCCTCACAATCGCTGAAGCTGAGCGGGTCGTACAGCACGTTCACCGGAGGAGACGGCAGGACCTACGCCAAGCTGAATTTCAGCAAATATATGGTCCGCTTTGTCTCGGACCGGTTCCTGAACTTCGAAGTGATCACCAATGAGGCGACCGGACTGAAAATTCCTGTCAGTGCCGTTGCGTCCCATGATTTCTATACCATTCCGAAGGAATATCTGACCACCGGAGGAGACGCAGAATCGGGACAGAAGGGCTTCATGAAACAGACCTACAGTCAGAACGGAGAGCAATCCGTTGTCTTTACACCGGTCGATGTGGCCGATACCGATGACGAACAGGGTATTGTTTATGTGGAGAAGAAAGACGGCGGGCCGGTCGGTGACGGCGATTATCTGATCAAGCCGGATTCCTCCGGCACGGACGACCGTTATCAGGTCGGCAAGACGGAATCAATGTCCGGCGTTTACAATATCAACAAGGGCTATGCGGTATTCCGGGTGATTGACAAACTGACGGAGAACGGAGAGTACATTATCGCCAAGCCCAATTCCGCATACGGACTCTCCGTGTATGACCGTATTGTGCTGGACGCTTCGTCCGTCGTGGACGGTCAGCTTGTCTACCGCTGATCCGTTTTAAGGCCGACAGAAAATTGTAGGATTTAACAAGTTGACAGTATTAAAAAAATTAAAGATAATACTATTATGAACAAAAAAGTAGCAGCATTTTTTATATAAGAACGCTGTTAGGGGAATGGAGAATTGAAGATGAGTATTTTCAGCAAGCTAATGGATACCATGCGTCTGACCGAGGATGAGGAATACTACGACGAGGACGAAGAGTTCGAGGAGGAAGAACCGAAGTCCAAGAAGCATCTCTTCGGAAGATCCCGCGATGCAGAGGAGGAAGAGGAGCCGGAAGACAACGGCCGCAGCAGTCATTTCCTTTCCTCCAGACAGACATCCGGAAGCAAAGTGGTTCCGATGAAGCGCTCGATGGAAGTTTCGCTTGTGAAGCCGAGTTCCATGGAAGATTCCCGTGAGATCTGTGATCTTCTGCTTTCCGGCCGTGCGGTTGTACTGAACATGGAAGGAATGCGCATGGAGATGGCGCAGAGAATTATCGATTTCACCTGCGGTGCAACCTATTCCATGAACGGCAATCTGCAGAAGATTTCGAATTATATCTTTATCGCGACACCGGCAAGTGTTTCTCTGTCCGGCGAATTCCCGGAGCTGATGGCAGACGGTTCTCTGAACATCTCCGGTATGAATCTTCATCTTTGATTCACTCAGGCATGAGCCGAATAATATAAAAATCACAGGGGACAGACAATCTTCCTTTTCGGGAGATTGTCTGTTTGTGCAGTATGGCCTTATTTACAGGGGGAACAAATTTTGAAAGAGGATACATCTCGATTTACCACATATTTGCAGCTTGGCGTCTTCACACTGTTCGCCGTAGCGCTGGATCAGTGGACCAAACTTCTGGCAACCGTTCATTTGAAGGGATCCGATGACATTATCCTGATTCCGGGTGTTTTTCAGCTCCAGTATCTGGAAAACCGGGGGATGGCGTTCGGCATGATGCAGGGCGGATATTGGATTCTCTCCGCAATTACCGTCGTCATCATGGCAGCCATCCTGTATGTTCTGGCAAAGATACCGCGCAGTGCCCGGTATCTTCCGCTCAAGGCCTGCGCCTTCTTAATCTTTGCAGGTTCCGTCGGGAATCTGATTGACCGCGTAACCAATCAGTTTGTCGTCGATTTCTTTTATTTCAGCCTGATCGATTTCCCGGTCTTCAACGTCGCGGATATCTATGTCACCTGTGCGGCATTTGCCTTTCTCTACCTGATGTTTTTCCACTACCGGGAAGAGGAGCTGAATTTCCTAAAATAAACCGATGTCACAGAAACGGAGTAATCATTGATAAAACAGTATTACGTAGAACCGGATGAGGCGGGAGAGCGTATCGACCGATGGCTTTCCGAACAGGATGAAGAATTCTCCCGTTCCCGTGTTCAGAAATTATTAAAGGATGGCGCGGTCACGGTAAACGGATCCGCTGTCAAAAGCAGTTACAAGGTGGAAGACGGCGATGTCATAGAGGCCGATATTCCAGAACCGGTTGAAACCGAGATCATTCCCGAAGATATCCCGCTGGATATCCTGTATGAAGACGAAGATCTGATCCTCGTCAACAAACCAAAGGGAATGGTGGTTCATCCGGCGCCGGGGCACTACAGCGGAACGCTGGTCAATGCGCTCATGTATCACTGCAAAGACCAGCTCTCCGGCATCAACGGTGAACTCCGCCCTGGCATTGTTCACCGGATTGACCGGGACACCACCGGTGTCCTTGTAATCTGCAAGAATGATCAGGCACACCGCTCACTGGCTGAGCAGCTGAAAGTCCACTCCATCAACCGCAGGTATTATGCGATTGTTTCCGGGAACCTGAAGGAGGATGACGGGACAATCGACTCACCGATCAGCCGGCATCCGACCGATCGGAAGAAAATGTGCGCCGGCGCAAAGAACGGCCGAAATGCGGTCACACACTATCATGTTCTCGAGCGTTTTGGCCGATACACCATGATCGAGTGCAAACTCGAGACCGGGCGCACGCATCAGATCCGCGTTCACATGGCTTCCATCGGTCACCCGATCCTCGGCGATACCGTCTACGGCCCGGAAAAACAGCCGTTTCATCTGGAAGGTCAGACGCTTCATGCCGGCATTCTCGGATTTATCCATCCGCGGACCGAAGAATATGTGGAGTTTTCCGCCCCGCTTCCGGAATATTTCGAAGATCTCCTCGAAAAACTCCGGAAAATGTAACCGGCTGATTGAAACAGATCCGGCCGATCGCATTTTTGTGTATTACGTTATAATACGCAAAATTCCGCGTCAACGGGTCGAAACACGCTTCGCGTGTTTCGAGCGTTTCGCGGCGGTCGCCAGGGCCTCACCGGGGCATGGGCTTTGGTTCGTCAGCCGTGTAAATTAAGCGACACTTGTAAATCTACAAGTGACTTTTCTGACGATGGATGATATAATAATTGCATAAAAAGAACGAATGAACGGATCATTTGCGGAACCGCATCCGCAGCCGTCATTTGTCCGGACAACGAGGAAAACACACTTCAAACCGTATATTCCGGAGTGTGTTTCACAGGTTTGCATATACAGACCGCCTGGCGGTCCACGATTCCGGAAGGGAGCTGCTTGAATTATGAACAATAATCTGATCATCACCATTGGAAGAGAGTGCGGAAGCGGCGGCCGTCAGATCGGCCAGAAGCTTGCGGAGAGACTGGGCATCAAATGCTATGATAAAGAGTTGTTGAGCATGGCTGCAAAAGAATCCGGCCTCGCAGAGGAACTGTTCAAGACGCATGACGAAAAGCCGACAAACAGTTTCCTTTATTCTCTGGTTATGGATACATATTCCATGGGTGGATATTCCGCTTCGGCGTATATGGATATGCCGCTGAATCACAAGATCTTTCTCGCACAGTTTGATTCCATCAAAAAACTGGCGGATCGAGAGTCGTGCGTCATCGTCGGACGGTGCGCGGACTATGCGCTGGCAGACTACCCGAACGTTGTGTCAGTATTCATCCGCGGAGATGATTCCGATAAGATCCGTCATCTGGCGGCGAAGCATAACATCTCCGAGAACAGTGCAAAAGACATCATGATCAAAACCGACAAGCGCCGTTCAAGCTACTATAATTATTATTCCAACAAGCGCTGGGGAAGCTCCAAGAGCTATGATCTGTGCCTGAACAGCAGCGTGGTCGGATATGACGGTGCCGTCAATATCATTGAAGAATTTGCAAAGCAGAAACAGGCATATATCAAACATATGCAGGAAAAATACAATTCCGAGAAGAGGTAATTCCGATGAATTATGATGATCCGATCATTCAGACCGGAGCGAACCGTGTCTGGATCGAAGAAGAGGACGGAACGGTCATCGCAAAAGTGGATTTCCCGACCGTCGGCGAAGGACTTGTCAACATTTCCCATACGGAAGTGGCAGAAAAGCTTTCCGGCAGGGGCCTTGCGTCTCGCCTGATGCGGGAGACCGTCGAGTCCATCCGGCAGACCGGACGCCGGTGTCTCGTTACCTGTCCATATGCACAGAGCTGGTTCAGCAGCCATCCGGAATATATGTTCCTTCTGGTTGACCCGGACGAAGCAGCAGCCATGAAGGCTTCCGCAACCGGTTCATCCTGTTCGATCCGCCGGGATTAAACCGATGAAAGGTAGATACGGATTGATCGAGCCAAAGCAAACAATTGTTTAAACCACAGTTTTACGAAACCATTCAGGTCTTTCCAGTCCGAAAGATTCTGAATGGTTTTTTGTTTCATAAGTGATTTCTCCGGAATTCCAATGGAACAAACACGCTCCGCGAGAATGCGCAAAGCGTGTTTTACCTCGTTATGCATCAAATCAGTAATGAAAATCATTTGCGAAATCCGGAAGCTTCATAGATAATGAAAATGGGGAGAATGCTTTAATGATTATGGATAATTATATGTGGGGAAAATGTCATGAAAAGATTTCGTTTGCTGGCTTTATTGCTATCCTTTGTTTTTCTGTTTTCCAACCTGGCATCCGTATGTGCCTTTGCGGCAAATGATGCCGTCATCGACGCCGTCGAACGGGATGAATCCGGCAATATCGCCCTGACCGGGCTTTCCTTAACCGACGTTGAGGAGCCGCGAGAAGGAAAAGCACTGGATGACCGGGCGAAGATCACCACCGATCAGGGCGTCTCATGGGAGATCCCGGTTCTGTGGATCGATTCCGCCGGAAATCCTGTGGAAACCTTTTCGGAAGAGACTACCTGTTTTCCGATCTTTGTGGTGTATATTCCCACCGGATACTCCATCAAGACGTCGGCATCCGACGGCTCTTTTGCCATCTATCTTCCGGAATTTGTCAAAAACCTCTATGGTGATCGGGACGGATCCCTCTTTGTTTCGGATCCGGCCCTGGGTTTTCTGTGCATCACGCCGGTTCCGCTGAAATTTGATCTATCCACCAGATTTTCCAACCAGGCTCCGGACTCCTTTGCCGTTCCGCTGAATGAAAAGAAAGATTCAACGGATCAGCAACATCCAGAAGAAACCGACGATGATTCGTCCGATTCTCAGGAACCCCATCGTGAGACAATCGATCCGGATGATCCAAACAAAGATCCCGCGGACGAGCTTCCATATCTAGTGCGTATACACTGTGATAAATCCGCCATTGAGATGTATGATGCCGAATTCCTGAACGAATTTGTGACGCTTCTCCGGTATACCATCATTCCGCAGGCGGCCAAACTTTTGGAAGAGAGTTTCCCCAAATCCTTCGGAAGTGCGATTCCGGACAAGGAGATCGGAACACAGATTGGGCTGAATATCTATTACAATACGACCGATTATAGCGGAAAAGAAGAAGATTTGTCCGGTGGCTCCGCATTTTTTGCTGAAAAGAACAGCTCAAGCACTGCAACTTATATGTATACATTCCTAGTCAATACAGGAGCGATATTTATAACAGACTCTGGTGTTGAAAAAATCATCCAACAAGACGATAACGGAAAATGGACCCTGGTCGAAGGCGGAAGAAAGGCGTTAGAAAACATCATTCTTCACGAATTATTCCACGCATATATGTACGATTATAACCATCAGGGAATGTCAACCTCCGATAAAACGGGCGATCTGTTCCCATTTTGGTTCACTGAAGGAACTGCTTCATCAGTACAAAATGATTTTCAATCACGGGTCACTTTTTTTCGATACTTGCAGGTTGATAATGTACGTGATACTTGGGCTTATAAGATGGATTATGATACAGAGCACGTTCTTTCACGATACCTCGATACAGTTCTTCATGGTCCGACACAAGACTACACTATCTGCAACGACATCGAGCAGACTCTGAATGAAGACTTAGCTTCCGCAAACTATGTTTCCGGTTATCTCGCCAGCGTATATCTGGCAGGCCTCGCCGGTGTAAAATACTGCGATTACACCAGCGAAGATCTCCATGATACCCAGAACAACATTTACAATATGGAAGTCATCCGGGCCGGAATGGAAGAGATTCTGTCCCAGCTTCATAATAATAAGTCCCTGGATACCATCATTTCCGAAATCTCGGATGGGGCCTACAATGACACAGATGATTTCACTAAGCGATTTGTGAAAGGCATTCAAGATGAACAGGGGGTATATCAGGGAGATCAAAGTTCCCTTCAGTTTGTGGCGGATTATCTGAACTTCCTGGAGGATTCCACCACAATGCAGCCAAACGGGTCCATTCTCCGTCAGGAGCAGGGATATGTATCGCCGCTCACAGATGAAGTAGTAAAAAGCACCTTTTTTAACGTTGTCGATTCGAGAACCTATGTGCCATCAACCGCTGATTATTACACTGCTCTGGACACGGCCGGAAAGTCAACCACAACCGGATTGGGAAGCAATTCTACTGAAAACGGAACGGCAATGGCGGCAAGTATTATGCATCAATATCCCGAGATCAATTCAGTTTCGTTGAAAGCTGGCAACGAGATGTCAGACGATGCTGAAGTGAATCCTGATTCCGTTGATGATGAGGTAATCTCAAATAATACAGATAAAGCGAATGCTTCGGGAGATTCCAATGCGGTAGTTGATTCCGATGAAGCCGAAAATGCAGATGCAAAAGACATTACGGATACACCATCGGAAGATGGGCTTCCTTCGGACAGCATTTCAGAAAACAGTTCCGAATTACAGGAAACAGCAGGCGTACCGGAAGATACCTCGACCACGGCATGTCCGGAAGAGGAGCCCGATGACAAGAACCGGAAAGAATCTACACCGGAGTCGGATCCTGAAATTCCTTCCAACCGAGATATCGCAGCTGAAAACTCACAGGATAAAACCGGGGATCCTGCAGACGATGCAACGCAAGAGGATGCGTAAATTACACCAGTAAATCCACTAGACTCGAGAAAACCTGCCCGTATCGGAATTCATCCGTACAGGCAGGTTTTTCATAAATAACGAACCAAAACACTTGTTTATTAGGAACGAAAAAATGGGTAATAAAAAAATATGCCGAGCAGTATTGTATTACTACGCAAACGTAGTATAATAAAGATATAAATCTTTCCGTTACAAATTAGGAAAAGGAGGAATCTTCATGAGAGATAATTATACAGCAGAAAATCTGTTTTCTCTTTTGGACAGTGCCGGATCACCGGTCACCCTGGATGAGAGAGGTCAGATCGAGGAGGCAGTTCCGGAAGATATGATCCCGTTAAAAGACTGGGCCAAAATGCATGATCTTTCTCCGGCTACCGCCCGTCAGAAAGCGCTTCGCGGAGGCTTCCGCACTGCGCGTAAGATTGGAAGAGACTGGATGATCTCCGCCGGAGAGCCCAATCCCGACCACCGCCTTCGCCTGACCGCGGAAAAAGAGCCTCTTCTGGAGGGCCCGGTATGGTTCGATCAGGTGATGAATTACCTGCTCGCCCTGAATCCCAATTCACTCCCGGATACCTGGTCGCAGGATAATTCTCACCGGGATTACTGCAGAAAGATCTACCGGACCCTTCGGGGCGAAATGCACGGAAATGAAAAAGTCCTGTTTGATCTGATCTGTACCTCGATGAAAGAGCAGCGGACATCCGTCTGCTTCATCCCGCACCATGTGATCATGGATCATTTTGACGATGAGGCCTGGCACACCACCAACAGCGGTTCTCCGTTAAATTCCGGCATCACGATCGACTTCGACGACTATCTCGCCGTTCTGAAGAATACCGTAAGTGATCTGCTGTCGGAAGTTGTCAGCATTCCGATTCATCACGGCATGCAGGATCTCTATATGCCATGGTATCATTCTGTGACATGGCGGAAAGAAGCCACGGACGGTCTTTATTTCGTTCCGTCCGACTTTTTCCGTACGGTAATGATGGGGCTGTAGCTAAATGTTCCACGGATAAAAGAAGGTAGCAGGCAAATTGCCTGCTACCTTCTTTTATCCCCTGATATTATCTTAAGATTCGGACTATATATTATTTTTTTATATTTTTCCATAACTTTTGTGTATTTTTTATCAAAACATTTCTGTGATACAATTCCTACCATTCACATATACATACTATTTATATAGGTTTAGTAGTAGAACGATGTTTTGTTTTTACTTCACAAGCATTTGCAAAAAACAGCATCAGTCAAAGAGGAGTATCACCATGGAAATGACAAAGAAAGAGCGGATCATGACCGCAGTCCGGGGTGGAAAACCGGATAAGACTCCGTACAGTCTATGGAGTCATATGCCGCAGTTCGATCATGACGCCGATCAGATTACAGATCAAACTCTTGCCTTTTATGAAAAATACGATCTGGATTTCATCAAGACAATGAATAACGGAATGTATTCCATCGAAGATTTCGGAGTAGAAATCGATTATTCCACGGTTGCGCAGGGTGGAAAAGCAGAGCTGGTCAGCACACCGGTTCACACCGCTGCCGATTGGTTGAATCTTTCCCGTCCTTCCATTCAAGAGGGCGCACTGGGAAGAGAACTCCATTATCTGCAAATGCTCAAACAGCGTCTTGGAGAGGACGATGTGCCGGTGATCTTTACTGTTTTCAGTCCAATTTCGACGGTCAATAAACTCTGTGGTGGAAATGCAGCCACATATATTCATGACGGACACGGAAACGAGATCAAAGCAGCACTGGAGCTGATTACCGAAGTAACCTGCGACCTCGCAAAGGAAGCCATTCATCTCGGTGCCGACGGAATTTTTCTCGCTGCACAGATGAGTAATTATACAAACGAGATGGCCACGGAACCGCTCAAGGAAAACGAATATGAGGAATTTGGGAAACCCTACGATATTCGTGTTCTCGAAGCGGCACGGTCTGCCGGCGGCTGGATGAACACCCTTCACTGCCATGGAACAGACATTATGTTTAATATCCTAAAGGATTATCCGGTAGATGTATTCAACTGGCATGTATGGGAAACTTATCCGACGTTGGATGAGACGCTGGAGTTCACGGGAAAATGTCTCATGGGCGGATTAAAACGTTTTGATATTACCCATTGTCAGTTCAACGCCATTCACCATCAGATTTATAAATGTCTCAAAATAACCGGAGGGAAAAATCTTATCCTCACACCGGGGTGTGTCATCCGTTATCCTCTCAATGAAGAAATGCTTCATTACGTCAGGAAAACGCTGGAAGAAGAGGAGCGCATCCTGAAAATTACTTCGTAATGCAGCAGACCGGGTCAAACCTCAGCCTGCTTAATATAAAAACTATTTAATGGAATGAAAGGGGAAAACATGAAAAAGACAGTATCATCCATTACCGCAGTTATTCTTGCCGGCGCTATGAGCGCTTCACTTGCAGCTTGCGCAAATTCTGCCGCCGAAAGCACAACGAAGGCAGCCTCCGTTTCCGAGAGCACGGCATCCGAGAATGCCGGTTCCGAAACAAAGACAGCAGAAAGCTCTGTTTCCTCCGGAAACACATCATCATCGTTGGAAAAAGTCGGTGACTTCCCGAGCGAGACCATCACGATTCAGGTACCGTTTTCTGCCGGAGGTGCAACGGATATCGGCGCACGTCATCTCGCAACCGCGCTCACAAAAGTAACCGGACAGAATGTTGTCATTGAAAATCCAACCGGTTCCGGAGGCTGGGTATCCTGGTCCGATCTCCTGGGAAATGCGGATAAATACTCTGACGGCTACACCCTTGGACTGGTAAACCACAACTTTGTATTCGGAGAGTATGACGAAGGAAACCAGCGCGAATACGGACTCGATGATCTTCAGCTGATCGCAAATCAGTGTATCGACGCCAACGCTCTGGTCATCCGTAAAAACGAAGACCGTTTTTCCGATGCGTCAAGCTTTGTTGAGTATGCAAAGAGTAATCCGGTTCTGATCTCCGCCCAGGCCACCGGAATCACTGACGGAGATGCTTCGACTGCAGAGTGGTTTAACAAGAATTTTGACGCCAAAATCACGGTCGTACCGGTCGACGGTTCCGCAGACGGAAAGAGCATGTTCCTTGCCGGAGATACGGATGTATACTTCTGCAATGTCTCCGATATTCTGTCCGGTGACAGTGATGAAATGACGCCGATCGCGGTATTTACCGAAAAACGAGTTGAACAGCTCCCGGACGTTCCGACCATCAAGGAAGCTACCGGAAAAGAATATCTCGGATTTTCCGACAGAGGCTACTTCTATCCGAAGACCGTAGATCCGAAAAAGGCAGAGTATATGGCAAAAGCAATTCAGATAGCCTCCGAAGATCCGGAATATATCAAGAATATGTCGGAACTGGGCATCACACTGGATACTTCCACCGGAGATGATTTCCGAAAGACTCTGGAGAATCAGCTGGATATCCGTCTTGACGTATGGAATCTTCAGAAAAAGTAATATCGAATTATTAGATACCCCCCTGAACGATCAGGGGGAGGAAAGAGGTTTCAGGATGAAAACAAAACATCCGGATTTTTACATTGGGATCGTCCTTTTCTTTGTCAGTCTATTGATCATCTGTTTTGCCCTCGGAATCAGCGGTGAGGCGAAAATTGTGCCGACCTCCCTCGGAATCGCCATGCTGGCGTTTTCGGCCGTGATTGCCCGAACCGGGATCACCGCCTCTGAAAAGAAGGATGACAAACCGGAAACCTTATCCGGCCTGTTCCGTGGAACAAAAACTGCGCTCACCTTTACCTTGCTGACTTTTGCGTATTTTGTCGCATTTGAAGTGATCGGATACTGGATCGCAACATTAGTATTTATGGTGGTCTTCCAGTGGTATATGGGTGTACGGTCCGCAAAACAGATCATCCTGGTCACAGCGGTCTATCTGATCGCATCCTTTGTTCTGTTTGTGGTCATCCTTCAGCTGCCGATCTATAAAGTCGGCCTTACAGGACCGCTGTTCCGATTTATCCGATAAGAGAAAGGGAAATACTATGGAATACATTATTTCGGCATTCGGTTCTTTCACCGATCCGCAGGTCCTGATCGCGCTTATCATCGGCGTTGTCTCCGGCATGATCATCGGAATCATTCCGGGCGTCGGACCATCCGTCGGAATCTCCCTGCTGATTCCGGTAACATTTACCATGTCACCAATGGCGGCTCTGGTAATGATGGTCGCGCTTTACACCACCGGAGTATACGGCGGATCCATCACCGCCGTACTTTGTCACACCCCGGGAACGTCCGCTTCCGCAGCGACAGCCGAGGACGGATACGCCATGACCGAGCAGGGGTGTGGCATGGAAGCCGTGTCGATCGTCACCGTGGCCAGTACCGCCGGCGGTGTGATCGGTGCCATCTGTCTGCTTCTTTTTGCGCCGATGCTCGGCAGGGTCAGCCTGATGTTTTCTGCGCTGGAATATTTTCTTGTGGCCTGCTTCGGACTTTTGGTCGTCGCCGGCCTTACCGGTGAAAACCGTGCAAAAGGAATTTTCTCTGCGCTTTTGGGACTTGTGATCGGTTGTATCGGTCTGGATAAAATCACCGGCGTTCCGCGATTTACCTTCGGTCAGCTCTGGCTGGAGGACGGACTGGATTCCACCCCGATCCTGATTGGACTTTTCTCTATCTCTCAGTGCATGATTCTGGTAGAAAAAGCCGCGAGCGGAAAAGGAAATACCATCATTCGGGACCCAAGGGAAGGACTTCGCGGAAAGAGATGGGAAAAGGGACTCGGCAGAAAGATCCTGCCGACCATTCTGAGAAGTTCGGTCATTGGCTCGGTCATCGGATTTATTCCTGCTGCCGGTGCATCCATCGGATCCTGGATGAGTTATTCCACCGATAAAAGGCTCTCCAAACATCCGGAAGAATACGGCCACGGTTCCAAGACAGGTATTGCGGCATCCGAGGCTGCCAATAATGCCTGCTGCGGCGGCGCAATGATTCCGCTGTTCACTCTTGGAATTCCGGGTTCTCCGGTTACGGCGATCCTGTACGGAGCCATGATCATGCATGGACTTCAGCCGGGCAGCAGTCTGTTCAGCGGAAGCAAAGCCAATACGACCTATACCATTTTCATCGGCTATCTTCTTGCAAATCTGCTGATGGGTGTCATCGGTGTAGCGCTTGCACGACAGATGGCGCGGATCTGTATGGTTCCGAACCACATTCTGGTTCCGATCATTGTTGCCCTCGCCAGCATCGGTACTTACTCCCTTCAAAAGAGTATGGCGGAAGTTCTGATCATGTTGATTTTCGGACTGATTGGATATTTGATGAAGATTACCGGATTTGAGCCGGCTCCGCTGGTTCTCGGTGTCGTTCTGGCCGACATTCTGGAATCCAATTTCCGCAGAGCACTGATCATGGCAGCGCCAAAAGGCGGACTGATTGCGTATTTTCTCACCAGACCGGTATCAATGATCATTGTACTGGTCATTCTGGGATTTGCGCTTGTTCCGACCGTTCATAAATGGAAGAAAAGAAAAACGAAGGCATCCTACCGGGAAACCGCAGCAGTCTGAATGAAAAACACAGAATAGAAGCGATTCATTTGCTTCCTCTGATTTCAACAGATGACGATTATGCCGTGACCATATTCACAAGCCACTGCGCCGGCAGCCGCTGACCGATCAGCCAGCAGAGCGCCGCCAGCGGAAGAGCGGAAGCGGCGTCGACAAACGCATGCTGCTTTGTAAACATCGTCGAGAGGACAATGGCAGCGGCCACAAGAACCGACACCAGTCGTACGCCGATAGCAAGTTCCGGACAAAGTGCGCAGCCGATGATGACCAGATAGCACATCGAGCAGTGCATGCTCGGCGCGCAGTTTACACCGCGAAAGCTTCCCTCATAAACTTTCTTCATCAGGTTTCCGGTAAATGTCTCCGGCGGCACCGGCCGCTCAAAAGATGTGGGCCATACATAATAAATCAAGGTACTAATGACAATGTCTGCCAAAATGGCGGTGATGTAGACCGAATAGATCGCGGTATTTGCCGAAAATGTAAGGACCGGAAATACCGCGATCAGCGGAAACCAGAGAACATAGGCATAGACCCAGCAAGGGGAAAACGGAAGATAATCATCGATCCGGGTCAGAACATTATGCGTTTTTCCCTCAAATATCTCTACGCCAAAGTAGAGGACACACTGTATCATGAGCAGGATCGCCTGCACAAGGATTACTTTCAGTAAAATTTCCATGAAACTGCCTTTCTGTTCGGTAAATGATCTGCATGTGGGGTTAGACGCCATAGACATACGATCTTGCGTACAACGGCAGCGTTTTCCTGCAAATCATGTATAAAAATGTGGGTATGTGAATTTCCTCACATACCCGCGAATTATATCATATTTTGTCCTCCAGGCTCAAGCAGACAAGCTTGCGTCCTCACTCAAACCGAGAGTTCCCCGGCCCGTCTTGTGTTCCTCCACACCCGGTAACTGCTGTAAATCCCCGCGCTGATGGAAATGATCTGTCCCGCAACGGATGAAAAATCAAAGATAAAAAGCGAGTACACCATCCACATGGCGGTATTGAGAAGAATACTGAAATGGATGGCATTCGGATTCTTCAGGTAGTAGTTGCACAATGTGAGCTCAATGGTCGCAACGATCGGAATAAGACCGATCAGGTCGCGGTTGTTCACAATCAGACCGATGATGACGATCAGAACGGCACTCAGAATCATATCCAGAAAGGTGTATCTCTTTTTATAGACCTTCCAGTTACGGTAAATAGCGATAAACTGCGTCGACAGACCGGAATAAGAACCGAAAAACAGAGACGCAACCGTGCAGAGAACCGTTTCATACAATTGGAAACGATACATCTTTTCCCGGTCTCTTGCCGAACAGCTTGCCACAAGACACAGCATGGCAAAAAACGAAATGATATTTCCGATGATGATCGCTTTCATTGCTTCCTCCTTCTTCGATACTACTGCAACATCTTAACGGAAAAAACCAGGATTGTAAATCGGCTTTTCCGGCCCGGGCGTTTACTTCTTTTCTATAAGCAATTATAATGAAGGCAGGAATTAAAGTAAAACGAGGATTTCTTTTGAAATTCTAAAGAAGTTCTTTAATTCAATTCCGAATCAATCCGTTTTTCTTTATAAAAATCGAAAACCTCAGCATCCGCCGTTCAGAACGCGGGACGGGTTGTCCGGGTTCGTTTTCCCGAAAACGTTCTTCGTTTACGGCCAACTGTCATTCATCAAACGGAGGAACGACATGGAGAAAATCAACACGGAAGTCTTTCTCACCGCGGCAGAACTCGGCAGCTTTAAGAAAACCGCAGACCGACTCGGATACACGCAGGCCGGCATCAGCTACATCATTTCCTCCATGGAGGAAACCATCGGACTTCGTCTGTTTGACCGGGAATACGGCGGGATAAGACTGACCTCCGAAGGGCGGGAGCTTCTGCCGGTAATCCGTCAGCTTGCCGGTTCGGAACGGCTTCTTATGGAAAAAATCCGGGATCTGAAGAATCTGGACACCGGCGAGATCCGCGTTCTCGTGTTTTACAGCATCGCCATCCGCTGGATGCCGGAGATCATCGCCCGATTCCACAGGGATTATCCGAACATCCGGATTCATCAGGTCACCTGTGACAACGGGGAGCAGGCGGAAATGCTGACCTGGACCGGAAATGTGGACTGCGGTTTTTTCGTCTTTCCGCTCACGCGTAAGCTCGATGTGATTCCGCTGATGCATGAGCCGATGATGGCATCCTTTGCCCCGGAACATCCGGCAGCCGGTCTCAATGTCTTTCCGGTAAGCGATCTCGGAAAATATCCCTATATCAGTCTTTCCTATGACGACGAATCCAACGCGATCTTCCGGAAGTACCATATCAAACCGCAGATTGCCTATTCCTGCGAAAATGATCTCGGCGCACTGGCGATGGCCGAGCAGAATCTCGGATACTGCATCAATCCGAAAATCCTGCTCGAGGGTTGTCCCTATCAGCTGAAATCCATGGAATTCGACGAACCGGTTCACCGGACCATCGGCATGGGAGCCCGGTCCATGGAAATGTGTCCGAAAGCGGCGAAAGTATTCATGGAATACGCGAAAGCCTGGGTAGAAGAACAGTACGGCCCATATGATGACATTCCGCAGGCGAAATGAACCTGTCCATTTACGGTGACCAGCGGCTGCGCGAGAAAATCCATTAAGCTCCCCTGTGTGATGGATAAACGGATGGGAGAGCCGAAGTCTGCTTACGGAATTTGTGCTAAAACAGGATGTTCACATATGCAAAAACATAGTATACTGTTGCAGACAGTACTATTATGGAATATATTCCGGCAGCAGGGCCACCTGACAAGATATTTGGGATCGGTTCGAACCGATCTGCTTTCACAGCACTTCGGTTCGTTCCTCCTGCCGAAAAAAGAAAGGTAAGAATCATGACAACCGGAGAGATCCTTGACACATTACTGAATAAAGCCAGACACGACAATGCCCTTCGGGATCGTTTTCTCGCCACCGAAGGAAGCGAGCACGCATTGAGAGACTTCTGCGCTGTCTGTACCGGGGAAGGCTATCCGCTCTATGAGATGGATATACTGAGCGCGGGAGAAGATTATTACGCTGCCATGCGGCGCTCCACCAACGGCGGCGGAGAGAATTCACCGCTTCTTCAGGGAGAAGACGATTACTATGAAATGTTTCTGAATGAATTAAAGACCATTTGAACAAACGAAACAAATCATGCGAAAAAAGGAGAGTAGAGACATGTTTGTATACAAAACCTTCGGAGTCTGCAGCAGAAAAATCACCTTCGAGATTACCGACGGCATTCTGCACAATGTCCGCTTTGTAGGCGGCTGCAACGGAAACACACAGGGAGTCAGCCGTCTCTGTGAAGGAATGGAAGCGGAGACCGTCATCGAGAGATTAAGGGGCGTTGACTGCGGCGGACGGGGAACATCCTGCCCGGATCAGCTTGCAAGAGCCGTCCGGTCCGCGCTGGACGGAACCTGTGAGACCTGCTGACCTGACCCGATTCCTGAACATTTTTAACACCAACAGAAGAGTATCTATTATACGATTGATTTTGCACACGGTGGTTGACATTCTGATCCTCATCCGGATCTGGAAATGGCATATGAAAAATGTAGACCTGAAAGAGATTCGCAGAAACTGGTAAGTGTACAGAGTAAAGTCAGAGCCCACGGCCGATTGCTTGACCGTGGGCTCTGACTTTATAATTCAATTCTTAGGGGGAAGATTCTTATCTGTTATTCCTGTCCTTGTGATCAAAGCTTTTCACAGATCGCATCGACAAATTCATCCATTCCGGCATTGCCGTGAAGATCGCGTGTCAGATGCTTTCCTTCGTTCAGAACCTGATCGATGGCTTTCCGGATCCGGTCCGCACAGTCTTTCTCGCCGAGATGATCGAGCATCAGGCAGGCAGACCAGAGAAATGCAGTCGGGTTCGCAATGCGCTGTCCGGCAATGTCCGGCGCACTGCCGTGAACCGCCTCAAACATCGCGTGATCCGCACCCACATTGGAAGACGGAACCACGCCGAGTCCGCCGACAAGACCGCTGCAGAGATCGGAGAGGATATCGCCGTAAAGATTCTGCATTACCATGATGTCGAACTGCTCCGGCCGCATGACAAGCTGCATACAGGTGTTGTCAATGATCTTGTCATCAGCCTCGATGTCCGGATATTCTTTTGCGATGTCACGGAAGATGGAGAGGAACATTCCGTCCGCACGTTTGATGATATTTGCCTTGTGAACGCAGGTCACTTTCTTTCTTCCGTTCTTTACCGCGTAATCGAAAGCCGCACGAATGATGTTCTCACAGGCCGGTCGGGTTACAATCTTTAAAGCGTGAACCTCATCCTCGCTGATGACGTCCTCCACTCCCGCGTAAAGTCCCTCCGTGTTCTCACGGAAGATGACAATATCCACGTTTTTAAACGGCGTGTCGATCGCCGGTATCGTCTTTACCGGACGAATATTGGCATAGAGATTGTATTTGCCCCGAAGCGTGACATTCAGAGAGCGGAAGCCCTTTCCAACCGGAGTGGTGATGGGGGACTTCAGCATCACGCGCGTCCGCTCAAACGAAGCAAGTGCCTCATCCGGAATCAGCTTTCCGTTTCGCTCATATTCCGCCTCACCGACATCAAAAACCTCATAAGACAGCGGTGCGCCCGCACAGTCTAAAACTTTCATCGCTGCTTCCACCAGTTCCGGTCCGATTCCGTCCCCGCGGAAAACTGTGACAGTATGTTTATCCATTCTTCTTTCCTCCATTCAGGATTCATTCATTTCATCCTTATATCAAACTTAATCGCTGTCATCATGCGACAGAGATTTCTCTGAATGAATCCTGATTTTACTTCTGATTTTAGTTCAACATTGTATCAAAGCTTCACAACACCGATCACGATTCCAAGAAATACCATCAGTACACTGGTAACGTAGTACGGCGGGATGCTGAATTTCATGTGATCCTTGAGTTCGGTGCTGGTCAGTCCGATTGCAAGATAGGTGGCCGGAACCAGCGGGCTTACCATAAGTGCCAGGTTCTTACCGATAATCATTGCAATTGCCGTGTTCAGAGAAGCAACGCCGTAGGTTTCACCGACCTGCATAACCAGCGGCATGATACCGTAGAAGTATGCGTCGGTTCCGATGCAAAGACCAAGCGGAAGAGCAAGAATACCGAAAATGATGTGAATATACTGGCCAAGAGCCGGCGGGATGATTCCCATGATGGCAGACGCCATTGCTTCCAGCATACCGGTTCCGTCAAATACACCAACCATGGCACCTGCCGCAAAGAGGGTAGCAGAGATGGCAATTGCGCTCGGTGCGTGCTTTTTGATGAGTTTCTGCTGTGTCTTCTGATCCGGATAGTTGACCGCGAGAAGAACACAGAGTCCCAGAAGGAATACGACATAGGATTTACCGATTCCAACGGAGAGTCCGGCAATCACAACTGCTGTCAGCAGGAAATTGAAGAACAGCATCTTCGGTCCCTTGCGAAGAGCATCGTCCTCTTTTTTCTCTGCCTGTGCGCTCTCAACCTCAACACCTTTTCCTGCACCGGCGCCCATCTTGATGGCAATCATTCCCATGACAACTGCCAGTGCAATATTGATGATGCATCCGATGACCTGGATCGGGATCAGCATGTGCCAGAGATCATTTGCGTCCATCTGAAGAACCGTTGCCGCGCGGGCCGTCGGACCGCCCCACGGGAGAAGATTCATAACACCCATGCAGGCACCGGTGATGCAGAGAAGAATTCTCTCATCAATGTTCATCTTCTTATAGACCGGATACATGGACGGAATGGTGATCAGAACCGTAACTGCGGTCGTACCGTCCAGATGCGCGATGGTAGCAATGATTGCTGTCGCAACCGTGATGGCGATTACATTGTTTCCGGCCTTCTTTACCAGCCAGTTGACGATGACGTCAAACAGACCGGTATCTGCGAGAACGCCAAAATAGATAACCGAGAAAATAAACAGAATACCGTTCGATGTTGTTGTGCCGATTCCGTCGGCAATGAATTTCATGATATCCGGAAGACCGAATCCGAGAATCAGCGCGGCAAGCGCCGGAATCGCCGCCAGTACAACGACCGGTGACATTTTTCCTTTCAGTAAGAGAGCCACGATCGCGACGATCATGAGAAAACCAATAGCTGCAGTCATGAAAAAGTACCTCCTTGTTTTTTACTGTTTAACCCCCATGAGCTGTATCGAAGTTTACAAATACATCCTAAAAGACCGGAATGACAGCGACGTGACAGAATAATGACAGTTTTGTCACAATCGGCGGATCGGTTTACGAACTTCAATGAAACCATTATATTTATAGTAAAAGCAAACGAAATACTGACAGAATGATTTACCGGGTGCGCCCCTTCGCGACAGAATCGCCGCCGGAGCGCTGACATTTGAGCCGATAATGGTATTCTTTGGCCCGAAACATCCGGCGATTGGTATCAACGCCAATGACAACATAGGACTTAGATGACAACATATAAGGAAGCGAAAAATATGAGTGACGAGAGAATCCTTGTGGTGGATGATGAAAAATCCATACGCACGGCAATCCGGCTGGCCTTCAAAAAAGAAAATATGACGGTGATCGAAGCGGAAGACGGAGACGAAGCCCTTCAAATCCTCCGGTCCGAACATTTTCATCTGGTTATTCTGGACGTTATGATGAAGCGGGTCGGTGGCTATCAGGTCCTGCAGACCATGAGAGGCAATGGAGACAGCACCCCGGTCATGATGCTGTCCGGTAAGTCCGACGAGATGGATCAGGTGCTGGGACTCGGTTTCGGCGCTGACAGTTACCTGACGAAACCATTTCACAATTCCGTTCTGATCCAGACGGCAAAGGCACTCATCCGGCGAAGCGAAATCTACAGCAGGCTGGCGCCAAATGAAATCCGTCAGGGTCCATTTTCTGTGGATACACTGCGGATGACCTGTCTGAAAAACGGAAGCGAACTCGCTCTGACCGGCCGGGAGCTGACCCTGTTCCGTTTCTTCATGGAACATCCCGGGCAGGTTTTTACCAAGGACCAGCTTTACAGTCAGGTATGGGGCGATTCCATCGTCGATGACAACACCATCATCGTCTATGTGCGGCGGATCCGGGCCAAGATCGAAGAAGATCCGAAAAATCCGCAGTACCTCAAAACCGTTCGCGGGATCGGATACCTGTTTGAAGTTTCTGGCGTATAACAGCGCGCCTTATTACAGGAGAAATACAGTCAACCATGAAAAAAACCAGACAAAACAACCTGCCACGGCGCTACGGACGGTTTATCATTCTTGCATTCGCAGCGATCTTTCTGGTGTCACTGGCAGTCTTTTCCGGATGTTATCAGTTTTATGTCCGGTACCGCGATTCCGTCATCCGCAGTGAGGAGAAACAGCTGCAGACCATCGCCGACACCATCGGACAGAATGTCGGCGATTTTATATTGGCGAACCTGGGAGAAATCGACCTTTTCTATGACGAGATTGCTTCTGAGAAAAGAGAATCCGGTTCGGACGAAGGATTACAGCGGAAGAATTCCGCATTTCTGAGCCGGAGACATAATCTTTACAGCGGACTGATCCTTTGGCAGGAAGACGGATCAGTCTTATATTATGACCGGAACGGGGAGATGGTATCCCAACATGAAGCCGATCCCGACCTGCGGACCTTCGCAGAAAGTACAAACCGGCTTTCGGGCGGCTTCCCGGAACCGGATGCATTATCGAACGCAACGTTCGTTTCAAATCCCCCGGCGGAAAAGCCGGCAGCAGCTGCAGGCTCGGAAAGCAATACGGAGATCGAAGCGGAAATCATCGGAAAACGGCAGATTTCCGGCGGTCAGGGATATCACATGTATATCCGGAAATATTTTTCCTACGGAACCGAACGGTGCTGCGTTCTTTTGGCGATGGATCTGAATGAGATCTATCGACGGATTGTCGCACCGGTCCGCATCGGCACCGGCGGATATTCCATCGTCAAAGATCAGGATCTGACGATCCTCATGCACCATGTAAAAAGCCAGATCGGTCTGGATGCCATATCTGACCGCGCACGGATCTACCCGAACCTTGATCTGACAGACCTGGAAAAATGGGTGACGTATCAGACCGAACACGATTCGGGAAGCCAGGTTCTTCATACTTATGACTGGGATCAGAACCCGCCGCAGGACATCACGAGAGTGATCGCATTCACTGCCATACGGTTTCGCGGAGAAAAATGGATCATCAACTCGACCCTTCCTCTGGAGGAATTACAGGAACCACTGAACAGCATGATCTCCGTGCTCACCCGTATTCTGACGATTTACGTCCTTTTGGTGCTTGTTGTAATGTATCTCATTATACGGATTACTTTTCGGGCCCGATCCCAGGAGGACAAGATCCATTATCTTCAGGAAATCAACCGGGGAATGGAGACAATCGTACAGAAAAATGAAGAAATCCGGCATTATCAGCGCATTCAGTCCCTCGGTATGATGTCGAGCCACATCGCGCACGAATTCAACAACTACCTGACACCGGTTCTGTTGTACGCGGATATGCTTCAAAACGATGAGACCCTGTCTGAAGACGGAAAAGAAATGGTCCGGGAGATTTCTTTCTCCATCGACCGTGCGGCGGATCTGTCGCGCCAGCTTTTGGAATTTTCGCGCCAGGATACCGGCATCCGTCTGAGTGAACTCAACCTGACCGAAGAAGTGCGGACCGCCTCCAACCTGATCCGTCAGCTTTGCCCGGCGCGAATCACATTCACCGCCGATATCACGACCGAAAACATTTTCTGCCTGATCCGAAAGGGAATGGTTGAACAGATCCTGATGAATCTGGCCAAAAATGCGTTTCAGGCGATGGAAGAGACGAAGAATCCGATCTTTTGTATACAATTCGGACGCAATAACAGCGGACAGCCGATTCTTTTCGTGAAGGATAATGGATGCGGCATTCCGGAACAGGCGCTTACAAGGATTTTCGATCCGTTTTACACCACAAAAGGGTCGCGCGAGGGAACCGGACTCGGTCTTTCCGTTATACAGAATATTCTGAATTCCATTCATGGTTCTATTCGTGTATACAGCAAAGTCGGAGAGGGCACAGAATTTCGGATTGAGATCCCGGAAATCACGGAAAACCGCGGGGTTGGCGGTCGAAAGCGGCTCAACTCGATCAAAAATGTCGGAATCGTTTCTTCAGATCCAAAAATACGACAGTACCGGGACTTTTTTCACAAAGCCAATATGAATGTCTCTGTATTTGAGCAGTCTGCGCCGGTCCTTGACCGGATCACGAAGGAACCAACCATTTTTGATCTGATGCTGATCGATTTTCAGCTTCCTGCGATGAGCGGCATTGATCTGGCGGAAATCATCCGAAGACAGAATCCGGAGATCCGTTTGATCGTTCTGGTGGAGACAATGGATCCGGATCTTGGATGGTATCAGAATAACGGGATCATCGACCGGTTTATCATCCGTGATGAACTGGACGGGGAGATGAAGATTCTGTTTCAGTGAGTTTATGAGTCATGGTCTGATCGATGACTCCAATTATAAAACACTATTAACGAGTCAAAGAAAGTGATATGCAGCACATTCTGCGGGGGCTTTAACCGTATGTTATTTACCTTGTGGAATGTGCATTTGAAAGAAGAGCAGATCTATTGTTTTTTAAAACTTTTCGCAAAACATACATTTTACGAAAAGATGTGCTATAATAGAATCCTGGAGGTAAAACCATGAAAAACGATTCGACCTATAAGCGCGAAACGCTTGCAAAATATAACGAAACGCTGAAGGAACTGATGACGCGTCTTCCGGAATTCATGCAACCGTATTTCGTTTCCAAGAGAAAACATTGCCAGACATCCACATTATGTGGTTATGCAGAAGATCTGATTATGTTTTTAGAATATCTGATTCAGGCAAATCCGAGTCTTCAGAACACAAACACGCGGGACATTTCGCTTGATGATTTAAATCAGCTGACATTTATGGATATTGATGAATATGCAGATCAGATGCTCCGCGTTGATATGCTCCAGCCGGCAACCGTCCGGAGGCGCCTTTCCTCAATCCGGACATTTTTCCGTTTTGCATATGTACATGAGCTTTTATCTCATAATGCAATGGATGGCGTCGAGGGTGTAAAGGTAAAGAAAGAAAAGACAATCAATCGGCTTTCGGTCAGCGAGGCAAATCGTCTTGTGGATGCAGTTGAAAATACCCGTGCAGAAAGCGTCCACCGCGAAAAGTATCTGGAAAAAACAAATTTAAGAGATGCAGCGATTGTTACGCTCTTGCTGCGGACAGGAATCCGTGTTTCAGAGCTCGTAGGTCTTGATGTGACCGATGTTGACTTCCATGAACTCAGAATTCGTGTAATTCGAAAAGGTGGTCAGGCCGATATGGTCTACTTTGATGATACGGTTGCAGCTGCTCTGGACGATTATATCCAGCTGGAACGACATCTTTTCCTCTCCGACCGGGATCCGGATGCACTTTTTCGATCGATGCAGAAACGTCGGATGACCGTTCGATCTGTGCAGCTTATGGTTAAGAAGTTCGCAACGACCGCAATTCCAGAGCATCGAGGAACCACCTGTCATTCTCTCCGCCGAACTTATGGCTCTCTTCTATACGAGGCAAGCGGCGGCGACATCCGAATGGTTGCAAAAGTCCTTGGTCATGACCGAATCGAGACAACATCGGCGCACTATATCGCAGACGGCACGGAAAAAGAACGCGCTGCGAAGCTGGACCCATATAGGAAAAATGACTTAAAATAGTTCCTGTCTCGATTACGGATAATAAAGTCGCATTCCAACTGGGCAATCCCGCCAGCACGAACAGAGCAATCACGAGAACACGCGCCAAAAACCATATTCTCACTTATTTTTTAGTTAACGTTAGCAGTTTTGACTTTTTTGCAATAATGCTAACGTTAACTGCGATTTATAAAGCGATTAGAAAAAACAAAATCAAACGTTACCGATTTCACTCGGATTTTATCCTTCCATTACTTTTTTGGGCATCGGAAATATTATCACATTCGTCGGTTCATGCTGACTTACGTTCCATAATGTAAGTTTCTGCTGCATATTGAGCCAGCTTTCTGCCGAGGTATTGGTCGCCTTACTGATCCGCAAGGCCATCTCCGGACTTAATGCAGCTTTTTCATTTACAAATTCTGACAACGTTTTCCGGCTGACTCCTAACATTTTTGCAGCCTCTGTAACAGATAATCCTAACGGCTTTAGCACGTCTTCTAAAAACACACTGCCAGGATGGGTCGGTTTTCTTGTCATGATACATCCCTCCATTCAATGATAATCCATGTAGTCCACCAGAAAGGCATCATTCCCTTCAAAGTAAAATGTCATACGCCAGTTCCCATTAACCGTAACAGACCACATTTCTCTCAAATCACCCTTGAGCTGATGTAGACGATATCCGGGTAAATTCATATCATTCGGGCATGTACTGGCGTCAAGCCTGTCCAGCATTCTTGCTAACTTTGGAGCGTGATCTGGCTGAATTCCTTTTTTTGATCCAGTCTCAAAGAAATCCTTTAATCCTTTGTGAGAAAATGATTTAATCATACTTAGATTGTAACCTCATGCGTATCACTTTTCAAGATAATTCCATTTTTTGTTTCTGATCTCCATTCCGTAATTATTGCGTTTCTCCCGGCTCCAGATATAAATGGTCATAATAATAGACCAGTACGGACTGGGCATCCCCAAGGGTACTGGTCTATATATGATTCTTATTCAGTTATACATTTTTCGCCATGAAAAATCCAAACCTTATATTTTTGTGCGTTATTTATTCCGCCATTGGCTCCTCATACGGAATCTGAGCCCGGTAAAGGCTCGCCAGCCAGCTGAGCCCGTTCATACGATATGTGTCCTCCAGACTGCTGACCACCACGCTTCGAACACGGAGTTTTCCGGTTCCGGAAGGCTGACGCATCGAGCTCACGGCGCTGAGGACAAAATGTCTCCCACGGACTTCCCCGAGGTACATCATTTCATGTCCCTTAAAGAATAGCGTTGCACCCGGTTTTAACGTATTCAGAATTGCCTGCTTTTCGGAGTCCGTTTTTCCCTCCAGCTCAATGTTATGAACCGGCATGGACGCCTGCCAGGTCGTGTTCCGCGCAATATTCAGGCCAAAGCACCGGTAAATATTGCGGATATAGAAGGAGCAGTCAACCGAAGAAAGCATTCCGCCCCATCCGTATGTATCTCCGAGCATCGAATACGCTGTCTTCAGGATATTGTTCGTTGTCAGCGGCAGATATCCTTCCGAAATTGCATGGTGCTGCGAAATCAGCGCCTTTTTCTTCGCATAGGTTCCGTCAGCCTGACGAACCGGAATGTATACCGGATAATTCTGATACGGAGAACGGTTTGCGACAAGACCGCCGCCCGTTGTGTCCGCGGTCTCCAGAATGGTTCCCATCGTCAGCATGGTCTCGGAAATATCGGGATTGGTCTGGGATTCTTCCAGATACACTTTTCCGGCGGTGACCACAACACGAGTCGGAGCAGCGATATCCCATGCCGACTTCCACTCATTCCGGCTGTGACAGATCGCGATATCTTCCGTCTTAACCCATCCGGCCACCAGTTCGGATGTGATATAAAGCCACGCGCCGTCCGCGGAGCGGAAATTGATTCGCACCGGTTCATTGACCAGAAGTGCCGACAGAACGCCGTTGTCAAAATCATTGTCGCCGGGATCATCAGCAATAATCATCGATGACGGATAGGCGCGAATGTCCGTTCTCTTTACGCAGATTCCGTACCCTCTGCTCTGGGACGCCGTCGCCGTCGGATCAAAACAGTTTTCAATCACCGGATCCAGCATCACCTGGGTCATCACAGAGCCGTCAGCGGCATAATTGCCGCCGGTCGCGTATGCGGCAAGCTCCTTGCGTGTCGATTCACGGATTTTTGACGACATCTCCGCTGCATTGATCGTTGCGCTGAGTGAGTCCAGATCAAACATATTGGATCCCTCGGAAGCCCGGATCCGCTGGTTCAGCAATGCAATTTTGGATTGGTCCGCCAGAATATCATCGGTTCCGGTCAGATCCCGCATCCAGTAAGACGGATCGCTCATCTCGGCCGTGACACCCGGAAGAAATTTCACTGCCGCCGGTACACTCATCGGATTTGCGATTCCGATCCACGCCGATGTCGCAAGTATCAGCCCCATTTTGCCATAGAAACGATTTCTGTTCTTTTTCATAATCTTTCTAACCCTTCCCTCTCCATAAAAAATGTATTCGTTTGAACAAAGTCTGCACGCGGATTTCGGCCCCCTCCACTCAATCCTGAGAGGATCGCCACGGACTTTGCGCGCCGCCGCTTGTCACAGAAAGGTGACATCTTCCTTGGCGAAGCTCTTAGCAACACATATTTCACTTAGCAGCTTTGCCGCTTAGTGAAATAGTGTGCTACGGCTGGTTTTCTCGAGCTTAGTGAATTTGCTTACAGCGATGCGCGTATCCTCCAGGAGCATTTCTTCCCCGGGAAATGCATAGCACTTTCCTGTGAAAGAATCCAAACCGGAGGATACCGGCTGCTCACGGCTGTCACTTTCCCGGAAGAGAATCCACAAGAATGATATGCGATTTCTTTTTCGCGTACTCTCTCATTTCCCCGGTGAATCCGCCCTCGGAAAACAGAATATAATGTTCTCTCCGGCCTCCGTTCTTCGGTGCCCAGTCAACCTTCGCCGCAGCTCGTTCCAGATCTTTCTGATCACTCACATCCAGCTTCCGCTCCGGGTCCGAACAGGTTGTTCCGAACAGAATATCGGTTCCGTCCGAACGGTATGCCACGATGGGGATCCGGACACTTCCGCGATTCCACCAACGGCCGACACGGTCGTAATCAAAACATTTTTCGGACATTGACCAAAGCGATGAACGGCAGATATCCTCGTAAATCTCCGGAATCTGTTTTTCTTTCAGAACCTTCGAAACAATGTACGGAATGCCCTTCTCCGTGCAGAATTCAATCTCCCCCATGTTCGGATAAATTGCGCGAAACCAGAACCGGAGCCATGGATCCGGAATGACATACCGTCCGTTTCGAGAATTCTGACGGTACTTTTCCGTCACAGGATTCTCCCGGACGATCAGACCGTTTTCCACCAGAATGTTCAGATATTTGGGCAATGAAGTCGTCGCCATGCCAAGCCGTTCCGCGATGCTGCTCATCCGGTCATCGCCGCAGGAAATCACCTGCATGATCCGGTAATAGGGGGCATTTTCCTGCGCAAATGAATCCATACGGTAATACGGCTCTTTGATCAGCGATCCGTCCAGTCCGGCGATCTCACCATGATCGTGAATCTTTGGAAGAATCGCATTCAGGATCTTCGGATTACCGCCGCTCACCGCATAAGCCGTAAGCGGAAGTCTTCCATTCCTATCCGAAATGTCTGCCGTTTTCAGATATGGCTTTATATTCCACCAGGAAAAATCCCCAAGTTCGATCTTCACCGCAAACTGTTCCCGTACCGTGCTCCGACGTCCCGTGAGCTCCTCTGTCACATGGTCGGACATTCTCCCCGAAAACACTGCCGTCCTTTTCTTCCCATCCGAATTTTCAGAGAGCAGTCGGAGTATTCGAGACTCATCCAGATTCTCTGCCTGATCGATCAGCAGAATCTCATTGGACTGTCCGGCGTGAAGAAAGGCGTCCTGCAGGACGGTCTCTTCCTCCGGCCGGTATCCGCCTCTCGGAACGCTGAAGATCCGAAAATGCAGCTCCGGATTCTGTCGGATCAGCTCACGGAGAAGTGCGGTTTTTCCGACTCCGATCCGTCCGCGGATCAGCGCGCTTGCCCCGGTTCCCGCCCGGATCAGTCCGTTCAGCTGATTCAACTCATGTTTTCGACCGTAGAAAAAGGAATCCATGACGCCTCCTGCATAGATTTTTTCATATTGATATCATAACATACATTATCCTTATATGTTTAATTATACCATATCATATTATTCTGTTTCGTATATTTTTTTCAGAATCTTTTAAAATGTTTTAAAAAACAAAAATCCCGAAGGGAAGAACCTGTCTTCCACTTCGGGAGTCAAAATCATTCGTAGCGCGTCAAACAGCACGGATGAAAGAATACGTTTATATCCGATCGATCCATATTCTCTGCAATCCAGGAGTTTTCACCGATTCTGTGGTGAAACCGCTGTCATCCGGGTATTTACATCGGCAGTGCCGGAGCAGTCACTGCTTCCTGAGTGCCAACCGCCGCCGTGTCAAGCACTGCACCGGACATCGGGAGAGCCGGTGTAAGAATCATCAGTCCGGTCGCCGGATCGAAGACTGCGGTAAATCCATTGTAAACAATGGGAGCTGATTCGACGGGAGTACCCTCATCTGCCATCGCACTCATACTCATCGCTCCGGACAGACAGACTGCCGCAGCAAAAGTCATTACCCATTTTTTCCAGTTCATACTCATTCCGGTCACCTCGAACCATTCCTCTGCGTGAATCAAGTCATCTCTGCAGATCACGCTTTTTCTGTCTATAAATTTAGCACACTTGTCTGTACTATTCCACACAGAAATCATAAATATTCCAGAATAATGGTTTTTATGATTCAAATTATGACCGTTATTTTTTTATGAAGCACTCTGCATTATCGAAAGTTTTTTCCCTTGAACTGAAGCCGTGACATGGCACGCGCCATCGCTGTCTTGTTCAGCATATATTCCCGGAGACTCTGCTTCTGCCGCATCCGCTCTTTTGCACGTTCCAGAGCCTCTGCCGCACGCCTTTCATCCAGCTCTTCCTGTGTCTCACAGGTATCGACCAGAACTGTCGCACGGTTGTTCGCAAAAATCATGGTGCCAAAACCGGCCACGACACGGATCAGATTTCCTTCCGCATCCACAATCCGGAGTTCTCCCGGGTCGACGGCAAGAATAATCTGCGCGTGATGGGCCAGAAACTGCTGCTGACCGTCCAGAGTCTGAACGGTCAAAGACTGGGCGCGGTCGGAAAAAAATGTCTTATCCGACGCGATCACCCGCAGTCCAAAGGTTGCTTTTGCGTGATCCGCCATATCATCTGCCTTCCTTTGCCTTCTTGATCACCTGGTCAATCGTTCCGACATTGAAAAAGCAGTTTTCCGGATACGCATCCATATCTCCGGCGATGATCGCCTGAAATCCCCGGATTGTCTCCGCAATCGGAACGTATTCTCCCGGAATTCCCGTAAACTGCTCTGCAACATGGAAGGGCTGTGACAGGAAATTCCGGATTCTTCTTGCCCGGGCCACAATCTTCCGGTCTGCCTCCGACAGTTCCTCCATGCCGAGAATGGCGATGATGTCCTGCAATTCCCGGTATTTTTCGAGAAACTGAAGAACCTTCTGCGCCGTCTCGTAATGCTCTTTTCCGACAATACTCTCCTCCAGAATTCTCGACGACGACTCCAGCGGATCCACGGCCGGGTAAATTCCCTGCTCCACGATTTTTCTCGACAGAACGGTGGTGGCATCCAGATGGGTAAATGTTGTCGCCGGGGCGGGGTCCGTCAGGTCATCGGCCGGAACGTAAACCGCCTGCACCGATGTGATGGAACCGTTCGTCGTCGACGCGATTCTCTCCTCAAGTGCGCCCATCTCATTGGCCAGCGTAGGCTGATAGCCCACCGCGCTCGGCATGCGCCCCAAAAGAGCGGACACTTCACTTCCCGCCTGTACAAAACGGAAGATATTATCGATGAATAACAGCACGTCCTTATGCTGAACGTCGCGGAAATACTCTGCCATCGTCAGCCCGGTCTCCGCAACGCGCATTCTTGCACCCGGCGGCTCATTCATCTGACCGAACACGAGCGCCGTATTCCGGATGACACCGGATTCCGTCATCTCGCTGTAGAGGTCATTGCCTTCGCGGGAACGCTCTCCGACACCGGTAAAGATGGAATATCCGCCTCTCTCCTCGGCCACATTCCGGATCAGCTCCTGAATGAGGACGGTTTTGCCGACGCCGGCACCGCCGAACAGACCGATCTTTCCGCCTTTTGCGTATGGCGCAATCAGGTCGATTACCTTGATTCCGGTCTCAAGAATCTCCTGCACCGGACTCTGGTCCGTGAATTTCGGCGGTTTCCGGTGAATATCCCAGGTTTCCGTCGTGGTAAGCGCCCCTTTCCCGTCGATCGGATCTCCCAGCACATTAAAGAGTCTTCCCAGATTCTCTTTTCCGACCGGAATCTGAATCGGTGTTCCGAGTTCAAGGACCGGCATGTCCTTCTGGAGTCCTTCGGACGGGGAAAGCATGATACAGCGGACCGTATTGCCGCCGATATGCTGTGCCGCTTCCATCATGACTTTTTCTCCGTGGTTGTCCACCTGCAGGGCAGACCGGAGTTCCGGAAGCGGTTTTCCCTCAAATTCTGCGTCTACGACCGGACCCATGATCTGAACGATCTTTCCTATTCTCATGGTTCTAAGTCCTTTCTCGTCTTTCTTGCACGTTCCAGCTGCTCGCGGCGCGCCCTCGCTCCGGCAGCCACTTCCGTGATCTCCTGCGTGATCCGGGCCTGACGGCTTCGGTTGTATTCGATCGTCAGATCGCGGATCAGCTGATTTCCGTTCCGGTTCGCCGCATCCATCGCCTGCATGCGGGCAAAATGCTCCGCGCAGTAGGACTCAACCAGCGCACTGTAGATATATCCGTTCACAAATTCCGGAACGATGTTGTCCAAAAGTTTCGTCGGCGTCGGCTCAAGGGAAAAGGTCTCCTGAATTGTGTTTACGGGCAGTTTACCCGCATTCATGAGATCGCTGTCGAGCTGAACAAGCGGAAGAAGCTGGATCAGTTCCGGAACAAACTCCGCCTGATTCTTCATCCGCGTATACACAACATAGACTTCATCCACCTTCTTTTCCCGGAACAGAGCCAGCATTTCCATCGAAATATGTCGGGCACGCGAGAGAGTCGGCTTCTGCGCCGTATAGTGAAATTCTCCGTCCAGATCCACATTCCGGTGAAGAAAATACTGCCTTCCGACTTCACCGACCACATACAGGTGATCCCGTTTGCCGTTCCCCATGTGGGATTCCGCCAGTTTCAGCACATTGGCATTATATGCTCCGGCCAGGCCTTTGTCAGCGGTAATGCAGAGAAAGGCGCGTGACCGCTCCCCTTCCGGGATCTCGGTTCTCCGGTCCAGATACGGATGGGAAAAACCGCTCGGAAGATGACGGAGAATACGCTCAAACATGGACTGGAGCGTATAGAAATACGGTTCGGTTGATTTCAGTTTTTTCCGGGCTGTATTGAGCTTGGTCGATGAGATCATATACATGGCATTGGTGATCTTCATCGTATTTCTGACACTGTCGATTCGATCCCGGATCTCTCGTAAAGCTGCCATAATTTTTCCCTCCCGGTTTACGCACGAGCAGGATTATCCTTCGCCCGTATCGGATCCTCCATCGAAATCGAATTCTTTTCGTTCGTGCCGTCCTCCGGCTTTACGGAAGCCGCAAATTCATCGCACGCCGCGAGAATCCGTTCTTTCAGGTCATCCTCCAGCGTTTTTGTCATTTCAAGCCGCGCGATGAGATCCGGGTGGCTTTCATGAAAGAACCGGATGAGTTTTCCCTGGCATTCCTTGACCGGCAAATCCTCTATGTCCGTAAAAAGATTGTGTTCTGCCGCGATCAGTGAGAGAACCTGTTCCGCCATCGACATCGGCTGGCCGAGCGGCTGACGAAGAAGCTCCATCTGCGCTTTTCCCTTTTTCAACAGCTTCTGCGTTGAGGAATCCAGATCCGAGCTGAACTGTGTAAACACTTCCATCTCACGGTACTGCGCCAGATCAATTCGCAGAGATCCTGCTGCCTTCTTCATCGCCTTCGTCTGTGCGGCACCGCCGACTCGTGATACGGAAAGGCCGACATTGACCGCCGGACGCTGTCCCTGGAAAAAGAGATTGGATTCCAGAAAGATCTGTCCGTCTGTGATGGAAATGACGTTGGTCGGAATATAGGCCGACACATCGCCGCCCTGCGTCTCAATGATCGGAAGCGCAGTGATGGAGCCGCCGCCAAGACGTCCGGACAGCCTTGCGCTTCTCTCGAGAAGCCTTGAATGGAGATAGAATACATCTCCCGGATACGCCTCACGCCCCGGTGATCGGCCGAGAAGAAGCGAGATGGTCCGGTAAGCAACCGCATGCTTGGAAAGATCATCGTACACGATCAGAACGTCTTTACCCCGGTGCATAAAATACTCCGCAAGCGACGTTGCCGAATAGGGTGCAATATACTGGAGCGGCGCCGGATCGGCTGCTGTAGATACCAGAACCACGGAATACTCCATCGCCCCGCTCTTTTTTAACTGATTGACCAGTGAAGCCACGGTCGATGCCTTCTGGCCGATCGCCGTATATATGCAGATGCAGTTTTTGCCCTTCTGATTCAGGATCGTATCGACAGCAATCGAAGTTTTTCCCGTCTGCCGGTCTCCGATGATCAGTTCCCTCTGGCCGCGGCCGATGGGAAACATCGAGTCAATCGCGAGAATTCCGGTCTCCATCGGTTCACTCACCGGCTGTCGGTCAATGATCCCCGGAGCCGGTTCCTCGATCGGCCGGTATTCGTCGGCTTCGATCCGCGTGCCTCCATCGATCGGATTGCCCAGCGCATCGACAACTCTTCCGAGATATGCATCGGAAACCGGTATTCCGGCACGTTTTCCGGTACCCGTCACCCGACTTCCCTCACCGATGGTCCCCTCCTGATCGAAGAGGATGGCCCCGACATGGTCACGCTCGATATTCTGAACCATTCCCTTTACGCCATTCTCAAAGAGAATGATCTCTCCGTACATGACATGGTCCAGTCCGCGGATTGTCACAATTCCGTCGCCCGCAGTCTCAACCGTTCCGACCTCGGATTTCTGCGCCAGAACACGAAACTCACTGATCGCGCTCTTCAGCATCGGCAAAAGATCGCCGCGGCTCTTTTTTCTCGCCTCATCGATCGCCGTCTCAAACTGACGCTCTCTTCCGTGTGTGGACCAGTCATACTCATCACTGCCTACATCCAGGATAAAACCGCCGTGGATTTCCGGTGTGACCCGGATCTCCAGCTCCACATTTTCCGGTCCGCCCGCATGATAGGTCCGGTCCAGAAAAACCCGGAACTGTTCCTCCTGCTGCGGGGTCGGACGGGTGACGCACTTTAAGAGCGCGCGCACGCCCGATGTCCCGATATGTTCACTCATATTTGACGCCTCATTTCTCTTGGTTGACTTCTCTCAGGAAATCATCGTACATCTTCGAATCATCCTCGGATTCGGCGATCTTTGCCGCCGCGCTCTTGATCATCTTCACAATGTCCGACTCTGCCTGCCGGCGCTCTTCATCCGCAGCCGCCGCTGCGCGCTCTTTGGACTCCTGAATGATCCGTGACGCTTCCTTTCTTGCATCCGCAAGAATACGGTTATATTCTTTTGCCGCGTCACGCCGTGCTTCTTCTTCGGCCTGCTTTTTCGCCTCGTCAATATTTCCAAGCTGTTTTCTGTACTGTTCCTTGTATTCTTCCGCTTCTCTGCGGTCCTGATCGGCCTCTTCAAACGAGTTCCGGATGTCATCCGCTCTCTTTTCCATGATCTCGCGGACCGGCTTAAAGAGAAATCTGCGGAGAGCCCAGAACAGGATCAGAAGATTCACAATGGTAAACAGTATATTGTAGTCGATTCTCAGCATTTCACCCGCCTCCTTACTTGAGGAAGAAGATAATCAGAATGCCGAGTACAAAGCCGTAGATCGCGGTTGCCTCCGCAAGTGCGCATCCCAGCAGCAGGTTTCTCATAATCTTGCTGTCTGCCTCCGGCTGACGCGCGATGGCGTCAACTGCGTGTGCGGTCGCAATGCCGATACCGATACCTGCACCGAGGCATGCCAGTGCTGCAATTCCTGCTCCCAAAGCTGTAACGTTCATATGATTCATCCTTTCTGTGACCGGAAAAAACCGGTTCTAATGGTTCTAATGGTTCTAATAATCCTTATATTTTTTATGTGTCTGACAATCCTTACTCTACCGCTTCCGCGATAAACAGTGATGTCAGAAAGACAAAGACATACGCCTGAATCAGGCCGTCAAAAAGATCAAAATACAGGCTGAACACGGCGGGGAGTCCCACCGGAAGCACATATTTGATCAGCTCCATGATGACAAAAGCGCCGAGAACGTTGCCGAAAAGCCGCATACAGAGTGACAGTGGGCGGATCACAATCTCAAGAATATTGATCGGCGCGACAATCGCGATCGGCTGGGCAAAGCTCTTCATCCATCCTTTGGTTCCCTTCTGCCGGATGCCCGCTGCCTCGATCAGAAGAATGCTCATGACCGACAGCGCAATGGTCACGTTCATGTCTTTGGTCGGCGGCTTCAGACCGAACACGCCGATGATATTGGCCAGGCCGATGTACAACAGCACCGTGGAGACGTATGAGCTGTACTTCTTTCCGTGCTCTCCCAGCATCTCACCCGTAAAACCGTCCAGCCATGACACGATGAATTCGGCGGCAAGCTGACGTTTTCCGGGATTCTGAACCCGAAGATTTCTCGTCAGAAAGATCGCACCGAGAATCAGCACCGCCATCACAATCCATGAGACAGTGACCGATTCCGCAACCTCGATTCCCCCCAGAATCGGGATCGTAAAAGCGGTCTTGACATTCAGCTCTTCCAGAAGCCTGGAAGCCAGTTCCTCCATGTTTTACTACCTCTCTTCCTGATGTATTTCCCTGTTCAGCATGGTGTGTACTAATATTTGTACAATGTCATGCAGGCTCTATCATACCCCTTTTGGCCGGCAAGTTCAAACGAATCCTGTTATTTTTAACAGCTTTATAATGCCGTAACCGGCATATATTGTGCATTATTTATAATTAATAATAATAGATATAAAATGAATGAATATGCGTTTGCTTTTTCCTGTCGGAATTTCGGAGAAATTCTCATACAAAAAGCACTGCTCCGCACTCCATGAAGAGCGCAGGCGCAGTGCCCAAAACATAGTCAGACTTCACCGGGATGACGGCTGACCAGTGTCTTTTCAATCCGGGCGGCAAATTCTTCCACCCGGTTCCGGATCCCCGGGAGCTTCTCAGCGGTTCCGGGATCATTTGCCGTCTCCATGATGCAGAAATGCGGCGGCAGATAAAAATTCTTATTCATATTCAGGGCGGCGATGAGCTGCCTTGCGATGATGTCCCCTCCGGAATATCCGGATACAATGATGGCAAACAGCGCCTTGTCATAAAACTGCCGTTTCCGGTAGAGCGCCGTCAGCCGGTTGATGAAACCGGTCAGGTTCGCCGAGAGCGCGTCATTGTAATTCGGACATACCATCAGAATGGCATTGGACTCACGGATCGCCGGATAAACGTTTTCCACCATCACTCCGCCGTAAAAGCAGCTGTCTTTCTCCCCGTAATGCAGACACATCTGATAAGGACATCCCGAACAGTCGTATATGGTTCCGTTTCGCAGTCCGATCTCGGAACAGGTCGTAGCTTTCAGATGTTCCCGGACATCCCTCCAGAGAGCAAAGGTGTTCGACGTCTTGTGACTGGACGCATGAAGACACAAAAGCGACGGCTCCGGAACCGCATATCCGCGAAAATCCAGCATCGACTGAAGAAGACGTCTCGCCATTACACGGTACGCTTCCAGATAATCGGTGGTCCCGAGATTTTTCGCCGCAACGCGGAAATCTTCCAGAGATCCGGTCCCCTCCACAAGCGGTTTCCCGACAAACGCACAGCCAGACTGATTGGCCGCGAGAACCAGCTCCGTCGCGGTCGATTTCGTGTAAAATTCGGAGTCGGCATCCGTAATCACACCGCCGATATATCCCTCCAGCAGATGCGGGTTCCCGCGAAGAAGCCGCAGAATCCGCACATATTCGATGTTTACGCCGTCTTTTCCCAGACGAA
The DNA here is from genome assembly GCF_000711825.1 of [Clostridium] aminophilum DSM 10710. Taxonomy (GTDB): domain Bacteria; phylum Bacillota; class Clostridia; order Lachnospirales; family Lachnospiraceae; genus Clostridium_R; species Clostridium_R aminophilum. Next base: position 177,829 of record NZ_JONJ01000002.1, on the reverse strand, counting down.
CGGCAAAAAGCACCGGCCGGAGAGATTTCCGATCGGAAACCGGCGATTTTTCCTGAAGAAAACTGCGGAATTCCTCCGCCGTATGAACGCGACAGATCCGGATATTCCGCGGTATAATCTCCACTGTTTCCACAAATTTCAGAACCAGATCCAGACGTTCCGATCCCGAATCGGTTTCCGAATCCCGGGGGATGACCATAAGTAGACTGCCGGTTTCCATAGTTACTGTCTGTTCCATGATGTCACCTCCCTGTATTACACTTCGGCTCCTTCCGATGATATGACGATCTTTTTCGTTTAATTGATCGCATGAAGGGCCGTTTCCGCATCCCGAATGCGATCAAACAGTTCTTCCGGCATCTTCAGGATCTCCGTCTCCTGTCCGTTTACGGTATACCGGTTCTTTACGCCCATATAGATACCGCCGAGAAAGACGGAACTGCAGTGCCATTCCCCCCGGATCGTCAGGAGAATGGAAAGTGCGCCCGAGGAATAGGCCGGTGCGACAAATGGTTTAAAGCCGATCTCCCGCATCCTGAGATTGGCGGTGACGGTCAGTTTTGTCAGCTCTTTCGAAAGCGCATCGTCATAATGTTCCACCGAATTGGCGACAACGAGTTCCTGACCGTGCGGTCCGAAAGTTCTGCCCTCGGAAAGGAAACTGCGGAACCGTTCCTCTTTCTTCGCGTAATATGCAGCTCTCGCGTTCATGACTCCGAGACCATATCCCTGAATCTGTTCCGGAACAAGACCCTTCCCGTCAAAGTTTCCGTTTTCATCGGTATTGCTCGCGAGATACGCTGCCTTGCAGAGCGGATCAACCGGATCTGCCACTTCGCAGAACAGTCCCTTGAAGTGTGCGTCTCTCGCCATCTTTGCGTACTCGGCAATAATCTTCGAATTCTTTTCAAACTGATACATCCGGACATCTTTGATCCCGGAACCGACCGGCGGAATGCCGGCGCTCGCCACAAAGACAAACACATCGCAATCAAAGAGATGTTCCCTGTCCACGACATAGACTTCCGGAAGCGCATCATAGTCCCATGGATAGGATATCTGGTTTTCCTCAAATTCCCATCTCGCCGTTACTTTGTCGGAAATGTCACAGATACCGATCCGGCGGATACAGTCTCCGCCGAGAAGATGCAGTCCGGTCAACACATTGCTTCCGACATCGCCGATTGCCAGAATATGTACCGTTTTTTTGGTCATCTCGCCGAGCGGAAGATGTTCATCCATGATCTCCGGAAACCGTGGATGCGCCATATTGACTGCGCTGAGATGACCGGACTCGATCGCTGCCAGCACTTCCGGATCGGGGATCCCCTGTTCAGCCGGGGTATCCGGCAAAATCCCACGGTCTGCCGCAGCTGTCAGCCGGCCGAGGGAAAGCCACTCCGCCGATTCCTCTTTCTGATAGAGCAGAACGGGATGATTGATCAGAAACACCGCACGGCTTTTCGCCGGATCCCGCCGGAACAGAAAACTGCTGACTTCCGCTCTCTCTTTGTCACCAGCCGCCGCAAACGGGAGATCCCCCTCCCATGCGCAGCAGACATGTCCGTTGATTTTATAGTAAAACATCGTTAGTTTCCTCCGATTCTTTTTTGCGTCGTTCTGATTACCACGGTTTCGTATACTGATCACGGGTCAGCATCAGAAGGTCATTGTCCAGATATACACTGGCCGGGAGCGTCGGATCGTATCCCATACATTCGCCATGGTCCGGGCAGAGCGGCGCGATAACTGCCTCCGACAGTCTCTCGAGGGTGAGATTCCGGCCGAAATGTGCCCGATACGTCTCTTCCAGTACCAGAAAGAGATCCCTTGCATTCCGGATACAGGTTGCGGAGAATGCGAACATTGCATCCCGCTCCGCTCCCGGAAGACGCGGATTCATGTACGGAAAAATCTGATTGATGGACGGTGAAAGTCCGGCCACCTTGGCCATTTCCCTCTTTACGGTATCACCGCCGATAAACGGGTAGAGCGAGGACTCCACGTACCAGTGCCGGATGTTCGGAATATAGTAGACACTGTCGACATCAACATTCTTCTGTGTCAGTGTATCCTTTCCGAGTCCGGTCAGAACCCCGAGAACAACCTGGCGGATCTTCACGTTCTCCTTCCGCAGCATCGGTTCCAGCGCTTCAAAGCGGCCGGCACTGTTCATGATGTCGTCCACCAGAATGACCGGCCGGTCAAAGGAATGAATCATGCGGATCTGTTTTTCCAGCGGCGTATAGTTCGGGAATGCCTCAATCCAGCTCTCTTTAAGGTCCGGTGAAAACACCTTATCGGTGTGAAGCGTCTTCGTCACCGTATTCGGGATGATTCTGTCGCGCAGAATCTTTCCGTAGGGAACACACATACACGGACCCAGCTGTCTGGGCACAAGCTGAACATTCGGCACACCGTTCAGCTTCGTCACTTTTTCCATCAGCCGCGGATAGATGGCCGCAGAACTGAGGGAAAGGACAAGCTGTCCCGGATAGAGTCCCGTCATCGACATCTGCAGATCGTGATGGGTCTTGTCCAGGATCCGCAGAACGTGGCGGTCGTCATTCATCGGCGCCTTGATGGTTGTTCCCAGGTTCCGAAGAATGACCAGTGGCTCATGCATATCCACAAGCCACATCTGTACTCCGCCGTGAAGTTTTTCCTGCGGCACGAACCCCTGCCTCTTTACCGCATCCAGTGAGGCCGTCGACGGCTTCATCAGCTCCGGAAGGAACATTCCGAAGGTGCAGCCATATCGGAAGGAATTCACAATCACCTCGCTCAGAAGGAACTGCTCCGGATCACGGATATGCTCGTCATGACAGGAATATATTCCGCTGATCAAAAGGATCGAACCCGTGGTTCTCCGGCGAACCTGATCGGCCAGCGCCACATGTTTCAGAACATCCAGAAGGTCGCCGGACTGCATGATACGGTACGTGATCATGCCCACAAGAGAATCATTTTTCAGGCTGTTCCGCAAAAGCATAACCTGCTCTCCGGAATTCCGGATGGACTCAATCAGTTCATTTTTGTTTTCATAATAAGCAAAGACGGTCTTACGGCATTCCGCGCTCCATTCCTCGGTAAATTCCTCCAGCTTCTCAAAACTCAGTATTTTTCCCGACACCAGAGGTTTATACTCCGGCTCGCGCAGATACATACCGCTGCTGTAAATATACCCCTGCGCCATGGGATCGATCAGATTGCTGATATCCCGGTTCATATCGACATTGTCGCGAATGACCGTGGAACTGACATCCTCAAATTCCGGCGGAAGCTCCAGTTCAAAAATCTTACCGGTGATGCATTTCAGCATATCGCGGTTCCGGTGAGAATCCAGCCGGTCATTGCCGACTCTCCGGAAGATCAGATGATTCATGCTGTGGATCGAATCCGGCACCGGATCTTTTTTGTAGAACGACGCGTTTCCGACCACATCACTTCCGACCACCATGTATACTTTCCGGTCGGCAAAGATCCCCTTGAGGGCCTTAAGGTCTGCGGGATTCCCGATGTTGATCGGAATATCCAGCGGAAAGACATTGACGTGGAACTCATCGGCAACGGACATATTCAGGATCTTGCGTCGCACCATGTGGGGCTGCGCTTTCTTGGACCACGAGAACTCATCCACCGCCAGATAAAGTTCAAATCCCTTGTCCCGGATCTCCCGCACAATCTCTTTGTGTGACTTGGTGAACGGATCAAAGGTTCCCGGGAAAAATGCAACTTTCTCCCGCTCCGGAATGGAGACATCGCCCTTTTCCATGCGAAGCCGAACGATATAGGTCGAGAGTGCCGATACCGCAAACGCCCGGTAGAACATGCCGATGGAAGACATTTGCCCCTCATTGAGCAGATACAGGAATTTCCGGTATCCCATCTCAAACAGCGCATACTTGTCATCGGCGGACATATCCTTCGAGGCGAAAATGTTGCCGAGAACCAGCATTGCCTCGCGCTTTGTCATCGGCTGATAAGCCGCCATTCCGCGGAGAATCATGCCGAGAAGCTGCTGTTTATCAGCTTTCATCGTCTCATCGCTCACGGAGAAATGGATCCCGTATTCCGAATAATGTTCCAGAATAATGCCGATCGTGTCCAGAACACCGGATGCAACCGAATCCGAACCGGACGAGAGAATCCGGCCAAGGTAGGATACCAGCTCTTTCATCTGCTCCGGCGGGAGCCAGAGCGCCGTCATGCCGAGACATCTCGGAAGGTGTCTCGAATACTGGGCATCCCCGAGTTCCAGCGCCCGCATCAGTTCCACCGCAATCTCATTGCGCTCATCCGAGGTCAGAAACGGAACAAGCTCCAGAAGCGCATCCGCCGCGTCACGCCGGATCACCATGTGCTCACTGACTTTAATCAGATTCGACAGGTGCGCGGCGATATGGAGGTGATGTTCTTTTTTTATCAGCATACTGCAGTGCTTCAGAAGCTTGATGTTCACTGCTTTGATGATCCAGGGCGTCGCAGCCTTGAGGTTGTCGAGAAAGATGTCTGAGATCACATCCGGTCCGCAGATGATCTTCTCTTCTTCTGTCGTATCCTTTCCAAGATTTTGAAGGATACGATACTTCAGAAAGGTCAGTGTGATATTTCCCTTTGGATCAAATGCCTCCACACGCGCTCCGATTTGCTCGCATACCGGAAGATCCGCCGTATAGGATGTGATCACTTTCTCCGCTCTCCACGCAGCAATGGCCGCCTCCACATCCGCAGAAACCGCAACCGCCTCGGCAAACTGGCCGACGTCATTGAGCGATTCCCGGCTCATCTCCGCGAGCGGAAGGTCAAACACCGCATTCAGAATGACAAACTGTGCCGCCGGCTTCCACCTCCCCGGATCCTTAAACAGTTCCAGAAACGTTCCGAGAAGGATCTCACGGTCCTCTTCCACCGCATTCTGCAGAATACCGATCAGAACATTCTTCAGGTTATACCGGATACGGTACTTCTGAACATGTGTCAGTTTCAGATCCGGCTCAAGAATTTTCAGGAAATATTCCCGGCTGAGGGCAACCGCCTGCATGGTATTGAGATCCGCCATTCCGCTTGGGAAACGCTTCCGGTATCCGAAGTTGAACTGCGCCAGAATCTTTCCGATAAGCGTCGCAGCCTCCGCGCGGATTTCTCCTTCCTGGTGCATGAGCAGCTCATACAGGAACGCCAGCGTCTGCTTCTTCTGCTCATCATTGGTATACGCGGTATACTGATTAAAAATACTCAGATAAACGCGGAGGTTTTTCCATTTCTTAATACTTCTTGCCGACTCCAGAAAGATTCCGAACTGCCGTTCCGCACTCATCCGGTGCATCACGATAATATTATGTTCCACGCCCATGAATACAAGTGACCGGATCGTATCCTGCACATTGCGGAGGGTGATCTCAGGCATCCGTTCCGGAAGCGGCGTTTCCCCGTCCAAATCCGTGTCTACGCCAAGATACTGCATATATTCGCCGAAATCGTGCAGTCTGGAGTAAACAAAACGGTATCGCTCCAGTTTCTCCGGCGTCATATTCTGAAGCTTTGCCAAAATGACGTCGAATGCTTCTTTGAGCGTCGAAATGTGGGTTACCGTTTCATTGCCCTCCCGATGCTGCTTGACACGGAAATCCGCATAAATCAGGAGAAGCGCTTCCACCGAAAGTGCCTCCGGCTCCAGGTCCCAGGTCGAGTGGTTGGCCGCAATGTGACCGATATAAGGCATACGGAATTTGTTAAACCATACATTCGTATAGTAATAATGCATATACGGAACGGCTTCGCCCGGCTTACAGCCGAATTTTCCCAGATCATGTCCTGCTGCCGCACCGCTGACAAGCGTCAGATCAACCGGCACACCGGCTGCCTTGAGCCCCCTCGCACAGTGCATCGCCACAAAATGAACGCCGGCAATATGCTCAAGCGTTTTGAAGGAAGTCGCCTCCATGTTGATTCGCATCATTTCATAGATAAACTGGTCATGCCATTCCTTTCGGAAGGTACGATACTCCTCATAGGACTCACACACTTTGGCCTCGTCTTCCGTGAGGAAATCAAAATCGACAAAATGATCATACGGAAGCGTTTCCCGCTCCGCGTCGAGAAAGAACTGCAGAACGGTCAGGTAAAACAGCACGGCGGAATGATATACCGAATTCTGCTCTGAAAATTCGTTATCTGGATACACAATATGGCAGGCATACTGATAGATAAAGGAAAGCCAGCCTTCCTTCGGTGTAAGCTCGGTCCCCCGAACCTCCGTCCGGGAATCTTCCTTTCCGGTGTTCTCGCCCTTCTGACGAATGAACGAATCCTCCACCAATTCATTCATAATCGGCAGACACATATTCAAAACTTCCGCACACGTAAAGCGCCGCTTTACCGGCCATACATCGGAAATAAAGTTTTCAAGATAGTTTCCGCTGATCAGGGAGCGAACCTTTTTGGCGGTAAGCCCCGCACGATTGAGAAATTTTCTTCCGGTAAGTATCGAGGCCAGTTCACTGACTGCCTGCTTAATCTGTCTTGAACTCATGATGTCCCGTCCCTTTCTGCAGCCTGCCCGGTTCCGCAGCAACGTCCCGGAACCGTTTCCGGATCATTGTTCCGCCCTCAGTACGCCGCCGAAGAACTGTCTTGTCACCTGTTATACATTTGTTAAACAAATAGTTGAAAATCAAATGGCTCTCTGATATACTGACCCCGTTGGTCTAACGGGTCAAAATCATTGACCGTACGATATCGGAATACTTTCTGTCATGGTTTCATGATAGCACAAATTGCTCATAAATCTTACTGAATTTTATCCGGTTATGTCACATTTCAGTATCCGGCAGCAGAATCGTCCCACAGAATACGGATGACTTCACGCCGAACAACATGGTCTGGATCGATGATTCAATCGATGACGGGTACGCTTTTTGCTGCTGAATCATCGTTGCAAAGCCGGCATGAGACAACGATCATGTCCGAACATCATGGCTGAACTACCATGACCGGATCATCATGACTGAACGATCATAGCCAGGTCAGTATGACAGAATTATCATGACAGACCACATTCATGATCATCAAAGTGAGGGAAAGCAGTATGAATACGCAGAACACAGGAAACGAGACGTCCTCTTTTGGACGTTTTCTTGAAAGAAAGAACATTAAATTCAGCCCGCAGCGGTATGGAATCGATGCGCTCTCTGCCATGGCGCAGGGTCTTTTCGCGTCACTCCTGATCGGAACCATCATCTCGACACTCGGAAAACAGCTCGGAATCCCGATTCTGGCGGAGATCGGCGGGTACGCATCACAGGCGACCGGACCGGCAATGGCCGTATCCATCGGATATGCACTTCAGGCACCGCCGCTTGTCCTCTTTACGCTTGCCGGAGTCGGAATCGCAGCCAATTCTCTTGGCGGTGCCGGCGGCCCGCTTGCGGTTCTTCTGATCACCATTGTCGCAGCCGAATTCGGAAAGGCCGTTTCCAAAGAGACCCCGATTGACATCATTGTGACTCCTGCCGTCACAATTTTAGTCGGTGCCGTTCTCTCCATCTTTTTTGCTCCGGCCATCGGCTTTGCAGCTTCCAGCGTCGGCAATGCCATTATGTGGGCAACCGAACTTCAGCCCTTCTTTATGGGAATTCTCGTGTCGGTGATCGTCGGAATCGCCCTCACACTTCCGATTTCTTCCGCAGCAATCTGTGCGGCGCTCAGCCTGACCGGTCTCGCCGGCGGTGCTGCGGTTGCCGGCTGCTGTGCGCAGATGATCGGTTTCGCGGTAATGAGTTTTAAAGAAAACCGCTGGGGTGGTCTTTTCGCCCAGGGACTTGGAACCTCCATGCTTCAGATGGGGAATATTGTCCGCAATCCGCGGATCTGGCTTCCGCCGATCCTTGCAAGTGCCATCACCGGTCCGATTGCGACCTGCATCTTTGATTTTCGAATGAACGGCGCTGCAGTTTCTTCCGGAATGGGGACCTGCGGTCTGGTTGGACAGATCGGTGTCTATACCGGTTGGCTCACCGACATCGCAGCGGGAACCAAGACGGCCATCACCTCCTTCGACTGGCTCGGAATGATGCTGATCTGCTTCATCCTTCCCGCAATCCTCTCTTATGTCTTCTGTGGAATGATGCGTAAGATTGGATGGATCCGGGAAGGCGATCTGAAGCTGGACCTCTGAGAAAACGCAAATTATCCCCGTCTTCCCTCAGATCCCACGGTAAATGGTACGATTTTTTCCAAAAATCCTCCGGTAAATGTCATGATTTTTCCCAAAATCCTCCGGCAATGCCACGGTTTTTCAAAGGAAATGGCGCAGTCATAATCCATCGGATTTTTGACTGCGCCATTTCCTGTTTCTGTTATTCGTCAACCAATTCTTTCTGACCAAATTCATTTTTTTCATACGGTTATTATTTTCTTGTTTTTCCCGCTCTGTACTTCATTTCGTCTTTTTATCCGGGTATGCCATCCGGTCCTGTCTTTCTCTTTTGCCTTTTTATCCGGCAATGTTCTTATCTTTTTTCTTCCGCTTCCTTCAATTCTGTCATATCCTCTCCAATGACGTATAATCTCGCTTTTTTATTCAATTAATTGCAAAAGATCATTTTTCATTTTTTCATTTTCAATGTATAATTAATACAGTATATCTCACTGTTCCAACGAAAAATCATTCATTAAAGTAGAAACAGCGCCATTATACCGAAGGAGTACTCATTATGCATCCACCGATAGTAGATCATCTGATCTCAACGATATTCATATCCATCTGGTTCGCTGTGGCGAATTCACATGTTATCTATAAATATCATCCCGAACATGAACGCCTCAGCTGGAAATCCCTGGCATTGCTGTTCGTTTCTCCCTCCATCCTGACCCTGATTTCCTATCAGGTCGGGTTCGGCACCTTCCATCAAATCACCGGCTGGACAGCGGAAGAACACTTGATTTCCATCCTCTCACAGATTTCCATCACGCTGGAAATCCTTGCACTGAGCCTTCCGATTTTTCTGTACCGAAAAGTAATCAAAAGTTCCAATTACTGGCTGGCCCTTGTGCTCTGTCTGGAGTTTTCCTGTGCCGACTCCATGTCCACGATCCTTTCGGTTGATCTGCCCACGAAACTCCTCGCATTCACGATACTTCAGCTCATCGTGTATGTTGATTACAAGGGCTGTTTCTCCTACATTATGGCATCCGATAACGCCATCAACCGGAAGGTAATCGCCGGTTACATGGTTGCACTCAAAGTCGTCCTCTCGGAAATGCTGTCTGCCAGTATGATTTTTACGGTAAGACAGTCTCAGTTCACTTTCCGGATGCTCTGGATTGATTTTATCGCCCTGATCGTCGCAGCATTTTTCTCCGCCTTTTTCAAAATGGGCATCAGCAGTGCGCGGGAATCGGATATCAAACTGGATTATATGAATAAATTCCTCCATGCGCAGGAGAACATTATCCAGACCTTCGCGGAGATCATGGAAGCCAAGTCCGGTGAAACCGGCAAACACGTGCGCCGTGTTGCCGAGTATTCTCAGCTCCTTGCAAAAAAACTCGGGCAGGATACGGAAAATGCCGCTTACATTCGCGTTGCATCCATGATGCACGATGTAGGAAAACTGATGATCCCTCTGGAGATTTTGGAAAAACAAGGTTCTCTGGATGAAAAAGAGTTTGAAATTATGAAGACACACACGACATACGGCGATCAGCTGCTCTCCCATTCGGACGGAACGGTCATGAATATTGCGAGAGATATCGCATATGAGCATCATGAGAAGTGGGACGGCTCCGGATATCCCCGCGGTCTTCACGGAGATCAGATCTCCCTTACTGCACAGATCGTCGCCGTGGCCGACGTGTATGACGCCCTGACCAGTAAACGCGCCTACAAAGACGCCTGGCCCCCGGAGACAGCGAAAGCAGAGATCATGAATCAGACGGGAAAGCACTTTTCTCCGGCTGTTGTCGATGCGTTCTGTTCATGCTTTAACGACATCGAAATTGTCCGAAAAGCATATCCCGATTAAGCCGGGATGGATTTGAGATATAATCTTTCAGAACGAATACTTTCAGCAAAAATATCAAGTATGGAGTCACCAATGCACAAAAGAACCCTTCGCAAAAAAATGACACGGATTGCCGTTTTCGGCCTGTTGCTTTCTTCCCTCACCCCATTGACTGCATTTGCACACAGCACCGGCCCGGTTCACGACAAGGCGCCTTCGTCCCGGGAAGCAGGAAAAATGCAGACTGGCTGGGTTCAGGACGGCAGCGTCTGGTATTACACCGGCACAGACGGCGCCATGATGACCGGCTGGCAGAAGATTGACGGAACGTGGTACTATCTCGCTTCCTCCGGCGCCATGATGACCGGTTGGCAGAAACTTGACGGAACATGGTACTATCTCGCCCCCTCCGGCGCCATGATGACCGGTTGGCAGAAACTTGGCAATGAATGGTATTTTCTCTATGACAGCGGCGCGATGGCAGCCGACACGCTCCTTCCGGACGGCTGTTATGTCGATGGTTCCGGCAAATGGCTTCCTTCCGCTGCTTCTTCCGCTTATGACAAACAGGCAGCTGGAGCTGCATCCGATCAATCCGCAGGCTCCACCGTTTCGGTCGGAAATCAGCTTGCAGATCAGGTATTTCAGCTCGTCAACCAGGAACGGGCAAAGGAAGGACTCCGATCTCTGAAACGAGACGACACTCTGGATGCGGTTGCCGGTGTCCGTGCGCAGGAAATCCCGATCTTTATGGATCAAACCCATAACCGCCCGGACGGCAGTTCTTTCAGTACCGCCTTTGAAGAGAACGGATACGATAACTATCGTATCATCGCCGAAAACCTTGCCAGCGGCTTTTCAACGGCGGACAGCGTCATGAGCGGTTGGATGGGGTCCTCCGGCCACCGGAAAAACATCCTGAATTCAAAAATCACCGAAATTGGCATTAGCGTCAATTATGCAGACGGGGTATATTACTGGGTTCAGGAATTCGGCGGATGATGGTACATAGGAGGGCCGTTTGTAAATAGCACGATTTTTTCTGCATCATAAAAATACTAATCGTGATATATCAGATCCAGCCTTCCGTTAGCACGAATGCTGATTTCCCTGATGGTAGAAAAAACTATGAGCCGATGAGACCCTTCGTCCTCACCGGCTCATTTTGTTCAGCAACCAAGCCTCAATGCTCAAGGAATAACCTGATTATGTCCTTTTCCCCCAACTTTTATTCGAACTCTACCTCAAGTCTTCATCATTCTCATTCCTCCGAAATCAAATATTCACTGATAAAAACGTTTTCTTTCTCAATGATAGAAAATCAGATTGAATTTGACAGGTGTATAATCATATCCATCGTCACCGATTTTGTATTTTACCTGAAAAGTTGCATTTGCAATCTGATCAAATTCCTCATCCGGATAATCGGTGCGGCAGTATTTCTCCGAGGAAGAATTCGGGAAAGAAGTTACCGAAAAAATATTCTTACGCATCTGATTGTTGATAGACAGTAAATCGCCGTACATATGAAGTGTATCTGATGTTTTATTGACTACGTCAAAACATAACCCCATTTTCTTTGTTCCATTCAGACCGCTTGCAGCGGAACTGATGCTCTGATAGAAAATATCCACATTGGAATCCGTGTATACCAACGTATGCTTTCCTTCCGGATGACTCTTTACCGATGCTGGAACCACGATATTTCCGGGCTGATAGGTTAATGACTGAATCTTTGATGCTACCTCATCCGAAAAAGGCTTCCATCCCTGACACTGACCATACCGAAGATAATGCTGATAATTGATTGTCGGATCAGTCCCGATGGATGCGATCAGTTCAGGGTACATCTGTTGAAAGAAATCAGGATCAAAATATCCGCCATCACTCATCTTCTCCAGAGACTGCGGAACATTTTCATCTGCAATTGCGGAAAACGAACAAAAAACCGAAACAATCATTGCACACAACCAAACAATAATATTTTTAGCAGTCAATCTTATTCCTCCTTCTCAATCTAATCATTCATTCAGTTTCAAAACCTCTTCTTTGCCTCTTTTTCATAGACGGCATATAACTTCATGGCCCAGTCTTCATATACTTTATATTTTCCTCCGTTTTTCAGCCAAACATCCGCCATCTTCTCTGTTCCTTCAACCTGGATCTCCGCTAAATCCTCAATGCTCCCATCGCATTCCTGAAGTTTTTTCTTGTATTTCTTATAGATCGATTCGTATTTAGATTCCGCTTTCTCTTCTGCGTTCTTCTCTTTTTCTTCCGTCCTTTTTTTCGTTGACTTATAACTCTTCTTTTTTAAGGTAGCATTTGATTGATACGAACTCTTTTGACTGGTTGAATTCAGTCTCCTGTACTCGGAAGCATTTCCCGGATTGATCTGTCCGTTCCCCGCCGGACCGGACACTGCATTTTGTCCAATCACCACAGATTCCACCCATGCCCCGTCTGATCCGACCCAAAACCCGTCCGGCGTCGATGTATCATGGAGCATATATCCGCTTCCGTCAAAGTAATACCATTTTCCGCCGATCAGCTCCCAGTTATTGGTCGTATATGTGCCATTCGGATGAGAATACCACCAGCCCACATTGTTTTGTTCCCAACCGGCCGATGCGGTCATCGGAAGAGCCATCGATAACACCACACTCGGAATCAGCAGTTTCTGAAACATTTTTTTCATAACCTTCCTCCTCACTTTTCACGATCTTCCTTATTTCTATCGTGAATTGTCACTTTCATTTGCAATGATATGTAATCATTACTTTCGCGTCCTTAGAGAAAATGTCTCCTTCATCAAAATCATCTTCCCCATTGATCATGACCTCTTCGATCTGTCCATTCTTCATCTGATTAAACATATTCAGATCATGAAGCGGAACCTCCGTCACATTTACAAAGCCCGCTGTCCGAAACAGCATCGAAATCGTATTGTAATTCTTATCCTGCCATCTCGACATTTTATCGGAAATCTGAACTTGATGGTCGTTCGAGAGAATTCTTCTTTTCTTTTTCTGACTAAATGGTATCGTATATGCTGCAATCATCATAGCAATCAGAATCCCGAACATACCGGCGGTTTCATTGAAAATTGCTATGAATGCCCCTCCAAGAAGGAACGCAAATGCAATTCCAAACGCGACATATCTTGTTTTCCTTTCCCGCTCTTTATCCTTCTCTTCAATTTCCAGTTCACGCAGCCTAAGAAGCTGTTCGCTCTCCACTTCCTTAATCCGTGCTTCATCGATGCTGCGATAAACGTGTTCCCGATCATTTTGAATCAAAATTTTGGTTCCGCAATAATTACAGTATGTGATTCCGCGCCCATGTTCAACAGACAGATCGGCACCGCAACTCGGACACTTTACAGAAATAAATTCCACTGCCATCTTACCTCTCTCCTTCCCCATCCGGACTGATTACTATATATCCGTGCGCCTCCAGCACAGCGATCACCTCCGGCGTAATATTTACACTCAAATCAAACGATTTTGGGGGTTCCTTCTTAATCACACGGTGGAGATCATCCACAGAAACATTCATCACTTCTGCAATTTTCTTCAGATTATCCCGATCCGGCAGGCCGCCATCGGTCTCCCACTTTGCAACCGCGGATTTGGATACATTGACTTTGTCCGCCAATTCTTCCTGTGTGAGTCGCATTTTTTTCCTTCTTGCTGAAATAAACCTTCCCAAGCTTTGTTCCTTCATACTTCTTCCCCTCACCATGTTGATTACGGCTGAACGTTGTAATGAAATCATCATCCGATACCGTACACACACGTTCTTCATTGCAGAATTGTCACACGACCATTCAAAACGCCTGTCTTGATCGCATGTGGTAAGTAAATTTATCAAAATAATTCTGCAATTTTCTATATTTAGATTAGTCTGTCTGTCGACAGTTATCAAATTACTTCTTGTTTACTCTACGTAAACATGTCATTACTTCATTTATAGATTACCTTTTTCAACAAAAAAGATTCCCACCGAATCGGTGAGAATCTCTTAAAATTATTATTCCATATCACAGGAAATCTTTTTTTGGTTACGATCCGTCAATACCTCATCAATCGCCGCAAAATCAAAAATGCGGTTGCTGATTGCGACAATGATGCAGGCATCCCGCACATCTTTCGAGTACAATTCACGAAAACCATATAATTTTAAAGCCCGGTTCGTCTCCTTCAAGTCAAATTTGCCGGCAAGACAGAAACGCAGAATCAGATCCCGGTTTTCGGTATGTTTTTCCATTCTCAGAATCTGTCCGCCATAGGATTCCGAAACACCGGACGCAATGTATATGTCTTTCAAGGAAATCTTTCTCTCATCGAAAACGTCTTTCATAAAATAATAAAATGCTTTCTTCTCATCAAACATATCTCTTTGATGAATTGTCAGATAGTTCTCCAATTGTTCCGGTCTCACATTCTCCAAAAGCCGGTTTAATTCATCCGTGGATTTATATTTCTTCAAGTCGCTTCCCCTATTGCTCCCATTTCATCCAATGACTCAAGTGCATCAATTACTTCCCTTGCCGTATATCGCTGGTCCGCATCCAATCGGATGCACCGCTCGATCACATCCCATATTTTCCCGGAAGCTTTCTTTTCTTTTGGAAATGTGCCCGTAAGCATCACATTTAACAACATGCCCACTGCATAGATATCCGATTTTACGCAGGAGCCGGTCATTCCGTATCCAACCTGTTCCGGTGCAGCGTAGTTCTCGGTTCCAAGATAACGCGTATCCTCTGACTGATCCGGTTTATACCATTTTGCCACATTCATATCCAAAAGATAAGTTTCCGCATCGACTGAAATAATGATGTTTGAAGGTTTCACATCGCGATGCACAATTGGAGTAGGCAGATGATGCAGTGAATCCAAAACCTCACAAATTCTCTTTGCGATATATACAGCGTGTTTTGGAAGTATCAGCTTATCCTTCAGAAGTTCTTCCAAAGTCAAACCATGAATATACTCCTCAATAACGATTAATCCATTATCTCCTTCATATAGTTCCACAATCCGCGGCATATGTGCTACCGGATGCTCTTTCAGGTACTGATACACGCTTTTATCATAAATCCGAAGGAACTTCTTAACATAGATGATACCCTGCTCCCTGTTATATACAAGAGAAATGTCATCTCTTCCGGCAATAGGTTCCTCATCGGTATAAACCGACAGCATCAAAACTTCTTCATCGGTCATTCCCTTATATGGATTGTTTTTTTCTGCCCAAAACTCTTCCTCCGTAGTGTATATCTCTCCCGGATCGAGCCTGTTTTCATATCCACAGAATTCGCATTTCCACCGGCCGTATTTTTCATCAAAACCCGGCTGATCATTCATGGGTTCACCGCATTGATCGCAGCACCAGACAATATTTGATTCAGTGTCAATTTCCGGATTGATCAACATCTGTCCGCATCCCCTGCAAACCCAGTACTTCATGCTGGGATCGAATCCCTTCTGAAGCAAAAGCGAGGCAAAACAGCGTGTGCAATAATCAAAGGATCCCTCTTCTTTTTCCGAAGAAAAAGCAGACGGATCCACATATTTTATCTTTTGAGTCGACGCAGAATTCATTTTTTTATCTTTCGTATCAGTTCATCCGCAATGATATCCGCCATATACAGCTTATACGCCAGTCTTGTCGGCTGCGGCGGAACCTTGCAATCATAGCCTTCCGTCTGCTCTCCTGTTGCAATCGCAAAATACACTTTCCCCGGAACACTGTCCGGGTTGTTCGGATCCGTGTTCCCGAAGCTTCCCGTCACGCCGATCCCGATATCGGTTCCATAGAAGTCGCGGCATACCCTGGCCATTTCCGACGCGGTCTCCTTTGAATAGACACCATATCGGTCAATGACCTCCGCTGGAACACCCTGACGGATTTTCGCCTCATTGCTGTATGTGACAAATGCGCCCTTCATAATCGCGGAGGCCCCTTCCGTGTCCGTAAGCAGAGACGCAATCTGCCCGGAAGTACAGCTTTCCATTGTTGTGATCGTAATTTGTTTTTCAATCAGCTCACGGACAAGAATGTCATATTTTTTTCGAACCTTATCATAATCGAGCATTTGATCCTCTTCTTTTCCTGCCGTTTCCGCTGGGGTCTGCCTGGCTGCGGTCCCGCAACCGACAGCACAAATACATCCTGCCGCAAACACAGCAAACATGCATTTCCTATTCACCGAAAAAAACATCCTCTCTGCCTCTTGATTTTCGCGTCTTGCTCCGTATTATCCGTCATATTCCGGCCGGCGGTCGCGGAATACGCCCCAGGACATACGAAAGTCTTCCAACTCATCCAGATCATAGGAGGCGGTCAAAACTTCTTCCTTATCCCGGCTGCCGTCCCGAACGATCGCACCGGTCTGATCCGTAATAAAGGATGAACCGTAGAATTGGAGAGAAGAATCCTGCATATTGTTCTCCGGACACGGAGTTACACGCTCCAGTCCGATGCGGTTTGCTGCCGCCACCGGCATCAGATTGCTGCCGGAATGTCCCTGCATACATCTTCTCCAGTGCGGCATGCTGTCCGTTTCGAGAACCGGCTCCGAACCGATTGCCGTCGGATACAGTAGCACTTCTGCGCCAAGGAGCGCCATCTTCCTTGCCGGCTCCGGGAACCACTGATCCCAGCAGATTCCGACACCGATGGTGCCGAACTCTGTCTTCCAGACTCTGTAACCGGTGTCGCCCGGCGTAAAATAGAACTTCTCCTGATAGAAATGGTCATCCGGAATATGCGTTTTCCGGTAGACACCCATAATTTCACCGTCGGTCCCGATCATTGCAATGCTGTTGTAGAGCACCGTTCCGTCCTTTTCGTAGAAACTGATCGGCATCGCCACATGGAGGTCTTTGCATACTTTTTGAAAATGCCTCACAGCGGCATTATCCTGAACAGGAGACGCAAACGCATAATATTCGTATCGTCTTTCCTGGCAGAAATACGGGCGTTCAAAGAGTTCCGGCAGCAGGATGACCTGCGCGCCGGAAGAAACCGCCTTTCTGGTCATCTGATCCGCTTTTTCAATGTTTTCCTCCGGAGAAGCGGTCATCGACATCTGAACCGTTCCGATTGTTATATTTCTCATCTTCGTTTCTCCCACCGTTTTCACAGATCTGCACGGCTTCCGGCATAGCCGCCGCCAGCCAAAATCCGCCGCATCCATCTTATTCGAACTTCGCAGTATCCGTCTCATGTACGCCGTAATTTATATGGGATACATGAGACGGTCCGGAATCAGGCGCCCTGTCCGGGAGTTCCCGGAATCTGCTGGGTGATGCAGTGAATATTGCCGCCTCCGACGATAATTGCTCTCGCCGGAACCGGAATCACTTCCCGTCCCGGAAAAAGCTGCTTCAAAAGTTCACATGCGCTGACGTCATTCTCATCCCCAAACTGCGGAACAAGAACACAGCCGTTTCCTACATAAAAATTTACATAGCTTGCCGCAAGACGTTCTCCAACTTCCCGCTCGTCTTCTCCCGGTTCCGCCTGAAGTCCTCTCAGGTCTTCTTCGCCGATACGAACCGGCTCTTTGGGAATGTAAAGCTTATGGACGCGGATTTTTCTTCCCTTCGCATCCGTTTCTCTTTGCAGTACATCCAGATCTCTTTTGCTCAGTTCGTACTGCGGATCTTCCGTATCGTCGGTCCAGGCAAGGACAGCCTCACCAGGCGAGGTGAATGCAAAAATGTTATCCACATGCCCATCCGTCTCGTCATGATAGATTCCGCACGGAAGCCAGATGACCTTTTCCGCATTCAGCATCTTCTTCAGACGGTCCTCAATCTGCTCCCGGGTCATTTCCGGATTTCTCCCCGGACTGAGGAGACATTCTTCCGTCACAACGACCGTTCCCTCGCCGTCAGTGTGAATGGAGCCCCCCTCCAGAACAAAGTCCTGAGCGTCATAGCAGTCGATATTCAGCGCTTCGCAGATCGAACGGGCCGCTGCATTATCCTTCTCCCATGAAGGATAAAGTCCATTGTATTCGCCGCCCCACGCATTGAACTGCCAATCGATTCCACGAACCGTTCCTTTGTCGTTCACAACACAGGTCGGCCCGACATCCCGCGCCCAGCTGTCGTCGGTAGGAATCGTCAGTACATGAATCGGATAGCAAACCGGATCCAGAAAATTCTCTGCCTGTTCACGATGCGACGTATCCGCCAGAACCCATACTTCCTCGAAACGGGAGAGCTCATGTGCAATCTCCGCAAAGACCTTCTGCGCGTCCTTTCCGTCATACGGCCAGGACCCCGGACGAATCGGCCAGATCAGAACGGTGCCGCGATGATTCTCGTATTCCGCCGGCATACGGAATCCTTCTTCCGCCGGCATCATTTTTTTGATAAACATATCTGTGTTTTCCTTTTTACCATTTCAGGCATTGATTCCGGCGGATCATGCATCCGGCGAAACTCATCGCCCATCCGCAGAATACTTCAAACGTTTGCTGTTACTGCAAACGTTTGAAATAAACCGGTCCATATACCTGTCAAAACGCCATCCAGCACTTTTCACGGGATTCAAAGAGATTATCACGAAAAGAGACTTCCGTTCAGTCTGCTGACAATGAAGAAAGCTTTCTCAGGAAAGCCGGTTCTTAAAATCCTCATATCCGAAGCTTCGGATAAGACGGCAATCTCCATGTTCATCCATCGCCCAGATGGACGGAAGGCCAATGCCGTTAAACGTATTGTTTTTCACCATCGAGTAAATCGCCATGTCTTCGAAATAGAGCCGTTCTCCCTCCTGAACTTCATGATCGAAGGAGTAATCTCCGATGATATCGCCGGAAAGGCACGTACAGGAAGACAGGCGGTAGGTATACTCTTTTTCGCCTGGCTGACCGGAATCCCGCAGCGGCGGCCGGTACGGCATCTCAATCACATCCGGCATATGGCAGGCGGCGGATGCATCCAAAATCAGCGTCGTGATCCCGTTTTCCACCTGATCCATCACCTCGGTAACAAGATATCCTGCATTCAGCGCAATCGCTTCTCCCGGTTCGAGATAAACTTCGACACGGTATGTTTCTTTCATATGACGAACCAGCCGGATCAGACGCTCCCGGTCATAATCCGGCCGCGTAATGTGATGACCGCCGCCCATATTGAGCCAGCGGATCTGCGGCTGTGAAAGAATATCACCGAACTTGTCTTCGACCGCCTGAAGCGTTGTCTCCAGATCATCGGAATTCTGCTCACACAACGTGTGAAAATGAATTCCTTCCACATACTTCCAGACTTTCGGCTTACGTCGAATCGCCGCTTTCAGACGTTCCGACGTCACTCCAAACCGGGATCCCGGCGCACACGGATCATAAATTGCATGGTCCGTCTGCGTGGAACACTCCGGATTGATCCGGAGACCGATGCCGGTGTGTCCTGCCGGATGAAGAGATGCTATAGTCTCTCCGTATTTCTCAAGCTGCGAATAGGAATTTACCACAATATGATCGCAGATTTCCGCAATCTCCCGGATTTCGTCCGGCCGGTATGCGCAGGAAAAGATATGGTTTTCTTTTCCCATCTCCTCATGCCCGAGCTTCGCCTCGTGAAGACTGCTGGCGGTCGCACCGGCAAGATACCGGGCGATCAGCGGATACTCGCAGAAACCGGAAAACGCCTTCTGGGCAAGCAGAATTTTACAGCCGGCCTGATCGGCGGTATCCCGCAGAATCTCGAGATTCTCCTTCATTTTCTTCTCGTCGATTACATAGGCCGGTGTCGGAATCTTACTAATTTCCATTCTTCTGCCTCCTCAAATGTTCATACTGAACCGTTTCATTCTATAAAACTGATAAGACGGTCCGCGGAATATGCAGCAGGACGGCTTTGTAGCCGTAAACCTGTGCATGTGTCTGTAATATTGTTCTCCGGATCAGTCTACCAGAGTCGGATTCTCGACAACCTTCCACGGAAGCCCCCATTTGTTCAGTGCCTCCATGTACGGATCCGGATCAAACTCATCGGTAGTAAAGACGCCCGGTTTTTTCCACTGACCGTTTGCCACCAGCATGGTTCCGATCATCGCCGGAACACCGGTGGTATAGGAGATCGCCTGAGAGCCGACTTCGCGGTAGCACTCCTGATGATCACATACATTGTAGATATAAATGCTGCGCTCTTTTCCATCCTTCTTTCCGGTAAAAATGCAGCCGATGTTGGTCTTTCCCTTTGTACGCGGGCCGAGAGACGCCGGATCCGGAAGAAGTGCCTTCAGGAACTGAATCGGGACAATCTCGGTGCCGTTAAAGTTCACCGGTTCGGTGGAAAGCATACCCACATCTTCGAGGCAGCGCATATGATCCAGATAACTCTGACCAAAGGTCATGAAGAAACGGATGCGTTTTACCTCCGGCATATTCCTTCCAAGTGCCTCAATCTCCTCATGGTGAAGAAGATACATATCTTTCTTTCCGACACCTTCGAAATCATACTCGCGGTGAATGCTCATTGCCGGGATCTCAATCCACTTTCCGTTTTCCATATAGGAACCCGGTGCGGATACTTCGCGAAGATTGATTTCCGGATTGAAGTTGGTAGCAAAAGCGTATCCGTGATCGCCGCCGTTGCAGTCCAGAATATCAATGGTATCAATCGTATCAAAATAGTGCTTCTTTGCGTATGCCGCAAACACAGAAGTTACACCCGGATCAAAACCAGTTCCGAGAAGCGCGGTGAGTCCTGCCTTTTTAAAGCGCTCCTCATATGCCCACTGCCAGGAATAGTCAAAATATGCGGAGAAACCCTTTTCCTTGCATCTCTTCTCATAGATCGGACGCCAGGTCGGATCTTCCGTATCTTCCGGCTCATAATTGGCGGTATCAATGTAGTGAACACCGGTCTCCAGGCAGGCATCCATAATGGTCAGATCCTGGTACGGAAGCGCAACATTGAGAACAGCCTCCGGCTGATAGGAACGGATAAGTTTTACCAGTTCCTCTGTGTTGTCCGCATCCACCTTCGCCGTCGTAACTTTCGTTCTGGAACCGCTCTTTTCAATCTTTTCTTTTAATTCGTCA
This sequence comes from [Clostridium] aminophilum DSM 10710, assembly GCF_000711825.1. Lineage (GTDB taxonomy): Bacteria > Bacillota > Clostridia > Lachnospirales > Lachnospiraceae > Clostridium_R > Clostridium_R aminophilum. The sequence goes on along the minus strand of NZ_JONJ01000002.1, from coordinate 156,751 downwards.
CACTTGGATAATGTCCGGCTTGCAATCATCAGTTCCGTGAATACCTCATCGTTCTGACACGCTTTCTGAATTGCCACCTGCGCTACTCCGCCGCATCCGATCACTAAAATTCTGCTCATCCTCTATGTTCCTCCTCTGACAAAATGTCCTCTACGTATTTGGGAAGCATAAATGCTCCCTGATGAAGATTTGTTGTATAATACCAGGTTTTTAACCCGCGTGAATTCCAACGCTTCGGATCGAAATCGCGAAGCGGATGATATTTTTTCGATGCAAAACCGAACATCCAGTATCCGGCCGGGCATGTCGGAATGCTCGCCTGATAGACTCTGCTGATCGGAAAACTCCGGAATGCTTTCCGGTGCATCGCACGAAATGCCGCCTCGTCCTCGTCATAGAACGGGCTTCCATGCTGATAGACCATCACGCCGTCGGCGTGGAGTGCACGGCTGCAGTTTCCGTAAAATTCCCTGGTAAACAGACCTTCGGTGTGGCCGAACGGATCCGTCGAGTCATTGATGATCAGATCGTACTTATCCGCGCACCGGCGAAGATAGCGGAGACCGTCCATGTTGATGATATTCACACGGCTGTCGTCAAAACCCTTGGCGGTTTCCGGAAAGAATTCTCTGGAAACCGAGATGAACATTTCATCCGGTTCCACCACATCGATGGATTCAATCTCCGGGTACTGTGTCAGTACCTTTGCGACACCGCCATCGCCGCCGCCGATGATCAGCACATTCTTTACATTCGGATGGACCGCCATCGGTACATGGACAACCATCTCATTATAGATAAACTCGTCTGCTTCCGAGAAAACGATATCTCCGTCCAAAACAATCATTTTTCCGTACTCATCGGACTGAAATACATCAATCCGCTGATAATCACTCTGACCGGAAAACAGCTGTTTTTCAACCCGGACCGTTGTCTTGACATTCTCGGTGTCAAGCTGTGAAAACCAGAATTCCATTTGTCCCTCTTCCTCCTGTCTGATCCGGTCTTATCGAATCACGTTGAGTCTCCGGCAGTCCGGATCCATGGTTCCCTGCAGAGAACAGCCCCGTTCTCTGGAGAACTCAATATATTCCACGATCTCCGGAGTGATCCGCTCACCCGGTGTCAGAATCGGAATGCCCGGCGGATAGCACATGACAATCTCGGCGCAGATCCGGCCGATGGATTCCTGAAGCGGCAGCTGAACCTTATCCGCATAAAACGCTTCTTTCGGATTCACAACGAGCTCCGGACTGATGAAATCACCACAATAAAGATCCGAAGAGTCTTTTCCGTAACGCTCCTTGATATCTTCCATTGCACCGACAAGACGTTCGATATCCTGAAGCCGGTCGCCGATGGAAATATATGCAAGAATGTTTCCGATATCGCCGAATTCGATCTGGATATCATATTCGTCGCGGAGCAGGTCGTAGACCTCAATACCGGTCAGACCGATTCCCTGCGTGTAGACCGAGAGCTTTGTCACATCGAAATCATGGACATCCTTCCCGTTTACAAGCTCCCGTCCGTAGGCGTAATATCCGCCGATCTCATTAATCTCGGAACGGGCATATTCTGCCATGCCAAATACTTTGCCGAAGGACTCACGGCCGTGCAGTGCAAGATTTCTTCGGGAGATATCCAGCGAAACCATGAGAAGATACGATGCGCTCGTCGTCTGTGTCAGATTGATAATCTGGCGCACATACTCGGGATCAATGTCCGACCCGGTCAGAAGTACGGAACTCTGAGTCAGACTTCCGCCGGATTTATGCATGGATACCGCTGCCATATCGGCACCGGCCGCCATGCCGGAGATCGGAAGATTCTCTCCAAAATACAGATGTGTGCCGTGAGCCTCATCCGCCAGTACCTTTATCCCCCTTGCATGGGCAAGTTCAACGATTCCCTTCAGGTCGGATGTGATTCCGTAATAGGTCGGATTATTGACCAGAATCGCCTTGGCATTCGGATGACTATCCATCGCTTTTCGAACTTCGTCAAGCTCCATTCCGGTCGCAATGCCAATCTTCGGATTGACCTGAACCGGAACGTAAACCGGAATGCCTCCGCACAACACCAGCGCATTGATCACACTCTTATGTACGTTTCTTGGAAGGAGGACTTCCTCGCCTTCCCGGATGTTGGTAAAGATCATTGCCTGAACGGCACTGGTCGTTCCGCCAACCATCAGGAATGCGTGATTTGCACCAAACGCATCCGCGAGAAGATCTTCCGCTTCCCGGATAACAGAGATCGGATGGCCAAGATTGTCCAGCATTTTCATCGAATTGACATCGATTCCAACGCATTTTTCTCCCAAAAACTCGAGAAGTTCGGGATTCCCGCGGCCCCTCTTATGTCCCGGTACATCAAACGGAACAACTCTTCTTTTTCTGAGTTCTGTCATGGCATCGAGAATCGGTGCCGAGCGCTGAGCGATAAGATCCATTTCCTTTTTCCCCACAAATGCAAAGCGGACGAGTCCACTTTAAATAACATAAAAAGAGCAGACCGAAACTCGCGGTCTGCTCGTGCTTTCTTCTGTAATAGTAAACAGATATCGCATTCTGAGTGTCCTGCATGCGATGGTGCCGACTGCTCTTATTGACCGTTCTATAGGATTCCTATCCTTATAAAATTTGAGTCCTCCTGAAACGCTTATCCCGTCCAGGGTTGGCCGGAATTTGTCATCAGCCAACAACTTAATCAATAAAAACTTCGACGTGGGCAATCCCACATCATTGTTTACTGCTACAAGAGAAATACTATCATTTCTGTGCTGTATCGTCAACCGAATAGTGTCCGTTATCCGGCAGCCCATTATCCTTCTGCCATCAGACAAGCTTCGTGGTCCATTCCGAACAGTCGATCACTCTGGTCGCCAGTCCCTCATAGAATTCCGGTTCATGGCAAACCATCAGGATACTTCCGTTATACTCTTTCAGTGCTCTTTTCAGTTCGTCTTTCGCATCAACATCCAGATGATTGGTCGGCTCATCCAGAACAAGAATATTGGAAGGACGGTTCATCAGCTTACACAGGCGAACCTTTGCCTGCTCACCGCCGGAAAGAACTTTAACCCGACTCTCGATATGTTTGGTCGTCAGACCGCACTTTGCAAGAGCTGCGCGAATCTCGGCCTGATTCCAGGACGGAAATTCATTCCAAATCTCCTCCAGACAGGTCGTCTCAATATCCTGAGACATCTCCTGTTCAAAATAGCCGATCTCCATATAGGGATCCTTCTCAATCTCCCCGTTCAGCGGACGGATCAGCCCGAGAAGACTCTTCAGAAGCGTCGTCTTACCGATACCGTTCGCACCGGTGAGAACCAGTTTCTCCTTGCGCTCCATTGTAAAATCAATCGGCTTTGAGAGAGGTGATTCATAGCCGATCACAAGCCCCCTGGTCTCAAAGAGAATCCTTCCCGGCGTACGGGATGTCTGGAAATGGAACTCCGGCTTCGGTTTCTCCGCTGCAAGTTCAATCAGCTCCATCTTGTCCAGCTTTTTCTGGCGGGACATGGCCATATTCCGGGTCGCAACTCTCGCCTTGTTCCTTGCCACAAAGTCTTTCAGATCAGCGATTTCCTGCTGCTGACGGTTGTAGGCCGCCTCCATCTGCGCCTGCTGGACAGCGAAAACCTCCTTAAAATGATCGTAATCTCCCACATAGCGGTTCAGTTCGCAGTTGTTCATGTGATAAATGATATTGACGACACTGTTCAGGAACGGAATATCATGGGATATCAGGATAAAAGCGTTCTCATAATCCTGAAGATATCTCTGAAGCCAGGCAATATGTTCCTGATCCAGATAGTTGGTCGGCTCGTCCAAAAGGAGAATATCCGGTTTCTCCAAAAGAAGCTTGGCAAGAAGAACTTTCGTTCTCTGTCCTCCGGAGAGTTCCGTAACATCCCGGTCCAGACCGAGATCGAGAAGACCGAGGGCTCTTGCAACTTCCTCTATCTTGACATCGATCATATAAAAATCGTGTGCCGAGAGAAGATCCTGAAGAAGCCCGGCCTCCTCCATCATCGCGTTCATCTCATTCTCGGAAACTTCCGGATCCGCCATCTTCTCATAAAGTCCGTTCATCTCCCGCTCCATATCGAACAGAGAATCAAAAGCCTTGCGGAGAATATCCCGGACCGTGTTCCCCTGCTCGAGAACGGCATGCTGATCCAGATAACCGGCTTTCACGTGCTTGGACCACTCGACCTTTCCTTCCTCGGGCTGCATTTTTCCGGTCACAACACTCATGAAGGTCGATTTTCCCTCTCCGTTTGCGCCAACAAGTCCGATATGTTCCCCTTTTAACAGGCGGAAGGAGACATCATTAAAAATCTGCCGGTCTCCGAACCCATGCGTCAGATGTTCCACATTTAATATGCTCATTCATTCTTCTCCCTGCTTACAATCTATGCGGTAAACAGCCGTATCCAAACCGGATGTCTCACCGCTTAGCCTGCCGGACCGCACATATCCCAAAAATCATCGATAAAAATGTCATCCCGTCCGGCGGCAATCACTCAGTTCCGCAACGGTCCATTCAAAACGGCCGCCATGGCATTATACAGGATAGAACGAGAACCGCGCAACCAAAACCGAAAACAAAGACAACAGGTCGGCTGTCCGAATCACGGATAAGAAGATTTGTTATGATGAGAAGAATCGCTGTGAACGGAAAAACTCACTTGTGAGTTACTTGTAATAGAACACCGTGAGAAAATGTCCACGGTGAACCGTCGTCCCCTCCATCTGGTTCATCCTGCGAATCTCATCGATATAGTCATGATGACTGATGTTCGTGTTGACATTATACTTTCGGGCAAGAGACCACAGAGTATCACCGTCCTGCAGCTGAACACTGGTATAATACTTCTTCAGGTCCGAAGTATTATGATATGCTTCTGTCTCAAGCCGTCCGATCCCGATCACAAAGGATGCGACTGCAGTCAGAATCATCAGGGCAAAAAACTGGACACGGCGTCTCTTTTGTCTGCGGATTCTGCTCGTCTTACGGATACGGATGTTCCTCCGGATATAGTGGCGGAACTTTGAATCTTTTACCTCTTCTCTATCCAAATCCCTGTCTGTCGTAAGAAGAACCGATGCTTCCATAACCTGCCCCCTGTTCTGCCGCTCTTCCATCCGGCTGCAAATCATTCCAAACAACTCTCTCGAACATTTGTTCCTCATGGCATCATTATAGTTTTCGAACAGATGTTTGTCAATAGATTTTTCGAACATTCGTTCCCGGTTTATTCATCCAGCCATTCCGGGAGCTCTGTCTGCGATCTGTCTGTGTTTTTTCCGACAGCATTTCCGACCGGTACCTTTCACCGGAGCAGGCGGAAAAATTACCGAACAGCCGTTTGTAAAATATGAGAAACTGTGATAGGATAGAAACGAACAAAATTTCGATCACAGGATCTGAAACGATCGGTTCCTATGCCGAAAGTGAGGTATTACATATGAGCAGAGGAAAAGCTCTTCTGAAACAGGAAGAAATATTGGAATATATCAAAGATAATCTTCTCAGCAAAGGTTATCCGCCGACAGTCCGTGAGATCGGTGAACGAGTCGGTCTCCGATCCACTTCTTCCGTTCACTCGCATCTTGAGCAGCTCGAGAAGCAGGGCCGTATCCGACGGGACCCGTCAAAACCGCGCGCAATTGAGATTGTCGATGATGATTTCAATCTGACCCGCCGTGAGGTTGTCAATGTGCCGATCGTCGGAACGGTGGCAGCCGGAGCTCCGATCCTGGCAGAGGAGAACATCGAGAATTATTTTCCGATTCCGGCCGAGTTCCTGCCGAACGAGAAAACCTTCATGCTGACCGTGAAAGGCGAAAGCATGATCGACGCCGGAATCTACAACGGCGACCGTGTGATTGTCGAACAGACCGGCACCGCCTCCAACGGCGAGATTGTCGTCGCACTGATTGACGACGGCGCAACCGTAAAACGTTTTTATAAAGAAAACGGTCATATCCGTCTCCAGCCGGAGAATTCAACCATGGATCCCATCATTGTCAAGGATGTCAGGATCCTCGGCAAAGTCATCGGACTCTTCCGGATGATGAAGTAATTCTCTGCTTGACCGCTTTCGTATCGATGTTTATACTTGAATACGAAAAAAGGGCAGCGTGGTCCGATCTCGGTCGGATTATTCTGCCCTTTTCTGTATTATTTTTTATGTCACAGAATTGTTTTCATACATGCTTTGTGACGTGAAACCCGTTGTTTTCTTTTTAAAGGAGATCCTATTATGTCATTTTCATTCACGGGCGTACACGAAGAATGCGGAGTATTCGGCATCTATGACCCGACCGGGCGTTCCGTAGCCTCTGACATCTATTACGGACTGTCTGCACTCCAGCACCGCGGTCAGGAATCGTGCGGAATCGCAGTCACGGACACCTCGGGGCCTGCCGGCAATGTCAGCTACGACCGAGGTCTCGGCTTAGTCAATGAAGTATTCCATGAGGCCAGCCTGAATGCGCTGGAAGGCAATCTCGGAATCGGACACGTCCGCTATTCCACCACCGGTTCTTCCGTCCTTGCAAACACCCAGCCGCTCGTAATGAAATATCTGAAGGGGACGCTGTGCCTTGCACACAACGGCAATCTGATCAATGCCGCCGAACTCCGTCACGAGCTGGAGCTCGGTGGAACTCTGTTCCGAACCACAATCGACTCGGAAGTCATTGCCTGTCTGGTGGCCAAAAACCGCGTTACCTCATCTTCCGCAGAAGAGGCCGTCAAGAAAGCCTGTGCTTCCATCCGCGGTGCTTATGCCCTCACCGTAACCAGTTCACGGAAACTGATCGGAGTCCGCGATCCTTATGGTTTAAAACCGCTCTGTCTCGGAAAAAAGGGAGACAGTTGGATCCTCACTTCCGAGAGCTGTGCGATCACTTCCGTCGGCGGTGAATTTATCCGGGATATCGAGCCGGGTGAGATCGTCATCATTTCGCATGACGGGATCCGCTCGGACTATCTGGAAGAGAAACCGGCCCGGCGTGCCCACTGTATCTTTGAATACATCTATTTTGCACGCCTTGACAGCACCATTGACGGAATCAGCGTTTATGATGCGAGACTTCGCGGCGGACGCTTCCTTGCCAGAGAATATCCGGTGGACGCGGATCTGATCGCCGGCGTTCCGGATTCGGGACTGATCTCTGCCTACGGCTATGCGCAGGAATCCGGAATTCCGTTCGGTTTTATTTTTCACAAGAACAGCTATGTGGGAAGAACCTTTATCAAGCCCACTCAGAAAGAGCGTGAGAATGCCGTCAAGATCAAACTCAGTGTCATTCCGGCAGCCGTCCGGGGCAAGAGAATCGTCCTGGTCGATGACTCCATTGTGCGCGGAACCACCATCAAGAATCTGATCCGGGATCTAAAAAAAGCCGGTGCTCTGGAGGTTCACGTCAGAATCTCCTCACCGCCTTTTCTTCACCCGTGTTTCTTCGGAACCGATGTACCGGGAACCTCGTCCCTGATCGCGCATGAACACTCCGTAGAGGATATCCGCCGCGAGATCGGTGCAGACAGTCTTGGTTATATGACGGTCGATGCACTTTCCGAAATCTCGGGCGGACTGCCGATTTGCAGAGCCTGCTTCACAGGGTCTTATCCGATGACGGTTCCGGATCACGATATCAGTATGGATCTGGAACAAACAAACTGATCAGAGGGATTTTACATCCTCAATTATTTTTCCATCCATCCACATTCTCTCCAGATCGTAGAATTCACGTTCTTCGGTCTGGAAAATGTGGACGATAATATCCCCGTAATCTTCGAGGATCCATGTTCCCTGTCCATAGCCCTCTGTCTTATGAGCGCCTTTTCCCGCCTTCGCGAGTTTCTCTTCCAGATTGTCCGCAAGTGCATGAACCTGACTGGCCGATGCGCCGTCGCAGATGATAAAATAATCCGCGATCACGGAGATCTCATGAATATCAATGATGCGAATATCATTTGCCTTTTTGTCTTCCAGTGCATCCACCGCGATTTTTACATATTCCTTCGTTGTCATTTCAGCCATGCAGTGCGTTCTCCTTTTCTTTTCTGCAGTATTCAAATGATGCCAGTGAGTTTGAATCGATGAAACTTCCGGTGCTTCTCAGATAATCGAGAATGCTCTCCTGAATCTCATAAAACGCTTCATCCAGGTCCGTAAATGCCATCACCCGGAATTCTTCCATCCGTGGCAGCATTTTTCGTCCCGGCTCAATGTAATCGGCAATATAGACGATCTTGTCAAGAAGCGACATGCCGGGCTTTCCGGTCGTGTGATTGGCAATCGCGGAGAGGACTTCCGGATCCTGAATCCCGTATTCATGCTCCGCCTTCCATGCCCCGAGTTTGGCATGGATGACCGCCGGTGCGGCGAGTTCATCCGCAGTCAGTTCAATCCCGAGTCTTCGGCATTCCGCGACGATCGCAACATTATCATAGCATTTCGCGCAATCATGGAGAAGTCCCGCCGTCTCCGCCTTTTTCAGATCCGCGCCCCAGCGCATCGCGAGCGCACTGGCGGTATAGCAGACGCCAAGTGTATGCTCAAACCGCGAGGGCTTCAGAATCTTTTTTAATTGTTCCCGAATTTCTATATTCCGATCATTCATCTTATTCTGTCCTGATTTTACATTGCGATCCGCCCGGTTACGAAAGTCCTGCTTCTTTCTTCCGGCCGGTCTGCCGGTTACGGAAGATCCGATTCTTTCCTCTGCCCGATCCGCCCGGTTACGGAAAAAAATCGATTCTTTCTTCCACATGAATTGCCGGCGATTCCTCTTCATCTCACATACCGTGTTCTCCCGCGCGGTACAACCGGTGCCGTTCGATGTATTCCCGGGTCTTCTCCGGAACCATTCCGGTGATGTCCAGCCCTTCTTCCACCCGTTTGCGGATCTCAGCCGAAGACACATCAATCTCGCGGCAGTGAAGGACGGAAATCCTCGCGCCGTATTTTTCCTCGAGATACCGGATATGCGGCGTCAGTTCATCCGTCTCCGGTCCGTGTGTCTCATCATCTTCGCGCTGGGCGGCCAAAAACGGAATATGGTTCAGAATATACTCGGGATGGTACCAGGTTTCAATATGCCGGACCGAATCCTCCCCGACGATAAAGTAGAATTCATCCGTGGGATAGTCTTCCGCGAGAAGCCGGAGTGTATCCGCCGTGTATGTATATTCTGCATCCCGGCGCAGCTCATAGTCGGAACACCGGAAATACGGCCGATCGGCGATGGCTGCGCGAATCATGGCAGTCCTGTCCTCCTCATCCGTAATCCGATGATCTGTTTTGTGCGGCGGAATCTTCGACGGCATGAACCAGATCTGATCCAGACCGTACTCGCGGTAGGCCTGTTCCGCCAGAACCAGATGACCGATGTGAATCGGATCAAAGGTTCCCCCCATTATGCCGATTTTTGCCATGTGATTTACTCCGGAAGTACGATTTTTCTCTTCTTCTCGTCTTTCGCCGGTTTATAGAGCACAATCTTTCTTCCGATTACCTGAACCACTTCGGAACGGGTGCGCTCGGACAGCATCCGGGCGAGAACATTACCGTCGTCCGCACAATTCTTCAGAATATTGATCTTAATGAGCTCTCTCTTTTCCAGAATCTCCGCGATGGCCTCGGTAAACTCCGGGGTCAGGCTGGATTTGCCGATCTGGAATGACGGCTCAATGTTCATTGCAAGTCCCTTCAGATAGGATCTCTGTTTGCTTGTCATGGAAAAACCTCCGCTTTACTCTCTGTAATAATCAAATGCATGTCCGTACATACGAACCGTGTCACCTTCATTGATGCCCATTTCTTCCAGTTTATCCAGAATTCCGGCCTTCTTGAGGAATTTCTGGAAGAACTGGAAGCCCTTCTCCGACTCGAGGTTGGTATATCCGAGCATCTTCTCAATCTTCGGACCTTCGACAACAAAATTGCCCTTGTCGTCAATCACAACCGTATACGGAAGATCCTCCACCTGAGGCACGTATTCATACTCGGATTCATAGAACATGGCTTCCTTCGGAACGGTCTTCAGAACATCATTGACGTACCACAGCAGTTCTTTCACACCCTCACCGGATACCGCCGAGATCGGATACACTTTGAAGCCCTCCGGCTCAAATGTCTCACGGATGCGGCGGATCGGGTCTTCTTCCCCTTCTTCCGCCACAATCGAATCCACCTTGTTGGCAGCGATAATCTGCGGTTTTCTGGAGACATCCACGCTGTATTTTTCCAGTTCATGCTGAATTGCCCGGATATCTTCGATCGGATCTCTTCCCTCCGTCGATGCGGCATCCACCACGTGAATCAGTACACGGGTTCTCTCGATATGGCGAAGGAAGTCGAGGCCGAGGCCGGCGCCTTCCGCCGCGCCCTCGATGATCCCCGGAATATCGGCCATCACAAAACCTTCTCCCTGCGCAAGATCCACCACACCGAGATGCGGCTGAAGCGTCGTAAAGTGGTAGTTGGCAATTTCCGGTCTTGCATTGGAGCATCGGGAAAGAAGCGTGGATTTTCCGACATTCGGGAAGCCCACCAGACCGACATCCGCGATCATCTTCAGTTCCAGAACAACATAGAGCTCCTGCGCCGGTTTTCCCGGCTGCGCGTACTGCGGCACCTGCATGGTCGGAGTTGCAAAATGATGGTTCCCGAGGCCACCCTTTCCGCCCTTGAGAACAACCACTCTCTGATTTTCTCCGGACATATCGACAATTACCTGACCGGACTCCGCGTCTCTTACTACCGTTCCCTCCGGCACTTTCAGGATAATGTCATCGCCGTCGGCACCGTGACGTTTCCGCTTTTCACCTGCGCCGCCGTCGCCTGCCTTGTATTTCCGGACATGGCGGAAATCATTCAGCGTATTTAAACCCTTATCGACCTCAAAGATAACGTCGCCGCCCTTTCCTCCGTCACCGCCATCCGGGCCTCCTGCAGCCACGAATTTCTCACGGCGAAAGCTGACATGGCCGTCGCCGCCTTTTCCGGATCTGATATATATTTTTGCATTGTCAGCAAACATGTCTTCTCCTCCGTATGTTTCGATTAGTACAACCTTTTTGTTTCATTTTGCGCGCAATGGCTTTTTTCTGTTATAGAAAATTTCATGTAATTTCCCATAACAGAAAAAAGCCCCGTACGCGCGAGACGTACGGGACTTCGGTTTGATTACTCGTTGATTGCTCTCGGGTAAACAGAAACCTGCTTCTTGTCTCTGCCTTTACGCTCGAACTTAACAACACCGTCAACCTTAGCGAATAATGTATCGTCCTTTCCAAGACCTACATTAACTCCCGGATGGATATGTGTTCCACGCTGTCTGTACAGGATGTTGCCTGCCAGAACGAACTGTCCGTCTGCTCTCTTGGCGCCAAGTCTCTTGGACTCGGAATCACGGCCGTTCTTTGTAGAGCCGACACCCTTTTTATGAGCGAACAGCTGAAGGTTCATGTTGAACATTGTTTACACCTCCCTGTCAATTATCCTGATATACTCATCTCCGTACTGCTTTTCAATGCTCTCGAGACCGAGAACAAAGGAACGCGCAAGGAGAGCTGACTCCTTACTGATCTCACCGGTGAAAGAAAAATGGAACACTCCGGAATCCTGATCCGCTGTGAACGAATCCTCTGTGAACTTTTCCACCGAATTGGCAAAGTTCAGAGCGAGAACCGACACGGCAGCGCATACGATATCTCGGCCGTATTCGTCGAAACCGGCATGACCGTTCATCTCGACTTTTCTTACCTGACCCACAGAGTCATAATACAACTTTGCTTCGACCATTTAGTCTCAAGCGTTGATCTTTTCGATCTTAACTTCTGTGAAGAGCTGTCTGTGACCGTTCTTCTTGTGGTAGCTCTTCTTCGGCTTGTACTTGTAGACAATAACCTTCTTAGCCTTGCCTTCCTTGACAACGGAAGCGGATACGCTTGCACCGTCAACAACCGGCGTACCGATCTTCAGATCTCCGTCATTTCCGACAACCAGAACCTGATCAAAAGTTACAGTCTCGCCAGCATTTGCACCGAGCTTCTCAACGCGGATAACGTCGCCCTCGGCAACCTTGTACTGCTTACCACCGGTAGCTATAATCGCATACATCTGATGGCACCTCCTATTATAATTACTCGCCAGCTTTGGCGTCACCCCCAATGGATGCACTTACAGCCTCGCTGTGCGGCATACTTTAGTAATATAACAATCGTAAAAATCTTTGTCAATCGTTATTTTTGTTTTCCCTGAAATTTTCCGTGAAAAATTCCGGATATTTTTCTGAAATACCGCGGTGAATCCCGATCGTACTTGCGTTACACCATTCTGCAATTCATTTTTTATTGTTTGAAGCAGAATCTCCGTGACCTTTTAAGCGAAGTCCGAAGACAGATTTTGGTCTCCCCATCCACTCATTCCTGAGGTGCGACCGCACACTTTGCGCGCCGGAACACTTCGGCAATCGGCCTTCTCTGTTTCTGACGGGTAACTTCCACGAGTCCGAGCGCCGTCATATCGACCACCACGGTTCGGACGTGATCCTTCTGGACCGCATTCCGAAGGCAGCTCAGGACTTCTTCCGTGTCCTCTTTTTCTTTCATATTGATGAAATCAATGAGGATCATTCCGGTCAGATTCCGCAGCGACATCTGCCGCGCTGCCTCCTCTGCCGCTTCGAGATTGATCTTCCGGACTGCGTCACGCATCTTCTTTCCGGTGATAAATTTTCCGGTATTCACGTCAATGACCGTCAGCGCCTCCGTGCGCTCAATGACAAGATTGGCGCCGGACTTCATCCATACAAGGCTTCGAAGCGCCCCGTCCAGTTCTTTTTCGAGCCCGCGCAGCTTTACCAGCGGAATCATGGGATCATCGTAAAATCGAAGTTTTCCGAGTTCATCCGGCGCCTCCTGCCGGAAATGCTCTGTGATCCGGTCCCTCACCTCCGGCAGATCCGTCACCACTTCTTCCAGAAAGGAAGCGGTATCGCGAAGCTGCCGGATGTATTCCGGATCCCCTTCCCGGAGTCTTGTAAACGGCGTGCGCATTCCTGCTTTCCGGACGGTTTCTTCCGCAACCATCCGAAGATTCCGCAGTTCCTCCGTGAGTTCCTCTTCCGGAACGGCTTCCGCCGCAGTCCTTATGATTGCCCCGTATTCTCCGTCAAGCAAAGTGCCTGCGATTTCCTTCAGCCGATTCCGTTCCGCGTCGCTCCGGATCCTATGGGAGACACCGATTTCTCCGTCTCCCACCGTGACCACGCAGTACCGCCCCGGAAAGGACAGCTCGCAGGTCAGAACCGGATCCTTTGTCTTTACCGCCTCTTTTGCGATCTGAACCGGAAAGCACGCGCCGTTCCGCATCGGACGCCCGTGCGCTTCCCGGAAACTCAGATAGCCGATTTTTCCCGGAAGATATTCGACAAATGCCGCATTGATGTTCTTCAAAACATTCTGAACCCGCCCGACAAAGATCTCACCGATTTTTCCTTCTCCATCGTTTTCCTCTGGAATCAGGGCCATCAGCCGGCCGTTCTCATATCCGGCCGTGACCGTTCTTCCTTCGAGTTCCGTAATCACAAAACGGTTCAACGGATCTCCTTTCCAAAATCTTCCAGTGATTTCAGAACCGGTGCCTCTTCGGTGCCGACATTGGCATAGAGTTCTTCCCTCTCCACCTGTATATCAAATTTCGGATACTCCATTCCGATGCTTGCGCAGTACGCTTCCAGCACCTGCTCCGGCTTCGTGTTCGCCGCACTTCCGCTGGCCAGTCGCAGAAAATATCCCGACCGCTCGGACGGATCCGAGATCAGAACACGGTCAAAGTCACCGATTTTGGCATCGCCGAACATCACGGCCATAATACCGAGCGGTGTCGTCGGCCGCGCTTCCAGGATTCGTTCCCGGAGATCGAGTTCTTTTTCGCCCTTTTTCGTCTTCTTGACATAGGGGATGTGGTCCTGTTCCACAAATCTTCCGAATCCGGCCCAGAATTCCTCCTCGGATTCCGGAGCCGATCCCTCCTTGAACCAGACCTTGTAATCCGCAAACGCAACCTGACTCATCGCATTTTTGGTATTGTCATCGAGCTGGCGCCAGCTGAGAATATCCATACCTTCCGGCACACAGCTGTTCACCTGCTCCACCATCTCTGCGCTGGTTCCGCAATGTTCCACCTCGATATCCATGTACTCGCCGTTGCTGATCATTCCAACCGACAGCGGCGATGCAAAGCTCATGATCTGATGTGGGCTGAAACCGCCGCTGTATTTGATCGCGACATCGGCGCGCTTCATGGTCTTCTGGTATGTGCGCATCAGATCCAGATGGCCGACAAAACGCACAAATCCCTGCTTACGGAATTTAATTCTGATCTTCAAAGCACACACCTCCTCCCATCTTTCTCATGCCGCAGCCGGAGCAGCGCTCACGGCAGTTCGGCGTAACAATTCCCTTTTTTGCATTTTCCCATTCGCGCTCGAGGAACGATCTGGTCACGCCTGCATCAATGAAATCCCACGGAAGGATCTCATCGACCGGCCGCTCTCTGCGGACATAGAAATCCGGATCCACACCGCATTCCTCGAACGAGGATGTCCAGTTTTCCAGCACAAACCGCTCATTCCACGCATCATAGATGGACCCTTTCCGGTAGGCTTTTTCAATGACGTCCGCCACCCGGCGGTCGCCTCTCGCAAAGATACCCTCCAGAACCGAGACATCGGACTCATGCCAGTGATAGCGAAGACTCTTACGGTTCAGCATTTCCTTCATCGCATGATTGACGATCGCCGCCTTGTGAAGGAATTCATCCGCCGAATCCATCTTTGCCCACTGGAACGGGGTAAACGGCTTCGGAACAAAGAACGAGGTGCTCGCCGTGACGGAACATTTTCCGCTGCGCTCCTCCTTCGGTACCGTGTCGTAATAAAGTTCCGCGATCTTTTCGGACAGTTCCGCAATACCGCGGACATCGTCCTCATTTTCTCCCGGAAGGCCGAGCATAAAATACAGCTTTACCTTATTCCAGCCGCCCTTGAACGCCAGTTCCGCACCGCCGAGAATCGTCTCTTCGGTCAGGCCCTTGTTGATGACATCGCGCATCCGCTGTGAACCGGCCTCCGGCGCAAAGGTGAGGCTCGACTTCTTGATATCCTGCACCTTGCTCATGACATCCAGCGAGAACTGATCGATGCGAAGAGACGGAAGGGAAATGTTGACACCGTTTTTACCGTGCTTCTCAATCAGATAATTCAGCAGTTCGTCGACGCCGCGGTAGTCACTCGTGGAGAGCGAGCTGAGTGTGATCTCCTCATAACCGGTATTGTGCAGAAGGTCGTCCGCCAGTTTTTTCAGATGTTTCGGGTCCTTTTCCCGGACCGGACGGTAGATCATGCCGGCCTGACAGAAACGGCAGCCGCGGATGCAGCCGCGCATGACTTCCAGCGTGACCTTGTCCTGAGTTGCCTTGATGAACGGCACAACCGGCTTATCCGGATAAACCGCTTCCGTCATCTCCATCCAGAGGACGCGCTTTACCGTCTCCGGCACACCCGGTTCATTCGGCTTCATGGACAGGATTGTTCCGTCTTCCCGATAGGCGACATCATAAAACATCGGGACATAGATACCCGGAATCTGAGCCGCGGCCAGAAGGAACTCCCGCCGCGTTTTGTTCTGCGCCCGGCAGAGCTTGTAGGTGTCGAGGAGGCGGTCGTAACAGACCTCGCCCTCACCGATATAAAACATATCGAAGAACGGGGCGATCGGCTCCGGATTCAGCGCACACGGGCCGCCTCCAATGACGATCGGGTCATCCCAGGTTCTGTCTTCTGCGTGGAACGGAATCCCGGAAAGATCGAGAATCTGCAGAATGTTCGTGTAGCACATCTCGTACTGCAGGGTGATTCCGAGGAAATCAAATTCCCCGATCGGATCCTGGCTCTCCAGAGCAAACAGCGGAATCTTTCGCTGACGCATGATTTCATCCAGGTCCGTCCACGGCGAGTATACCCGCTCACACCAGACATCCTCTCTCCGGTTGAGCATATCGTACAGAATCTTGATTCCGAGATGGGACATTCCAATCTCATAGACGTCCGGAAAGCACATGGCAAAGCGGATATCCACCTTGTCCTTCTCCTTCAGGACACTGTTGACTTCACCGCCGATATAGCGTGCCGGTTCCGAGATCGAAAGCAGTATATCGTCCGTCAAAGCAAGTTTTCTCATAGATTAACCTCCAGACTCAGGCGCGGGCCGGATGGAACCGAACCCGTATCCAAGTCAGACAACATCGGAACGTTTTCGTTCAAACGCGTTCAAACGTTATCCTCTACATTTCTTCCGTATCATCCCTTGATTCGAGATCTCGGGCCAGCGGTTCCAGGTAATGCACAAAAATCGCCCCTTTGGATTCGATTTTCCACGACCTGTCAAGTTCCTCAAACGTGAAACTCTTTCGTCCGCCGTCTTTCATCCGATCCCAGAACCAGCTGAGATTTCGGAATGGAAGATAATACATTTCTCTTTTCTGTGTATAGCTGATGATCAGGAATGCCACTCCGCCCTGTTCTTCGAATGCTCTCATGAATTCCACCTGGTGTTCGTGAACATTGGCAAGGGGAAATGTGTCCTTTGCGCACTCCTTTGCATCAAAGCAAACCGGCACCCCCTGAACCGCTCCGATGTAATCGACCGTACTCTGCTGGTCAAAATACGCCAGCGTGATCCGGCCGGATGCGGAATCGAGCTGCACCGGCGTAATCGGAGTCGGAATCTTCTGAATCAGTGCAAGTTTCCGTTCCGCATAGATTTCATTTGTCCGGTTGATCAGTTCCTCCAGCGTGCTGCCGCGAAGTCCTCTTCCGTTCCAGATTCCCATCCGCTCACCTCCGATTCCGGATTTCACGGATAAGCTGTTTCATCTTCACCGGCGGATCCGCCTCAAAGACTTTTCCGCAAAGGGAATCCAGCCCTGCCGGCATCGTCTCCGGAAACTCGAGACGTCTCGCGTGGAGAAGCTGCATACGGACCCCGTAGGCCTCTCTCAGCATCCGGTTGAAGGAGACATCTCCGTATTTTGTGTCACCCCCGACCGGATGTCCCAGCGACGCCAGATGCGCACGGATCTGATGGGTTTTTCCGGTAATCAGGCGGACTTCCATCAGCGTGGCGTACATATCTCCGGCCGGGCCAATCGGCGCAGTCAAAAGAGGCCGGTACGCCGTCTCAATCGGAACGGCCCCCGGTCCTGCAGCCCCTCTGTCCTCCGGTCCGTAAAGCCGGACTGTATTGCTCCTCTCATCCTTCTCGAGAAAGCCGCGGACGGTCATCGCGCGGTCAGTTTTTCCGAGCACAATCGCGTAATAGTATTTCCCGATATTGCGGTTCCGGATGAGTTCCGACATCCCCTGAAGCCCCGGAAGCGTCTTTCCGCAGATCACTATACCGCTGGTGTTGCGGTCGAGACGGTTGGCAACCGAGGGATGAAACGTGCGGAATTCCTCTTCTGTCAACGATCCCTGATCAAAGAGATACCGGATCAGATATTCATTCAGCGACTCGTCGGTATCCTTTGCTTTCTGTGTCAGCATTCCCTGCGGCTTATTAACCAGAAGAATGTGCTCGTCCTCATAGATGACATTCAGCGGATGAGACGGATACCGATCGCGGATTCGTATCCCCTTAGTTCTTCTCCCTTCCGGAGCCTTATCCGGACCGACATTTGAACCGGCTTTCGGATCGGCATTCGACAACGGAAGCGCACTGCTGGAAAACTTCTCCATGGTGTCATCTGAAAAAAACAGTTTGATGACATCACCGGCCAGAACCTTTTCCGTCCCGTCGGCCTTTTTCCCGTTCAGCGTAATATTCTTTTTCCGAAGCATCTTATAGAGAAATCCCCTCGATGCGTTCGGAAGAAGCTTCGCAAGGTATTTGTCGAAGCGCTGGCCGGCGTCATTTTTCCCAATGATACGTTCTGTCATTTCTATATCCTTATTCTTCTTACGGATTCAGACGGAAATCTTTTCGAGAATTTCCACCGCGTAATCGACAGTACCGTCATCCTCGTATTCCGATGCCGGCTTCAGAGAATCAAACCGTTTATCAAAGACTTTCTTATCCTTGATCACATGGAAATTCGGGTCCAGATGCATCGCAGTCAAAGTATTGTTGACATTGTCCTCCGCACGGTCCGTCACCACCTTCGGATTCGTGCACCAGCCATAGATCCCCGTCGGATGAACAACCAGCACATCCATCGCCATCACGTCCTCCTTGGTGGTGATGATCAGATCATACAGAATGCGGAAATCCTTTTCCCGCGCGGAATACTGATCGTAATCTTCCTTCTTCATCGTCTTCCAGGGATAAAGAACCACAAACGGGGACAGAATATTTGCGAGAGGGATCGCCGCCAGCACGGCCGCAATGGATCCGAGAGCCGTATGATAGCTGAAATCCGCAAAAAAACGGACCCCAAGTCCGACCAGAATCAGCGCGCCGAAAAAACTCATATATCCGATCTGTCTCTTTTTATACTGATCTCTGTATCCGTATGTCCCTTTTTCAATTCTGCTCAAGCAATTTCTCCTTTCAAACCGCTTCCGGTCCGGACGGGTCCGCGTCCTTCAGCGGAAATATATCCCATATTTTCAATAACCATTCATGCGGCAAAACCCGGCACAGCAAGCGGAATCCCTTCATGGTAATTCCGTATACCGAGACACTTTTTCCCGCCATGCAGTCGCGGACCGCAGTCCGTGCAACGCGCCCCGGATCAGCCATCACCAGTTTCTTGTAAACCGGGATCACACCGGTTTTCTCGGCAATGTCAAAAAATTCTGTGCGGACCGGCCCCGGACAGACTGCCGTCACTGCGATCTTTCGCTTTTTCAGTTCGGTTCTCAGCGCGCGGCTGTAAGACAGAACGTACGCTTTTGTCGCGGCATAGACGGCAAATCCCGGCTGCGGCAGAAAAGCCGCGGCGGAAGCAAAGTTCAGAATACGGCTGTTCACAGGCATATACGGGAGAACCGTCTCCGTGATCCGCGTGAGGGATTCGCAGTTCACCCGAATCATGGACGCGGACAGGTCCGCGGAAATCTCCCCGGCCTTTCCGATGGCGCCGAACCCGGCCGCATTGACCAGAAAGCGGACACGCGGAGATGTCTTTTTCAGTTCCGCCTGAAGAGTATGGATCGCGCCCTCTGTTCCGAGATCGATAGAGAAAAGTCTCGTTTTCACCGGAAGAGAATCCGACAGTTTCTCCAGCCGGTCTTTTCTGCGGGCGATGAGCCAAATCTCCGAAATACCCGAAAACCGGTCTGCAAGGATCTCTGCGCACTCTTTTCCCATTCCGGAGGATGCGCCCGTGACAATCGCGATATTCATTCCCTTTCTCCTTTCCACCCGTAATCTCTCCCGTAAGAATGCTCGTCTTTTTTCGCCGGGTTATCCTATCGGAACAATGTCCTCAATCGAACTTCGGCTCTCCCATCCCCGCACTCTTGAAGGGCGCTTGCGAACTTTGCGTGCTGCCGCTGATCACCGCAAAGCAATCTCGTCCGCTCATCGCTGTGCACATCCCGCGGGACGTTTTTTGTACCATAGGAAGCGCGTAATACTTTCCTATGGTACAAAGGAAAGCCGGTGGGATAATCCCATCCGGCTTACTGTCGTTAGTGGAGCACTTCGCATGGTCCTTTCGCGCTTCGTGCGTACTATAAAACTACATGGCGATTTAATCTCTAACCCGATAGTTTCGCTTCGTATGCCTGAGAAGGGGCCAGCGGCCAATCTCGGTATGCGCTCTTATGCGGCTGTTTTCTCAGCCTGATTCCCGATTCCCCTGTTAACGGTTATCGTCTGCTCCGGTGAGACTTCCGGCAAGCTCATTGCGGTTGCTCGAAACAATCTCATAGCTGGACTGGAGGGAACCGCGAAGCGAATCAAAGCGGCTTTCCGCGTCCTGAAGAGAATGCTGAATAATGCTCTGAAGTCCGCCCAGCATATCATCCGTATACTTCAGAGACTGCTGTTTCAGCGTATTTGCCTGAAGAACGGCGTTGTCCACGATCTCCTGTGCCTGTGCCTGCGCCTGGCTGATGATCTGAGCCGCTCTCGCCTGCGCCTGCTGTGTGATCTCGCTCTGCTCGACCATCTGTCCGGCCTGTGCCTGCGCTCTCGCAATCATCGTGTCCGCCTCTGTCTTTGCGGCATTTCTCGCCTTGTCGGCCTCCGCTCTGGACTCATTCAGAATCGCATCCTGATTGCTGATAATTTTCTGATACTGTTTAACCTCTTCCGGGGTCCTCATTCGAAGCTCGGTGAGAAGCTCTTCCATCTCCTCACGGTTGACAATGATCTTTTCATTGGAAAACGGCTGTGTTCTGCAGCTTGCAATGTACTCCTCGATTTCTGAAATGATCTGCTCAATCTTGCTCATGACCCTTTTCTCCTCTGTTTATCGTTTTCCCTGGTATCCCAGGATTTTTCCCCTGAATTTATCTCTGACCTTTTCTGCTATTTCCGGATCAAGAAATGCGGAGATGTCTCCGCCGTACATCGCGACTTCCTTCGCCATACTGGAACTGAGATAAGCATATTTGAGATTTGTGGTAAGAAATAATGTATCAAGTTCCGGTGCGATCACGCGGTTCATCTGCGCCAGCTGAAGTTCATACTCAAAATCCGTCACCGCACGAAGCCCGCGGATGATGACATTGGCGCCGTTTAATCTCGCAAAATCGACAAGAAGCCCGTCAAATGACAGAACTTCGACATTCGGAATATCTCTTGTTACGTACTTTATCATATTAACACGTTCTTCTTCGGAAAACAACGGAGATTTTGCGCTGTTGCGCAGAACCCCGACGATCACCTTATCAAAGATCTGAGCGGAACGCTCAATGATATCAACGTGCCCCAGCGTCACCGGATCAAAACTGCCCGGATAAATCGCAGTCTTCATATACTATATATCCCCCAAACTCTGAGAAAATGAGGTTTCATTTTCCCAAGCGATCGCAGCAGTTTTCCGTTCGGACCGGTTCCGCTGTCTGCGTTTTTTACTCGTTATCCGAAGTCTCCGCTGCAGTGCTTTTTCTTCGGAAAAACTCGTGCTTGCTGGATTTGTACACTTTTTCTCTTTCCAGCTGATAGCCGAACTCCTGCGCGTAATCGAATTCAGTCTCCTTGGACGCCTCTACCACAATCAGTGTGGATTCATCGACCAACGGTGAATTTCTGAGCCGTTCGAGAACATTTTTCTCGTACTCATGGTTATACGGCGGATCCATGAAAATAATGTCCGCCTTCACGCCACGGCCTTCCAGTTTCCGGATTCCGGCCATCACATCACAGATCATCAGCTCTCCCTGTTCGGTAAAACGGGTGGTTTCCAGATTCTTCTGAATGCACGCAGCCGCTTTCCGGTTATTCTCAACCAGATATGCCTTCTGTGCGCCGCGGCTCAGGGCCTCGATCGCAATGGCACCGCTCCCGGAATACAGATCCACAAAGACCGCACCCGGAAGTTCAAAATTAAGCATATTAAAAAGCGTCTCTTTGATCTTGTCACCGGTTGGTCTGGTATCGTTTCCGTCGACTGTGACAAGAAGCAGACGCCTTGCAGATCCAGCAATTACTCTCATCCGCTTATTCCCCCGATATGTCTGTAATTATGCGAATACTGAGCCGGAGCTCATGCCATCATGAGTTTCCGGCACCGGCCGCGAAACGGCCGAAACCGCCATACGGCACCCGGTCTGTTCGCATTCTGCGCATAAGTATTTATATTATAAAGGCTGCACTGTCTTTTCTCAAGACTTTTCCATTCGCAGAGTGATATTTCTGTATCAGAAAGAAAACGCATCCCGAATCAGATGAATCCGATTCCCGCAAATGGCCGCGACGTCAAACCGGATCGGGATATCGGGTGAAAACCCGTTTTTGGTCAGATAATACTGCGCAGTCATTTGAATCTTATGCTGTTTGCGCGCATCGACCGCCTCCGCGGGATCTCCGCTGCGGCCGTCTTTCCGGTATTTCACTTCCACAAAGACAAGATAACCGTTCTCCCGGGCAATCAGATCGATCTCTCCGAACCGGCTGCGAAAATTCCGTTCCAGGATCCGGAACCCGATCGACTCCAGAAACCCGGCGCAGGCCTCCTCATATTTGCTGCCCACTTTTCTGTGATTTCTGCTGACTCTTTCCGAAGCAATCGCCTTCTTTCCGATCAGTGAATGGTTTTCAGGAATGTCTTCCGGTGAATCGGACAAAGCCCGTTCTCCCGGATCGCCTCATAATGCTGTTTCGTTCCGTATCCCTTGTGTTTGGCAAAACCGTACGCCGGCCAGACCCGGTCATACTCTTCCATCATCCGGTCCCTTGTCACCTTTGCCATGATGGAAGCGGCCGCAATGGAGACGCTCTTTGCGTCACCCTTGATGATCTTGATCTGCTTTTCCTCCGGAAGCCCCGGCACAATCAGCGCATCGTTCAGAAAAAGATCCGGTGTCACGCCGAGACCGGCCACCGCTCTGCGCATTGCCTCATAGGTTGCCTGCAGAATGTTCCGTTCATCAATCTCCTCGGCAGTCACAATGCCGACAGACCAGGCAACCGCCTTTTCCCGGATCTCATCATAGAGTGCGTCTCTTCTTGCGGGTGAAAGTTTCTTGGAATCATTCAGGTAAAGGATCGTGCAGTCCTTCGGCAGTATAACCGCACCGGCCGCCACCGGTCCCGCCAGCGGTCCTCGCCCCGCCTCGTCCAGACCGCAGATGAATTCACAATCGGGATGAGCCTTTTCATATTCCCTCATACCATTTAACCGCACCAGTTCCTGTTCCAGCTTCTCACCTTTCAGTTCTCGCAATGCCATATTTATTCCTCCGGCGGTATCTCCAGTGTAACATGTCCCATTCTTCCTGCGCGGAAATCTGTGAGAAACAGGGCCGCCGCGCGATCATAGTCCAGCTCCGCTCCGGCCTTAAGGCAGCCTCTTGCCCTCGCCTCCGCAGTGAGCAGCGAAGGAGCATCCATTTCCTCCGTCAGTTCCGTCTTAAGCCACGCCCGGAAAGTATCCGGATATGCCCGCCGCATATACTCGATCAGTTCAAGCACCAGTTCTGCCTGCGGAAGAACGTCATCGCTGATGGCGCCGAGAAAGGCCAGATTGCGGCTGACCAGATTGTCATCGAATTTCGGCCACAGAATTCCCGGCGTATCCAGCAGTTCCAGCGTCTTATCCAGTCGAATCCACTGATCGCTTCTGGTTACGCCCGGCTTGTTTCCGGTCTTCGCCGCGGTTTTTCCGGCGATGGAGTTGATGAAAGTCGACTTTCCGACATTTGGAATCCCGGCCACCATCGCGCGAATCGGCTTATTCAGGATTCCTCTTCTGCGGTTGCGCTCGATCCGTTCTTTGGAAACATCCATAATGACCGCACGCATCCGACGGACATCCTTTGTCACGCGGGAATCCAGCGGAACGGCGCGGATGCCTCGTTTTCCGTACCAATCGATCCACTGTTTCACAAGCTGCTCATCCGCCAGATCCGCCTTGTTCAGAAGAATCAGTCGGTCTTTGTTTGCAGCCATTTTATCAATATCCGGATTACGGCTTCCGAGCGGAAGTCTCGCGTCGGCAATCTCGATGACAAGGGTGACCAGTTTCAGATCCTCCGTCATCGCACGCCTGGCTTTGGTCATGTGACCCGGGTACCACTGTATATTCATAGACTCTCTCTTTCTATTCGTGCTCTCATAAACGGTGCAAAACGTGCTCCGCAGGGTTCCACTCGTTATCGCGGCAGTCGCTTATAACCGCGCCGGTGCAAGGTTTTGATGAGTTAACCGAGCAAACGATGCCAAACGCGCCCTGCAGGGTTCCGCTCGTTATCGCGGCAGTCGCCAGGGCCTCACTGGGGCGTGGGCTTTGGCGAGTATGCCGCGTAAATTTAAAGGAGGGACAATTGCATTGCCCCTCCCCAGTCGTCACAGAAAAGTAAATTCGATTATCGGATAACTTCCTTAACCTTTGCAGCCTTACCGGTTCTCTGTCTAAGGTAGTTCAGCTTCGCTCTGCGAACCTTACCGTGTCTAACAACCTCGATCGCCTCAACGTTCGGGGAGTTAACCGGCCATGTTCTCTCAACGCCTACGCCGTGGGAAGACTTTCTTACGGTGAAAGTCTCTCTTGCGCCGCCGCCCTGTCTCTTCAGAACAGTGCCTTCGAATACCTGAGTTCTGGTGTTGGTACCCTCAACGATTCTTACAGAAACGCGAACAGTATCACCTACTGCAAACTCTGCTACTTCCTTTAACTGTGCTTCTTCGATCTTCTTAATGATCTCGTTCATCGGTATGAACCTCCTCAAAATATTTGATGCTCTTAATACTCATCCGTAACAGCGGAACATCTCTTCATTTCACGATTTAGTATATTATCATAAAACCCGCATAACTGCAAGCATTTTTCTTGTGCCGCAAAAGCGGATGCGAAGGCAGGGTTCCATGCCCTGCCGCAAAAATTTCGGCGTCAAACCTTCGGCTCTGACTCGCCGGACAGCGCTGCAGAATTCTCGGCGTCACGCGTTTGTCTCTGAATCGCCGGCCGGTGCCGGAAAATCTTCGCCGGTTGCCGATGTCTTGCTTTCCTTTCGGAGTTCCGCCAGAAACTTTTTCTCTTTCTTCGAGAGAAATGTCTCGTCCAGCAGATCCGGCCGGTGTTTTAGCGTCCGCTCAATGGATCGCTCTCTTCTCCACTCATCGACCTTCTTGTGATCGCCGGAAAGAAGAATTGCCGGAACCTTCCGTCCCTTGAATTCCTCCGGTCTTGTGTACTGCGGATACTCCAGAAGATTGTCATGGAAAGTCTCGAACTCAGCCGAAACGTCATTGTTGAGGACCCCCGGAACCAGACGGGAAATGCAGTCGATCATTACCATGGCAGGAAGCTCTCCACCTGTCAGGACGTAATCACCGATGGATAGATAATCCGTCACGCACATTTCGAGCGCACGCTCGTCGATCCCCTCATAGTGTCCGCAGAGAAAGACGAGATCTTCTTCCTTCGCCAGCTCTTCCGCAATCTTCTGGCTGAACACACGGCCCTGCGGCGTCATATAGATGACGCGCGGTCTCTTCCGTCCCTCTTCGGTTACACGGCCGCACACATGCTCTACCGCGCTCACAACCGGTGCCGCCTGCATGACCATTCCGGCGCCGCCGCCGTAGGGATAATCGTCCACGTGATGATGTTTTTCATCCTCCGAGAAATCCCGGATGTTGGTTGTGTCAACGGAAATCAGTCCCTTGTCCATTGCACGCCCCGTGATCGAGGTCGATACTCCCTGATCGATCATTTCCGGAAAAAGAGTCAGAACATGAAAATGCATATAAAATCCTCCAATTTAATGATGGACAGCTTTTGTCAGCCTTGCTGCAACGTCCGCCGAATCAATCCCGGATCCCGGGATCCCCGGATTCCCGGATTCGTCCGCGAATCCCGGCACGGCCGGAACCATTTTACAGATCGAGAAGTCCCGGCATCAGGTGAACTTCCACCAGTCCCTCTTCCAGATCAACCCGAAGTACGCAGTCCGGAATCACCGGCAGCAGAACCTCTTTACCGCCTGCCGTCTTGACAATGTAGACGTCGTTGGCACCGGTTTCCATGACATCCTTCAGCGTTCCGAGTTCCTGCCCCTCATCGGTCACTACCTTCAGTCCAATGAGATCCGCTATGAAGTATTCTCCCTCTTCGAGTTTCTGGGCATGCTCGCGGTCGACCATCAGATCACTGCTCTTCATAAGCTCAGCCGCGTTCCGGTCATCGATGCCTTCCAGCTTTAAGATGACCATTTTCTTGAAATATTTGACATTCTCAATCCGGCGCACGGTCTGCTGCGCGCCTTTTTGAACAATGACGCTGTCGAGTTTCTCAAACCGCTCCGGGTCATCGCTGGTCGGAAAAACATTGACCTCACCGCGAATGCCGTGGGCGGACGTAATCACGCCAACACGAAGTAAATCAACCATATTAAGTCCTTTCCCCGTTATTAACCGGGATTCGCCTGACGGGCAATGTGCAGACAGCCGACGCTCTGTCGCGCGGTCGAACATCCCGCGGATGAATTCAAGTTGCGGAACTTACGAAAAATCTCTTATGACATGATAAGACCGCTGCCCCCGAAAAGGGCCGCGGTCTTTCCATTATTCTTCGATCTCTACCGTGACTTTCTTGTCGCTGCCGGAAGAAGCCGCTTTCACAACCGTACGGATCGCTTTTGCGATTCTTCCCTGCCTGCCGATCACTTTTCCCATATCGGAAGGTGCTACATGCAGCTGTACCACGATCTCATTATCCTGTTCGGATTCTGTGACAACAACCTCAGACGGGCTGTCTACAAGAGCCTTGGCGATGACCTCCACAAGTTCCTTCATGCGCACCACCTTTTCGTCAAGTCAGCAGTTGATTACTGAAGACCAGCTGTCTTGAGAAGACGTGCAACAGTCTCTGTCGGCTGAGCGCCGTTGGAGATCCAGGTCTTAACTTTCTCCTCGTCGAACTTTACAGTAGCCGGCTCGGTGTTCGGATCGTAGGAACCGATCTCCTCGATGAAGCGGCCGTTTCTCGGATATCTGGAATCAGCAACTACGATTCTGTAGTACGGTGCCTTCTTCATACCAATTCTCTTCAGTCTCATCTTTACCATGATAATTTCCTCCTGATCATATCGATCTGTAATTTTCTATATGTACAACGGCACAAAATGCCGATCATACGCTTATCTGTGTCAGAACGGGAATTTGTTTCTCCCGAACATTCCTCCCATGCCGTTCATTCCGCCAAAACCGCCGAATCCGCCATGCTTTTTTCCTTTTCCCATCATGCCCGGAAGCTGCTTCATCATTTTCCGCATATCCGCAAACTGTTTTACCAGGCGGTTCACTTCCGCAATATCAACTCCCGCGCCTTTCGCGATTCGTTTTTTTCGGGACGGGTTCATCAGATCCGGATGACTTCTCTCTTCCGCGGTCATGGAGTGAATGATTGCCTCGATGCGGTGCATCTGTTTCTCGCCGCTCTCAAGATCAATATCCTTCAGTTTTCCCATTCCCGGGAGCATTCCGAGAATTCCGCCAAGTCCGCCGAGTTTGCGGAGCTGCTGCATCTGCTTCAGGAAATCGTCGTAATCAAATTCCGCCTTGCGGATCTTCTGGGACAGTTTCTTTGCCTCATCCTCATCGACAATCGCCGAAGCCTTGTCAATCAGAGAGAGAACATCGCCCATTCCGAGGATTCTGGATGCCATGCGGTCCGGATAGAACTGCTGAAGGTCTTCCAGTTTCTCGCCCATGCCGACGTAGAGAATCGGCTTTCCGGTTACGGCACGAATCGAAAGTGCCGCGCCGCCTCGGGTGTCGCCGTCCAGCTTCGTCAGAACCACGCCGTCCACGCCGATCTTCTCATCGAAGGTCGAAGCGACATTGACCGCTTCCTGTCCGGTCATGGAGTCAACCACAAGGATCGTCTCGTCAACCGAAACCTGCGCTTTGATGTTCTGAAGTTCTTCCATCAGCCTGTCGTCAATCTGAAGACGGCCGGCCGTATCCAGAATCACCAGATTGTTTCCGGCGTTCTTCGCATGTTCGATGGCCGCTTTCGCAATGTTGACCGGGTCCGCCTTTCCCATGGCAAAGACCGGAACTCCGACCTTTTCTCCATTTCGCTGGAGCTGTTCGATCGCCGCCGGGCGGTAGACATCCTCCGCAACCAGAAGCGGCTTCCGGCCGGCCTGTTTGAATTTTCCGGCGAGTTTTGCCGCCGTTGTCGTCTTACCGGCACCCTGAAGACCGATCATCATCAGAACTGTGATCTCGTTTGACGGCCGGAACTTAATCTCCGTCGTCTCCGAGCCCATCAGAGAAATCATCTCTTCATTGACGATCTTGATAACCATCTGTCCCGGGTTCAGGCCTTCCAGCACATCGGTGCCGACGGACCGTTCCTGAACTTTCTTTATAAAATCTTTGACAACCTTGAAGTTTACATCCGCCTCTAACAGCGCAAGCTTTACTTCCCGGAGACCTGCTTTCACATCTGCTTCCGACAATCTTCCCTTACCGGTCAGATTCCGGAAAATGTTCTGCAGTTTGTCTGAAAGACTCTCAAATGCCATATGTCCTCCTGCGGCTCACACGATATCAAGTATTTTTTCCGACAGTTCTTCAATCTTCGGAACAAGGGAAAGATCTCCGCTCCTGCGGCATTTCTCCGCCATCTCACGGATCTCACCGGTCAGCTCCCGGGTTTTCCGGAACTTTTCATATAGACCGAGTTTTTCCTCATATCCCTCCAAGAGCTTGTCGCATCTGCGGAGCAGATCATGGACTGCCTGTCTCGTCACGCCCTGCTCTTCGGCAATCTCGGCCAGAGACATATCATTCAGGACCAGATCCTCATATACTTCCCGCTGATGTTTCGTGAGAAGCTCGCCATAAAAATCATACAGGATTCCCTGCTTCACAATTTTTTCCAACTGCATCACCTGTGCTATCTTACACAATCCTCAAATGAGTGTCAAGCATTTTTTCTTTACATCCTTTTTGCTAAACGCAATCGATCGGGTGGAATCCGGCAAACCAGCCGCTCAAATAGCAAGCACCGGTAAAGCAGCCGTTCAAATGGCAAATGCCGGTAAATGATCGGTGTAAATGGCGGATGCCGGTAAATCAACCGCACAAACGGCTGTCTCCGGAAAATGATCGGTGTCAATGACGGATGCCGGCAAGCAGTCGTGAAAATAATATAAAAAGCGGACAGTACCAGCAGTGATATGCCCGCTGCCGCTTTCCTGTCCGCTTCTTTTTGGTATCGTGTCTTCTTCTGTATCCGTTTTACTGCTTCCGCAATCAGCCCTTAAACGGAATTACCGCGCCGTTGTAGTTCTTGTTGATAAAGTCTGTAATCTGTTCGGAAGTCAGAACCTCGATCAGAGCCTTGATCTTGTCGGAGGACTCATTGCCTTCCTTAACCGCAATGACATTTACATAGGTCTTTGCAGCCTCGGAATCGCTCTTTTCATACGCGATGGCATCCTTGGATACGGTAAAGCCCGCTTCCATCGCATAGTTTCCGTTCAGAACAACAAATGCGCACTCATTGACAACACGGGCAACCTGAGCGGCCTCAAGCGGCTGAATCTTAACGTTCTTCGGGTTCTCGACGATGTCGTTCTCCGTTGCGGTAAGACCGCTTCCTTCCTTCATCTTGATGATACCGTTGTCCTGAAGAAGCAGAAGTGCTCTTGCCATGTTGGTGGTATCGTTCGGGATTGCAATGGTATCGCCCTCTGCGACTTCATCCAGGCTCTTCTTGGTTCCCGGATAGATGCCGAACGGCTCATAGTGGATACCGCCTGCATTGACCAGATGGGTTCCCTTTTCCTGGTTAAAGGAGTCAAGATACGGAATATGCTGGAAATAGTTTGCGTCAAACTCACCGCTCTCTACAACCATATTCGGCTGAACGTAGTCTTCAAACTCGGTGACCTCCAGATCGTATCCTTTTTCCGCCAGGATCGGCTTCGCTTCCGCAAGAATCTCCGCATGCGGGGTTGTGCTTGCCGCTACCGTGATCTTCTCCAGTTCACCGGCCGCCTTGGTGGTCTCTGCCTCCGCAGCCGCTGCTGTCGTCTCCGTCTTGGTTTCCTTTGCGGCTGCTGTTGTGGAAGCCGCACCGGATGCACCGCATCCTGCCAGTGCTGCAGCTGTGATGATCGCTGCTCCGACTGCTGCAAAAAGTCTCTTCTTCATAGTGGTTCTCCTCTCTTTTTAAAAAACTCTTTTATTTTCTCTTATCCAGCGATGCCGCCAGCGTCGTACCGATCAGCTGAAAAATCTGCATGAGCAGGATAAGCAAAATAACCGTGACAACCATGATATCTCCCTGATACCGGTAATATCCGTAGCGGATTGCAATGTCGCCGAGACCGCCTCCTCCCACGGTTCCGGCCATCGCCGAGTATCCAAGGATGGTTCCGAGGGTAATGGTCGCGCCCGAAATCAGGGAAACGCGGGCCTCTCCCAGAAGAACGGTTCGGATGATGGTCATGTCATCCGCCCCCATCGCCTGTGCCGCCTCAATCACGCCGTGATCGACTTCCTTCAGTGACGTCTCAACCATTCTCGCGATCAGCGGAGCCGCCGATACGGTCAGCGGGACAATGGTTGCAGTGGATCCGTAACTTTTTCCGACGATAAAAATCGTGAGCGGAATGATCAGGATCAGAAGAATCAGAAACGGGATACTGCGGAGAATATTGGCTGCCGCATCCAGCACCCGGTACAGCGCCCGGTTCGGCCGGATTCCGTCCTCATCCGAAACAGCGAGGGCAATTCCCCACGGAAGGCCGAGCACATAGCCGGCAAGGGTCGCGGCCCCGGTCATATAAAGGGATTCTAAGATACCTCTGATCAGCATATTGGTTGTTTCGCTGCTCCACATATCAGTTCACCTCCTCGACCGCAAGGCCTCTCGCATTCAGATAATCGATCATTTTCTGCTGAAGTTCCGGTTCATCCGGGAGTCCGAGAATCATCTCGCCGCGGGCGACGCCGTTCACATCTTTGGTGTCCGCCTTCAGAATATTGACGGGCGTTCCGAATTTCAGAACCATGTTTCCGATTACCGGTTCAAACGAAGAATTGCTGGTGAAAACAATGCGGATGCGCCGATTCTCCCGAAGTTCCTTTAGCGTCCGGTCCGCGGCATTTCGTCCCGCAAATGTCTCCGAGGTCTCACTTCCCTCAAATACCAGTTCTCTCGCCGCCCGTGACTTCGGATGCGTAAAGATCTCCTCTACAGATCCGTCCTCGACGATGCTGCCGTGTTCCACAATGGCAACGTTGTGACAGATTTCACGCACCACCGACATCTGATGTGTAATGATGACGATCGTGATCCCCATCTCCTGATTGATTTTCTTCAGAAGCTGCAGAATCGAGTTCGTTGTCTGCGGGTCCAGTGCACTGGTCGCCTCGTCACAGAGAAGAATCTTCGGATCGCTGGCAATCGCTCTCGCGATGGCAACTCTCTGACGCTGTCCCCCGGAAAGCTGCGACGGATACGCTTTTTCCTTATCCGCAAGTCCGACGGTCTTGAGAAGGTCTCTTGCCCGTTCAAGGCTTTCCGCTTTTCCTCTTCCCTGAATCTTCAGTGGAAAGAGAACATTCTCCAGCACGGTTTTCTGCATCAGAAGATTAAAACTCTGGAAAATCATTCCGATACTGCCGCGGATCCGGCGAAGTTCGCGATCCGAAAGCGTACCGAGTTCCTGTCCGTCCACAATCACCGATCCTTCGGTCGGAACTTCCAGAAAATTCAAACATCGAACCAGTGTGCTTTTCCCGGCACCGGACATTCCGATGATTCCGTATATATCGCCTTCTTCAATACAGATATTGATATGATTCAGTGCCTGCACGGTTCTGTCCTTGTCCTGAAATGTCTTGGAAACATCCCGGACTTCGATCATACACCCCATACTCTTCCTCCCTAATTCCAAAGCAATCTATGAACAACGTCCGCAAGCCAAAAACGGCAGAGGCCTCTTTCCGTGCCTCTGCCGCAAAAAACTCTTCGAGCGATAACGGTTGTTTCCAGCAAACCGTCTTTCAGATGCACACTTAAAAGGCTGTAAAACACATGTTGCACATGCACATGGTCTCACAGCAGCACATCATCATATTCATGGATGTAAATCCCGGATGGCTAAGTGTGTTCATACCGCTTCCTCATTTCATAGGTATTATGTAGGTGATTATATCACCTGCTCGACAGATGTCAATACTTTCTGAAAACTTTCATACATAATCAGAATCGACCGCACGTTCCCCCGGCGGTATGCGCATCCTCGCGGAGCTCTTTTTATGTCATAGGAAAGTGCAAAGCACTTTCCTATGACATAAAAAGAGGGACTGCTGTGCGCAGTCCCCCGAAAAACTTCTGAAACCTTATTTATTTTCTGCCTTCATGTCTTTTAATTCATCAAAGACAGCGTCATTCAGTACTTTGATGTAAGTACCTTTCATGCCGGATGAGCGTGACTCAATTACTCCAGCACTCTCGAATTTACGGAGAGCATTCACGATGACGGAACGCGTAATTCCGACACGGTCGGCGATTTTGCTCGCAACCAGGATACCCTCTGTGCCATCCAGCTCACCAAAGATGTGCGTAATGGCTTCGAGCTCAGAGAACGAAAGTGTGCTGATTGCGGATTTCACAATCTGAACTTTGCGTGTCTCTTCGGCATTTTCTTCATTGACAGACCGCATCATTTCCAATCCGACAACGGTAGTACCATACTCACTGAGGATGATATCATCAATATCATACTGCGCATCCGATTTGTAGATGAACAGTGTACCGAGTCTTTCACTCGAAATATCAATCGGCGTGATGATCGCCTGATATTTTTTTACATAATCCTCGTCAAATCCAAGGGTTGCCAAATTGACATTCTCCTTGGTTGAGAGAACGCTCAGAAGTCTTTCGTTGAGCATATGATCAATCATATTGCCCACCTGATCCACAATCAGTTCGTGGATCTCATCGATGCCGTCGTGATTTGCAACACCCAGCACCTTTCCTTTGCGGCTGATCACAAGAATATTAGATTCAAGAATATCACTGAGAACTTCGCAGATATCATTGAACACCACTTTGTGCGAGTGGTTATTGTGCAGCAGCTTATTGATCTTACGTGTCTTGTCTAATAGCTGAACGCCCACTGCTATACCTCCTTTTTTACTCAGCTGTCAGCGTGTAAACCGCAGAATGTTGTTTTGCATTTATGTACGTTGAAAAGACATTTCCAGAATATTCTTCTTTTGTCCTTCAAATCGTCAATTCTGCAATATTCGGGAATGAGCATACCATTCCTTTTGATTGAATATTAACACTAATCGACCTGAGTTGCAAGAGTTTTTGGCAATTTACGTGCATTTTTAATTTTTTTCGTCTCCTACGAGATTTTTCACAAATCCGCAGTTTTTATTGGCGCACATCAGTTTATTTCCCTTTTCAACCATATAAGTGCCGCAATTCGGACATTTTTCAGAGGAAGGTTTCTGCCAGCTCATAAACTCACAATCCGGATAAGAGGAACAGCCGTAGTAGACTCTTCCCTTTTTGGACTTGCGGATCACAAGATCTTTGCCGCATTTCGGGCACGCAACACCGATCTTCTCCAGATATGGTCTCGTGTTCCGGCAGTCCGGGAATCCCGGGCAGGCCAGGAATTTTCCGTGCGGACCATACTTGATGACCATATTGCGTCCGCATACTTCACAGATCTCATCGGTCACTTCGTCCGCAATCTTGACGGACTCCAGCTCTTTCTTCGCCTTGGCAACCGAATCATCCAGATCCGGATAGAAATTCTCGATTACGGTCTTCCACTTGACGGATCCGTCTCCGATACGGTCAAGAAGATACTCCATATTCGCGGTAAACGCGGTGTCCACGATCGTCGGAAAAGCCTTTTTCATGATACGGTTTACCACATCACCCAGCTCGGTCACATAGAGATTCTTTTTCTCCTTTGTGATATAGCGTCGGTTCAAAATCGTGGAAATCGTCGGCGCATATGTACTCGGACGGCCAATCCCGTCTTCTTCCAGTGCCCGCACAAGACTTGCCTCAGTGTAGTGAGCCGGCGGCTGGGTGAAATGCTGCTCACCGGTCACAGCGGAAGCCGTCAGCTTCTGTCCCATCTCCAGGGATTCTGTCAGCGCGTTCTTTTCTTCCTTTTCACTGTCGATCGAATAAACAGACAGGAAACCGTCAAACAGGATCCGGCTTGCCGACAGCGAGAAGATGTGGCGGCCTGCGGCAATCTTCACCGAAGTTGTCTCATAGGACGCCGGTGTCATGCGGCTCGCCACAAATCTTGTCCAGATCAGATGGTAGAGACGGAACAGATCCCGCGGAAGGGAATCCTTCACTTCTGTCGGAGTCAGTTCCACATTGACCGGACGAATTGCCTCGTGCGCATCCTGAATTTTTGCGTCATTTTTCCCGCCGGCCGCATTTCCGTCTCCGGCATATTTTTCTCCGTAGTTTTCGGAAATGTATCTTCTTCCGGCCGCATCCGCCTCTGCCGAAATACGGGTGGAATCGGTACGGAGATAGGTGATCAGCGCGATGGTCCCGAGCCCCTTGACTTCAACGCCCTCATAGAGCTGCTGGGCAAGACGCATGGTCTTGGAGGTCGAGAAGTTCAGATTGGACGCCGCGACCTGCTGAAGCGTACTGGTGGTAAACGGAAGCGGCGGCTTCTTGCTCCGAACGCCGTTCTTGACTTCCGAAACCGTAAAGTCGGCATGCTCCAGTTCCTTTTTGATCCCGTCAACTTCCTCTTTGCTTGCGGGAACGTATTTTTTTCCGTCTCTTCCGTAATAATGAGCGGTAAGCTTCTTCCTGCCCTCGGCAAGTTCTGCATCCACCGTCCAGTACTCTTCCGGAATGAAGGAATTGATCTCATCTTCACGATCACAGATCATGCGAAGCGCAACCGACTGAACACGGCCGGCAGAAAGGCCCCTCTTCACCTTTTCCCAGAGAAGAGGGCTGATCATATAGCCGACAAGACGATCCAGCACGCGGCGGGCCTGCTGTGCGTCCACGAGATCCATATCGATCTTTCTCGGGGCCTT
The DNA here is from genome assembly GCF_000711825.1 of [Clostridium] aminophilum DSM 10710. Classification (GTDB taxonomy): domain Bacteria; phylum Bacillota; class Clostridia; order Lachnospirales; family Lachnospiraceae; genus Clostridium_R; species Clostridium_R aminophilum. The sequence continues at coordinate 121,966 of NZ_JONJ01000002.1, read as the reverse complement.
CAGGGAGGCCTTCACCGCATTTTTGGTAATCTCATTGAAGGTAATGCGGGAAACCTTTTTATCCACAGCCTCGTCCAGTTTCAGCGCTTTGGACAGATGCCAGGAAATCGCTTCACCCTCGCGATCCGGGTCGGTCGCAAGATAAATATGATCCGCTTTTTTTACTTCTTTTCGCAGGCGCGCAAGTGTATCACCTTTTCCGCGGATTGTGATATACCGCGGTTCGTATTCCTGAGTCACATCAATTCCGAGCTGACTCTTCGGAAGGTCCCTGACATGGCCGCCGGAAGCATCAACGGTATAATTGGAGCCAAGGAACTTCTTAATGGTTTTTACCTTGGCCGGAGACTCCACAATAACAAGATTTTTTGACATATAAGCACCTACTTATCAAGTTTCTTCATATAATATTGGTTATCCGGCTGGACTGCCAGCCCGCAGATTTCCAGTTTCATCAGCGCCACAAGACATTCTCCCCAGGAGAGACCGCTTCGGTTCATGATCTCCTCGATGTGTCTCGGGTGCGAATCAATGGCACTATACACCTTTTTTTCATTCTTGACAAGTCCGCTGTCACACACTCTGCTCTGTTTTCTGCCTTTTTCTCCCCTGATTCCGAAATATTCAAGCACATCTTCCGGCCCCGTCACAATCCCCGCACCGACGCGGATCAGGCGGTTTGTTCCTTCACTGAGCGGGTCCGTCCGCCTCCCCGGAAGAGCAAAAATATCTTTTCCCTGATCCAGTGCCAGATCCGCCGTGATCAGACTTCCGCTCTTCCGTTTCGCCTCCACAATCAGCACCATATCCGCCAGTCCGCTGATGATCCGGTTTCGAACCGGAAAATGCTGTGAAAGCGCCGGACCGTCCAGCGGATATTCCGACAGAATCCCGCCCTTTTCCGGTATTCTTGAAAAAATGTCTCCGGCCTCCCGCGGATAACAGACGTTCACCCCGCAGCCGAGAACCGCATAACAGTCTCCGCCTTTTTCCAGCGCCCCCCGAAGCGCAAACGAATCGATTCCGCGCGCCATACCGCTGATGACCGGTATCCCGTAATCTCCCAGAAGACCGCCGAAGTATTCTGCCTCTTCTTTGCCGTATTCCGTACAGTTTCTCGCGCCGATCAGCGCGCAGGACTTTTGATCCGGATCCGGAAGGCTTCCTCTCACATACAGCCACATCGGCGGATCCGGAATCCGCCGGAGTTTTTCCGGAAACACATCCTCCTCCGGCAGAAGAATCCGTATTCCGTGCTGTTTCATTCGATCCAGATCACGCCTTGCGTCTTCCTTTGTTTGTCCGTCGTTCAAAGCTTCTGACAATACCTTCCGCTGTTTATCTGTCAGAAAGCCGGCATTTTCCATCTCCCTCTCGCTCAGGCAAAGCACATTCCGGTAGCCTCCTGCAAAGGTGATCAGTTTTTGCGCGCTCACAGCACCGATTTCCCGCCGACGGCTCATCCACACTGCCGCCAGCCGGTCTTTCTCCTCATACATTTCCTGTCACCTCCTCCTTATCCTCTCCCCCAGTACTTTTTCTGAAAGGACCGGTAGGACAATGCCTCCGAGAGAACCAGTTCGTCAATTTTCTCCTTCCCATCCAGATCCGCCAGCGTTCGCGCCACGCGGCAGATCTTACCATACCCGCGAAGACTCGTATTGTCACCGGCACTGTAGCGGTCCAGAAGCTGAACTGCCTCCGGCGTCAGCTGACAATACGCCCGGATCTGGGCAGAATTCATCTCACTGTTGTATCGGATTGGTTCGGAAGAAAACCTTTTCTTCTGAATCTCCAGCGCCTGCATTACCTTTTCCCGCATGGACGCCGTGCTCCACGATTCCTTCCCGGCCAGTTGCTCCGTGGACCGGACCTTCTGCCTCGGCACTTCAACCCCGATATCGATCCGATCCAGAAACGGGCCGGAGATCTTTCCCAGATAACGGTTTCGATCATTGTCCGAGCACTGGCATCGTCTGTCCGGATATAAGCCGCATTTACAGCCATTCAATGCCGCCGCAATCATGCAGTCCGCCGGATACACCATTGTCCCCTTCATCCTCGATATCACCACTTTGTGTTCCTCCATCGGCTGGCGCAGAAGATCGATCGTTCGGGGAGAAAACTCTGCCAGTTCATCGAGAAACAGAACCCCGTGGGTGGCGAGCGTGATTTCTCCCGGCCTCGGATTCGCCCCTCCTCCGACCAGAGCCGACTGCGTCACACTGTGGTGCGGTGCCCGAAACGGTCTCTTTCTCGAAAACGGAACACTCGGATCCAGCAAACCGCAGATACTGCGGATTTTCGCCAGTTCGATGGTCTCTTCCATCGTCAGCGGCGGCAGAATGCCCGGAAGTCTGGAAGCCGCCATACTCTTTCCGGTACCGGCCGGACCGATAAACAGAATACTGTGCCGACCCGCAGCGGCAGCCATACAGGCAAATTTTACCGATTTCAGGCCGATCATATCCGCATAATCCTCCGCAAACGGATGGTCTTCCTCCTCAAACATATGGGAGTCAAAGTATTCACCCTGTATCGCCGCTCTCCGACTCAGCATCCGGCATAATTCCTTCAGATCAGTCACGCCGATCAGCTCCGCTCCCATCACCGCCCGTCCTTCCCGGACATTGTCTTTTGGCAGAAAAATCCGTCGGACGCCGTCCTTCACCGAGGCGATCACCATCGGAAGAATTCCCCGGATCGGGCGTACCGTTCCATCCAGGCCAAGTTCCCCAAGAAACGTGAATTCTTCCATACCGTCCGGATCGATCACACCCAAACAGCAGAGAACCGCGACCGCGATTGCCAGATCAAAGGCAGTTCCCTCTTTCCGGATCCCAGCCGGAGACAGATTGACGGTTATTCTTCTTGGAGGCAGTGTGATCCCGGAATTCCGGATTGCCGTTCGAACCCGTTCTTCCGCCTCACTGACTTCGCGCGACAGATGACCGACCAGATGAAACATCGGAAGTCCAGGGCTCACGTCCGCTTCCACCGCGATCGCAATACCGTCAATGCCGCTGATTCCGTAACTTCGGATTCTTGAGAACATTTTCATCCCCCTTTGACAGATAATTTTCCGCATACCATATACACTGCGGGAACATATGAGATTTTTCCTTTTCAAAAATGAATCATAAAAATGAGAACAGTATTTAAGAAACGCATCCGAATTTCGTCATTGGAATAATCAGAGACAAGATCAGAGATGTAAAAAAGAATGATAAGATGAGTTTCTACATATTATTAAAGTTAAGTGTTTCTATTCTTCGAGGGAATAATAGTTCATTTTCTATCAAATCTCAAGCATTATCTTATATTCTGTATAGAATAATCCCATATAGAATTATTCTATCAAAATCACGAAATCTTTCTTTTAACATAGAATAAAGCCGCGGAATGTTTTTTTATTTCGCCGAAAATTCGGAGAAATTTCCTATGAAATAAAAAATTCCCCCGGGGAAATCCCCGGGGGAACCGTTCCGGAACAAGTCCGGTTATCTGTTATTTTCGCTCAGATTATTTGTTGTAAAGAGCATCCAGCTTGCTCAGATATTCGAATCTATCCTTTGCAGCCTGCTCGTTTGCAGCATCGAGCTGAGCAGCTCTTTCCTTATTCTTGAGAGCCAGGGAAGCGTAACGAACCTCACCCTTCAGGAATTCCTGATAGTCACCTGTCGGTGCCTTGGAATCGAGAGTGAACTTCTTGTCGCCGCCAGCCGGGTTGAAGCGGAAGTTGTTCCAGTAACCGCACTCAAGAGCAAGCTTCTCCTCGGTCATAGCCTTAGCCATGCCCTTCTTGATTCCGTGGTTGATACACGGAGCGTAAGCCATGATCAGGGACGGACCCGGATATGCCTCAGCCTCTGCAAGAGCTCTAACTGCCTGAGCGTAGTCACCACCCATGTCGATCTGAGCTACATATACATAGCCGTAGGACATAGCGATGGTAGCAAGATCCTTCTTACCGGTCTCCTTACCGCCTGCAGCGAACTGAGCTACAGCACCCATCTTGGTAGCCTTGGAAGCCTGACCACCTGTGTTGGAGTAAACCTCGGTATCGTAAACCATGATGTTGACATCCTTGTTGGATGCAAGTACGTGGTCAAGACCGCCGAAGCCGATATCGTAACCCCAACCGTCGCCGCCGAAGATCCACTGGGACTTCTTAGCGAGGAAGTCTTTCTGGTTTACAACTTCCTTAGCAGTCTCATCGTCCATAGACTCAAGAGCCTCAACGAGAGCGTCAGTTGCAACGCCGTTCAGAGCGCCGATGCCGAAGGTATCGATCCACTCCTGAGCTGCCTTCTGGAATGCAGCATTTTCCGGATGAGCAACAACGAGAGCCTCAACTCTCTTCTTCAGGTTGTCACGCATAGCGTTCTGAGCAAGAAGCATACCGTAACCAAACTCTGCAGCATCCTCGAACAGAGAGTTGTTCCATGCCGGACCGTGACCCTCATCGTTTACAGTGTACGGAGTGGACGGTGAGGAGTTACCCCAAATGGAAGTACATCCTGTTGCGTTCGCAATGTACATTCTGTCACCGAAGAGCTGTGTGATCAGCTTCGCATACGGAGTCTCACCACAACCTGCGCAGGCGCCGGAGAACTCAAGAAGCGGCTTCTTGAACTGGGAACCCTTTACAGTATTGATCTTAAACTTCTCTACAACGTCTCTCTTCTCCGGGAAGGTAACAGCGAGATCGAATGCCTTCTGCTGCTCCATAGCCTGATCGATCGGAACCATGGTCAGAGCCTTGTCGCCTCTCATGCCCGGGCATACGTTCTGGCAGGAACCACAGCCTGTGCAGTCGAGAGTGGAAGTAACGATGGTGAACTGATACTCGTCCTTCATACCGGTCAGCGGAAGTGTTGCAGTGCCTTCCGGAAGCTTTGCAGCCTCATCAGCTGTCAGAGCGATCGGACGGATTGCAGCGTGCGGGCAAACAAGGGAGCAGAACTCACACTGAATGCACTTGGAAGAATCCCAAACCGGAACGTTTACAGCGATTCCTCTCTTCTCGTATGCTGCTGCGCCGGACGGTGTAGAACCATCTACATAGTCAAGGAGTGCAGATACCGGGAGGTTGTTACCTTCCTGAGAAGATACAGCAGCCTGAATGTTGTTTACGAAGTCAACAACATCCTTGCGGCCTGTCTCAGCGTGGCTGGACTCAAGACCTTCGTCAGCGCCGTTAGCCCAGGACTCCGGAATCTCGATCTTAACAAGGTTCTGAGCAGATGCACCTGCATCGATAGCAGCCCAGTTCTTCTTAACGACATCCTCACCCTTACGGCCGTATGTCTTCTGAGCAGCGTCCTTCATCAGCTTAACTGCCTCATCCTCCGGAATGATCTTCGCAAGAACGAAGAATGCAGCCTGAAGGATTGTGTTGATACGTGTCGGGCCCATGCCTGTCTCAATACCAAGCTTTACACCGTCGATGGTGTAGAAGTTGATCTTGTGATCATACATGAACTTCTTAACCTGACCCGGGATGTGCTGCTCGAGCTCTTCGCCGGTCCACTTGCAGTTGAGAAGGAATGTACCGCCGTCAACCAGCTCCTGAACCATGTTGAACTTTGTGATGTAAGCCGGGTTGTGGCATGCTACAAAGTTAGCCTTGTGGATCAGGTATGTGGACTTGATCGGCTTCTTTCCGAAACGAAGGTGAGACATGGTAACACCGCCGGACTTCTTGGAATCATAGTCAAAGTAAGCCTGAGCATACATGTCTGTGTTGTCGCCGATGATCTTGATGGAGTTCTTGTTTGCACCTACGGTACCATCTGCGCCGAGACCCCAGAACTTGCAGTTTACGGTGCCTTCCGGAGTGGTAACCAGAGCCGGGCCAAGATCAAGAGAAAGGTTGGTTACATCATCTTTGATACCGATGGTGAATCTCTTCTTCTCTTCGTTCTTATATACAGCAACAATCTGGTTCGGAGTTGTATCCTTGGAACCAAGACCGTAACGGCCGGAGAATACCGGAACCTGATCGAACTTGGAACCCTTCAGAGCAGCTACAACATCAAGGTAAAGCGGCTCGCCGAGGGAACCCTTCTCCTTTGTTCTGTCAAGAACAGAGATCTTCTTAACAGTATCCGGGATTGCATTGATGAGAGCCTCTGCGACGAACGGTCTGTAAAGACGAACCTTTACAACGCCGACCTTCATGCCCTGAGCATTGAGGTAGTCGATGGTCTCCTCGATGGTGTCGTTTACGGAACCCATCGCGATGATAACCTGATCCGCATCCGCTGCACCGTAGTAGTTGAACAGCTTGTAGTCTGTACCAAGCTTTTCATTTACCTTATTCATATACTCTTCAACGATAGCCGGAAGAGCATCATAATACTTATTGGAAGCCTCTGTAGCCTGGAAGAAGATATCCGGGTTCTGAGCAGAACCTCTCTCGTTCGGGTGATTCGGGTTCATTGCGCTCTTTCTGAACGCATCAATTGCCTCGAAATCAGCCATATCCTTCAGATCCTCGTAATCCCATGCCTGGATCTTCTGAATCTCGTGGGATGTACGGAAACCGTCGAAGAAGTTGATGAACGGAACTCTGCCCTTGATTGCTGCAAGGTGAGCAACCGGTGTCAGATCCATAACCTCCTGTACGCTGGATTCGCAAAGCATTGCGCATCCGGTCTGACGACAGGCATAGATATCGGAATGGTCACCGAAAATGTTCAGCGCGTGGGAAGCGATCGCACGGGCAGAAACGTTGAATACACCCGGAAGGAGCTCACCGGCTACCTTGTAAAGGTTCGGGATCATAAGAAGAAGACCCTGAGAAGCGGTGTAGGTTGCGGTAAGCGCACCTGCTGCCAGAGAACCGTGAACAGCACCTGCTGCACCAGCCTCAGACTGCATCTCTGTAATCTGTACTACATTTCCGAAAATATTCTTTCTGCCTTCTGTTGCCCATTCATCGACATGCTCCGGCATAACGGATGACGGGGTGATCGGATACATGGCAGCGACGTCGGTATATGCATAGGAAGCATACGCAGCGGCTTCGTTACCATCCATGGTTTTCCAATTTCTTCCCATGAATAATTCCTCCTTATTTTAACTGTAGACTTTGTCAGGTCTGATGTATACATGCATCAAACTGATAATATTATAACAAGTTTTAATTACATTTCAATTGATTCTGTCGTATTGTGAAGTATTTTTTTTAGTGCATCCTTTCTTGATTCTTTTCGTTATATTTCGCCAATCTTTGCCGTCACTCCACCGGTCCGCCGCCGCGTCTTTCCAGTCGATGTGCCACATTTTCCCGAATCAGCTGGTAGACAACAGACGTACCCGGAATGAAGAAAATCATGCCAACGACGCCGAACAGACCGCCTCCGACGCCGACCGCAAGAAGAACCCATATGGCCGGAAGGCCCACCGAGCTTCCGACAACACGCGGGTAAATGAAGTTGTTGTCAACAAACACGGTGCCGAGATAAACACCTGCAAAATACAGCGCATACATCGGATTGACCACTGCAATCAGAAATGCGCCGACCGCAAGACCGATGTATGCACCCACAATCGGAATCAGCGCCGTGAGCGCGACAACTACGCCGATCAGCATGGCATACGGAAGAGACAGGATGGTAAGCAGTAAAAAGATCAGGAATCCAAAGATGCAGGCGTCGGTAAACTGACCGGCAAAATAATTCGAATAGGTCCTCGCGATAATCTCAGTAATCCTCAGTGTCTTCTGAACGATTTCCGGCGGGAGGTATGCCTGCAGAACACGGACCGCCTGCCCTCCCAGTTTTTCCTTGGAAGACAGGATATAAATCGAGAACATCAGGGCAAGCGCCGCCGTCACCAGGCCGCCGAAAACGCCGGATACCGTCGAGAGCGTTGATTCCACCACACTCCCCGCACCGGACTGGACAAAGGAAAGAATGTTGTCCAGGATATTCCGCCACTCTGCTTTTCTGCTCAGGCTTTCGAGACTGGCACGAATCTGCGGGTTCTCGCCGAAATAGACCAATGTCTTCTGTGTGAGGTCTTCGAGAAAAGCCGGAACGCCGCTGGCAAGGCTGACCATTGCGGCTGCAATCTCCGGAATCATCAAAATCAGAATAATTCCGAGGGCCGCAAAAATCAGAAGAAACGAGAGAATCATCGCAATCGCGCGTCGGATCCCTCTCCGGCTCTTCTGTTCCGTATCCCGGATCGCTTTCCCGATCAGCCTTTCGATCGTCCGCATGGGAATGTTCACGATAAACGCGATCAACGCACCGCACAGAAACGGGAACAGCACCGAAAACAGCCGTCCGGCCAGCGCGATCACCGATTCCAACCGGATAACACAGGCAATCAAAAGTACCGTGTACGAAATCACAAGAATCACCTTTTTAATTGAACAGTCACCGGATTCGGAATTATGAAAATGATTGAGTATCATTTTGTCACCACCTGTCATAAACTGATTGTCTTAGAAAACCTCACCCACCGAACACCCTGCTGACCGCACTGCGGATGCGGTCCTCGGATGCGCTGAAGGATCCCTGAACCATCTGCGGGCTTCCGCCGCCTCTTCCGTTCAGACCTGCATTCAGTTCTTTTGCCGCCGCCCGGCAGTCATAAGAGGCACTGCCGATACAGTAGGAAAAGATCTCGTTTCCGCTCTCATCCGTATGTCCGGAGAGAACGCAGACGGTTTCCCCTTTTTTCTTTTTCAGAAGAAGGTCGCAAAACCGCCGTATTTCCACCGGAGACGCTTCCCGTTCCACATCAATCAGAAGCTTCTGACCGTCCGGAAATGTCTCCGCCTTGTACTGAAACAGTTCTTTCTGGAGTTCCGCGATGCGCAGGCTCTTCCTGCTGTCCGCGTCCAGAATCCGCCGGACTGCCGCCGCGCTCTCGTAGGGTCTGGCCGAGAGCATTTCACAGATCTCCCGGTTCAGATCCGTCTTGATCCGGTAATCCTCCATCGCCTTTCTTCCGGCATGCATCATCAGACGCATCCCGCCTTTGTAGCGAATCATGGAGAGAATCTTGACTGCACCGATCTCTCCCGTGCGGAGAACATGGGTTCCGCAGCAGGCGCACATATCTGCTCCCGGTATCTCCACCAGACGGACTAAACCGGTCAGTTCCTTTTTGCTGCGGTAATCAATCTCGGCCAGTTCTTCTTCCGTCGGGAAGAACACACGGATCGGAAGGTCCCGGAAAATGATCTCGTTCGCCTTTTTCTCGATCTCCATCAGCTCTTCCCAGGAACATTCCCCGCTGAAATCCATACGGATTTCCTCTCCCATATGAAATCCGACATTCTCAAAGCCGAATTTCCGATGAATCAGACCGGAGAGAATATGTTCGCCGGAATGTTCCTGCATCATACAGAAGCGGCGATCCCAGTCGATGGTTCCGCGAACCCGGCTCCCTGCCGGAATCGGGCAGTCTGTGTAATGAACAATGGCATTGTCCTTTTCATGAACATCCAGCACCGGGATAAGATTCTCCTCGGAAGATGGCGTACCCGCCGCTGCCGCGGCATCCTTCCTCTCCACTGTCAAATCCAGAACCTGAAGAGTTCCGGTATCCGCCGGCTGCCCGCCGCCCTCCGGATAGAACGCGGTCTGATTCAGAATCACGGCATAGCGTCCGTCCTCCGGCTCACAGCGAAGCACATTTGCTTCAAATTCGGCACAATACGGTTCTTCATAATATAATGTTCCGGTTCCTGTCTGCATGTTTTTGTTCCTGCTTTCTCTCTATATCTATAATAAACTCAATGGTGCAATTCTCTGCCCGACCTGTTCAACCGTCAGAGTCTCCGGATCTGATAGAGAAGTGCATTCACGATCGCCGCCGCAACCGTGCTTCCGCCCTTTCTTCCGCGGGCAACGATATGCGGCGTGCTCTTCAGCGTCATAATCAGTTCCTTTGCCTGAACAACATTGACAAAACCGACCGGCACACCGATGATCAGCCTTGGATGAAGACGTCCCTGCTGAATCAGGCTGTACAGTTCCACAAGTGCCGTCGGTGCATTGCCGATAGCAAAAATCGCCCTCCGGCCGGTCCGTTCTTCCAGTTCTGCCGCTTTCCGCATACTCATCACCGCTCTGGTAATGCCGGCAGCCTTCGCATCCCGCGCGACATCGGCGTCCGCCATGAAGCAGAACGAATCCGTGCCCAGAGATTGAAGTACTGCCTTTCGGATGCCGGATTTCGCCATATTGGTATCTGTGATGACCGGTGCTCCCTCGGTCAATGCGCGAATCCCGGCCTGCACTGCATTGGGCGAAAAAAACAGCGTATCCGCAAATTGAAAATCCGCTGTGGTATGGATGACCCTTCGGACAACCTTATCCACATCATCGGGATAGGGACCTTTTCCCAGCTTTCTGAGTTCTTCTCCGATCATCTCAAAGCTCTTCTTTTCAATATCCGCCGGATGGATCTCCAGAAGATCGATCCCCTCCGGGAGCTGAAAATCTGTGTTCATACCGTTTCCCCCGCCGGCTTATCCCGTATCGCCGGCACCTCTCTCCTTTTCTGTATTGTTTGGTCCGCGCCAGTTTCCCTGTCGGCCGTCAGAAAATCCCCGTCGTCAGCCGATAGAGAAAGTCCCCCGTCAGCCGTCAAAAAAACTGCGTCGTCAGCCGTCAGAAAATCCCCGTCGTCAGCCTATAGAGAAATCCAAGTCGTTAGCAGTCAGAGAAATCTCCGCCGTCGGCCGATCGACCCCGGCGTTTAAAATCTCTTCCTCTGTTTCAGATCGCTGACGAATCCTTTCGGTTGATGATCTGATAAATCTTCTCCATATCCAGATTCCGGCGCACTCCGTCTGCGAGAATGTCATACTGTCTGCGGCGGTATTCATCGTAATCCGCTGCGTCTGCCGGATCTATTGTCCCGGTCACCTGGGCGGCATCGTTTCCCTGCATTTTCCGCTTCCGCAGAAGATCCGCGATCCCCGCCGCAACACCCGGCCCGTCAAAAATCCCGTGCAGATAGGTTCCCGCTATCCATCCGGACGCATATCCTTCCGGTTCGGACAGAAGCGCTTTCCGCAGCTTCACGAGCGGTTTTCCGCCCCGGATGGTGGTTCGTCCCATATGAATCTGATATCCGCGTACCGGCTTTCCGCGAAGCGATGCAAACAGTCCTTCCGCTGCGACCGCTTCCCCTTTATTCTGTGACCGGATTTTTTCGCCGGTAAAGACCGTCTCGGCCGGAATCAGTCCCATTCCGCGAAGAACCCGTCCCGGCTGACCGGCCTCATGTCCCTCCGGATCCGAGAGGACTTCTCCCATCATCTGGTATCCGCCGCAGATTCCGATGATCGGGACTTCCGCTGCCGCCAGTTTCAGAATCGCGCTCTCAAGTCCGCTGGTCCGCAGCCACAGCAGATCCTCAATGGTATTCTTTGTCCCCGGAAGAACCAGCAGATCCGGTGTTCCGAGTCCCCTGACATCCGTGACATAGCGCACATTGCACCGGCCGACCGTCTCAAACACATGAAGGTCCGTAAAATTCGAGAGCCTCGGAAGACGAATCACAGCGATATCGATCTCTCCGGGTGCCGCCATTTTCCCCTTCGCCGTCAGCCGTGTGCTCAGACTGTCCTCATCGTCAATGTCCGCTTTCAGAAACGGTACCGTTCCGACAACCGGAATTCCGCACAGTTTCGAGATCATTTCCGTTCCCGGATCCAGAATGGAACGGTCGCCCCGGAATTTGTTGATCACAAGTCCGCGAATCCGTTTTCTCTGTGATTCCGGAAGAAGCATCACCGTTCCGTACAGCTGTGCAAACACGCCGCCGCGGTCAATGTCGCCGGCGAGAATCACCGGGGAATCCGTCATCTCTGCAATGCCCATATTGACGATATCATCCTGAGCAAGGTTGATCTCGGCGGGACTTCCGGCCCCCTCAATGACGATTATGTCATACTCCTCATCGAGACGCCGGTAGGATTCCATGATCTGCGGGATCAGTTTTTTCTTATAGGCAAAATACTCTTTCGCCGGCATGGTCCCGATCGGGGTTCCGCGGACAATCACCTGCGAGCCCACATCGCTGGATGGCTTCAGGAGAACCGGATTCATATCTGCCGTCGGCTCAATGCCGCATGCTTCGGCCTGAACCGCCTGCGCACGGCCGATCTCAAGTCCGTCAGCGGTGATAAAGGAATTGAGTGCCATATTCTGCGACTTGAACGGCGCCACTTTCCACCCGTCCTGCCGAAACACGCGGCAGAGGCCGGCGGTCAGAAAGCTCTTTCCGACATTGCTCATCGTTCCCTGTATCATGATCGATTTCGCCATGCTGTTCCTCCTGTTCTGATATATCCTGCCCGCGGTCAAGTACTCTCTTCCGCAGTTTCTTTCTTTATCAACTCGATCGCAGCCGCCAGCCGTTCACAGCTCTCATGGTTTTTTACAGCCACGCGGTACCAGCCTTTGCCAAGCCCTGTGTAGTTTGAACAGTCCCGGATCAGAATCCCCTTCTTCCGCAGACGATCGCCCATATCACGGATCGCTGTCCGAAACAGAACAAAATCCGCGGAAGATTCTGCACAGTTCATTCCAAGCGATGTCAGACGGGCCCGCAGTTCCTCCCGCCGGCATTTGATCTCTGCGGCAGTTTTCCGCACAAACTCCTGTTCCGCAAGGCACGCGATTCCGGCCTCTTCCGCAGGAGCCGATACGCTCCACGGCTGCCGGACATCTTCCGTCTGCCGGATGATGTCCGGATCCGAAACCATAAATCCAAGCCGAAGCCCTGCCATGGCAAAGATTTTGGTGAACGCATTCAGAATAATCAATCCCGACGGATCCATTTTACAATCGGCACTGCCCCAAAAGGAAATCGCACTGCGCTCTTTTCCGTCCATGCAGAACCAGAGAAAACTTTCGTCAACTAAAAGAATCATACCATATTTTTGACAGATTCCGAAAATTCTCTTCAAGAAATTAAATGTTCGGACATGTCCATCCGGATTGTTCGGATTGCACAAAATAATCATGCCCGATTTTCCGAGTTCCCCGGCTTGTTCCGCAAATGTGCGAACCGACGTCAGAACGTCTTCATCCTCATATGGCAAAACCGAATCGGCTGAAAAAACCGGCAGACCGGCAATCTCGGCACCGACGGTCTCCGCCGCTTTCCGGTATTCCGAAAAACCGGGTGCCGGAATCAGCACCCGCTCCGGTCGGAGAGCCTGGAAAATGCTGTAGAGAAGGTCTGACGCACCATTTCCGAACAGCAGGGACTCCGACCTCACCGGGAATCCCTCCTGCCGGAGTCTCTCCGACATGCGGTTTCTGAGCTTCCTCTGGAGCGCATCCGGATACTGTTCCCATCGATCCATGCTCAGAGCCGCCGCGCGCCGCGCGCTCGCCGGCATGCCGAACGGGTTAATATTTACCGACAGATCCAGATCGATCCCCCCACGGAAAATATCTCCTCCGTGAACATATGTGTACTCCGAAACGTTTTTTCTGTTCCTGCTCTCATTCATATCATTCCTGTTCTGTTCCAATCCCAAATATATCCCCATACTGATCCATACAGTCTCTTACATCTATAAAAAGCCCCGGCCCCGTCTTCAACCAAACCGGACTTCAGCCCGCAATCAGGATCAGCACGGAAAAACGGATCACCGCCGCAAAGAAGACAGCCAGACCTGCTGTTCCGTACATCAGCCGGTTTGCCTCGGTGATATCGGACGGTTCCGTTTTCTTTTTCTCATCTCCGATGAACGGCTTCTCCACTTTTTTCCCGAAATACCACGCATCCCCCGCAAGTCTTAAGCCGAGAGCACCGGCACAGGCCGACTCGGTCTGCGCGGAATTCGGGCTCTTGTGGTTTCTGCGGTCCCGTTTCCAGATGCGATACGCTTCCGCAGAATCCAATCCGAGGAAACCGGCAGCGGCAATCATCAATACCGCGGCAATCCTTGACGGAATGTAGTTAAAGACATCATCGGTCCGGGCGGCGCATCTCCCGAAGTACAAATACCGGTCGTTCCGGTATCCAACCATAGAATCCATTGTATTGACTGCCTTGTAAATCCATCCGCCCACCGGTCCGAACAGTGCAATCCAGAAGAGAGGAGACACAATTCCGTCCGACGTACCTTCCGCCACTGTCTCCACGGCCGCTTTCGCCACACCCTCTTTCGTCAGGTTCTCCGTGTCTCGGCCGACAATCATCGAGACGGCGCTTCGTGCCCGGAACAGATCTTCTTCCTCCAGTGCCCGCTGCACCTTCATACTCTCGGTTCTCATCGACCGCACCGCCACCGCATAGCAGACCGAAACGGTTTCCAATATAAAAGCCGCCGCCATGGAAGCAGTTGCAAACCCGAACTGCAGTAAAAGCATCACCGGAAGTATCGTCACGGCCGCCGCTCCCAATCCAGATGTCAGCATCACGATGGCTGTAAACAGGCAGCCCCCGATCAATTCACCTTTCGGTGTCTTCGGAAATGCCGCCCGGATCCATCGCTCCGTAAACGTGATCCAGCTTCCGATCAGCCGGACCGGATGCGGAATCCACTGTGGATCTCCGACAACCAGATCGAGAAGAAAACCGGCGCACAGCGCGCCGACGTGTATGATAACCCAACTCAAATCTTCATTCCTCTTTTTTCTTTTCTCGTTTTACAGCTTCTTTTATGTTCGCGGTTGTCTGCGTTTTCGCATTATGTCTTCATTTTTTCGCTTTATCTGCAGTTTTTTCATCTGCATTTTTTTCATCTGCAGTATTCGTATTTTTCTTCCCTTTTTTATGTTTCGCCACTGTCGGAAGAGATCACCGTCGGTATCCCGCAAACCACCCGAATAACCGTATCCGCCTGTTTCGCAATCTTCTGGCAGATTCTGCCGTAAGTATCACGGTACTCGCGTTCACGTCGGCTCATCGGAACAACGCCACAGCCAATCTCGTCCGCCGTAATTACGCGGACCCGGGGATCGGCCAAAATCCGCTGAACGGTTTCTTCCGTCGCTTCACGAAGTTTTTTCCAGAATATCTCCTCTGAAGATTCCTGCGAGGCAGCCATTTGCGATATTCCCTGTTTTCCACCTTCTGCAGATACTCCCGTTTTTCCGGTCTCTGCAGATGCATCCGATTTTCCGGCTTCCGCAGAGACATCTGTTTTATCGGCATCCGCAGAGACATCTGTTTTTCCGGCTTCCGCAGAGACATCTGTTTTATCGGCATCCGCAGAGACATCTGTTTTTCCGGCCTCCCCGAAATCCGGCGACGGAATCCGCGAAACTTCGGACGTCCGATCCGGGGAATTTCCGGAAAAACCATGCTCCATTTCCCGCTGCAGTCCATACAGTGCTGCAACCTTGTCTTCAAGATGAAGCAAAATTTCCGTTTCCGATGCATAGGACCGCGCAATCTTCGATTTTCCCTGGCTTCTTCCGCCGACAATCAGTATCATTTTTCTCCCCTTCGACCGGTGATTGCCCACCGCTTCTCCGACGTTTCCCGCTGCGGTCTTCCGCCCGCCGCCGTAGCGCATTCACTCTCTTTTCCCCGGTTTTGCCGGACTTTTTCTGTTCCTGCCATTCCCGGATGTCCGGATGGCTTCTATTTCCTGCTGTCCCCGGATGACCCGATGACTCCGTCCCACAGGCCCACCAGAGGCCCCAGCGCCCCGAACGCCCACCAGAGGCCCCAGTGCCACCAGAGGCCCGAGCGGCGCTGAAAGCCTGAGCCTCCAGCGCCGCTGACAAATGAATCATTTATCCGTAATAATCTCCGCCGACATTGACCGCAAGTCCGTTCAGCTGACAGAGTGTGACCACCACGGTAAAGATCAGCACCGCGCCAAGACTGGCAGTGGTGTCATCCTGATCAAACCGCGGGGAGATCTCGCAGATGTCAAAACCTCGCACTTTTCTGGTCCGAAGAATGTGCTTCATGATCGGCACCACAGCCTGCGGATCCAGTCCGAGGGCCTGCGGGGCGCTGACGCCGGGGGCAAATGCCGTCGAGAAGACATCGGTACAGATGGTCATGTATGCATTCTTGTGCTGATACATGAAGTCATCTACGTGTTCATACACTTCTTCCCGGGAGCCGTACTGAAGCGTTCTTGCCAGCATGTAGGGAACCCCGAGACGCTCCGCTTCCTTAAAGAGGCTGACCGTATTGCTGTGGCGCTGAATACCGAGGGGCATGTAGGCAAACGGCATTTCCTCTCTCTCGCAGATATCCGCAATCTGACGGAACATGGATCCGGAGGATGCACCGCCGTCGTACGGTCTCATATCAAAATGCGCGTCAAAGCTGATGATACCGAGGTCAACCTTGCTGTTCTCGTCTTTTCTTCCGCTGCGGATCTTCTCTTCCAGAATCTCTTTCTCATGCGCGAGCTCACCCATATAATGACCGAAAGTGGTCTCATGTCCGCCGCCCATGACGATCGGAAAAAGATTGAGACTGAGAATCTTCTGAACTGCCTGAGCAAGAATGCTCTGTGCCTCTTCCAGTTCGATGCCGTCCGTCATGATATTGCCGCAGTCATACAGTGCGACACCCGGGTCGAACACACACGGAAGATTCGAAAGCTTTTTTCTCAGAAGATTCGGTCCGAGCGCTGCGCCGGCACGTCCTTTGTTCCGCTTCACGCCGAGATCACAGCAAAAACCGATCATTCCGAAGCCCAGCGGGCCGGAGAACGGCTCCGTCACCGAATTGAGATCCAGCGGGCGGATTCTCTGATGCCAGCGAAACGCGTCATAATCTTCCTCGCTGTCGACACGGCCCTGCCACTGATCCGTTACATCAAAATAATAGTTTTTCAGCATTGTTCTGTCCCCCATCTATGTTCAGAATCGAAGCATCAGTTCTTTTTCAACCACATTTCCGTTCTCGATATAATATCTCGGAACACGCTTGCTGACCGCGCAGACAATCTCATACGGAATCGTTCCGGCCAGATCCGCCAGAACTTCCACCGGCTGATGGCGTCCGAAGATCTCGACCTCGCTTCCGACGTCGACGCTGTTCTTTCCGGTCAGGTCAATCATGCACATATCCATGCAGATCTTTCCCCGCTGCGGGCACAGCCCCTCCCCGGTATACAGCGAACAACGGTTGGACAGCGTGCGCAAGAACCCATCCGCATATCCGTACGGAACCACCCCCATCCGTGTTGTCTGATCACAGGTGTAAATGCCGCCGTAGCTGATTTTCGTCCCCTTCGGATAAATCTTGATGGTGCTGACCGTCGTCTTGAGCGACATCACCGGCCGAAGGCCCCACTGTCTGGCAAATTCTCCATATCCGTAGAGAAGAAGCCCCGGCCGCACCATGTCGAGATAAGTCTCCGGATAGCGGACCGTCGCTCCGGTATTGGCGCAGTGACGGATCCGGAATGTCCGTCCCAGTTTTTCCTCCACCGCACAGATCACATCGCGGAAAAGCTGAAACTGATGTTTTGTATACTCTTCACAGTCCTCCCCGGGCTCATCGGAAACCGCAAAATGCGTGAAAATTCCCTCCGCATCCAGTCCCGGAAGATTGCATGCAAGCGCGATACCGTCCACGCCGTGCTCAAAATAATCTCCCTCGCAGATATAACCGAGCCGCGACATACCGGTATCAACCTTGATATGAACTTTCAGCGTGCCGCCGTATTTTACCGCCTCGGCACTGTATTCCCGCGCTTTTGCCTCGCAGGTTACCGCCTGAGTGATATTGAAACAGATCAGACGATCGACCTGCTCTTTCGGCGTATGCCCCAGAATCAGGATCGGCATGGTGATGCCGGCATTCCGGAGTTCCAGTGCCTCATCGATGCTGGAAACCGCAAGGTAATCCGCGCCGAGCTCCTGCAGTTTCCTTCCGATCTGCACGGAACCGTGTCCGTAGGCATCCGCCTTGACAACGCCCAGAAAACGCACGTCTTCGCCGATCTTCCGACGAATTGTCTGATAGTTATAGGTAAGAGCATCCAGATCGATCTCTGCCCAGGTTCTTCTAAGTGTAGAATTCATAGTCCCTTATGCAGTCAGGATTTTCATCCCCGGCCGCTCTCCTTTTTTGTTATAGCACCGAAATATTATACACCGATTTGACAGAACATTCTACACGGTCTGTTCCGTCCGGATATCTTCTTTGAAAATTCAGCCTCCGAGCGCGTCAACCATATCCTGAAGTTCGATGAAACGTTCCATCTTCGCCTCCAGAAGTTCGTCCGTCTCGGCTTTTTCCTTCGTCAGCCGGTTCAGTTCCACAAAATCGCTGGCCGCCTTCAGAATCGCCCGGTCCAGTTCTTCCGATTTCTGTGTGAGAGAATCAATCTCGTCCTCAATCGTATCGTACTCTCGCTGCTCCTTAAAGGAAAGCTTTTTCTTCGGCTGCGCGGAGCGGTCCTTCCATGTACTGCGCGTATTTCCCAGCGGAGCCGGATTTTCATCCCCTTCCGCCGACGTATTTCTCCCGGACGGCCCGTTTTTTCCGGCTGCTGCTCTTCCGGCAGCGGAGTCTTCCGCTTCCATCAGCATCCGCTCACGGTATTCCTCATATCCCCCTTCATTCTGGCGCAGAATTCCTTCCGGAGAGAACGCAAAAATCCGGGTTACTACGCGGTCCAGAAAATACCGGTCATGGGAAACCGCAATCACAATGCCGGAAAAACCGTCCAGATAATCTTCGAGCACGCGGAGTGTGGCGATGTCCAGATCATTGGTCGGCTCATCGAGGATCAGAACGTTCGGAGCCTCCATCAGAATCCGGAGAAGATACAGTCTTCTGCGCTCGCCGCCCGAAAGCTTGGATACCGGCGTATACTGCATATTGCTGTCAAAAAGGAATTTCTCACACATGGCGGATGCACTGGTCAGACCGTCCTTTGTGCGGATAAACTCCGCCGTTTCTTTCACATAATCGATCACCCGCATATCCCCGTCCGGCATCTCGGCTTCCTGCGAGAAATATCCGACGTGAACCGTCTGCCCGATCTCGATCGTCCCCTCGTCCGGCGGGACAAGTCCCACAATCGTCTTCATCAGCGTGGACTTTCCGCATCCGTTCGGGCCAATGATTCCGATCCGGTCATTTTTCAGAAACGTATAGCTGAAATCCCGGAACAGTGTATGCCCGCCATAGGATTTCGAGACGTTTTTCAGTTCAATCGTCTTGTTGCCGAGACGGGACTGAAGCGAATTGATCTCCACCTCACGATCGATCACGATCTTATCCCGGTCGCGCAGTGCTTCAAAGCGGGCGATATGGGCCTTCTGTTTCGTACTTCTGGCTCTTGCGCCTCGCTGAATCCATGCCAGATCCTTTCGGTAGAGCGTCGCCATCTTCCGTTCTGCCGCCTCCGCGTACTCGAGGCGCTGCTGCTTCAGTTCCAGATATCCGGAATAATTGGTCTCATATCGGTAGGTCTTCCCGTGGTCGATCTCGAGAATTTCCGTTGTAACCATATCCAGGAAATACCGGTCGTGTGTCACCATCAGAATCGCGCCGCGGTAATGCTGGAGATAATCCTGAAGCCACTCGATCATCTCATTGTCCAGATGGTTGGTCGGCTCATCGAGGATCAGAAGATCACACGGTGTCAGAAGCGCCGCAGCGAGAGCCGCACGCTTTCTCTGACCTCCGGAGAGTGTCCGCGGATCCGCCTCCGGATTGTCGATGCCGAAACGCGCCAGCATCGCCTTGATCTCTCCGTTCTGATGATAAATCTGATCGTTTCCGTATACCATGGCGGCGACATTTTCCACAACGTTATGGTCCGGATCAAAGTCCGGATTCTGGGAAAGATAGGAGATCCGGATCTCCCGACCGCGGACCGTCTGTCCCTCATCCGGTTCGAGGGCTCCCGCCGCAATCGCAAGGAGCGTGGATTTTCCTGTTCCGTTGACACCGATCACGCCGATCCGGTCACGATCAGAGATACCGACGGTCACCTGATCCAGAAGAACACGGTTTTCAAAGGATTTACTGATTCTTTCAAGGTTTAAAATGTTCATATGATTTTCTCTCAGGGCCCTGGCGGATCAGCAGCCTAAACGAATCAAAACATGCTTCGCAGGTTTCGAACGTCTGGCGGCAGTCACCAAGGCCTCACTGGGGCGTGACATTGTCAAGTTAACTGCGGAACAAAGTCCGCGGAGCGTTTTGTTTCATAGGGAATTTCGGAGAAATTTCCTATGAAATAAAAACGAATCGAGCAGAGAGGTTTTCACTCCCTGCTCGATCCCTCAGGACGTGCAGGAGAACACTTCCGGGCTTCCCGCACAACCTGATGTCCTTATTGTTTCATCTGACGGATCTCATTCAGAATCTCGATGTCATCGGCCAGAACACGCATATTGGTTACCTGCATCTCTTCACCCGGTCTCTGAATCGTCATCTCAATAACGGTTCCTTCCGGAACGCCCCGTCCCTGCTGAAGCTGAATGAACTGGACAACTTTCGGATGATTGTTCTGAAATCTGCGGAACAGTCCAGCCGCCTTAAACATATCTGCCGGATTCATTCCCATGATCAGACCTCCCCGTCCGGACCGTCAAAGCCGAAGGAAATTGCTCCGTCATTCAGGTCCTCAAAAATCTCACGCGCCTTCTCGGAGGAATCCTTGAATTTCTCCGCGATCTCCATCGCTTCTTTCAGGGAAGCATTGTCCGGCTGATCCTTTGCCTCATCAAAGAAACGTCCCTGATGGAACAGTGCCTCCGCCAGATCCGGCATGTACTTTTCATCATTGTTCGCGCATGCGCGAATCAGAGTGACTTCATTCGTGAAGCAGACTTCCGCCTGATCCAGACGGTCCACATCCCAGGCGATCAGACCGAGTTCATAGAAGTTCCTCGCAGACTCAAGCTGTGCTTCCGCACCCGGAAGTCCGTGGTAGAGCGTTGCCGCAGTACGGTATCCGTTGATCGCATCCTGCACACGGTTCTGTGCCTTTGCCTCTGCCGCATCGGCCGCAGCCTTGGCTGCAGCTTCCTTCTGACGGCCGGACGCATCGTCGCGAACGGTCTTCATCAGGCCGAACAGTCCGCGGCAGAGCTCGCTGTCCGCTTCTCTGCGCTCGCAGATCTCCCATGCGGTATTCCAGGCAGTCTGCGCATCCTGCGCATTTCCGGCAAACCGGTAAGCATTGAACAGATTGAAATTGACCTGCGCACATCTCGGCTCAAAGAGCTGTTTCTGGGAATCATCGATCGCCATCAGCTTCTGATCGGCCTCCGCTGCCGTCCGAAGGATTTCGATCGCCTCCTGGAACTTTTTGTCATGATTGTAGATCACGCCGAGGGAGTTGCCCATCGCGCCGAGACGGATCAGGATCTCGCGGTTTTCCGGATCCCCATCCAGAAGTGTGCGGAGATCGGCAATTCCTCTCTCATACGCGATGCTGGCCTCCGCCTGCTGGCCGCATCTTCCGTACATCTGTCCGATGTTTCCGTTTGTATCGGCAGTCACCTGAAGGAGCGTTCTCTGTTTCTCGGCCGTCTGCCACTCATCGTCCTTCTTCAGGTCCTCATATATCTTCATCGCCGCGTCAAACTCTTTGAGCGCGGACTCGAAAAGCTGCATGTTTTTCTTTTCACCGGCAGCCTCACCGGACTTTTCCTTCTCCAGTGCCGCAAAATCGACCTGGTTCATGAAAAGAATGCCCTTGTTGTTATGCGCACCGGCGATCTCGATGGAACGGTTCGGTGCATCCGGTGCCTTGGAGAGTTCATCCAGTGACTGGATTGCGGAATCGTACATTTCGATCGCATTGCGGAAGCGGTTCTGGCGGAGCAGAACCGTTCCCATCTCATTGTAGCTTGCCGGAAGCATACCAAGGTATTTCTCACGGTTGGAGGTGGTCAGCTTGACCTGAATCATCAGCGCACGGCTGAGCGCCGCCTCCGCCTTCTTCAGATCATTCTCTCTCCCCGCCTTCACGCCTTCCTGAAACAGCGCGCCGGAAATCGCCGCCAGATCTTCCTGCTTTTCCTCCGGAATCGGGAGACGCGCATTGGTTCTTGCGACAACCTGACTCAGCCCGGTGATCATCTTGTCCACACCGTCCTTCGGCAGGAACCAGAGCTGGATTCCCTTCTGCTGCTTCTTTGCAAGACCCTGCATCAGTTCCTTGAGTTCCGTCTCGGACACCTGATCCTGATGGCAGAGCATGATGACAAACATCGCGCTGAAATGTGCATACTGCTGCAGAATCGCATTCTGCATCTTCTTAACCTGATACCGGCCGTCGCCGTCCTTGCTCAGGCTTCCCGGATATTTGGAGACGATGAACTCGAAATCAAACATTCCGTAGATACTGTTCATGTTATTGGCAAAATCAATCAGGCGGCGGATATTCGGATCCGTCTCTTCCTGACCGGCCGGAACGCTGCTGCCTTCCGGTTCCACCAGATACACATTAAATGTCGTCTTCATCGGTGCAGCGGCACCGGCGGATGAATCCGCCTTATTCTTGTTTTCCTCGCTCATGAGTATAACTCCTGTCTTTTTATGAATTCCGCAGCCATCGCCGCAGTTTCGTTCTTTTTAATAAAGATACCCGAATACGAATTATACCACAGACCGATGTTGTACGACAACTGTCACCTTTCGCCGGATCTGCCGTAAAGCTGCTGCCTGCCGTTTCTCACATAAAGCAGCGGTTCTCCGCTTCATCCGCAAGGCCCCTGCCTGCCGTTTCTGCTTCCATCCGCTCTTCGATCCTCCATGCATCGCTTCAGTCTGCTCAAACGGACGTGTTCAGGAACTTTTCATTGAACACGATCGCCAATGCTCCGATATAGCGGATTCTACCGCTGAGCTCCGAGTGAACCAGAAAGCCGTCGCGGTACTGTGCGTCATTTTCCCGGTAAGCCTGCACAAAATGTTCGCGGAAATACGGGATCTCAAACATATCCCCATAGTAGATCACATTGTCCGGTGCAAGAACCGTCGCCGCATTGGCAATATTTCTTGTAAAACATTCCAGTACCCGGTCGAAAATCCGGTACAGTTCCGGATCGTCCACTGCCGACCATTCCCGGATCGATGTCTCGGTGATTTTTTCAGGATCTCCGCCGCACCATTTCCACAATTCCGGCATGGACTCTTTCGTACACACCGCTTTCACCTGTTCTGTGATCCCGGATGCGGAAACCAGCGTTTCCAGACAGCCGCGTTTCCCGCAGGTACAGAGTTTTCCGTTCTTATCCGCAACCACGTGGCCGAGTTCCGAAGCCCTTCCCTTCCGGTTATCGTAGATTCCGCTGTCGATCGCGATCGCAGATCCCACGCCGGGCCCCCATTTGACAAACAGGAGATTGTCCGCCTGACGGCCCACACCAAAGGTCAGTTCCGCTTCCGCAAAGGCCTTGACGTTGTTCTCCACGATCACCGGAACATCCAGCAGTTTTTCCAGAATCCGGCGGACCGGAACCTCGTCCTTCCACACACGGATGGCGAGAAGGCTCGTTCCGTCCTTTCTGCGTACCGCCCCGGGGATGGAAACACCGACGCCGAGTACGTGTTCCATGTTTGCCTTCTTCAGAAGCCGCTTCAGTTCCCCGGCGCACCGGGCAAGAAAAACCTCCGGCGCCTCGCGGTCATCCGTGGCAATCACGGTTCCGCACAAAAGCTTTCCGCGAAGTGTGGACACCGACAGGAATGTCTCGCCGCCTTCGATGGTAATCCCTCCGGTGGCCGCATACGTTTCATCGATTCCGACCAGAATCTTTTTTCTTCCGACCCGTTTCTCCTCGTTCATTTCTCCCATCTCCCGAAGAATTCCCTCCTTCAGAAGATCACCGCAGATCTGCGTGACTGCGGCAGGTGTCAGGCCGAGTTCCCCCGCAATATCCTTGCGTGCCATCGACCCGCGATTGTTCAGAAGACGCAGGATCTCTGTCCGGTTTGAATTTTTAAGATTGTTAAGGTTCATTCCAGCATATTCCACAATCTTATCTCCCCCTGCCATAACATACTTTATTCAGTATAACGCAAAAGGCGGACACCGGTCCATGGCGAAAACCGATGTCCGTCCCCTGTCTCTGTCAGCTCATGCCGGCAGAGATCAACTGCATTTTCATTCTTCAGAATCGGCAGACACGGATTCCGAGCATATGTCCCAGAATCTCCAGTTCTTCCGCACACTTTCCGTAAACTACCGCATAGTGCGGTTCCCATCCTTCCAGCACCGCGTTCTCTACCAGCTCCCTGCACGGGCTTTCCGTCTTTACAACGATCGACGTGCCGCTGAACTGCTTCGGCTTGTCCATCACCGATCCCTCCGCGATAAAGAAACGGAACGATCCGTTCTCATCTCTTCCGACACGGAAGATGGTTGCCGCATCTGCCTTCTCACATCCGAATTCCATCGTCGGTCCGAGCTTGCGGTTCGGATGGACGCCGACTTCCGCCCCGGTATCCTTTCTCGCCAGATCACACGACGCCATTCCGCAATGCCAGAATGTGACGCTGTTCTCCTTCTCGTCAAGCGAAACCGGATCACCGAAAAAACAGGAATTTCCGGTAAGGCTGCGTCCGATAAACATGGACAGCGCCCCGTAGGTGTCGGACTCGCAGCTTGCGCAGACGCCCATTGCATTCAGAAGCGACAGCACCATGCAGACCGGTGTACCGAATTCCGTGAAGAAATCCGGCCAGCATCTCGACGATACCGCTCCGACGTGATTCTCCGTGACATAATCTTTATACGCCTTGTAAAGACGTGCAAAATCCTTCACATTCTTTTCCGGCGTCCTGTCCAGACCGGTCACCTGCTTTCTCGCTTCCTCGAGATACGGAGCACATTCCTCATCCGTATAACGGAGCGCCTTTCCGATCAGTTCTCTGGACTCAATGGATTCGAGGCAGGCACCGAACACCGACATCATGTCCGCATCCAGCGCGCGCCCGAAGCCGAATCCCTGCGGTGTATGGCCGATGGAGACAAGCTTCAGTCCCTGCAGCTCCTTTTTCGTCTTTGCCGCGCGTACCACCGCGGATACTTTGGCTTCCACTTCCTTTTCCTCCGGCGCGCCGAAAATGTACTCAAACGGGCGGTCTTTCCGGAACGCACGGATCGCGTTGCCGGCGGAAAATGCTCCGGTCAGCGAGTTCAGCCGGAGACGTCCTCCGTCGATCACCGGTTCCCGCAGTGTCCACAGGAGAATCGGACAGCGGAATCGCCGAAGGATCTCGCTCGCGTATGCCGCATTTGCAAATGTAATATTCTGGAGAATGATCAGATCCGGATCTAAGCCGTCCAGATACCGATCCAGAAGATCAATCGAAAGAAGCATTTCGTCCGGAACACGGATCTCCGGATCGATTCTCCGCAGGAGCGCAATCGATTTTTCAAACTGTTCCTGCGCACTCTCCAAATGAAACGTTCCGACTCCGATCGGAACATATGCTGCCTGAAAACTCATTGTCTTATTCCTCACATTCCGTTCAGATCAGGCTTTCCGCCTGTTCTGTCTCTCTGGTACTCATTTCCTGATGAAGTTTCTCGATCTCCTCCGCCTGTGCGGCATTCAGCGCCTCAACTTTCTTGTTGATGCGAATCATCGAAGCGACCAGAATGACCGTGATAATCAGAATAATCAGAGAGATCGGCCGCTTAAAGAAGATCAGGTAATCCCGGTCATACGACATCATGGATGTCACGAAATTCGTCTCCATGATCTTCGCAAGAATCAGTCCGAGAAGCATCGGAATCGCATCAATCTGAAGAACTTTCAGAAGATAGCTGAATACCAGAAGCGCGGCGCAGAACGCCATCTCTTTAAAGTTTCCGGTACCGGCAAATGCTCCCGCAAAGCAGAACAGCATGATCGCCGGTGCAAGATAGGTGTAGCGCACCTGGACAACCTTTGCGACAAGTCTTGTCATCACCTTTCCGAGAGGATACAGAAACAGATTCGCCACAAGACATCCGACAATGATGGTGTACGCCTGCGTAGCCTGTTTGGTGAACATATTCGGTCCCGGCTGCAGACCGTGAAGAATGAATGCGCCGAGAAGAAGTGCCGTCACGCCGTCTCCCGGAATTCCCATGGTCAGAAGGGGGATCATCGCCGATCCAACCACTGCATTGTTCGAGGACTCTGCCGCCGCAATCCCCTCAAGACATCCTTTTCCGAACTGTTCCGGATGCTTTGACGTCTGTTTTACCTGATTGTAGCAGAGGAACTGCGCTACTCCGCCGCCGACGCCCGGCATCGCGCCGATAAAGGATGCGATCAGCGTAGAGAGCGTGCACGCCGGAAGGATCGACTTCATTTCCCCAATGGTCAGCCCTCTCTTGTCAATCTTTGTCGCCGAACCCATATCTCCGCCGGACACCTTGTATTCCGACAGCTTCTCGCAGACCTGCTTCAGCGCAACCAGCGCGATCATCGCCGGAAGCATATCGATGCCGAACTGGAGAACCGGGATGCCGAATGTGAATCGCGCAACACCGGTCACCGCATCGACGCCGACGCTGGCGAGGAGAATTCCGAACAGTCCCGACAGAATTCCCTTCGGAAGGGAATTGCCGCTGACGCCCGCCAGAAGTGAAATACCGAGCACCGCCATGGAAAAATATTCCACCGAGGTGAACTTGTTGACAAACTGAGCGATGGGCGCGGAGAGCAACAGAAGCAGCGCCGCTCCGATAATTCCGCCGAACGATGAGGAAAACAGCGAAGTGTCAAGCGCCTGAAGCACTCTTCCCCTCTTTGCAAGGGGGTATCCGTCAAATGTCGTCGCAATCGCCGAGTTGGTTCCGGGCGTATTCAGTGTGATCGCACTGATCGATCCTCCGTACATTCCGCCCACGTATACTGCCAGAAGCGAAATGATCGCGGTGGACGGATCCTTGATGCTGTAGGTCAGCGGCAGAAACAAAATGATGCCGAGCGTTACGGAAAGCCCCGGAATGCATCCGATGACCATTCCAAGAAGCATTCCGCCGAAAATGACCGCAATATTCTGGATCGTGAAGACGGCAAGAAACGCCTGCGACACATAATCAAAATAGCTCATGTTCTATCCCCTTTCCGTCACTTGAGAAAACTGAGAAGTCCTGCCGGAAGAGAAACATGGAACACATTCAGGAACAGCCAGTAAACAAAGAAGACAAACAGAATCGTGTAAATATAGATAAACGGCTTGCGCTCTCCCTCATACCACTGTATGAAGCAGAAAGCGAGAATGCCTGCCGGAACGAATCCGATCACACTGGTTCCGATCACGAACAGAACCAGAACGGCAATGAGGACAAGCTCGTGTTTTTCATTGTTCCAATCAAATTCATAGATATGTTCTTTGTGGAAAACCAGACTCTGGATCAGCAAAATAACACTGCAGATCAGAATGCCCACAAGGCAGATTCCGGGAATAATTCTCGGGCTCGGGGCGCCCGAATCCCACATCGGAAGACGTACCTGAGTCGGCATGATCAGGAGCATGACGATGGAAAAGATTCCCATCACAAGTCCCGCGGTGAGGTTCGTTTTGATTTTGAACTTCATGTGTCTTTCCCTCTTTCAAATGCATTATTGAATACCTGATTCAACACGGAAGTCAGGTCCCGGCATTCCCGGAAGAACGGACCGGGACCTGACATGGTTACCGTATTCGTCCCCGCGATGCTTTGCGCAGCGCGGGATGAGACCGGCAGGCGGAACGAAGATCCGTTTTCCGCCCGCTTCCGGGTCGGCGGCCTGATTCCATACCATCATGGATCCATACCGCCGCCTGAAAAACCGGATAGCCGGATTACTTGCCGCTGAGCTGTTTGAATGCCTCTACCGCTTTCTTGCAGGCATCCTCATAGTGCTGAACATCTTCTTCACCGTATACTTCATACTTGTTCAGAAGGATGGAGCTGATGAACTCGGAATACTCGTCGGAAGCCCAGACATCCTTCGCAACCTGGATCATCGCATCCTCCCATTCCTTGGAAGCGCCCTTTCTGACTGCCAGAGAGCCGCCTGCCGCGAGAATGGAACCGGTGTAATCCTTGGAAGCATCCAGCTCCTTTGCCTTGGTGTCGCCGGCTACCGTCGGAACCGCGAGATCTCCCTTCGGTCCCTTGAATCCCTTGAACTCACGATCGGAGAATGCAAGGATCGGAACCAGATTGCCCGCTTCCACATCTTCCTGGGCTGCCTGTGTCGTTCCGACAAATACATCAACCTCGCCGTCGGTAAGTCCCTTCTTCTGAGCCGCACCGCCGTCATACGGAACAACCATTACCTTTCCGCCTTCCTGTGCGAGAAGAGAGCCGAGTGCCAGATGCGGATCGGACAGCGGATTTCCGCCGGACATCTTGATGCCGCCGTTCTTGGACTTATCGAGAATGGTCTCGAGAGTCTGATCCGGTGTGGTGTAGAGAATCCATGTTCTGTCATCGATGGTTGCGATCGGACGGATTTCATTGCGGTCGAAATCAACCACTTCTGTCTGATACTGCTTTCCAAGGTCATGACGGTAGGCAACGCCGTAACCGTATACCAGAAGATCGGTTGTGTTCACATCCTCCTGAGAAAATGCGGTTGCCGCCGCAAATCCGTCACCACCGGTCTGCTGCTCCACGATAAAGTTGTATTCCGGATGAAGTTTGGTCGCTACTTCCGCATACTTTCTGCCGATGATATCCGCAGTACCGCCTACGCCGTAGGGGCAGATGATCTTAACGGTTTTTCCGCTTCCCGCTGCCGCCGCTTCTTTGGACTCCGCAGCCGCCGTTGTCTCCGCTGCTTTGGACTCCGCTGCCGCGGTTGTCGTCTTGCTTCCCGCAGAAGATCCGCAAGCTGCAAGTGCCGCTGTCATCGCCGCTGCCATAACTCCTGCCAAAACCTGTTTTTTCATAGTTCCTTTTCCTCCTCTAATGTGTGTTTTACTATCATTTCCCTGTGTTCCGCCGCCGTTATCCATTCGGCAGAGCAATCATTTCAGAAGCAGTGTCACGCCTGAGACCGCAAGAAGAAGATAGGTCAGGATCATGAACACCTGCTGACTCATCCGGTGGTACAGGATGCTTCCGATCTTCATCGCAGCCAACAGAAACGGAACCGCGATCAGCAGTGTGCCGATCAGTCCCGGATTCCAGTATCCGCTCCGGATATCATCGATCAGTACGATGGAGTTGAGGACGATCCACACGGTGGAAATCGTCGCCCGGAACGAATTCTTGTCCGGAAGCTTTCTGGTCAGATAACTGATCAGAAGCGGTCCGCCGGAGACAAAGATTCCGTGGACAATGCCGGCGAGCGGAAGAATCAGATAGAGCAGCGGATGATCCGGCCGCATCGGATTCTTCTTTCCCCGGATCCGGCCGATCAGGCCCTGAAGACCCAGAATGATCACAAACACGCCGAGTGCCCGAATGAGAAACTGTTCTCTCCCGGCAAATAATCCTTTGATGTAGATTCCAAGGAAAATGCCGGCTGCCATGATCAGAACAATCGTCCTCACTTCTTTCCACTGAACCTGTTTCTTCTGTTCCAGAAAGACATAGACGCCGCTCAAAAGACCCAGCACATTGAGAACCGGTTTCGCCACCGGGTATCCGACCAGCATCAGACTGAACGGCATGGCCAGAATCGTACCGGCAAATCCGGTGATGCCCTGCATGATATTGGCAAGCAGGATCACAGTGAAAAATAATAAATAATTTAATACAGGCATAACGTACCATCAGGCTCCATACGTTCCGCGGATTTTCTCAAACAGATCCGCGTATTTCGAACGTTTCCGGTAGAACACCGGCGGAAAGCCGAGTTCTGCGCCTACCACATTGTTTCCCTTTCCGTATTCTCTGCCGGTCCAGAGATGAATCCATTCATCGTCCGGAAGATAGACGTCCCATTCTTTCCGTCCTTCCTTCCAGACCGGCGCCGCAAGGAGATCCCGTCCGAGAAGATACTCGAACTGTTCGGTATAACACCTCTCATCCCCCTCATAGTGGAGAAACAGCGCCCGCTGAACCGGCAATCCTTTTTCATGGTTTTCGCGGACCGCCTCCGTGACGTAAGGCGACAGCATCCGGAAAATCCCGGTCAGTCTCGCCATCCGCCGGATTCCGTCCTCGTCATCATAAAACTGATAACAGTCATCCGGGCGGTTTCCCTCATGTGTTCGCATAACCGGCGTGAACGCCGCCATTTCTGCCCAGCGGAAGAACACTTCCTTCGTCCGCACATTGCCGAACAGAGATGTATATCCCCCGATGTCACTGTGATGAAGACCCATTCCGGTCATGCCGCAGCTGAGCGCCGCCGCGATCACCGTGCAGAGACCGTCATGTCTGGAAAAGTCAACCGACTGATCTCCGGCCCACATCAGGGTGTTGTATTTCTGGCTTCCGGTTCCCCCCGCCCGCATGAAATAGACGATCTTTCCGAGGTTCCCGGTCTCTTTTACCGCCTCATAGTTGCATTTTGCCCACAGCATCGGCCACCGGTTGTGCTCGATCATCGCCGGCTTTCCGCTTGTGAGGACAATGTCGTCGGTCGGAAGATATTCTCCGAAATCCGCCATCCAACCGTCGATTCCGATGCCGATAGAATATGTTTCAATGATCCCTTTGAACCAGTCAAAGGCCTCCGGATTCGTCAGATCGACCACGCCGCAGTCAAATTCACCGAAATCGACCAGATAGACCGATCCGTCGGACTTTCTGGCAAAATATCCTTTTTCCATTCCTTCCCGGAACAGCATACCGTCCTTCACCAGATACGGATTCACATATCCGAGGAACCGGATTCCTTCGCGGTGGAGTTCCCGGATCCGCTCCGGAAGATCTCCGTACATCTCCGGGTGGTAATGCCAATCCCACTGGAGCCGTTTTCCGAACGTGGTCACGCGCTTTCCGCACCAGTCCTGACACCAGACGCCCGCGAGTCCGACACCGCCGGAACGGACTTTCTCCGCAATCCCGAAGCTCCGCTCGCTGCCGCCCTGGACTCCGAGTATCAGTCCGTGACGGGTCCATTCCGGCAGTTCCGGCTGTCTTCCGAGAAATGCCGTCTCTTTTTTCAGAAGTTCCGGAAAACTGTCCGCCGACTCGATCCGGATCGAAGCGGGCACTTCCCAGATCTGAAGTTCATGATACTCCGGACTCCGGAAATCAAAATCCGCATACGCTGTCGTCTCCGCGTGAAGATAGTATTTCCGCGAAGAGACAAAGGTCGTTTCGGGAAAACTTGTGTTGTAATAATCTCCCCCGGCCCGGTTTTCCACATCGCTCCGCCAGGTTACATACGTCGTCTTGTCACGGCCGACTCCCGTCTCTCCGGTCCACAGCGGAAAATGTCTCCCGCGAAGATCAAAATACGAAAGCTGTTCGCCGCATCCGTAGACATGTTCTCCCGGCTCAGCTGCCACACGGATCCAGAACCGGTTGATCTCCGGATTCCTGCTCCGGAACCGGATCACGGAACAGTCGTTGTCCGCCTCGATTCTCCCCTCGATCTGTCCCCCGAAATCCAGAATCAGAGCCCCGTCTTTTTCTTCCGAATGCAGAATCGGAAGTGCGACTCTCTCTTCCACCCGATCTTCGATCTTAAAATTTCCGCGGTACATTTCCACCTGTTCCGTTCCGTGTCCCGCGAAAATCATCGGTTTCTCATCGGACGCCTCCAAAAGAACCTTTCCGTGATCGGTCAGGCGAAAGGTACTTCCTTTTGCAAAGATCTCCATTTATACCTCCGTCCGTCAGTATTTCAGTTCCCTGTTCGGCCCGATCACTCCGCCGACTGCCCCCTGCTTCATCAGCGGTTCCCGTTCCGGATGAGCGATAACCCATTTGTTCTTCTGGAGAAGAAGCTGTCCTTCTTCATCCACCGGAATCTCTTTTTCGAGCGGTGTGTTTGTACCTTTCGGAAGAATCACCACGCCGCGGAACCCCTCATCCGTCACTCTGCACGGAGACAGATGTAGCGTCGTCTGATACATCTCAATCGCGGTTCCCTTCGGAACAAAGAAAACCTGCACCTTTTCCGCATCATAGGTATTGTTTTCGATATCCCACACATGCCCGAGACAGAGCATAAAATCGGTCACGGCGATGTTAATCTCGCTTCCCTTGTGATACTCAAATCCGTTCAATGTGGTGTTGCGGCCGTTGCAGTAGCCGATCTCGATCGGCATACCGCCGTAGATCAGGTTCTTCACCCTGTCTGCCACGGAAAACGTTTCCATCTCCTCCACCGATACCACATAGACATTGCCGTTTTCCGGAATCGGTGTTTTGTGTTCCATATAGTCGGTGATCTCCGAGAAATCATATCCCCGGATCACTCTCCCGTAGGTCCTGAATGCCT
The DNA here is from genome assembly GCF_000711825.1 of [Clostridium] aminophilum DSM 10710. Classification (GTDB taxonomy): domain Bacteria; phylum Bacillota; class Clostridia; order Lachnospirales; family Lachnospiraceae; genus Clostridium_R; species Clostridium_R aminophilum. Next base: position 89,684 of record NZ_JONJ01000002.1, on the reverse strand, counting down.
CGCGGTCCAGAACCGACCGGATCACCACGTCATTGACTTCATTCAAATGTTCCAGTATTCCCATCGCTCAGGCCTTCTCACTTCGAATCACTTTGACGGTTGCAGAGAAATCTTCTTTGCCGAATCCCATCTCCATCGCCTTCTCGTAGACGCGGACCACGTTCATCTCGCCCGGCATCGGAAGACCTTTATCCTCGGCAAGTTTTTTGCAGATGTGAACGTCCTTGTTCATATTTTCGATGGAAAATGCGGTCGTGAAGTCATTTTTCTCGATGACATCCTTTTTGCTGTCGAGATAGAAGTTCTGTCCGCCTCCATAGGAGATTGCGGTCGCAAAGGTCTGAATGTCGATTCCACATACCGCCGCAAGATTGGACACTTCATTTACGCCATTCTGGATCTGGCCGACCAGCGCGTTATGAAGAATCTTCATCGTAATACCGGTTCCGTTCTTTCCCATACGGATCACATTTTCACCCATGTAGGAGAGAACCGGTTTGACGGAATCGTAGAGCTCCTCGTCACAGCCGACATAGATTCCGAGTTTTCCCGCGATCGCCGCCGGTTTGGACTTAACCACCGGAGCATCGGCAAACTGCGCACCGGTCTTCTTGACCATCTCCGCAATCTCCACGGAAACACCGGGATCAATGGTACTCATATCGATGCAGATCTTACCTTTGCCGAGTTTCGGAAGAATCTCCGTATAAACCGCTTTCGAGTGCTCCGACTTCGGAACCATGGAAATGATTACGTCCGACTTCTCCGCCAGCTCCGCATTGCTTTCGCAGGCTACCGCACCCTCGGCGGCAAGCTGGTTCACCTTTTCCGGAACCATGTCATAGCAATACACCGTATCATTATGTTTCTTTACAATATTCGCACACATGGACTCGCCCATGATTCCGAGTCCGATAAATCCGATCTTCATGTCTTTTGTCCTCCCGTCCCGGACAGCTGAATCGCTTCGACTGTCTGAGATGTTATTCAAATTCTGAAAGGTTACGGTTCCGAAGGATTCCTTCTCACTCCGTGGCGGTATGATCCCAGGCATCACAGAATGTTCCGAGCCCCTGCGTCGTATATGCGTGATGCTGTGCTGCCTTGTACACCGCAAGACCTGCCGTCACAATGTCCGCTCCGGCAACCGCGCAGTCCACGATCTGCTTCGGGGAACGGATCGCCGCACAGATGATCTGTGTCTTTCCGTACCAGCCGTAGTTTTTATAGATATCCACAATGTCCTTGATATAGCGCTTGCAGTCCTCGCCGTTATCCTCTTTCCATCCGATGAACGGGGAAACAAAAAGGGAACCTGCTTTTCCGGCAAAGATCGCCTGCGCCGGAGCAAAGACAAGGGTCAGATTGGTCCGGATGCCCTTTTTCTCCAGTTTTCTGGCCGCCTCGATTCCGAACTCGGTTGCCGGAATCTTGATCGCAAAGTTCTGGGAAATCGCCGCATATTTTTCCGCTTCCGCTACAATCGCATCTGCCGTATCAAGATGCGGGTTGACCTCGATGGAAACCGGGAACTTATCGATTCCATCCAGACCGTTCTGCCGGATCCACTCGGCGATGTCTTTGATCGCCGTAACAAACGGTTTGCCGCTCAGCATGATGTGTTTCGGATTGGTCGTAACACCATCAATTCCGAACGTCTTATACGCATAATCGATCTCGTCTAACTTTGCGCTGTCCAGATAAAACTTCATTTCCCTACATCCTCCTAAATGTTTAATTAAGTATATTAACTAATAACTTGTAAAAAAATCCGGTCACCTGACCGCTATCTGAAGTATATAGTAGTTATGTATATAAGTCAAACCTTTCTGTCGTGAAATATAGTACAAATGCACATGACTTATTTTGTGTAATCTGCCGTTTTTATTTTTTTATGTATCTTTTGCACATTCCATACTTCTTTTGTAAGTTTTGTATCGTGCATATCATGCACAATCGTTCCTGCTGCCTGTGTCTTTTCCGGAACCATCGTCCGTAAGAAACCTTCGGCTCCATAACAAAAACGCAGCGTCCGGGGATTTCTCCCTCAGACGCTGCGTTCCCATTTCGTTCTTCTCTTCTGTTCCGGATTCCGTCCGGTCTTCTCCGCCATACGGGGCGAAGCGTATTCTCAGACTCCTCAGCCGAGCAGACTGGTTACCTTCTCGCGGAGCATCTCCGGATTAACGGCACCGACGATGTTGTCCACCACTTCACCGTTCTTGAAAAACTTAAAGTTCGGAATCGACATAACACCGTACTTCTGAGCGATCTCGCCGTTGTCGTCGACATTGATCTTCCCGACCTTGACCTTTCCGTCAAACTCTTCCGCAAACTTCGCAACAACCGGCGCCATCATCTTGCACGGACCGCACCAGTCGGCATAGAAGTCAACCAGAACCGGAACATCACTCTTTAATACTTCTTCCTCAAAATTCTTCGAATCAAATTTATATTCCATGTCAAACCTCCTTGGTGTGAAATGATTTTACGTTGTGCACAATTTAATTATACAAAATTTTTAGGCCCTGTCAACCGGTTTTCGAAATTTCTCTGCCGATTTTCCGCCGCACACGGGATCTCTTTACCGCTTTGTTACAGAAATACCGGCAGAATCATATTCAGAAACAATGCTGCCAGATACCATACTTTCTGAATCACCAGAGCGTCAAGATACGCGAGCGGACCATTTGCCACGCCGGTAAATACAATGAGCAGCAGAATCACCGGCATCGCCTGTGAAAAGCGGCTGTAAAGCTTCCGGACCGGCGGAATCAGTCCTCCGAGAATATGGTGACCGTCCAGCGGCGGAATCGGAATCAGATTGAATACAAAAAGTCCCACATTGATGAAGGCCGAATACTGTGAAAAAGTCCCGATCATATATCCCGCTTCCGTTCCCTGCAGAAAGATCAGACTCAGCGTGTAGACCACCAGCGACAGAAAGGACAGGATCAGATTCGTCAGCGGACCCGCGGCGGCAACCAGCATCGATCCAATCCTCGGATTTTTGTAATACCGCGGGTTGATCATGACCGGCTTAGCCCATCCGAAATGAAACAGGATCAGACAGAGCGTTCCCTTCCACTCAAAATGTCGAAGGGGATTCAGACTCAGCCTTCCGTCATACCTCGGTGTCGGATCCCCCAGCGCGTAGGACGTCGCGGCATGTGCAAATTCATGCAGCGTAATGCCGAGGATCGTACCCGGTATCGCGTAAACGATCGACTGTATCTCATGTGTCAGATTCATCCGTTGTTCCCCTCTCCCGTTGTATTCCGCATTTTCTCTCCGCCATACTCATTCGCTTTTCAAACTGCGGATAAAAACTCTCTTCCGCTCGGTACGGAACCTCAAAAAACAGTTTCAGAATATATTCCGCCAGCTTCATCTGTTCCGGCACGGAAAACGACAGCATTTTCTGCTCCATTGTCCGGACAAACCAATGCCAGCGAATGTGGTAGGCGTCATTTTCCGGAAGGTGATCGATGTCGATCCACTTTTTCAGTTTTACCTTCGTGAGATCCTTCTTCTGACAGGCGTCCCGCATCAAGATATAGGAAAACCCGCCGTTTTCCGTCTCACCGTATTTCCGTCCCAGCGGGTAGAGACGGCAGAGTCCGGTGCGGAACGGATGGATGCTGCAGCGGCCTTCCTCATTCAGAAAGGTGCAGGTTTCTTCCTTTCCCGCCATCTTCAGATTCGGCAGAATCAGTCCGTTCTGAATGTGTTTTTCAAGGTGATCCCGAAAGATCGCTTTGGTATCTTCCCCGAGCGCCCGCTCGAGATTCCACATATCATAGGGATCCAGAATGATGGATGTTCCCATCCCGCGGCAGCAGGCGCTGCAGCCTTCACAGTCGCCGCAGCCGACGCGCACCATATCGTGGATGCCGTATTGCTTTCCGTCCGTCACGTCTTCAAGACGAAATTCATTGCTCATATTGATTACTCCTGATTCAGCCGCAATCGATGACCGATCTGCGGCCCTTGCTGTTAAAATCTGCGGAATTGTTCATCCAAACGCGCTCAACGCTTCGATGCTCAGCGTACTCAGCGCCCTCCGCTTCCGGAAAGAATGTGAACCGCCTCCCGGTAATCTCTCTGCGCCTCCGGAAAACGCACCGCAATGCAGTAACTGTGGCACATTCCCGGGGCTGTCCGGATGTGAAGCCGGTCCGGGATTGCCTCAAAATCATTGACCCACGTTTTCTTCTTGGCACTCAGGATCTCATCCCCGCCATACCAGATGTAGGTTTCCGGAAAATCGGTCGTATCCAGCCGGTCTCCGCTCAGCATAAAGCGCGGCACATCCGGTCGTCCCGCGCAGAGAACATCCCGCATCATATAGACATAATCCGCCTCCATCATGATATCCTTCCGCTCGAGAAGTTTCATCTGCCTCCACTCGGTTCCGTCGGACGGAACCGCAGCCGGAGAGACCAGAAGAAGCATGGACGGCATCGGCAGACGCACCTTGCGCCGGCCTTCGATAAAGGCGCTGTTGTTATATCCGAGCGTACTGATCGCCACCATTGCGCCCAGAGAGTATCCGTAGAACGCGATATCTTCCGGCCGGTATTCTTCCAGCATCTGGCGGTAGGTTTCCAGCACCATCTCAACCGAATCGAGAATGCTGTAATCGGGCATCGTCGGATAACACGGATACCAGACATCCCGGGAACTCTGCTTTCCGAGATCACGGGCAAACCGGACGGACTCCTTCTGCGCTCCCCGCGGGAGATTAACCCCGGCGACATAGAGAAGCGAGCGGCGATGTTTCATTTTTCCGGTGAGGTTCATGCGAAGACAGGAAAAAATTTCCTGCCGGCGTTCCTCACCGCACCTCGACCGGATCCGTACTTTGGAACAGAGAAAGGTCTCATCGCTTGGAATATCGGTACACCAGCCGCCAAAGCTCCGCTCCGGATCCCGGGCCATTTTTCGCAGACGGTCCGCGGCTTCCTTCCGGTTTTCTTTACCCGCCGTCATCTGGTGCAGGGCACAGAATAGTGTATAGCGAATTCCCATAGTCGATCTGTCCTTCCTGTTGTCTTTTCCGTTGTTTTTTCTGTTGTTGTTTTTCCCCTTGTCTTTTCGGTGGCCCGCTTAATACCGTCTCATCGAATTCCTGCGAAGACGATTGCGTTTTCTTCGGAGATTTTTGTCTTCCCGCGGGCTGGCGGAAACCGTCTCTTCCTCTTCACCTGCCTTCGGTGTGCGGTACGGTTTGATCAGATACCGCCCCGATCCGATGCAGACAACACCGAAGATCGCATAATAGACCACATAATTCCACGGTGTCGGAAGAATCGAGTAAATCTGAATCGAAAACAGCAGCGAAATCACCGTCAGATTCAGCATCAGATATGCAGCGAGGGCGATTCTCTTCGCTCTCGCCGGTTCTTCATTTTTTCGAAGGCGATACATACAGTACGCTGTGATGACAGCGCCGATCGCCGGCAGTGCAAAACGCATCATGGTATTTCTCCTGACTTTCTTTTATTTCTTTTCCCGGGGAAGCTGTTCCCCGGCCGGTATGTTACAGTCTAACATGAACCGTGAGGAAACCGCAACTTTCGCCACCGGATCACGGCAGCTGCCCGGCTTCCACAGCCGGGCGCTTTAAACCTCAGTCTCCACCGGCATATCTCCGTTACCGGAATCCGATCCCGGCACCACTCACGCCACCGGGCGCTTTAAACCTCAGTCTCCCCAGGCGTATCTCAGATGCCGGAATCCGATTCCGGCCCGTCCATGGCCTTCACGCAATACCGCAGTTTTGTGGAATGCGCACGGGGATTGCGGAAGCACTCCTCTCTGCCCGGACGGATGACCTCCTCCGAGATCTCCGAGTAAATTCCTCTCTTTTTTCCTTCTCGAAAAGCCTTCTTGACCAGCCGGTCCTCGCCGGAGTGGAAGGTGAGAATCGCGGCTCTTCCGCCGGCCGCGAGTACATCCGGGAGTTTATCCAGAAATGTATAGATCACTTCAAACTCGCTGTTGACATCGATGCGAAGCGCCTGAAAGGTTCGCGCGCAGGACTTCCTGACGGTATCCTCGTACTCCTCTTTCGGAAGTTTCTTCGAGGATACTTTTTTCAGTGCCGCCGCCACAATCTCTGCAAGATCCGTGGTCTCGCGGATATCTCCGCCCTTCCGGTATGTGTTTGTGATCTCTTTTGCGATCTCTTCCGCAAACGGCTCATCCGAGTTTTCGATCAGCATTCCCGCGATCTCATCCTCCGTCAGTTCACGCAGACGGTCTGCCGCCGGGACGCCGCTTGTCGGATCCAGACGCATATCCAGCGGGCCCTTTGTCTTATAGGAAAATCCTCTCGACGGATCATCAATCTGCATGGAACTTACACCAAGGTCCGCGAGAAGAAAGTCGAAACCTCCTTCCGGCCGGATCTGATCGACATCACGGAAATTCAACCGGTGAATTGTAAGAATCTCCTCTCCGAAACCGGCGTCCGCAAGGCGCTTCTTTGTCTTTTCCGATTCAATCGGGTCCACGTCGGTCGCATCCATGTGGCCCTGTCCTTCCAGACACTCCAGCATTTTCCTCGTGTGACCGCCGTAGCCGAGGGTACAGTCGCACCCCCGCATTCCGGGCCGGATCTTCAGGACATCCAGAATCTCATCCACCATGATCGGAATATGCATTCCGGCCGGCGTGTTGCCCTTGGAAATGACATGTTCAATCTGATCCGCATATTTTTCCGGGTTGTGTTCTTTGTATTTTTCATTGAAATGACGCGGATATTTGCCGCTGTAATGAACTCTTCTCTTATGTTCTTCTGCCATCGGTGTGATCTCCTCATTGATCGTCAGGGTATTTCGTTCACGATTTTCATTCTCTCATTCTTCTGCGGGCATTCTTCCGGCGCGCTCATCGCACGCACAGCTTCCTTCGAATGACGCCAAAATGCCTGCAGGCGTCCGGAATCCCAGCCTTCGTTCCGAACACCCGCAGGCAATATTATACATGATCAGAGGGAAACGGTAAAATAAATCCTTCCGTCCCGGTATGCGACCGAAATATTTCCGCCAAACAGTTTCGCCAGTTCCTGCGCCATGGAAAGCCCGATGCCATATCCCTGCTTTTCACTGCTGTGAGAAGTGTCTGCCCGGTAAAATCGCTCAAAAAAGCGGCTGTAGTCCGTATGCGCACCGTCGGCATACGGATTTGACACTTCCAGAACCGCTCCTTTTTTCCTCTTTGTCCGGGAAAGCCGGAGCAGAATGTCGCCTCCGTCATCGCAGTATTTCACCGCATTGTCCAAAAGAATGCTGATCAGCTCCCGAAGTGTTTTTTCCTCCGCCATCACGGTGACATCCGGCGCTATTTCCGACAGCAGCTTCTTTTCTTCTTTCGCCGCGAGCGGGCCAAAGGCCGCAACCGCGTCCGCCGCTGCGCCGGAAAAATCCACTTCCGTCAGGACGATATCCTGCTGCTCACCGACCTTTGCAAGAGTGATCAGATCACCGACCAGTCCCGACAGACGTTTTATCTGCGCGTGGATACTGTCCGTCCACTCCGATTTTCCGTTCATCATCTCAATCACCTCCGTATTGGCGGAGATAATCGCAAGCGGGGTCTTCAGCTCATGCCCTGCATTGGTGATAAACTGCCGCTGGTTTTCCATGTTCCGGATGAACGGAGCGATCACCCGCCCGGACAGAAGTGTCAGGATTAAAACATAGAGTACGGTACAGAGAATGCCGAACGCAAGAGATGACGACTGAAAAATCCGAAGGGAAGAAAATGTCCGCGTACTGTCCAGAACCGCGATCAATGTCCTGCCGTCATCCGTCACAGTCTTCCGGTAGGCGTAATACGCATGGCCCCGCCGGATGATGCCGGAGTCCTTGGTTCCGGTCCGGATCAGTTCCCCGTACTCCAGCGCATTTTCTTCGCTCACGGCCGCAATGTGATCCATCCGGAGACTCTCGATGCTGCCTTCCCTGTCATAGGATACGAAGAAATATCTTGTCTGAAACGGCTGCTCCGGCTCGGCATCCAGAACCGAATTCTCGCCGAACCGGATACCGGACGGGAGGATTCCGTCATTGTCCAGGATCACATCCAGAACCGCGTGAATTTCCCTGTCAGCCCGGTACGTATTGAAAAAATTGACCGCGCCGAGCACCAGCACCAGAAGAACCACCACAGCCCAGGTTGCAAGTCCGACAAACCGGACCCGCATCCTCCGGGAAAGCGACCGCGGATTCATGATTTTTTGCGGAGGCAAAAGTTTCCGCCCTCCTCACCGCTGATCTCCACATCTGCCGAAATCGCCTGAAGTTTCTGCCGGAGATAAGACACATACATCCACACAATCCCCGGATCTGCCGCCGGTTCGTCTCCCCATACCCGGCGAAAAATATCCGCCGTAGACAGGTTTTTATCGGGATTCTGCAGAAGAAACTCCATGAGTTTTGACTCCTTTCCCGCCAGGCGAACCGAACTTTTTCCGGTCAGTTCCTGTTCGGCCATGTCCAGGGAAATGCAGCCGAACGTCAGCGTTTTTGGCGCAAACGTGCTGTTTCTTCTTGTCATGGACCGGAGCCGTGCGAGCAGTTCCCCCATCGCAAACGGTTTCGTCAGATAATCGTCCGCACCGGCATCAAGCCCGGTAATCCGGTCCCGGATCTCGGTCTTGGCCGTCAGCATGATGACCGGTGTGACATCACCGGCGGCACGGATCTCCCGGAGTGCCTCGATCCCGTCCTTTTTCGGCATCATGATATCGAAGATCATGCCGTCATAGGCTTCCTCCGCCGCTTTCTTTACCGCCGCCTCCCCGTCAGAGACCGCATCCACTTCATATCCGGAATGTTCCAGAATCGCCGTCAGCGCTCTGGCCATCTCCTTTTCGTCCTCCGCAAGCAGAAGTTTCATCGTTTCTCCTCCAGACCGTCATCATTTTCCCGGATGAGACTGCGGATCGTCTGCATCGACAGATCACAGCCGGCCAGTTCGTCCGCACAGCGCTTGAGTTCCGCCGTGATCATCCCCGAATTTGTGATACTCTTCTTATATTTCATCTGATGTTCCAGACTTGCCCAGGAGTCCATGGCGATGGTCCGCAGCTGGATCTCGGCATAGTAGACGCCCGGCAGATTTCCTTCCGGATCCGGAAACGGCTCCTCCATTCGAATGATCATGTGATAACTCCGATAACCGTTTGGTTTCACATTCGTGATATAGTCTTTTTCTTCCACCACCGTCCAGCCGGGGATCCTCCGGATATGCCGGACATTGACATAAATGTCCTCGATAAACCCGCAGATGATCCGGACCCCGACGGCATCGTGAATCAACCGGAGCGCACTCTCCGGAGTCGCGGGAAGTCCCTTTCGGATACATTTTTCCCGCATACTCTCCTCGCTTTTTATCCGGGAACTCAGATGCTCTATGATCTTCGATCCGCCCGTTCTTTTTTCTTCCGCGTCATATTGTTCAATTTTTGTCCTCAGATCGCTCTCGACAAGCGGAAGAAACTCACCACACTCTCCGTATATACTTGTCCCGCTTTCCATCGCTGTCCTCCGTTCCTTCAAAGGATTCGCCCGCAGCTTCATTTCTGCGGACATACAAACCGCCGGAAGCGGTGGGTTCCGCTCTTTTCGCGGTTCCGATTTCCGCCTCCGGCAGTTTTGATACAGCGTAAGGATAACAGGAAAATGTGAACTTCCGGTGTTGACTTCATAAAGAAAATCAAAACAATAAAGAAATGTTTGCGATCGATCACGTCCGCAAACGGATTTCCGCGCGCTCCCGATGGTCATCTCACTTCAGAAAAAGAGTAAAAGCGGTCAGAATCACGAGAAAAATCACATTGATCCCGGTGAAGAGCGCAAAATAGCGTCCGGTCTCAGCGTCCGGCTCCGCCGCGTACAGCTTATAGGTGATCAGGCTTGCCATCGACGCGATCAGCGTTCCGAGACCGCCGAGATTGGTGCCGATGAGAAGACTCGTGCCATCTGCGGTAAATCCGGACAGGAGAAGCGCTGCCGGAACATTGCTGATGATCTGACTTGCGAGAATCGCGCAGATCAGCTCCCGCCCCTGCATCACGCCGGAAAGCCATGCCGAGAAAGACGGCACCTTTCCGATATTGCCGATAAAGACAAAGAAAAAGACAAAGGTGAGAAGAAGTGAATAATCCACGGTCCGGAAGAGCGAGCGGTCGGAAAAAAGAACCGACAGCGTGATCACCGCAAACATCACCGGCGTGGAAACCACATGAAGAACCGAGAGGACCGCAAAGGCAAAAAGCGCTGCGTAGAGCGCGATTCTCCGGTGATCCATCGGAGCCGCGGCATCTTCCTTCCAGTTGTTTTTTCGGGAAGAAGCCGGCATTTTCTCCGGCACAGGCGGGTTCTGTTCTTTCTCCCGCTTCGCCATTCCGACTGTTGCGGCAAAGATCAGTACAAACGATGCGGCGGCATAGGGAAACATTGTGGTCAGGAAATCCCCAATTGAAAAGCCGTATGCGGAATACAGATACAGATTCTGGGGATTGCCGAAGGGTGTCAGCATACTGCCAAGGTTTGCCGCCACCGTCTCCATCACCAGCGTGCGAATGAGACTTCCCGCCGTCGCCTTCATTTTCCTCCATACGAGAAGCGTGAACGGGACCACCGTGACCAGCGTCACATCATTTGTGAGAAGCATGGCCAGAAAGAAACAGAGTATTTCCAGGGAAAGCTCTGTCCCGAGTTCGGTGCGGCAGACTCCGAGGAGTTTTCCGCACAGCCAGTCAAAAGCCCCGGCCGCCCGAAGCCCCGCCGAGACCGTCATCAGACAAAATAAAAGAGCGAGAACGCTCCAGTTGATATAACCCATATATTCCGCAGACGGCGGAATCACAAAACAGGACGCAAAAGCCAGGAGGCCGGCGATCAGCGTCACGGCCTCCTTCCTGCAAAATTCAATAAAATGCTCCATAAAACCTCTGTTCCATCAAATCGTAACCTTTTGGCAGGATGGCTCCCTTCACAGACCAAGCTCAGCCGCCGCTTTCTCCGCCTCGTCGAGAATCCTCTCGAATTTCCGGAGCGCGCTCTCGATCGGCGCCGCCGTTCTCAGATCCACGCCGCCGTGGGCAAGCTCATCCAGCGGATATTTGCTTCCTCCCATGGAGAGGAACTCCAGATACGGTTTCGATGCCGCCTCGCCCGATGTCAGAATCGCCTCGGAGATCGCAATCGCGGCGGAATAGCTGGTCGCATATTTATAAACATAGAACGGACGGTAGAAATGCGGGATTCTCGCCCACTCATACTGTACCTCATCGTCCATGACCAGTTCCGGTCCGAAATAATCCTCCACCAGTTTTTTGTAGACGCGGTTCAGCGACTCCGCCGTGATCCCTTCACCGCGCTCCGCCATCTCATGCGCCGCGCGCTCAAATTCCGCAAACATCGTCTGGCGGTAAACCGTTCCCTTGAATCCTTCCAGATACTGATTGAGAAGGGCGAGACGCTCCGCCGGATCCGTCGTCTTCCCCAGAAGATGCTCCACCAGAAGATTTTCATTGACCGTGGACGCCACTTCCGCCACGAACAGCGTGTAATCCGCATACTGCGCCGGCTGTGTGTGGTTCGAAAGCCAGGTATGCATGGAGTGTCCCATCTCGTGCGCCACCGTGGTCACGCTGTCGTAGTTTCCGGTAAAGCTGGTGAGGATAAACGGATTGGATCGATAGGTTCCGCTGGAAAATGCGCCGCCGCGCTTCCCCTTGTTCGGATAGACGTCGATCCAGCGATCGGCAAATGCCTTTTTCACCCGATCCGTGTAATCGGATCCCAGCGGCTTTAACGCCTCGAGAATCGTATCGCAGGCTTCCGCATAGGTCCAGGTCTTCGTGCTTCCTTTGGAAAGCGGTGTATACACATCATAGTAATGAAGCTCGTCCAGGCCGAGAATCCGCTTCCTGAGTTTTACATAGCGGTACATCGCCGGCATAAACTTCCGCACGCTCTCCGTCAGATTGTCGTATACCTCCGTCGGGATATGTTCATCCGCCATGGACATGGCACGGCTCGACTCATAATGCCGGGCCGCAGCCTCCGCTGCCGCCCCTTTCACGCAGCCGGCATAAGCCGCCGTAAAGGTATTGATGTGTCCCCTGAACCCTTTATAAAAACTGCGGAAGGCATTTTCGCGCAGCGTCCGGTCCGGCGACTGCTGCAGAAGGATGTAATTGGCCTGCGTCACTTCGTGCATTTCTCCCTTCGAGTCCGCCGCATCCTCAAAGGTCATATCCGCATCCTGAAGATTCTCGGCAATCCGCTCCGGTGCATTCAGAACTTCGCCGAAGCTTGCCAGAAGTTTTTCTTCCGCCGAGCTGAGGACGTGGGGTTTCCGTTCCAGAAGCTTTTCGAGATTGAAATGATACGGCTTTGTCTCTTCCGCTCCGGTCACTTCGCGGAGCGTCTCTTCCGGAAGAGAAAGAATCTCCGGGCTTGCAAAGCTGACCCGGCTCACCGCCGCCGTGTAACGGGACTCGGCGATGCTCATCATCTCCTGCGCTTTCGCGTCTCTCGTATCTTCCGAGAGGCGAAGCATGGCATAGGTGTAGAGATCCGCGATCTTCTGCTCCATCGCGGTCTCCGCATCCATAAACGCGCGGATCGTCGCCGCGTCGGTCAGTTTTCCGGAAAATGCCGCCGCCCGGTCAGTCAGTTCTCCGAGTTTCTCCAGATCCTCCTTCCATTCATCATCACTGTGATACAGTGTCGAGAGATCCCAGGTATATGCCGGATCCATGTCGCGGCGCTCTTTTGTTTCGATTGGTGTATTCATACGTTATCTCCTTTTTCGTCTTTCAGGTCATGATTCTGATAGCGTTTTCTCTTTCCATGTCACGATTATTATATAGGCATCGGGAGATTTTTCAAAGTTCAACATTTATCTGGAAATATCCTCGCGGAGCGTTTATGTTTCATAGGGAATTTCGGAGAAATTTCCTATGAAACATAAAAGGCAGCCCCTCCCGGAAGCTGCCGATGTGTTCCAATATTCTGTTCCTCCCGGACCGTTTAAACCGTACTCATGTAACTGCGTACCTTCTTCTCATCGTCCGTATTAGAGAAAAAAAGCCGGAAATCGCTGTTTCTCTGACCGCTTGCGAGCTTGGTCATAAACGCGAATCTGGTGAGCGTACTCTTCAGATTCAGACGGTCGCCGCTGACAGACTCAACATAAACATCATGACTGCAACTGTCGATCAGATCAGCAAAATCCTGAACACTGCTGATATCGCGGATTGAAAATTCCATCTCGTTCCCCTCCCTGAGATCAAACTTCAAGGTCTTTCGACCATTCCCCACAAATATGACAGTATCTTACCGAATAATTCCTGAAAAATCCATTTGTAAAATGTGCAATAAAAAGACATTTCGTTCGATGTATTTTGTGATTATATCTGACAAATGTTTTTTCAATACCGGAATATTGTATAAATATCTGTGCAATCAATCGCTTGTCATTATTTCTTTTCATACCTGCCGTTCCGCCATTACGATTTCAAACCGTGCATTCTGCGGTGTTCCTCAGCGATCTCGCGATAAAGCTTTTCCGCACTCCATGCGGCATTGGTCCCGGTCAAAACAGCTTTGAGATCCACTCCCGGAACGCCGAGTCTCCTCGATGCTTCCAGAAAACGGTCAACCTCATCCGAAGTCATCCCGCAGAATAACAGCATTTCCCCCCGGATTCCGTTCGGCGCGGTTCTGCCGCTTCCCGTCCTCCCTGCTTTTTCCAGCATTTCCGCGTCGAGTGTCCCGTCCGGCCCCGCTGCCATGGCGATCGTTCCAAGCGGAATCCCAATGTATTTCGAGTCTACCGGGATCAGCGGAACGCCGATTTCGCGGCAGATGTTATAAATCGATGCTGCCCGAAGGGGATTCATATTAAATACCAGGATTTTCCCGTTTGATGCCCTCATGTTTTCCTTCTTTCATTCTTCCATCCGTTTTCCGGTTCCTGTTTCCTGTTGCTTCTGCACTCGCTGCTTCCGCCTGCCCGACGGCAGTTTCCGCCGCAGCAGCCGCTTCTTCCGCCCGACGGCGGTTTCTTCCGAAGCCTCCGCCTGTGGGCATTGCTGAACACAGTATAGCACAAAACCGGGGCAAAACGGAACCGGGACGGCGATCCTTCACGACAAATGCCGGAGAATTCCGCCGCATTGTGAAGAGTGACTTCCCATGCTATAATCGGATTATCGAATTTACAGCAGTGAGGTGCAATTTCATGACAAATATCCGTTTTAACCTTCCGGAAAATGTGATCGAAGAGCTGAACGAGTACGTTCAGATGACCATGCCGGAGGGATATGCGAGCTCTCTGATCAATCTGATCAAGTACGGTCTCTATCATCTCGATCAGGCGTCCCATTACACGATCTATGTCGAGAACCCGGCTGCCGTCCTGAACAAAAAGGACGCCGATCCGCAGGAGATCTTTGACGAGATTCTGGATTCCTTCTCCGGCATTGACGGAACCAACGGTACCATCCGCTGCTGCTATCAGCCGTCCGTCGACGACATGATGCTTCTTGAGATCACCTACAGCAAAAAACTCCAGATCCAGCAGGTCATCAGCAAAATCCACACGCCGATGATCCCGCTGAGCGAACTTCACGAGGCTGAGGACAGCATTTCCCTGATGTACACGCCATCCATGACCGACCGCGGAAGCGCCATGTACGATATGATGGACCGCCTGGATTACGCGCTGGAAGCCGGCAACGGCGTGACAACGCACACTTTCTGATTACAGGTGAACAGAGACAGCGCACAAAGTCCGCAAACTCCCCGCCGGAATGGTTGGAAGTCTGCGGACTTTCTTGTTGAATATTCTGGAAAATGGAATAATCCGTCAGAGGTTGGAATAATTCTCCTTGATATGCTGGTACAGCGTGCGGACGGCCGGTGCCATGAACTGCGGGTTCAGGCAGGACAGACCGATCATTCGCTCTGCATCCGCAATCGGATAACGCTTTACTTCATAGGTGATGTCGTGCATGACCAGTTCCGGCATGATGCAGATGCCGAAGCCGTGCGCTACCATCGCGATCGTCGACAGGTCGTCCACCACATGATAATTGGACTGCGGATCGAGATTGACGGATTTCATGTAATTTGCAATATCGGCATCGGTGGATTCCCGCTGAACAACGAACTGGGATTTTGACATCTCCTCCGCCGTCATCTCCGTGCCTTCTTCTTTCTCAAAATTCGCCGGTGTGATGCACAGAAGCGGATCGCGGTAGATCGGTTCAAAGTTCAGATCACCGCTGCTCGACTGGGAGAGAAATCCGAAGTCAACCACACCGTTCTTGATCCAGTAGATCACATCATCATAGGTTCCCTGGAACACTTCAATCCGGATTGCCGGGTAAATCTCTGTAAACGAATTGATGATGTCCGGCATCCAGCTGGTGCAGGCACTGGAAAAACAGCCGATCTTTACGGTTCCCTGTTTCAGTCCCTTGAATTCGGCAACCACCTGCTTAAGGCTCTCATCGCTGTTTAAAACCGCATTGACATACGGAAGAATGTGCTCGCCGTAGTTGGTCAGTGTAACACCGGCCTTGTTACGGGTCAGAACACTGAAACCGAGCTCATTTTCCATCGAGGAAATCGCATGGCTGATGGCGGATGGAGTCAGGCCCAAAACGCTTGCCGCTTTGTGAAAGCTTCCCATCTCAGATACCGTCTTAAATACCTGATACGTCAATAAAGTCATATAATACTACCTCTTCTTTTCTGTATTCTTATACATTCCGGCAAATGACTACCCTGCTGCAGTGAAATCTTAAATATTTCCGATTTACTGTATTTTATTATCGTTTTATAATCAATCTTTGTCAACTGTCAAATGAATAAAATTATTCATACCGTTGATTCCATTTACCGCAGATATGATAATCATTACCAAAGGTGATATTATATCACATTTCTGAATTTTATGTTCGCAAAAATTAAATATTTTCATGTATTAATTTCTGCTTTCTTTCTGCAATTCCACGAAGACCTTTCCTGTATCTCCCGGGGCCGATCCTGCGTTCTCCCAAAAACATTCCCGCATGTTCCCACCGTTCATTCCATACGGATGTCCCAGACATCTTCCGCCGGAATACAGGTTCCGTCCTCCATCACCAGCGTCCGCGAATAGGGATCCGTCTTCCGGATTCTTCCCGTGCAGGTCACGTAAGTCCCGCCGTCTTTGCGAAGATCGGCCAGAAAATAGGTGATTTCCACCGTCCGCGCCTGCCCTGCCGCCTCCGGTGAGATACACGCCGCAATCTTTTTGTCCAGTTCTTCTCTTCTGCTCTCGGTGAGAATGCGCTTTCGCTCGGTGAGACGGGCTGTCTCGTCCGTCGCGTCCCCGAATCCGGTCAGGGCAGCAAACGGAATAAACTGTGCCGCCCGCTTGTTTGGAGACATACGGCGGTGATGCGCCGGACCTTTGTAGTCATATTCGATGATATCCGCATAAAGATCTTCCGCTTCGCGCATCCCGCTCCCTCCTTTCATCATAATCCGCTGTTTCGCGGCTTACGTTTTATGCCTTGTGTCCGCCGATCTGACGGCCGCGCTCGATGCCGGTAGCGCCTTCCTGAAGATCGGTTCCTTTTACCAGTGCCGTCGCTCCGAATTTCTTCCGGATCTCCAGCATGGCTTCCTGCACCTTCCGCTCCTTTTGCCGCTCAGCGGCTTCTTTCTGCTGTTCCTTCTCCCGCGCCTCATAATCCGTGAACATATCCAGCTGTTCAAACGAATTTTCCTGTTCCTCCCGGTCTTTTTCCTCGGGAATCAGCCGTCCGACCGTCAGCGTATACCGCCGCTCCAGCAGATTCGGATCCGCCAGCCCGTCGAACAGGCTGAGCATGGCTTCGGTAATCTCCTTTGTGCTGTTGGTCCTTCGCGGAAGTGTCATGGATCCGGCAGCCGGTTTCGGCGTTACCCTTCCGTAATGATCGACAACATGACATCCATCCTCCGGAAGATCAGCCGCATATCTTCGTTTGCCGTTTTTTTCCAGGGCCTCATAGCCGACATATACGCCGACCAGATCCGTGAGGAGTTTTTTATCCACCAGCTGAAGGCTCAGAGCCTCCGCCATTTCCCGGATAATGATACGGCCCTTCTCTTTCGTGTACGGGTTCTGCAGAACCTGACCGGACGAGAAACTCTTCTCCTCCGTCCGGTACCCCTTGATATCGGCCATCGTGCAGCTCTCCAGTCCCCAGGCGTGGTCGATCAGCAGTTCCGCATTGACGCCGAAAAGTTTAAACAGAAGATCCTCATTCTGAAGTGACATCCGGGCCACATCCCCCATGGTGTACATTCCGTAATGCTCCAGTTTTCGGGCGATTCCGCGGCCAACCCGCCAGAAATCGGTCAGCGGACGGTGATTCCAGAGAAGTTTCCGGTAGGATCGCTCATCGAGTTCCGCAATCCGTACCCCGTCCCGGTCCGCCGGAATATGTTTCGCCACGATATCCATCGCCGCTTTGCACAGATAGAGATTCGGGGCAATCCCGGCGGTCGCGGTAATTCCGGTTTTCGCAAGCACATCGCTGATGATCCTCCGGACCAGTTCTCTCGCCGTAAGTCCGTAAGTGCGAAGGTAATTGGTGACGTCGATGAAAACCTCGTCGACGGAATAGATGTGAATGTCTTCCGGCGCGGCATAATTCAGATAAATCCGGTAAATGTCACTGCTCACCTGCATGTAGTAGGACATCCGCGGCGGAGCCGCAATGTAGTCGGCGGCCAGCGCAGGATCCGCGTCAAGTGCTCTTGCGGAAACCGAAACACCGGTTTCTTTCACCATGCCGCGTTTTTTTTCGCGCGCCGCGTTGACCTCCTTCATCTTCTGAACAACCTCAAAAAGTCTCGCTCTCCCCGAAATACCGTACCGTTTCAGGGATGGCGAGACCGCAAGGCAGATCGTCTTCTCGGTCCGTGAGGCATCTGCCACAACCAGATTCGTATCCAGAGGATCCATCCCTCTGCTGACACACTCTGCCGACGCATAAAATGACTTGAGATCGATCGCAATGTATGTTTTGCTCATTTGTTTTCTTTTTTCTGACTCGCGCAGCACCTGGCGAGAACTTTTCAACCTTTGCGCATACTACGGTAATCTGTCTGACGAGGTCTCTTCAACCTTTTCGCATACTACAGGAATCTGTCTGACGAGATCTCTTCAACCTTTTCGCATACTTCAGAAATCTGCCTGACGAGGTCTTTCCGGAACTCGTAATTTTACTTCACAAGAATCGTGGAAAAATACCCCTCCTCATCGCCCGCATCACGAAGACTGTGAAACAGCTTTTCATCCGGCATTCCACAGTTCACCGCCATCTGCGCACGATCGGTCAGCCCGGCCTCCTCGATCATTTCCCTGATCGCTGCAAGGTTTCTTCCTGACTTCATGAGAACCTTTGCTCCGGGCAGTTTTAGATATTTTTGCGTGATGTCCGGATGAGACGCCGGAAGAATGATGAGCGGATCCGCTCCGCTGGTCAGACTGACGTTAAGTGCCGCGGCAGATGCGCTGAAACTGGTCACGCCCGGGATGGTCTTCGTCTCAAATCCTCTGTGTTCTGCAATATCCCGGATATATTCCCAGGTGCCGTAGAGGCTCGCATCGCCAAGATTCAGCATGGCGACATTTTTCCCCTGTTCCAAAATCCCGATCAGGATTTCCGCCTGCTTCTCATGGGACTTTACAAGGATCTCCGGATCACGGCTCATGGTAAAGGAGAGCATCCGGATCTCTTTCCGTTCCAGACAGACTGCACGTCTCGCAATATCCAGTGCCGCATGGGATCCGCCTTTTGTCTCCGGTGCCGCGATGACATCGCAGGCTTCCAGCGTGCGCACCGCGCGAAGCGTCATCAGCTCCGGATCACCCGGCCCCACGCTCACGCCATACAGCACGCCTCTCTTCCCCGTCATCCGAACACAAAATGTGCGCCGGCGCGGATTTCAACTCTGGTCTCACACCGGTCACAGCTGAACACATCGGAGGAACCGTCCTGTCCAAAAAAAGACACGTTTCCGCCGGTGCAGAACGGACACTGGATCATTTCGTTCCTGCGCATATTTCTCAGACTCCGCATAAATGCCGGAACATTGATATCTCTCGGCGCACCGGCATTTGCCGCCGCACCGTATTCCGATTCCGTTTCCTCTCCAAATCCATCGGATTTCGGTTCACCACCGATCCGGAAACCAATCTCATATTCCATGAAGATGACTCCTCGATTCTCTGTTTTTCGTTGTTATCTGTTTATTTCATAGAAAATGCTTCGCACTTCCCATGAAACAAAACGCTCCGCGGGATACGCGCGCCGTTCACCGACAAATCCACTAAGCCCGGAAAAAAAAGCCGCAGCACGCGATTTCGTTAAGTGATCCGCCTTCTACGGCGTCACCCTGCGGTGACCAGCGGCGGCGCGCAAAGTTCGCAGGCTCCCCTCGGGAGTGAGGGGACGTGGAAGCCGAAATCCGCCTGTGACTTTGTCATAAAATCATAGATGAACACACGTTTCTTAATTGTAATACAATGCCGTTGAAATGTCATCCCATTCCGGTAATTTCGCGAAGTTCTTTCTGCTCTTTTTCGGTCAGCCTTCTCCACTGACCCTCCTCAAGATCCGGATCCAGCCGGAGCGGCCCCATCGTCAGGCGTTTTAATTCGAGGACTTCCTTTCCGACTGCCCCGAACATCCGCTTGATCTGATGGAATTTGCCCTCCCGGATGACCACCTCCACAACAGAGCGTTTTTCTTCTCCTTCCGACCGGATCTCTAAAATCTCGAGCGCTGCCGGCAGAGCAGTCAGTTCCTCATCCACATGAAGACCTTCCGCAAACTTCCGGACATCCTCACCGGTCACCTCTCCTCTCACCAGCGCACGATAGCGCTTGTCCACATGTTTTTTGGGACTGAGCAGCCGATGCCCCAGCTCTCCGTCATTCGTGATCAGCAGAAGCCCCGTGGTATCCCGGTCCAGTCTCCCCACCGGAAACAGATCCTTTCTCGTCCGCTCGCCGATCAGATCAAGCACCGTTTTCTGATGCCGGTCCTCCGTCGCAGTGATCACGCCGGCCGGCTTATTCATCAGATAGTATACTTTCGTCTCATATTCGATCGGAACTCCGGCACACAGAACCTTCTGTCCCGGTTCCACGGAATATCCCGGATCTCTTACCATCTCTCCGTCCACCGAAACCTGTCCTTTTCGGATCATTTTTTTCAGTTCGCTCCGCGTGCCCGCGCCCATCTCACTCAGATAGCGGTCTATTCTCATTGAAAAACTCCTGTCACAACTTCATTTCCGGTTACCGTTTCCCGGCATACCTGCCGGTCCCGTTCTTTCATCCCGTTCTTTCATCCCGTTCATTCATCCCGTTCTCCGGTCCCGGGCTCCGTTCATATTTTCAGCATCGCGGCAAGCGCAATGATCCATGCCCCCGTCAGCTCGCACCGCTGCAGAAACCATCCCGCCAGATCCCCGGTCATCCCGTGGAACTCCTTCATCGCCGTCCGGTAATACAGGCCGTAGGAAAAGAGACATCCGGCGCCCAGAATCGCTCCGGTCTGCTTCCCCCAAAAGACGATCCAGACCATCGCCGCCATCGCCCAGAATGCCGAGGCCGCCGTCACCGCCCGGTCGGCGGAGGACCGGCTGAACGTCACCGCAAGCCCGTCTTGTTTCGCCTTTGGAAACAGCACCACAGAACTTCCGCTCAGCGCCCGCTCCAGCACATACACTCCGCCCATCATGAGAACGGCATTCGGTCCGGCGGTCATGACGGCGGCCATGGCCCCGAGATAAAGGATCATGTACCAGGCGCAGCGAATGACCGCAAACGCGCCGACATGCGGATCCTTCAGAATTTTCAGTTTGCGCTCCGCATTCTCCCACGAGTGAAGCGCATCGGAGGTATCCAGATATCCGTCCAGATGAATTCCGCCGGTGACAAGAAGCGGGACGGCCGTGCCGGCTGCCGCCGCAACGATCTCCCCCGCACCGATCCGACGCAGTGCAAAATGCGTTAGATATAATACCGCGCCTTCCGCCGCACCGATCAGCGGAAACCAGCACATGGCGTAACGCATCGGCTTTTCCTCCCATGCGGTTCCCGGCACCGGAATGGCAGAATACATGGAAAATGCAATCTTCAGGCTGTCAAACATATTCTTTTCTCCCGTTCTTCCCTTTCACCGGAACCGGAATTCCGAAGACGACTTCCGTGACGGCATCCGCCTGTTCCGCAATGTCCCGGTTTAACGCCGCCAGGACCCGGAGATACCGCATGGACTCTTCGTCATACCGGATTCCGTCCGAAAAAATCTCATCCGTGACGATCACAAGATGACGGCAGGAATCGGCGAGATGCCGGATGCCGCGAAGAATCCGCACTTCCGTATCGTGATCCCGCGCGGCGTTTCCGGCAATGTGTTCTCCGTCTCCCGTCTGTCCGTCTTTCTTTTTCCCGTTCACTGCCTGCCGGTCCGTTGCAAAGCCTGTTTCCGGATGTTTTTCCAGCGCAGTTTCGTCCATGCTTCCAGCGGAAGCGTCCGGAATATCCTCCCGCCAGAGTTCATTGACCAGAAGATTGGACATGCATTCCAGAAGAACGGTTCCGCTCCGGAAGTGCTCCGGAATGTCCAGCTTCTCAAGATCCACCGGACATTCACACGTATCGAATCCTTTTCCCTCACGCATCGCCCGGTGCTTTTCCACGCGTTTCCGGTCTTCCTCGTCCCAGATCTTCATCGTCGCAAGATAAAGACAGGGGCCCCCATATTTCAGACAGCAGTTTTCGGCATAGGCGGATTTTCCGCTTCCACTTCCGCCGGTCACAAGATGCAGCATGCAATTCTCCTTACAGGGGGCGATAGGCGTCAATTCCCATCCCGTCAAATGTCATCATGTTGCGGTAAACCGCCAGTGTCATCCGAAGCAGAGGCAGCAGCATGAGTGCTCCCGTTCCCTCCCCGAGATGAAGTCCCGCGCTGATCGGCGGAACAAGGTCCAGCTTTTCCATGATCCGTTTCATTCCGCCCTCGCCCGACATATGGGAGGCGAGCAGAAATTCCCGCGTGTCCGGTGCGATCGAGACAGCCGCGAGGGCAGCCGCCGAGGCGATAAATCCGTCGATTACCGCCGGGATGCGGTAGATCGCGGCGCCGAGATACAGTCCACAGAGCGCAGCAATATCAAATCCGCCGACACAGCGGAGAACCTGCAGTGCATCCTTTTCTCCGTTCTTTTCGTAGATCTTCCGGTGAAGCGCGACACCTTTTCCGACCACATCGATCTTATGCCGGAGTCCCTCATCGGTAAAACCGGCTCCTTTTCCTGTGATCTCTCCCGGATCCGCATCCAATAGCGCACAGGCAACGGCGCTTCCCGTTGTCGTGTTGCCGATTCCCATCTCACCGCCGAGGATTATGTCCATCCCCGCTTCTTTTGCGGCGCGGGCGCAGTCTATCCCGGTCAGAACCGCCATCCGCGCTTCATCCTCCGTCATCGCCGGTCCCTCGAGAAAATCCGACGTTCCCCGTCGGATCCTGCGTTCCGCAACCGTACGGTAGACTTCCGGATTCATCGCGGAGGCAACGCCGAGATCCACAGCATACACTTCGGTTCCGTTTACCCGGCTCATGTGCGCAGAACAGCTCCCGTCCCGTCCGATGACCTCCGTCACGCTCGCCGTCACATCCTGTCCCGTCTGGGTCACGCCTTCTTTGACCACACCGTTATCCGCGCAGAAAATAAAGAGCGCACTCCGGTCCATCCGGACATCGGGATCCCCCGTGATCTGTGCCATCCGCGCAATATCTTCTTCCAAAAGCCCCAGACTTCCAAGCGGCTTCGCGATGCTCTGCCACCGGCGCCGGGCCGCGTCACCGGCCTTGCGATCCGCCGGGCGGATGCGGCTGATTCGTTCTTTATAATTTATGTTCAGCTCATCCGAAGAGCAGAACCGCCAGTCGGCGATCCGCTCCGAAAGATTTCCAATCATTCGTATATCCAATGTACTTTCCGTTTCTAATACTCTCTGCTGTTTTTATGCACACCGCGCGAACCGTTATGCCATACTGTTTTAAGCCGCGCTGTTTAAACCGCACTGTTTATGCCATACTGGTTTATGCCGCACTGTTTTATGCCGCACTGTTCTATGCCGCATTGGCTATGCCGCACTGGTTTATGCCGCACTGGTTAAGCCGGGCTGTTTAAACCGCACTGTTTTATGCCGCCCCGTATTGATTGCAATGATTTTTTTATATGCATTTCCCGCCGAAGCTGATCACCGTCACGGGATTCAGCCCTTTCATCAGGTGAAAGCCCCCTGCCTTTTCCGCCCGGGAGACCGAAATCTGCGATATCTCCGGCTCTATCTTCCGGTCGCGGAGTGCCGAGAGCACTTCCTGAATCGATTCCAGCGCAATCACGTTGATCACAACGCGGGTCCCACTCTCCGGGATGCGCAGAAGATCGAGAATCCTCGCAGTATTTGCCGTCGCGCCGCCGATAAAGACATAGTCCGGAACCATCTCCGGATGCCGGGTTACATACTGCTCCAGCGATTCCGGAAGATTTCCCGGAACGATCTCCACCCGGTCTTCCGCGCCTGCCTTTTCCGCATTCTGCCGGATCAGTGAAATTGCCTCATCCTTTTTTTCAAAGGCGACAATTCTCAGTTCCGGATAAGTCACTGCCGCTTCCACAGACACCGAACCGGTTCCGGCTCCAATGTCAAACAGAATGCCGCCGGTGCCTTTTCCGGTGTTTTTCCCGGTGCCGTTTCCGATGCTGTTCCCGATGCTGTTTCCGATGCTGTTTCCGATGCTGTTCGCGATGCTTTTCCCGTCGTCCTGTCTGCTTCCGATCTCCAGCTTTGCGATGGAGACTGCCCGCACTTCTTCTTTCGTCATCGGCACATTTCCGCGAATAAACCATTCATCTCTCATCCGTATTTCTCCAGTTTCTGCACATCGCGAGCCATTGTTCCACAAAGTCGGGATCCGACGGATAATAGAAATGCGGAAAACCCGCAATCATTCCGTCACGGTCATGGATGCAGTTCCAGCTTCTTCCGTTCGGCTTAACCGCCGTCCAGTCCCCGCCGCAGTCAGTGCTGTCCCAGTAATGATACTCATGCCCACGGATTTTGTCTGAATGGGGTCCCGCAAGGGAAATGTAACCGAACCGCCCGAGTTTCGGCGTCCGGAATGTCCTTCCCCGGATGACCCCGACAGCCGGATAACGGTTCCCGTCCGCGCCTTCCATTTCCTCATGGAGATACATGAATCCGCCGCACTCCGCAAGGATCGGCATGGACTGTTCCGACACTGCCCGGATCTGTGCAAGCATCGCATGGTTTTCCGAGAGTTCCCTCGCAAAAAGTTCCGGATACCCGCCTTCGAGGATCAGCCCCGCGATCCCCTCCGGCAGCTTCGCGTCGTGAATCGGCGAGAACGGAACAATCTCCGCCCCCATTTTCTCCATCATACGACGGTTCTCCTGATAATAAAAGCAGAAGGCCTCGTCCACCGCAGCCGCAATCCGCACACGGGTTCGGGAGGTTTCCGGAATGTATGTCTGTTCCTTCTCCGCTATCGCTTCTGTCTCGACCGGTTCCGATCCGTCCGCCAGCGCAAAGATCGCATCCATGTCAAAGGATTTCTCCATCTGATCGGCCAGAAGACCGATCTTCCGCCGAAGATCCGAAATCTCATGAGGAAGAAAGAGTCCCAGATGACGGCTCTCCATCTTCCAGTCCTCAGACTCGGGGAGAAAACCCAACACCGGAATTCCGCATTCGTTCCGGATCATTTCCCCGAGAATCTTCGCCATCATCGCGGTCGTGCGGTTCAGAATCACACCAGCGATGCCGCTCCCCCGCTGTCCGGGGGCATCCGACTCCTTCGGATAATGCAGAAAACCGGAGATGAGCGGAACAAGGGACCGGGAAGCCCCTTTCGCGTCCACAATCAGAATGGCCGGTGTCCGGGTGATGCGGGCAATATCATAGGTGGAGGCGGTCAGTTCCGTTCCGCTGACGCCGTCGTAATATCCCATGACGCCCTCCATCACGCAGGAGCCGCTTTCCGTCTCCGTAACCGTCTCCGTGAGGACTCGCCGTACACCGGCTTCATCCAGAAAAAACGAATCCAGATTGGCACCGCCGACGCCGGACACATAGCGGTGAAACATCGGATCAATATAATCCGGGCCGCATTTGAAGGCGGCCGGTTTCCGGCCCCTGCGCCGGAAAACCTCGATCATGCCGCAGGTGATGAGGGTCTTCCCGCTTCCGCTCTTCGGCGCGGTCAGAAGAATCCGCGGGATTGTCTCACCCGTCCTTTTCTGCGTCATCTCCATGTTCTCATCCTCCCGCCTTTCTCCGGACACGGTCCTGCGCCGCATACATCCGTTTAAATCATTTCACTTATCATTCGCTTTATTCAGCGATACCGCAATCACCGAAAGAGCGGAAAACCGGGCGTCTGCCGGCATACTGCAGAGTTCCTCCGCCGTACTCTCCGTGATTTTCTCATTCTGCAGCGACAGATTCTCTCCGACAACAACCCTCGAAGTTCCGTATCCCCGCCGGACCAGGGCCTCCGCAAGCTCACGCGCGTCATCTCCTTTTCCGGACAGAATGCAGAAATGTTCTTTCCCGGAGCTGAACAGCGAATCCAGAAGTTCCTCAGCCGACCGCGATGCGCCGTGCATGGACGAGAGCACCGCGTCTGCAAGATCTTCGCCCAAAAGAGAAGACAGATACGTCACGCTTGAAATCCCGGGAAGAATCGAATACCGGATTCCGTTTTCCGCAAGAAGCGCTTCACAGGCACATGCTCCGCTGTGAAATGCCAGACTTCCGGAAAACAGCAGCAGAACATTCTTTCCCTCCGCTTCCCGGATCTTCCTGAGAACTTCTGTCGGGCGGTATTCGGCAATATAGTTTCTCCGATCCGGCTTTCCCGGTTCAAACCGGCGCACCGCCTCCCGGGCACAGTCGAGCATTCGGGAAGCGCCGATGACCCGGTCGGCCGCAAGGATTGCACCGATCACGGCAGCCGTCATATGCTCGGTATTCCCCGGACCGATTCCGGCGATCACAACGTGCTGCACCGAATAGCGCCTTCGGAGAAGTTCGAGGCACTGCGTTAGCCCGATTCCGGCCTCCTTCGGTCTGCCGATGATCACCGCCTGCACTCCGCAGGCCGCGGCCGCCTCAAGCTTTTCCCGATATCCGCCGTTTTTTCCGCTCTCCTTGGTCACAAGATATTCCGCACCGGTCTGATTGAGAAGAGCCTTGTTCATTTCCACGGTAAACGGCCCCTGCATTGCAATGATATGCCTGCCCCGAAGTCCGTTTTCCTGACAGGTGCGGATGCCTTCCTCGCTTGGAAGAACTCTCGCATAGAGCCGCTCGGAGGAACCCGGAATTGCCGCGAACACAGACAGCGCACGGCTTCCCGTCGTCAAAAGGATATTCCCCTCTGTCCCGGTCAGATACGCGGCGGCTTCTTCCGGAGTCTCAACGAAAATATTCCCGCGGCGGCATTTCTCATCCCCCTCGTCCGATTCTCCGGCTTCCTCCGCATCCCGGAGTACGCGGATCAGTTCCGCAGAGGTCTCTGCCACCGCGGATCGGATATTGTCCGACACATTCTTCGCGTACGGATGCGTTGCATCGATCACCAGACGGATTTCTTTCTCTTTCAGAAACTGTCCGATCTCTTCCCGTTTCATCGGCCCGACCAGAATGCGGACCGTCGTCCCGTCTGTGTCCGGAGACCATTCGTCCGTCTCAATCATGTCCGCTCCATAACCGGAATAGACACTGACAAACGCCGGAATCTCATGCTGCGAGCAGAATTCCGCGATCTCGCGTCCCTCGGTCGTGCCGCCAAAAATCAGTATTTCCGGCTTCATGTCTGCCCCTCCAGGCCGCGGTATCCCCGCGGAGTCACCATCCGTTCCCGAAGATTCTTCGTCCTGCTGCTTCCGATGAAAACCGTGGTGAACATATCCACCGCCGTCCCGCTCAGTTCCCCGAGTGTGAGAATTCGCGCCTCCTGCCCGTCCCGGCCGATCTCGGACGCCGTTCCGCAGATGGTATCCGGTGAGCGGTACTGTCCGATGATCTCACACGCATGGCGAAGATATCCTTTTCGCTTGTGACTCTCCGGATTGTAGAGACAGATCACCATATCGGATTTTGCCGCCGCAGCCAGACGATTCTCGATGGTCTCCATCGGCGTGAGGGCATCGCTCATGCTGATCACCGCAAAATCATGACCGAGAGGTGCCCCCAGAAGCGCACCGCCGGAGAGTGCCGCGGTAATACCCGGAATAATCTCAATGGAGACCTCCGGGTAATTCCCTGCCATCTCCAGAATCAGGGACGCCATGCCGTAAACCCCGGAATCCCCGCTGCAGATCATCGAAGTGATTCTCCCGTCTGCGGCGGCATCAAGTGCCATTTCACAGCGCTCCCGTTCCTTTCGCATCGGCGTCGTGATAATTTCCGCCTGCGGATACTCCGCCCGGATCAGATCAACATAGACCGTGTAACCGGCAATCACCTCCGAGTTCCGAAGTGCCCGGTCCGCACGAAATGTCATATCGTCATGTCCACCGGGGCCCATGCCCACCACATAAAGTTTTTTCTCCATTTTCATCCCCTCAAAACCGCGGCGTCTTTACGGAAAATCCCGCCGCACAGACCGTCACACCGTTCAGGGCGGTTTTTCCCGCAAGAAGTTTCACTTCACCGCGGTTCTCATCCGCATCGAACGCCGCAAGAACCGCCGCCCGCTCGCAGACATTGTCCGTCCCGGTTGTTTTCTGTACAAAGTCCGAGTGCTCATAGGAGAATCCGTCCGGTGCCTGATTCAGTTCATCCGCCGTGTAAAAACGGAGATGTTTCTTGACATCCTGCGCATACTCCCGCAGTCCCTCCTCGTCCTTCTTGAGATCGATGGAGGCAATCTCCGCAATCTCATCGATGGAAAGGCCTGTTGTCTTTAGAACCGACTCCACCGCTGCCGCAATGGCTTCTTTCGGCGTTCCTCTCCTACAGCCGATGCCGAGCACCGCCCGCTGCGGAATCAGAACCAGCATCTGATCGTTTTTTGCCGCGCGAAGACTGCCCGCCTTCCGCACCAGCACAATATTCAGTCTGCCCGGCTCGTCCGGCGAGAGTTCCTCCGGACAATCCCCCTCGATATAGCACTCCGTAAAAAAGCCGACTTTCTCCCCGGACAGAATCGCGGAAGCAATCTTTTTTGCCGCCGTAAGATCAGTCACCGTAAGCCGGTTTTCTCTCGCAAAATCATCCACCGCAAACGCGTGGTGAAGATCCGTTGCCGTAGTCACAACCGCTTCCGCTCCGAGGATTTCCGCCATTTCCTGTGCGGCGGCATTGGCTCCGCCCAGATGTCCCGAAAGAATCGGGATGACATATTTCCCCGTCTCATCGATGACGATCACCGCCGGATCCGTCGCCTTACTGCTGATATAAGGAGCGATCATGCGAACCGCTATCCCCGCGGCCCCGACAAAAATCAGTGCGTCAAAACGGTAAAAGCAGTCGCCGACAAATTTCCGCAGCGGCATAATCAGTTCGGAGGAACCGGTCACGGAGAGTTCTCCGATCAGGCGCTGTTTTTCCGGAATCCCGTCCAGTCCCCGGAGCAGCCGTTCAGCGCATTTCCCTCCGTTTTCGGTAAAATAAATCATCTGTGCTTTCATGATGATGTCCCTTTGCGATATCCGGTCGTAAATGCCGGATCGTAGAGTTTTGAAAAATTGTAATTTTTCTGCGCCACTGCATCTCCGACCACAATGAGCGCCTGTCTTGTGATTCCGGCCTCCGATGCCGCCTGTTCCAGTTTTCCGACGGTCGTGCGGACGATCTTCTCATCCGGCCAGGACGCACGGTAGACCATCGCGCACGGTGTATCTTCGTGATATCCGCCGGCCATCAGTTCTTCCGCCATCTTTCCGGCCATTCCGCTCGACAGAAAAAGAACCATCACCGCCTGATGAGCGGCAAAACTGCGCACCGACTCCCGCTCCGGCACCGGCGTTCTCCCCGCCCCCCGCGTGATAATGACACTCTGAGAAACTCCCGGCAGCGTGTACTCCATCTGAAGCGCTGCGGCCGCCGCACAGAATGAACTGACCCCCGGGCAGACCGCATACGGAATCTTACGCTCATCCAGCGCATCCATCTGCTCCCGGATCGCTCCGTAAACCGACGGATCGCCGGTGTGAAGACGAACGGTCATTTTCCCGTCCTGTTCTGCTTTCTCGATCTGCGCAATGACTTCCGGAAGACTCATACGGCTGCTGTCATACACCTCACAGGTGTCCTTTTTCCACGCAAGAATCCCGGGATTGACCAGAGAACCGGCATAGATGATGCAGTCGGCCTCCTCGATCAGTTTTCTTCCCCGAACCGTTATCAGATCGACCGCCCCCGGGCCGGCCCCGACAAAATTAACCATAAATTGTTTTCTCCTCCTCCGAAAGGATTCTCACCAGTTCCTCCGCCCCGTCCGTCTGTGCGAGAAGCCCCCGCTCTCCGTCCAGAAACATCACTTCCACGCGGGCGTGCGAGATGGCCTCCAGTTTGCTCTTGACACGAAACGCCGCCTCGGCATACACCGGGTCCCGCAGTCCCACCGTGTCGAGATATTCGGACGCTTCATTGGTTGTGTTGAGGGCAAGAATCCGCCGGCACATTTCCGCACTCGCGCCGACCGCCATTGCGCAGTCCGCCATGATTTCCATGCGGTGGTCGCCGTACTTTGAATGAGTATTCAGAATTCCTCCGGCAACCTTGATCAGTTTTCCCGGATGCCCCGCAAACAGCGCGTTTTTCACCCCCACGCGATCCAGCATCCGAAACGCCTGTCCCACATAGTTGGAGCATTTGACAAAATGTTCCATATCCAGGCCTGTCTTATCGTGAAGATACTGCCTGCCGTAGTTGCCCGGAGCAATGGCGAGAACGGATCGTCCTTCCGCGCTTCGGACGCTGATCTCCAGTTCGACCGTTCGGATCAGTGCATCTTCACTCATCGGATGCACGATTCCGGTCGTTCCGAGAACCGAAAGTCCTCCCACGATGCCGAGTTTCGGATTGAAGGTCTTTTCCGCCAGTTCCCTGCCTTTAGGAATGGATATGCGGATGAGGAGTGTCTTTTCCACCGAAGATCCCCCCGGTTCCGGACTTCCGTCATTGCCGGATGCCGGATGGATCATATCCCCGGAAGACAGATTTAAGGACGCTGACATCGCGGAATATTGCTCCATGGCATTTCGGTCCTCCGCATAATGTTCCGCGACCGCATACACTTCTTTCAGAATCATGCTTCGCGGCACCGGATTGATCGCCGGAAATCCTACCGGATCCGGGAGTCCTTTTCTGGTACAGATGCCGACGCCTTCCCCGCCGGTCAGCGCGAGTCCCGGATATTTCGGATCCATATAGACCGGAATGAACTCTTCCTCCTGCTTCCGGAGCTTTTCCTCCGGTGTACCGAGCCGCGTCCGTTCAATCCACAAAACCTCCGCGCAGATCTCTGCCTGATCGGTCACGTCCGGATCATCGCCGGCATCCTTGATCACCGTGCTCCGCACGCCCCCCGCCTCCGTGAATTCCTGGCGGACAATTTCCAGATCTACCGTTTTTCCGCCGGGAGTCGTGATGGAGACCACCCCGGCGCCGGTCAGCGCATCTTTTCCGAATCGATCGGAAACAGCCGGAAACGCCGAATCGATCGGGAACATATCGGTTTTCTGAACTGGATAAGGCAGCTTTCCCGCCATAATTGCCATAAGTGCGGCGGCAGAAGCAGCAGCCGCCGCTGCCGCACAGGTTCCGGTGGTGACGCCTTCCCGAAGGTCCTTCGGATTTGCATGCCGAAGCTCTTTCATCCGTTCCTCCATGGATTTGTCCCCGTTCCGTTTCACCTTGCACCTCCTGTGGTTTTCTGCGGCACGTTTGCGATAACATTTTCTATCATTATATCAAATTTTCCGCAAATATGTTTCGCACGTTCTCGCGGCAGTCGCCAGGCCCTCACCGGGGGCGCGGACTTTGGCGAGTCAGCCACATAACATAGGGAAGTGCGGAGCACTTTCCTATGACATAGAAAAGGCTCCGCATCAGCCTTACGGTCAATGCGGAGCCAGAAATTCTATTATTCTCGGAAGAATTTAATTAGTCTTCCTTTGCAGCCTCGTCAGCAGCAACTTCCTCGATGTTGACATCAGCAACATCCTCGTCGCCGTTGTGACCAGCCTCAAGAGCCTTCATGGAAAGGCTGATCTTGTGATCGCCCTCGTTGAAGTCTACAACCTTAGCTGTGATGATGTCGCCTACAGCGAGTACATCAGCCGGCTTCTCAACGTGCTGTCTGGAGATCTGGGAAACGTGAAGGAGTGCATCGATTCCCGGCTCAAGCTCAACAAATGCACCAAAATCGGTCATTCTTGCAACTCTGCCTTCTACGATGGTTCCTACAGCGTATTTTTCAGAAGCGTTGAGCCACGGATTGGTCTCCGGGAACTTCAGGGAAAGAGCGATCTTCTCGCCGTTGATGTCCTTAACAAGGCATCTTACAACGTCGCCGTTCTTGAAGATCTTCTTCGGATTCTCAACACGGCCCCAGGACATCTCGGAGATGTGAAGGAGACCATCTGCGCCGCCGAGATCGATGAATGCGCCGAAATCGGTAACGTTCTTAACTGCACCCTCAACGGTCTGACCAGCAACCAGCTTGCTGAAGAGAGCTTCCTTCTGCTGAGCCTTCTGAGCAACCATAAGCTGCTTTCTGTCACCGATGATGCGGCTTCTTCTGCCGTTCGGGTTGAACTCTGTGATAACGAACTCGATCTCCTGACCCTCGTACTTTGTGAGATCTCTCTCAAAGGAATCGGAAACCATGGATGCCGGGATGAATACGCGTGTGCCTTCAACCTCAACAACAAGTCCCTTCTCAACGACCTGAGCAACCTTCTCCTTCAGAACCTCATGGTTCTCGAAAGCTTCCTTCAGTCTCTTAAGGCCCTTGTCTACAGCTGCTCTCTTATAGGAAAGTGCTGCCATGCCTTCGCCGTCGTTGACTTTCATAACTTTAACTTCCATCTCGTCGCCGACCTGAACCTTCTGTGTCAGCTCAACGCTGGAATCGTTGGAATACTCCTGCTTTGTCACGATACCCTCAGATTTGCTGCCTGCGATGCTGAGGATGATCTCATCTTCTTTAACCGCGATAACCTGACCGGTAACAACCTCTCCTGCACGTAACTGCTTAAACATAGACTCGTCAAGCAGCTGTTCAAAACTCATTTCTGACATTCGTATGAACCTCCTCGATAATTTTGTTCGGGGTAGATGCCCCGGCTGTAATACCTACGTTGCGCACAGTAATTGTTCTATCAGGTTTCAAGTCCTTAAGTGTCTGAATGTAGTAAGTGTTACTGCATTCCTGCCGACAAATGTCATAAAGCTTACGTGTATTGGAACTGCTTTTGCCGCCAATGACGATCATTGCGTCCACACTTGAAGCCAGACTCTTTGCCTCTGCCTGTCGCTCCTGTGTTGCATTACATATTGTATTTAAACAAAGAGTATCATAACCCAATTCGGCTATTTTTTCAACAAGATATTGAAATTTCTTGTAATTATACGTAGTCTGTGCAACTACACTCAATTTTTCTTCCTTTGAAAGTTTAAGGTCGAGAAATTCTTCCGGAGAATTAATTACCCGGGTGTGTTCATCCGCCCATCCGACGATCCCCTGAACCTCCGGATGATCCGCGGAACCGACGATGATGACACGTCTTCCGTTCCGGTTCTGTTCCTGCACAATCTGATGGATCTTTGACACGAACGGGCAGGTCACATCCACATACCGGATTCCTCTCTCGTTCAAAAGATCATAGACCCGTCGGGCCACGCCGTGTGACCGTAAAATCACGGTGCCTTCCCGGACAGCGAGAAGATCCTCCTCATTTTCCAGTACCTTTACACCGCGGGATTCCAGATCGCTTACCACTTCTTCGTTGTGAATGATCGGGCCGTAGGTGTAGATCGGTTTGATTCCTTCGGAAATCTGTTTTTCGACAATATCCATTGCCCGCTTGACTCCGAAACAGAAACCGGCACTCTCTGCCACAATGACACGGATGGAATTATCTGCCAATTTTCTCTCCTCTGTCTGCCACGATCGTTTCGATGGTCTCAATCACTTCCTCAAGTGTCATGTCGGACGAGTCGACCAGAACCGCATCTTCCGCCTGAACCAGCGGGGAGATCGCCCGGGTCATATCCTGATGATCTCTCTCGATGATCTCTTTTTCCACCTCATCCAGCGTCATATCCGTGCCCTTTTCGAGGAATTCACGGTATCTTCTCTCCGCGCGGACTCTGCTGGACGCGGTCAGATAAATCTTCACTTCAGCATTCGGAAGAACCGCAGTGCCGATGTCTCTGCCGTCCATGATCACATTGTTTTCCGATGCGATCTTGCGCTGCAGCTCCACCAGTTTCTTGCGAACCGGTCCGTGAGCACTGGTCTGGCTTGCCATACGGCTCACCTCTGCGGTACGGATCTGACCTGTCACATTGACTCCGTTCAGAAACAGTTGCTGCACTCCGTCCTCGTACGTGATTGCGATGTCGATATCATCCACCATGGATGCGATCGTCCCGGCGTCATCCCCCGACACCCCTTTCTGCAGAAAGAAAAGAGCGATCGTGCGGTACATCGCGCCGGTATCGACGTAGATGTAATTCATTTTTTCCGCCAGTTTTTTTGCAATCGTGCTCTTGCCGGCGCCGGCCGGTCCGTCAATTGCGATGCTAATTGACATGTTTTCATTACCTCCGAGTTTACATTTGCGGCCGCTCCGTCACCGGACCGCCCACCGTATTATAATAAAAGATGCCTGCTTTGTGAAGTATCCTGTGTTACGGATGTCACCTTCCCGCATTGTTTCGCGCAATATCGATGAACGCCTTCATCTGCGGGAGTTCCGCGATATCCGAGTGACAAAGAAGATACGTGGACCGGGTAAACTCCGTCCCATCCGCAAAGGACAGCGGCGTCACCTTTCCGGAAAACTTGCTGAGTCCGATCTCCGGTACAATGGACCATCCCACGCCCTGTTCCACCATCTGAACACAGGCGCCGATACTCCCGAGGGAAATGTTGCCGGTGTCCGGTCTCAGATCGTGTTCGCGGAACCATCGGCTCACCTGGTTCTCATAGGCCTGCTCGGTTCTGCGGCTGATAAACGGAAGCTCCTGGATCGGCACATCCGCATCTTTTGAATTGACAATCATGCAGACACGCTCCGTCGCCAGTTTCTGGCTGAACCCATCCCACGGGAACTCTCCCCGGATGATCGCGATATCGTACTCACCGATGCAGAGTTTGTGGTAAATGCTGACGCTCGTATCCGTGGAAACCTGCGCGTTGATATGCGGATATTCCATATGAAGATCCGCCAGGATTTTTCCGAGCCGGTACGCCGAATAGTTGATCGACACGCCGGCGCGAAGCGATCCGCACACATATCCCCGCTGCGCGTCCAGCGTATTTCTCATATCCTGCAGAACCGCCTGCGCGCGGCGGGCATGCTTCAGGATAATCTCTCCCTCTGCCGTGAAATGAATCCCCTGTCGGGAACGCACCACAATCCGGGCGTTCAGCTCATTTTCAATGGATGCAAGTCTCTTGGAGAGTGCTGACTGCGTCACATACAGCATTTCTGCGGTACGGGTAATGTTTTTCGTCTTGTCGAGAGCATCCAGCATCTCAAAATCTTTTTCATCCATAGTTTTCCTCTTTTCGTCTGCATTTCTTTAAGTACAAGGGTTTCCGCCCGACGTTCGTTTTTGCCGCACATTGTATGTACACCGGCCGGAATGAATTCCGTTTTACTGCACTTTCACCAAAACAGCCCTTATAATTCCTTTCACTACTGAAACATCATTATTATAATTCCTTTTACTTCTAAATGCAATTCGTGTTTAATAAAGGCACAGGTTGCGAAACCTGAGTTAATACTTCCTGAATGTTTTAACTTTTAGTACCTTCTTCTACAGAAAGAGCCGCTGACCCCCATCAGCGGCTCTTTTTGTTATTCTAAAATGTCATTTTCCCAATCCGTCACCGATCACCTGCCGAAACCAGATCATCCAGAAAGGTGCGAAGTCTCTCCCTTGTGACATGCTGCATTACCACAATATGAGCCAGATCACCTCCGAGACGCTCATCGCGGTCAGGCGCCAGACCGTATTTTTCAAACACTGCCTCAGGCGGACGTTTAAAATAGACGGTGTTGGACATGGGTTCCAGCCACGCCGGATACTCCATCTCATCCAGCCGCTCTTTTAACCATCGGGCATTGTCCAGCATTTCTTCTGTCATCTTCTCAAACTCCGCCCGGGACGTATGCTTCAGAATCCACCAGAATTTCAGTGGAGAGATCGCGGATCTGGTGCAGTTGACCATCGGCATATTGGCATTCAGATAAGAGATCTCAAAGGATTTCTGGCGATCCAGAACCTCCTTCGTGGTCAGAAAGATCCCGGCCGGATCGTCCATTCCGAAAAACTTGTGTCCGCTGATGGCAATGGAATCATAGGGCTGAATCTTACGGTTCAAAACATCCCGGTATTCGGTATAAGGAAGGTATCCTCCGAACAGCGCCGCGTCAATATGACGGTAAACCGGCGTGTCCGGATACTTTGCCAGTACCCGGTTCAGGGCTTCCTGATCATCCACGCCCCCTTTAAAAGTCGTTCCCATGGCGTAGACAACCAGAGCCGGTCGCTCGGGGCGAATGGCCTTATCCAGTTCTTCCGGAATCATGCAGCCGTGAACATCCGAGGGAATAAGCTTCAGTTCCAGATTCTGCAGATCCGCCAGACGTCTGCCGGAATAATGAGCCGCATCGGACACATACATAACCGGCCGGGATCCGGTGGAATTCTCCAGATACCGCGCTCCAAAATAAATTCCGTGGTTGTTGCCGTCGGTTCCGCTGAAGGTAACGATTCCCCAGAGATTCGAGAGGTCAAAGCCATACAGCGGTCCGAAGGTTTCGATCACTTCCCGTTCAAAATCCAAAGAATTCAGAATGCCTTCGTGCTGTGCAAACGGATCCCCCGCATTATCGGCCATGGAAAGGTTCAGCCCGCTTCCAATAAACCATTTGTAAAATTCGACCAGACGGCTTTTCTGCGCCGCCGGATAACCGAACTGATGTATTTTTCGGGATACGATCTCTCCGGCAAACTCATCCAGTCTTGCGATATAAGGATCTGTTTCCGGCGCTGTGCTTCGGATCTGTTCTTCCTTCATATTTCCGGTTCTCCTTTCCCGGATGTCCGTCATACGTCTGCATTTCTCCGGACTCCGCTCCACACTGAAATAACAGATTTTATGGCTGATTTCATTATACCATATAAGCCACGCGAGCGTTTACGCTCATGTGGCGACGGCATGACATAACAGTCGCGAAGCGGCTGTTATACCACGAAAAGTACGGGCAAAAAAACGTTGACGTTTTTTTCGATGTTGCGCGAAAACAGTCGTTTTATTGCCTGTTATACGAACAAAAAACAGGGCCCGGGATAACGCATCCCGTGCCCTGTACTGTCTTCATAAGAAACTTTCTGTCTTTATCTGCGAACCGTCGGACTCTGCATTCTCTCATCGCTCTTGAGCCACTCTTCCCAGTCGCCGACGATGGAACGGTCGTCAAAGTAATCGATCCGCATCGCACCGCGAACCTCGTTCAGCGTTGCATTGGTGGTCTTTACCGCATGGTCGGTGCCGGCCTTCAGGATGTCATAGACATCGCCGATGTTGGCCTCCCATTTAGCGCGGGACTCACGGATCGGAGCGAGAAGCTCGTCCATGACCTTCATCAGGAACTTCTTGCACTTCATATCGCCCAGGCCGCCCTTGTGGTAATGCTCTTTCATCTCATCCAGATTCTGATACTCCGGCAGATACTCCGCAAACTGGTCTTCGCGGCAGAACGCATCGAGGTATGTGAATACCATATTGCCTTCCACGTGACCCGGATCGGCCACATTCAGGTGCTGCGGATCGGTGTACATGCTCTTGATCTTCTGTTCCACCGTCTTCTTGTCGTCACAGAGGAAAATGCAGTTGCCCAGAGACTTCGACATCTTCGCCTGACCGTCCAGACCCGGAAGTCTTCTCTGAACTTCATTCTCCGGCAGGAGAATCTCCGGCTCGACAAGAATATCCTTCTTGTATGTTGTATTGAAACGGCGAACGATCTCTCTGGTCTGCTCGATCATCGGAGACTGGTCCTCGCCCACCGGAACGGTCGTCGCCTTGAACGCGGTGATATCGGCCGCCTGGGATACCGGATAGGTAAAGAATCCGGCCGGAAGTCCCGCCTCGTTTTCGACATCGTCATTTCCGTTGAAACCTCTCAGCTTCATCTCGGTCTTTACCGTCGGATTTCTGGAAAGTCTCTGTGTTGTCACGAGATTCATATAGTAGAACGTCAGTGCATGAAGGGCCGGAATGCCGGACTGGATGCAGATATTCGATTTGTCCGGGTCAATGCCGACGGAAAGATAATCCAGCGCCACTTCAATGATGTTGTCGCGGATCTTCTTCGGATTATCCCAGTTGTCGGTCAGCGCCTGATCGTCGGCAACGAGAATGTTGATCTCGTCGAACTTTCCGGAATTTTGCAGCTCCACGCGTCTCTGGAGAGAGCCGACATAATGTCCGAGATGCAGTTTTCCGGTCGGACGGTCACCCGTGAGAATAATCTTTTTTTTGCAGTCTTTTGCTTCCATTCCTGTATTTCCTCCATATTCCAATGCATCATCGATGCTTTTGTCTTTCTTTTGTCTTTCGAAAAAGCGGCATATTCTTCGATAGTATACCACATCGAATCCGCTTTGCGCCATTAAATTCACCCGCGCCGGTCATTCCTGCCAGTCATTCCCGCAGACTGCTCCACAGACTGTTCCCACAGGCTATTCCCGGAGATCATTCCTGCAGATCATTCCTGCAGTTCATTCCCGAATGCTGTTCCCGCAAACTGTTCATGGAGATCACTCCTGCAGACTGCTCCCGCAGCTCACTCCTTCATATGCTGTAAGAGCCAGCCGTTCGTGTACTCCGCCCAGCTGAACTGTGACATGTACTCGCCGGAGTATTTCTGCCGGGCATCTTTTTCCCCGTTCAGAAACCGGAAGAAATCGCAGTCCACCTTATCCACCGCAATTCCGATCCGACCGCGTGTCTTGATAAGAGCATCGCCTGCCCCGTGAGCCGAGAGCGTTTCCGCCAGATCCCATTTGCAGTTTGCAAAATACGAGTATTTGCTCTCCGGCATATCGTCCTCCCAGAGAATGCCGATAATCTCGCCGTTCGAGCAGGCCGCACCGCGGCGGTCAATCAGATATGCGAACATTTCCTTGGTTTTGTTGTACTTGAATTTCACCGGTTTATCGCCGGAAAAAACCTCGAAATTGCCGAACGTGCGCACGCGGATTGCATCCTGTTTGACCTCTCCGCCCGGAAACCGCAGATGCGCCATCTCATTGCGGATATCCTCAACCGAAATCGGCTTCAGCAGATAACCGCTGACATGAAGATCCAATGCCTTTTTCGTGTAGGAATCGTAACCCGTCGCGAAAATGATATTGATCCGGGGCTGGATCTCCTCCAGCCGTTCCGCAAGTCCGATTC
The DNA here is from genome assembly GCF_000711825.1 of [Clostridium] aminophilum DSM 10710. Lineage (GTDB taxonomy): Bacteria > Bacillota > Clostridia > Lachnospirales > Lachnospiraceae > Clostridium_R > Clostridium_R aminophilum. Next base: position 50,848 of record NZ_JONJ01000002.1, on the reverse strand, counting down.
CGTTCATCGAGTCCATCTCAATATCCAGAAATGCCACATCAATCGGGTATTTTTCCGCATAAGAAAGCGCCTCCGCCGCATTCAGGAAGCCGACGATCTCGGCGTCCGGAACTGCCTTGCGGACCTCATTCATTTCTCCCTCCATGGAGATTCGTTCATCGTCCACAACCATACATCTCATGTATTCTAACCCCGCTTTTCTGAAGTTATGCCTTCTCCTGCGTAAAACTGAGTTTCAAAAGCTCACCGGCCATTCTTCATCGGCACACAGATCTCTGCGGTCGTGCCGACTCCCGGTGTGCTCTCCACGGTAAGCGTGCCGCCGCACATGTTCTGCAGCCGGGTCCGGCTCGTGCGCAGCCCCGTGGAATCTGATCCGACCTTCGTCATGTCAAAACCGATGCCGTCGTCCTCGACCCGCACCACTGCCTGATCGTCCCTGCGAAAAACCTGTATCTTCAGGGTGCCGCCTTCCGGCTTTTTGCAGATCCCATGCTTGACCGCATTTTCCACCAGAACCTGAACCGCGAGAGCCGGTATGTCAAACTCCCATTCACGGATATCTTCCTCCACGCGAATCCGGTCTTCAAACCGCATCTGTTCCAGCCGGAGGTATTGTTCCACATGCTCGATCTCCATGGAAAACGGAATCGTCTCGTCGCTGTCCAGAATCTTCAGACTTCCGCGGAGGAATTTCGAAAAGATTCCCACCGCACTCTTCGCTTTCTGCGGATCGGAATCGCAGAGAAAATAGATCGAGTTCAGACAGTTGAAGATAAAATGCGGCTGAACCTGTGATTTCACAAGGCGAAATCGCATATCCTGCAGTTCTTCCTTCTGCCTCATCATCTCATCGTACTGCCGGATATAGAGATTATTCTGTTCCCTGAGAAGATGAAGAAACAACAGAATCACGGAGACCGTGACCGCAATGTTCAGGAAGGAGTAACCGTAAATCACCGCCTGTACCAGGGTTGCAAGAAACGGAAGCGCATAGAAGGTAAACAGATACGAAAACGACTCCCCCGCAACCGCCCGTTTCCGGAAGAGTTTATATTCCATGTAAGTCGAACTGGCCAGACCGGGTACATCGATCAGCCAGAACATTGGAAGCCGGTAGTAGCGGTTCTGTAAGTCAAACGAATAAAAGACCGGCCAGAACTGGTTGACGATCACCATGACAATGCCGATGGTTGCGATAAAATGCACCTTTGGCATCCAGTAATCTTCGTCTCCGATATAGCGGGAGACATAGACGGCATAGACAGCGATCAGAATATGAGGCATGACAAAGGAAAAGAAGTTGCTGATCCGGACACTGTAATATCCGAGAGCCGAAACATTCCCACGGAACATCCACGCTGCCGCATCCGCGATCAGCCAGACGGATGTGCACAGAAACAGCTCGACGATCAGTCGACCTTTCTCGCCGAGTTGTTTTCGGGATATCAATGCCCAGAATAATGCAATTGCGGTGACAATAGCGGCCCATATCTCCATGGTCGCCATCACGATCTGTTTTACTTCCAAATCAGCCATCCTTTGCTGCCATAATAATACTTATTTTACAGCATTTTGCGGTCACTGGCAAATGCTGTTCATCACAGAATACTTGCATATAGAATACATATCCGGCGATTGCCTGTCCAGAATCCGGTCCGTGATGATCCGGTTTCTTCCGCACAGGCCGTTTTTCGGATGTCAGATTTTTCCCGGGCATCCGACATTTCACCGGACGTCAGATTTTAACCCGCCTTCCGACGTTTCCCCAGCGTCAGATGTTTTCCGCAGCCGCAGCGCTTCTTCCGGCAAGAACGCCGGTCGACCAGGCAATCTGAAGATTGTATCCCCCCGTCTCGGCATCCAGATCCAGCACTTCACCGGCAAAATACAGCCCCGGCATCAGTTTGGATTCCATGGTGGACGGATCGACCTCTTTTACACTCACTCCACCCTGCGTGACGATCGCCTCATTATACCCGCGAAGCCCCGTCAGCGTCAGCTCAAAATGTTTGGTCACCTGCACCAGTTTTCTTCTCTCTTCGCGGGTGACTTCATTGACCTTTTTGTACGGATCGATCCCGGAACGGCGCACCATTACCGGAGCCAGTCTCGCCGGAAAAAGATGCGACAGACTGTTGCGGTATTCCCTGTTCTTTTCACCGTCAAAGTCCCGCAGAATCCGGTCATCCAGCTGCTGTTCACTCAGTGCCGGCTTCAGATCCAGAATTAGTTTCAGCGGGTTCTTCCGAATCCGTTTCGCCGAGTAGGCGCTGGCGGAGAGAATGATCGGTCCCGTCACGCCGAAATGCGTGAACATCATTTCCCCGAACTCCCGGAAAATCTCTTTTTTCCCGTCATATACCGCGGCCTCCACATTTTTCAGTGAAAGCCCCATCAGCTCGTCGCCGACCGGTTCCTGTGTCTCAAACGGAACAAGACTCGGGCTGCAGGGAACAATACTGTGTCCCGCCGTCAGCGCAAAATCGTATCCGTCGCCGGTGGACCCGGTGCTGGGATAGGAAAGACCTCCCGTTGTGATGATCACGCAGTCTGCGGCAATTTCCCGCTCCGATCCGGTAACCGGAGCAGATACCGGTCCTTTGGAAGTTCCGGACCACCGCACCTCGCGGACCTTTACACCGGATACCCGCCGTTCGATGCGTTTTCCTTTTCGTTCCAGCGGTTCATCCAGATCCGCAAAGCGAAGCCCCGTGACTTCCGTGTTCAGGAACAGCTTCACACCGGCCTTTTTCATGCGGCCGTTCAGCGCTTTCGTGACATCCGATGCGTGGTCGGACAGCGGAAATGCTCTTCCGCCGCGCTCGACTTTTGTCCGGATTCCCTCCCCTTCGAGAAAATCAATCATCTGCTGATTGGTAAACCCGTAAAGGCTGCTGTATAAGAATCGCGGATTGCTGACCACCTTGCGGAAAAACTGCTCCAAATCGCAGTCATTGGTAAAATTGCAGCGTCCCTTCCCGGTGATATAGATCTTTTTTCCCGTCTTTTCGTTCTTTTCCAGAAGCGTGACCTCCGCTCCCGTCTCCGCTGCAGCGATGGCCGCAGCCATGCCGGCCGCTCCCGCGCCGACGATAACGACTCTTTTCTTCATACTGTTTCCTCTATTCTCAAATCAGCGGACAGAGTTCACTCCTTCCTCCGTTCGCCGTGTCATCCTCTGACAAGGTTATAATGTACCATGAAATTCCCGGCACTGCACCAACAAAGTTCACAGTTTTTTTCGAAGTGGTTTTGCGGCAGGGAATTTCAAAGAGAATGCCATACTGCAAAATACCATACCGAAACAATATGTGCCGAAAAAAGAGATCTGCAGAAAATTGCTTTTCTGCAGATCCCTGTCATTTGTTATCTTCCGTTCTTCTATCTTACAGCGTTCCGTCTGTTCCGGCCCATCTTCCGTCCGGTGTCATGCGGCTTGTCCAGAGTTCGCCGTTGGTCGGATCGAAGAAATACCAGCGTCCGTTGATCATCTGATAGCCCGTCATCATTTTTCCGCGGGTTCCGTCCGAAACCGGATTCATGTAATACCACTTTTCATTATCCAGAACCCAGCCGGTCTTCATCGCGCCCTTATATCCGTCGGATACCGGATTCATATAGAAGTATCCCGTTCCGTCGTTCAGCCAGCCGGCAACCATGTAGCCCTTGCCATCCATGTAATACCAGTTGTCATCGATGTATCTCCAGGAATTCGACACCGCCGATCCGTCTTCCAGATAACGCCATCCGGCCTGATCCTGAATCCATCCCTGGGTCGCGATCTTTCCGTTCGGGCTCAGAGTTCCGCTCGGGCCGTCGCCGGTCGGAACAGTTCTCGTCTCCTCCTCCGGGCTGAGATCATCTTTCAGTTTTTCATTGCCGGTATATTTTTTGCTGTCGGAAATCCAGAGGTCATTCGACTCATCACTCCAGTCGCCGTTGATCTTCGCGGTCTTGTTGATGGCTCTTACCTGGAAGGTATAATCGCCCTCTTTTTTCATGCCGTGATACAGATCAAATGTCGTCTTCTTGGTCTTGTAGGTTCCGACTGCCTTGCTGTCACGGAGAAGCTTTACCTCATAGTATTCTGCGCCCGTAACCTTGTCCCATTTGCCGGTCTTGCCGCTCCAGTGCAGATCATCCGGCACATCGAGATCATTGACAACTCCCTTCAGTTTCAGGCTGACCTTCAGTGTGTACTGATTCTTTCGGCTCGCGCTCTTCGAGGCAACATATGAACTTCCGTCATCAATCTTGATGTTGCTGTCACTCCAGCCGGAAGCAAACCGGTAGGAATCCGTGTCATTGATCTCAAGTGTGGCATAAACTGTTTTTTCCTGTCCCATCTTCCACGGACCGCCGTTGGCAAACTCCAGTTTTTCCAGCGAATACGGCGCATCATCCTTGATGTTGACCATATCGGTGCTCAGCTCATCCTCTTCAATGCGGTCGGTATCTCCGTCAAAGATTTCCTTCGTGTTGACTTTAAAATGCACCACGGAAATCTCCTTTTTTTTGCTGGCGGCGTAGACCGGCACCGATACCGCGAATACCGCAGCGGCCGCCATCGCCATTACAAGCGCCTTCTTCACGCTGAATGTGAATTTCATAACGTCTCCTCTCTCCGGATGGTATCCTATCCTGTATCGTTTTCTTTTTATCCTAACACAAAGAGTTTAACAAAATTATTCCCCGCATTTACATTTGTCTTACAAACGGGCGAAGCACGATTCCCGGATTCCGCCCGACACGAAACATTAATTCCTTCGAACTCTGGCCATTTTCCCGCAATTCGAACGATCGTCTCTGCAATATTATATCGTCGCAATCTTTCAAAAATATAAACAAAGTCCGCAAGCGGACATCGTCTCCCCTCCCCTCACTCCTGAGGGAAGCTTGCGAACTTTGCGCGCCGCCGGTCACCGTAAGATGACATCTTCGTTGGCGGAGCACTTTCCATGATAGAAAACTCGGGGCGGGATCCTTTGATGATCCCGCCCCGGTTCCGGTCATATACGTTTTTCCGTGTTCTCACACATTTTATCCGCATTTCACCGGTCCGATCCGATTCCTGCCGATGGTTCCCCTTCCTGAGGACGGATCATTCCGGTTCTTATTTAAAGTACTGAACACCGCTGCGGAAGATGTTCATATCCGAAGAATGCCAGGTATTGACAAAGGTACCGTCCAGAGAGCGCTCCGGATGGCCCATCTTTCCGAGAATCCGGCCGTCCGGGCTGGTAATCGCCTCGATCGCCATCGTGGAGCCGTTCGGATTCCAGGTCTCGTCCATGGTCGGATTGCCGTCCGGATCCACGTACTGGATTGCCACCTGTCCGTTCGCGTAGAGCTTCTCAACCCATTCCGCATCCGCCACAAAACGTCCCTCACCGTGGGAGATCGCATTGGCGTATACACGGTCAAAAGAGCAGCCCTGAAGCCACGGAGACTTGTTGGAAACCATCTTCAGATAGACCATGCGGGACAGGTGACGGCCGATGACATTTCTCGCCAGCGTCGGAGAATTCTCCTGCTGCGCGGAAATCTCGCCGTTCGGCACAAGTCCGAGCTTGATCAGTGTCTGGAAACCGTTGCAGATTCCGAGAATCAGGCCGTCGCGATTCTGATACAGATCCATGACTTCGTTCTTCAGAAGCTCGTTGCGGAATACCGTCGCAAAGAACTTCGCGGAGCCGTCCGGCTCGTCGCCGCCGGAGAAACCGCCCGGGAACATCAGGATCTGAGACTCGCGGATGCACTTGCGGAACTCCTCGAGAGAATCCGCGATATCCGAGGCATTCCTGTTGCGGAAAATGCGTACCACCGGCTCTGCTCCGGCGAGTTCGAACGCTTTTGCCGTGTCGTACTCGCAGTTGGTTCCCGGCATCGCCGGAATAAATACCTTCGGCTTTGCCACCTTGTGATTGCAGATATAGATCTTGTCAGTCCGATACTCATCGTCTCTCACCGGAACCGGCTTCCGGTCCGTATGAGTCGGATAAACTTTTTCCAGTGTACCGGTCCAGTTTGCGAGAGCCTCTTCCATTGTGATCACGACATCGCCGAAGACAAAGGTTCCGTCATCGGTCACCTCACCGATCACTTCATAGTCGCCCGCCAGTTCCTCTGCCATGCCGGCCGGAACCTCGCAGACGAGATCGCCCCACGCCGGTGCAAAGAAGTCTGCCGCATCGACGGAATTCTCGATCCGGACGCCGAACGCATTGCCGAAGGCCATCTTGGACACCGCTTCCGCCGGGCCGTTTGCTCCGACCGCGTACGCGGAAATGATGCGTCCCTGGCTCATGTCCATGTGAACCATGTCGTACGCATCCATGATGCGGTCATACATCGGAAGATCGTTTCCGTCACGCTCTGCACGGCAGCGGACGATCACGCTGCCCGCTTTCTTGAACTCCGGCGTAACCACATGCCTCGTGTCCGTGACATCGACCGCGAAGGAGACCAGAGTGTTCGGAACATTGATCTCTCCCGCCTCATCCTCAAAGCTTCCGGAGGAAGAATCCTTTCCGCCGATGGAGCCGAGGCCCAGCGCATTCTGTGACTCATATGCGCCGAGAAGTGCGGAGAACGGTGCGCCCCAGCGTGCCGGATCGCCAGTCATCTTCTTGAAATATTCCTGATAGGTAAAATGGATCTTACGGAAATCACCGCCGTTTGCCACGATCTTCGCCACGGAATCCAGAACGGCGAACTGGGCGCCGTGATACGGGCTCCAGTTGGACAGATACGGATCATAGCCGTAGGCCATCATGGTAACCGCGTCGCACTTGCGGCTTCCGGTCGGAAGTTTTGCCAGCATGGCCTGTGTCTCCGTCATCTGATGGAGACCGCCGTACGGCATCTCGATCGTCGCATCGCCGATGGTGGAGTCGAACATTTCCACCAGGCCCTTCTGGGAACATACATTCAGGGAAGAAAGCATGGAAAGCCATGTCTTCTTCACATCAGATACCGGCTTTCTGCCGAACGGGCTGCCCTCGCTCGTCGGAACCTCGACGATAACCTTCGTCTCCTGATGCGCACCGTTGGTATCAAGGAACGCACGGCTGAGGTCAACGATGGTCTTTCCTCTCCACTTGAGAACCAGTCTCGGATCCTCGGTCACAACCGCAACCGGAACCGCTTCCAGATTCTCCTCCGCCGCATACTGCAGCATTTTATCCACATTTTCCGGAGAAACCACCAGCGCCATACGCTCCTGGGACTCGGAGATGGCAAGCTCTGTTCCGTCGAGGCCGGCATATTTCTTCGGAACCTTGTCGAGATCGATATCCAGACCGGCGGCAAGCTCACCGATCGCAACCGATACACCGCCTGCACCGAAGTCGTTGCACTTCTTGATGATCACACTGACTTCCGGACGGCGGAAGAGTCTCTGAAGCTTGCGCTCGGTCGGCGCATTGCCCTTCTGAACCTCTGCCCCGCAGGTGTCAATGGATTCCTCGGTGTGTGCCTTGGACGCGCCGGTAGCGCCGCCGATTCCGTCACGGCCGGTGCGTCCGCCGAGAAGAACGATCACATCTCCCGGATCGGATGTGGCGCGGGTCACGTTCGCTCTCGGTGCCGCAGCCATAACCGCGCCGAGCTCCATGCGTTTTGCCGCAAAGTTCGGATGATAGATTTCCTTTACATAACCGGTGGCAAGACCGATCTGGTTTCCATAGGAAGAATATCCTCTTGCCGCGTCACGGCAGATCTTCTTCTGCGGAAGCTTGCCCTTCATGGTCTCCGAGAGCGGTCTGGTCGGATCCGCCGCGCCGGTGATGCGCATTGCCTGGTATACATAAGTACGGCCGGACAGCGGGTCACGGATCGCGCCGCCGAGACAGGTTGCCGCTCCGCCGAAAGGCTCGATCTCGGTCGGATGGTTGTGCGTCTCATTCTTGAAGTTGATCAGCCACTCTTCTTCCTCGCCGTCGATCATCACCGGAACGATGATGCTGCAGGCATTGATCTCCTCCGACTCTTCCTGATCGGTAAGTTTTCCCTCTCTCTTCAGCTTTTTGGCCGCAAGGCAGGCCATGTCCATCAGGCAGTGATATTTGTCATCTCTGCCGCTGTAGATTTCCTCAAAGTCATCCTGGTACATTTTCCAGGTCTTCTCCATCGCGTCGTTGTAATCACCCTTCGTGAATTCAACGTCCTTGAGTTCCGTGGAAAATGTGGTATGACGGCAGTGATCGGACCAGTAGGTATCGAGAACACGGATCTCGGTGATGGACGGATCGCGCTTCTCCTCATTCCGGAAATAATCGCGGATAAAGAGGAAATCTCGGTAGGTCATCGCAAGATTCAGGGAATCGTAGCGGCGTTTGAAATCCTCATCGCTCTCGTCACGGAACCCGGCAAGAATCTCGACATCCGCCGGTTCCTCGAACTTCTGCACCAGCGTTTCCGGCTTCGGATTTTTATCTTCTCTCGAGTCGACCGGATTGATTACCAGTGACTTGACGGCAGCCAGCTGCGTCTCGTCCAGTGTTCCGGACAGAACATAGGCGGTTGCGGTGCGGATCACCGGATTTTCATCATTTTTGAGAAGCTTTACGCACTGCTCCGCGGAATCCGCTCTCTGGTCAAACTGGCCCGGCAGCGCCTCGACGGTGAAGATGATATCACTTTCCTCATGCGGGAATTCTTCCTCATAGACAGTGTCGATGGGCGGCTCGGAGAAAATGGTTTTCAGCGCCTGTCCATATACTTCATCGGAGACATTTTCCATGTCATACCGGATCAGCTCCCGGACTTTCGTTACCGTGGTGATGTTCAGATAGCTTCTGATCTCTTCCGCAAGCTCCATGGATCTGACATTGAATCCCGGTTTCTTCTCGACAAACACGCGCTTAACGCTCATTTTTGTTCCTGCCTTTCTTCCGGCTTTTCGCCGGTCTGCTGGTGATCACTTTCTCATCGTAATATAGCATAGTTTTGTGAAATCGGATATTGTTTTTTAATCCAATAAAATTCTGTTGAGTATGATCATTTTGTCACTATTTTCTCTGAATTGTCGTTTGTTTTGCTACATTAAACCGCTATTATTCTCCCTCCTTTTCCCGTAAATCCGCTTTCCATGGTGTCCTCTCATCCTGTGACAGATGGGATATATCATTCATGAAGACGAGACGTCCGGTCCCGGTTTCGGGATCGTACTCCACCTTCGTGATGCTTGCATTTTCCACGATGATCTCGCGGCGCTCGGTCTCCTTCCGGAGAAGGTACGCGATGACATAGACCAGAATACCGCCGTGGGCAACGATCGCTGCTGCGTCTTTCTTACCCGCTTTTCCGGAGTCCTTCAGGCTCTTTACCATCTTCTCCACCGCGTCCGCCGCCCGTTTTGTCAGTTCCTCTCTCTTCTCGCCGCCGGTCGGCGTCTGAAACGCCGGATTTTCGGTCCACCGGTGATAGTCTTCCGGGAAAAGCTTCTCCACTTCTTTCAGTGTTTTTCCTTCCCAGTCGCCGAACGCCACCTCCTTCAGTTCCGGAAGAAGCACAAGGCGGATCTCTTCGCCCCGTTTTTCCCGGCGTTTCTGAAGGATTTCCGCCGTCTCGGCTGCGCGCACCAGCGTGCTCGCCCAGATCCCGCTCAGCGGGATCCCGTCCATCGCCTCCGCCATCTTTTCCGCCTGACGGATTCCGGCTCCGTTGAGCGGGATATCGGTTCTGCCCTGAACTTTTTTCTGTATATTCCAGTCCGTCTGACCGTGCCGTAACAAATAAAAAAACATCGTGTTCTCCCAAACCAAAGTATTCCAGCCGGCTTCTGTGTCACTCCCTCATTCCTGAGAGGAGGTCGCCGGACTTTTCGCGCCGCCGATCACCGATCGGCGGCACCTTCCGCTCCTCGGCGTGTGCATCCCAGAGGATCGTTCCTGTGGTATAATAGCTTCTACTTAGCGAGCAAAGCGAGCTTAGTAGAACTAATACCAAACCCTTAACGAGATCAAGTCGGAGACGCAGATCGAGTTTAGTTGTTGTGGTATAACAGCCGCTACGCGACCGTTATGTCATGCCGTCGCCACATGAGCGTAAACGATCGCGCGACTCGTGGCTTATGTGATATAGTTTTTCGGAGAAATGTCCCCTACCACAAAAACAGCAGCCAAAATGTCCCGGGTTCTTGCCGAACCGGAACATTCTGACTGCTTCCGCTATTCCTTATTCTTCCTGATTTCCGGACGGACTCTGCCCGCCGCCGTAGAATCCTGCCTGCCCCTCTGCGCTCTTTACACTCATGGCATTCAGCATTTCCTTCATGATATCGTGGATCTCATCCTCGGTCATCTTCATTTTCTGTGCGAGTTCCGGCACGGTCGGTGCACGGTCAAGTTCCTTCGCCATTGCGGCAGAGATATCCTTCAGAACATTGACTCTGGCTCTCATGTCCTCTTCGATGGTCTTCTCGCGCTTCTGCTCTTCGATCAGCGCCTCCAGGCTCTCACGGATCTTCTTCTCCATCTGCCCGTCAAAATCGCCGCCGTCGTACTCAGCCGCCGCCATCAGAATGGCAACGCTTGCCTCCTGCACGAGGTCATTGATATGAACGCCCTGATTCTCAAATGTTCTCGCAATCTCGAGCGCAGCCGACAGTTTGCCCTCTGTCAGTCTCTGAGTGTCGCTTTTTCCGGCGGTACCGTTCTGAATCCGGTCAAGAATCTCTTTCTCTTCTTCAAGACCAAGCTTCGGAACATCCTTCAGCTCATCGAGATACATCTTGAAAAAGTCATCCCCGGTCATCTTCTCCGGCTCATAAATATCGTCGTTCTGAGCAAGCTCCTGAACAAATTCCTCCAGTGTCTGCCCGTTGTTTTCGTTTCTTACTGACATTCCTGATTCCTCATTTCGTTTCTGCCGTCGAGGTACTTTATACTACATTCCGGCGTTAATTGCAACTTGCAATCGTTCCGGACCGGTTCTCTCTCATTCCGGAAACCATATCCGGCCGGCTCTCATACCGGCTATTGTACCGGTTCCCGTACTGGCTCTCATACCGGTTCCCGGACCGACTATTGTACCGGTTCTCCTACCGGCTTTCAAACCGGTTCTCATATCGATTCTTCAAACGGCACATACTCGATCTCCTCCGTCACAGAATCCGCTCCGCCCTGTCCGTCGTTTCCGCGCCGTTCGCCCTTTTGATCCAGGCCGTTCCAGAAGCGGTCCAGCGCTTCCCCGATCGTCCGGATCTGCACGGGCTTTGCATCATTCCACTCCCGCGGGAACATGGCCCGGTATTCGTAATGAGTAAACCGGTCGTCCAGAAGAACGATCACGCCCCGGTCATTCATGGTCCGGATCACGCGCCCTGCCGCCTGCAGTACCTTTGTCATCCCCGGATACTGATAGGCAAACGCAAAACCGCTCTTTCCGTCCCGATCGAAATATTCCTGCAATACGTTCTGCTCCGTGCAGACCATCGGGAGTCCCGTTCCGACGATCACCGTTCCGATGAGCCGCTCTTCCGTCAGATCGATTCCTTCCGAAAAAATTCCGCCCATCACGCAGAACGCGGCAAAGCTTCCGTCCCGCTCTTTCTCGAACGCCCGCAGAAACGCTTCCCGGTCTTGTTCCCCCATGGAACGCCTCTGCAGAACAATCTCCGTATCGGGTTCATCGCCGAATGCAGCGGACACCTGCTCCATAAAGAAGTAGGACGGGAAAAAGACGATATAATTTCCCCGCTTTGCCCGCACAACAGTCCGGATGTATTCGGCAATCTTCCGGTATTCGTCCTCTCCTCGACTCCGGTACCGGCTCGTCACATCACTTCCCAGAAGAAGGAGCCGGTTTTTCTGCGGGAACGGCGAATTCACATAGACTGTGTAATCTTCCTCCTGATTGCTCAACAGTTCCCGGTAATACGGAAGCGGGATCAGCGTCGCCGAGAAAAACACCGCCGCGGAAGCCTGTTCGAGACAGTTCCCCAGATTTTTGACCGGATTCACGCAAAAGAGCCGCACCCGGAATCTCCCCTCCCGGTCAATCTCTGAGTAGATCCGGTAATGCTCATCCACCAGCGACCATGTATTCAGGAACGACCGGAGTTCAAAATAAAACTCCATGAACTCGTCCCGTCCCTCAAACTCCGGATGCTGATCAGCGTATTTCTGCATGGACGAATACAGCGTATCCGCATCCCCGATCAGATCGGCAATGTCATCAACCGCAGAGAATTCTTCCGTGCAGCAGCGCTTGAGTTCCAGCATTCTGCGGTTGAGACTGTCCAGATCTCTGGTCAGCCGGGTCTTCTTTTTTCCAAAAAGCCGCCTGGTGGCGAGAATGTCCTCTTTCGTCAATGTCGCGCTGTACATTTCCCGGGCGCGGGCCGGAAGATTATGCGCCTCATCGATCAGAAAGACATATTTTTCCTTCGGTGCATCCGCAAAAAATCGTGCAAGGCGGACATCGGGATCAAACACATAATTGTAATCTCCGATGATACCGTCGCAGAAATCCGTGATATCCAGCGAAAACTCAAAAGGGCAGACCTGATGCTTTTCCGCATAGGCACAAATCACATCCCGCGTGATCTCTTTTTCATGGGTGATCACATCATAGACCGCTTCTCCCACTCGGTCAAAATGCCCCCTGGCCCTCGGACAGGCCACCGGGTTACAGTCCGGTTTTTCGAGAACGCACATTTTCTCTTTTGCCGTCAGCGTAACCGCGGAAAAGGAAAGACCTTTTCCCCGGAGTGTCCGCAACGCTTCCTCGGCCGCCGTGCGCGTGATCGTCTTTGCCGTCAGGTAAAAGATCCGGTCCGCAAGACCCTCGCCCATCGCCTTCACGCTGGGATAGAGAACCGACATGGTCTTTCCGATCCCGGTCGGTGCCTGGATAAAGAGCCTTCGTGCTCTCTCCACGGTCCGGTATACCGAAACCGCGAGATCCCGCTGCCCTTCCCGGTACGAAAACGGAAATTCCAGAGGACGGATGGACGCATTTCGCGCCATCCGGGCTTCATACAGATATTTCACCCAGCGAAGAAGCTGTGACAGGAGATCCTCAAACCACCCGGCAAGTGCCGGAACAGAATAAATCTCTTCAAAAAATCGGATCTCTTCTTCCGCATCCAGATTGCAGTACGTCATGCGGACGCCCACTTCTTCGAGATCCTGATCCATCGCATAAAAAAGGGCGTAACACTTCGCCTGCGCAAGGTGCACCGGAACCGGTGCCTCCATCGCAAGGACATCTGTGTAAACACCCTTGATCTCATCAATTATTTCGTGTCCGTCATGCGGAAATATTCCATCCGCACGGCCTTCCACCGCAATGTCAAATCCAGCCCGTACAAAAGTCTGTTTCAGCGGCACTTCGGCACGGTATTCCGCCTTCTGGGCTTTCTGTATCTTCCGGTGAATACGGCTCCCCTCCGCCATCGCATCGACCTTCGCCGCGCCGGTGATCCGGTTATCGAGGTCGCCGGAACGAAGAAGAAACTCCACCAGTCTCCGGACAGAAATCCGCACGGATCTGTCATTCAGTTCCAGGGCCATATGCCGCCGTGTCCTCCGTCCTCATCATTGTAAAAATCATCGTCATCGTCGTCTTCCAACCGGCGTCTCTTCGGCGGTTCCGCGGGAGCGCAGTACCCCGGCTCCGGTGCAATGCCCTCGTCGGGATTGCCGGAATAGGCGTGTTTGCCCCACGCAATAAACAGTAGAAACGCCTCGGTAAAGAGAATCGAGCCGATCATAAAAAACAGTTTATAGTCAAACTTAACGGCAAGCATCGGATAGATTCCGATGTTCAGTGCAATCGTCACAAAGTCAATGGCCGACTGGAGCACCGTAAGGTACAGACTCCCACGTGGATTGATCATCACATGGTTCGCCAGCATCAGAACCGTCATGGCGACGCTGTACCAGTAATATTTTCCTCTCCATCCGATCTTGTAGGTCAGATATCCGCCGTAAAACGGGATCAGGCACTTCCATCCCGCAAACCCGGCTCTGCGGAAGATTTTCCACTTTGCAATATAGATAAACAGCAGTGCGAGCGCCAGTTCCGGCAGAATCGCCCTTGTCATCGTCAGTGCCTCTGCTGCGGTTATGCCGGCAAAGGATCCTGCAGGTATTATATTCATAATTGTCACCTCCGGCATGTCCTGTCATTTCATTTCTGTACTTTTATGATACCATGATTCGCACATTTTACAACTGTGAGCCCCTGTCACGGGTTCCCCTCTCCATCCGGTTTCCGGTGAAAGAATGCCGTTCCGTAAATCAATACACCTTCGGCTTGTAGATGATCTCGCTCACGTTGTACACCGTCACAAAAGCATCCGGGTCCGTCTTCCGGAGATATGCCATCAGTTTCTGATACTCCGGCTTGTCCACAATCGCGATGATCTCTTTGTGCACCTCGAGATTGTATGCGCCGATGGCGTCATAGAGCGTTGCGCCGCTGTGAAGGGTGTGAAGAATCCACTGGCGGATCTCCTCTTCCTTGTTCATGGACACAATGCATACACGGCGTTTGATGGTCTGTCCGAAGATGAAATGATCCAGAATCAGTCCGTTGAGATATGTTCCGAGCACGCTGAGAACCACGGTCTTCTTGTCATAGACGAAGGCCGAGCTGAGCGCAACCGCCATTCCGGAAAGCGACATCGCCTTTCCGAGATCGATATGCAGATAGATATTCATGATCTTTGCGACAATGTCGAGACCGCCGGAAGACGCATTCATATTGAAGAGAATGCAGAGGCCGATGCTGACCGTAAAGGTATAGCAGATGACATCGAGAAATGCGTCGCCTGTAATGGACACATTGTCCGGAAAGATCCGCTCAAACATGGCAAGAAACAGCGGCAGGAGAATCGACGTGTAAACGGTCTTTGCGCCGAAATCTTTACCGCAGAGAAAAAATCCGACGATCAGCAGAAGAACGTTCAGCGCCATTGTGATCGCCGAGATCTGAAACGGAATAAAATTCGCGAGGATCATCGCGAGACCGGAGATGCTGCTGACCGACGCATGGCTCGGAATCAGAAAGAAAAAAACGGCCGACGCGATAATCAGCACTGCTACTGTCATCGCCGCGACCTCCTTGACCGCGGTATAGGTTTTGTTCATAGGTGGTACTCCTTCATTCTTGTATTCCGCACCGGAATACGGCACGGCAAGAATTGATTATACCACGAAAATCACGATCCGGTCGAGCACTTGTGCTCATCCGGTGACGCTGCTTCCGGTGACGCTCATCCGGCGACGCTGTATCCGCTGACTCTGCATCCGCTGACGCTCATCCGGCGACGCTGTATCCGCTGACGCTGCTTCATCTGACGTTTTACTGCGTTCCCGTCAGATGAAGTTCTTCCGCATGAGCCTTCATCCCCTCAATGACGATTGCCGCCACATCTTTAAGATCCATCCCGAGAAGTTCGCAGCCGGACAGGATCAGCTCACGGTTGCATTTTGCCGCAAACTTCTTATCCTTCCACTTCTTCATAAAACTCTTCACTTCCAGATCCGTGATGCCGTTCGGCCGCATCCGGGCCGCCGCCTGAACGATTCCGGTCAGCTCATCCACGGTAAAAAGACTCTTTTCCATGTTGTTTTCCGGTTTTACATCATTTCGGATGGTATATCCGTGACAGAGAATCGCCCGGATGTCTTCCTCCGGAACGCCGGCCGCACGCAAGGGTTCTTCGGTATGCAAAAGATGCTCCTCGGGATACTTTTCATAATCATAATCGTGAAGATAGCCGACCGCCTCCCAGTGTTCCTTATCTTCCCCGAAATGTTCCGCCATCGCCCCCATCGCCGCGGACACATTGGCCGCATGAAGCTTCAGAGATTCCTCCGAAACCATGGTGTCATTCAGCCGCTTTGCCTCTTCCAGTGTCAGTTTTTCCATTTCAGCCTTCCTTCCCCGTCGGTAAACGGAACTCCTCATCCATGTTCCTATCATGGGATTCATTTTCGGACCATGACTGTATTCTACACCGAAAAACTAAGTTTTAAAATGTATTTAATCCACTTCGTGATGCAGATCCCTCGGATCGTCTTTCCGCCTGTGCATCGTTCCGATACACCAGATACAGGTCGGGACAATGTAGCAGCTCGCAGAAATCCACGCTGCCTGATCCGCCCAGCAGATCGCATTCCATCCGAATTTCGGCGCAGCCAGCAGGCAGACACCGACTCTCGCAAACATTTCGACCACGCCGGAGAAAATCGCTCTTCCCGAGAAGCCGAGAGCCTGCGTACTCATACGGCAGACATTGAGAAAGGCGAGCAGCCAGAGCATGAATCCGATGCACCGCAGATACTGGGCCGAAGCATCGAGAACCGCGCCCTCATCGGCGCTCACAAAAAGAAGCGAGCCGAAACGGCCACCGAAAATCATAAAGATTCCCATGACGATCGCATAGATCACACAGATCACGACACCGATCCGGATTCCCCTGCGCACACGTGCCTCCTCTCCGGCGCCGTAATTCTGTCCGGAGAAGGTGGAGACGCCGGTGGCAACCGCGTCAAACGGGCCGAGTGCAAACTGTTTGATCTTCATGCCGGCGGTAAAACCGGATACATAAATGCTGCCAAGCGCATTGACGGATGCCTGCATGACCATGCTTCCGATCGCCGTGATGGAATACTGCAGACCCATGGGTGCGCCCATCGCAAACAGACGCAGCGCCCGATCAGCGTAAAACTGCCGGTCCTCCGCAGCCAGCTGCAGCGTCGGTACTTTCTTCTGAATAAAGCAAAAACACAGCACACCGGAGACTGCCTGCGAGATGACGGTGGCAGCCGCCGCTCCCGCGCACCCCATCTTCAGAACCAGAATGCAGAATAGATCCAGAAGAATATTCAGAAACGCCGAAAACGCCAGGAACAGGAACGGCGCACGGCTGTCGCCGACGGCCCGGAGCATACTGGACAGCAGATTATATAAAAGAGTAAACGGAATACCGAGAAAAATCACCAGAAGATACCGGTACGAATCGTCAAAGATATTGTCCGGAACCTGGAGAAGATGCAGGATATTCCCGCAGAAAAGCGAGCACACCACGGTGAGAATCAGCGCACAGACAGCCGTCAAAATCTCACTATGAAAGATATCTCTCCGCATACCCCGCAAATCTCCCGCACCGAACCGCTGCGCCACCGGAATGGCAAAGCCGGAGCAGATTCCGATACAGAATCCGAGCACCAGAAACTGTACGCTGGCCGTGGATCCCACCGCGCCGAGTGCATCCGCTCCAAGTGTCCGGCCGACGATCGCCGAATCCACAACATTATAAGTCTGCTGGAACAGGTTTCCCAATAGAAGGGGAAACGAAAATTCCAGGATCAGTTTCAGAGGATTTCCCTCTGTCATATTCTTAACCATATCCGTGAAACACCTCCATAATAATGTCCGCCGTCAGATTTCAGCGCCCCATCCCTTCATTTTCGAGAAAAGAACGCAGACTTCGGCGCCTCATCGCCCCCGGTGAGATCCTGGCGACTGCCGCGAAGCGCTCGAAACCTGGAAAGCGTGTTTCGACTCGTTTCATAGGAAACGCCGAGCGATTTCCTATGGAACAGGAAAGACTGCCCCGTATCATAGCACGGGGCAGTCTAAGAATCAATATCGCCTTATATGGTTTTTTAATCCGTTTTTTGTCCGGTTTTTGTTCGTTTTTCTCAATCCTTCATTGCCTCACGGATCGCCGCCATCAGCTCATCGAAGGTCTCATACGCCGGAAGATCCGGATTATCCGCTTTGATTTTGTCGGTACTCTTAAAGAGGAAGCCCGCCTTGCTCGCCCGGATCATGCCGAGATCGTTGTAGCTGTCTCCGGAAGCGATGGTCTCAAATCCAATGGACTGGAGCGCTTTTACAGTCGAGAGTTTAGACTGCTCGATCCGCATCTTAAAGCCGGTAATCTCACCGTCCGGTGCAACCTCCAGCGTATTGCAGAACAGGGTCGGCCAGCCGAGTTTCTTCATCAGCGGCTGAGCGAACTGCGTGAAGGTATCACTGATAATGATAACCTGTGAGAAAGAACGAAGTTCGTCCAGAAACTCTTTTGCACCCGGAAGCGGATCGATCTTTGCGATTACCTCCTGAATTTCTCTGAGGCCAAGTCCGTGCTCTTTCAGAATGCCGAGTCTCCAACGCATCAGTTTATCGTAATCCGGCTCGTCACGGGTCGTCTTCTTCAGTTCCGGAATTCCGCTCGCTTCCGCAAACGCAATCCAGATCTCCGGTACCAGCACGCCTTCCATATCAAGACAAGTAATATACATTCCGCTCCTCCTGTCAAACTCTGATTCTCTGCACATCGCAGACTACAGTCTGATGATAGCACAGAGCTTTATAAAGTTAAAGTATGAAAGTCGCTCTCCGGAATGCCAATTCGTAATACCGGTCAGATCAGGCTGAAATGTTCCATCGCGCGGCGGATTCCGTCGTCGTTCAGATCAGTCGTGATGTAGTCCGCATAAGCCGTCAGCTCCGGATCATGTTTGCCCATGGCGACCGCCGTCCCGCAGGCGCGGAACATCTCGATATCGTTCGTGCTGTCGCCGAATGCAAAGGACTCTTCCGGGGAAATATTCAGATGCTGCAGCATTTTGGTCACACCGATTCCCTTGCTGTATCCCTTCGGCACACACTCAAAGAACATCCCGTTCCGGTCAATGACATCGAAGCCATACTCATCCACCAGTCGTTTGAATTTTTCAAGATCGGTCTTCTCGTCCGATTTCGCGCAGAATTTGGATGCCTCAAAATACGTCTCCCGGCTTTCTTTTCCGTCGAGGGCATTGAACGCTTCCATCTTCTCAAAGAAGACCCGAAGTCCGGGATGACGGAGGCGAAATGCGTCATCCGCCAGGTTCTGCCATCCCTTTCTGCCCTCCAGAAAAATGGCGATCTCACAGTCATCCTGGAGACTGCGGACCTTCTGTTCCTGCTCCTGCGACATCTTATAATATAGAATGCTCTGATCCCTATCGATCAGTTCTGTTCCGCATCCGCAGATCCATCCGTCCACAAGACCGTCCATCATCTCCATAACGCCGCGAAGTGTTCCGACCGGTCTGCCGGAATTCACAAATACCAGATTTCCTTTTTCTCTGGTCTCTTTTAAGGAAACCCTTGTCGACTCCGGAATCACGTGATCATATCCCATCAGTGTTCCGTCCACATCAAAAAACAATATCTTTCGATTCATTTTATTCTCGATACTCCCAATCAGTCTTTTCTGTTAATGGTCAATATCTTATCACAAGACAGACGGCAAATCCACCATACTCCCAAAATCCTCTTCCTCCGCGCGTTTTTTTCGGAAGCGCGGTCTACGGATGAAGGAGCGGTCCCTCCGCGGCGTGCGCATCCTCACGTTTTCTTGTTGCATGGAAAATGCAGAACTCTTCCCTGTACAAAGAGAACCAGCCGAAAGCCTTTCAGCTCCCGGCTGGTTCTCAATATATCGGAAGGGTTCATTGTTGTCATTCTTCTGTCAGACAAGTCTGCGGATCGCTTTGATTCTGGAATAGGTTGCGGAGTGAACGGTGATGCCGTATTTTCTTCCGAGTGCGCTCAGAAGCTGACCGTCGCCGACATATATTCCGACATGATGCGGATAAACGATAATGTCTCCCGGCTCCGCCTGGTCAAGACTTGCAACGGCGGTTCCGACGCTCATCATGGACTGGGACTGGTGCGGAAGGTTGTATCCGAAATTGGCGAATACCGATTTCACAAATCCGGAGCAGTCTGTTCCTTTTGTCAGGGACATTCCGCCGTAACGATACGGATTACCGATAAACTGGCTGGCAAAATCGACCACGTCCTGACCGTCGGTAACTGCCTCCTCTTCTTCCTCCTCGATGCCAACCAGTTCCTCCTCGGAGGGACCTGCGTAAGCCTTGAAGGATCCGAAAGCAAATACCATCATCCAGATCATGAAAATCATCGCGATCTTTCCAAATACTGCCGTTCTCAGTGTCATCGTACCGTCGTAATTATGTGTTTCGATCATCCAATCGCTCCTAACATTGTGTTTATATAATTCAAAATCATTTCATTTGTTTCATTTTTGTTACAATGTTAAGATATCAGGTATATATGAACAAATTATGAACAAAGGCTAAATATTTTACAAATGTGTTACGTTTCTGCGGAATCGCCCTCTTTCTATGAAAGAACAATCCCCGCAAGCATAGGCTTTGGCGGGGGATCCGCGCAAAACAAAGTCCGCCGCTGGTCACCGTTAGGTGACAGCTTCCTTACAGCGGCGTGCGCATCCTCGCGGAGCGTTTTTTCATAGGGAATTTCGGAGAAATTTCCTATAAAAAAAATGGCTCAAAGGAGCCATTTTTCATTTTATCAAATTATTACATTTTGAAATAAAAGGAAATTCTATCTCAGATCGTATCAGTCACAGAAACCGCAGTCATCCGGTTCCGCATGCATCTCTTTCCTGCAGTCCGGACAGCGAAGCGCGAGATCCATAATCTCCTTTTCTTTTACCATTCGCATCACTTTTCCACACTCCGGGCAGACATGTCTGTTCTGCTTTACAACCTTAAAATCATCCGTTTCCAGCGGATTCGCGCTCAGAATGTTCTTTTTGAATTCATTGGTCCAGCATCCGCAGCTGCACACATACAGGCATTTTTCCTGATCCAGAACATATTCCGGATGTGCCTCCATCTCCTGCTGAATCTTTTCTCCGTAGGTACCTTTCAACGCCTGTTTCCGGAGTCCCTTGCTCTTGTCAAAATAGCTGCGGCCTGTTTTCACAGACTCGGTGTGGGGACAGGAAGAACAAGTAAATGTATAAAAGTAACCCATAATTACCTCCGTTAAAACCGATAGTCATCTTTTTTATTATAATGGTATTTCGCTCTGATAGGAAGCAGAATTTTTGCTGACCCCCTGACTCCGTCCCCGCGTTCCACATTTACCGGTTCTTCGGATCCGTAATTTCACTGAGAACTCTGGTCAATGCCGCCACGTCCTCATGTTCCTCGTCATCCTCCGTGAGATTCCCGTCGAATTCCACGAAGCGGACCCGTCGGTCCGCATCGTAGAATATGGTTGCACCTTCTCCGTCGCCGAAGCTGACGACGATCGATTCCTCGCAGTCGTCATCCATGAACTCGATGCCTTCCACTTCGATGTCAAAGATGTCATCCGCCACCTTTTTCCCTTTAAAATCTCTGATCTTCATACAATGTCTTCCGCCCGATGAGCGGTTCTCCTTTCCCTGTTCGGTTATGCCCTGTTCTCATGCATCCGCTTCTTGTTGACGTACATTCTCCGGTCCGCTTCTTTCAGCAGTTCATCGACATTCGCGAACTCTTTCGTTCTCCAGACACATCCGAGCGCAACGCTGACGCTGTTCTGTTCAAACATCTCGCGCAGCATCCGCATCTGGTCATCCACCTGATCTTCCGTCGCGGAGCGCAGAATAATGACAAATTCATCCCCGCCCATGCGGAACACATTATTGCGGCCGAAAACACGGATCATGACATCCGCAGCGCGGACCAGAAGCCGGTCGCCGGCGTCGTGACCGTGCTGGTCGTTCATTTCCTTGAGTCCGTTGATATCGCCGTAGATGATCGCCGTTTTCCCGTTTGCCTCCATTCGCTCCAGCATTTCTATGAATGCACGGCGGTTCAGCGTTCCGGTCAGCGAATCTCTGCGTGAAAGTTCGTTATAGTTCTTCATCATATCGCGGTTCCGGATCAGAATCGCAATAAACCGTGACAGCGTGTGCAGAAGCACCTCTGCTTCATCCTGCTTCTCCGGCGGCACATTGTCCACGCCGAAGAACCCGGTACGGACGCCCTGATTGGTAAGCTGCACGATGACATAGTTCTCAATTCCGCGCTTGGCAAGCCTCGAATAGGCGTGGAAACGGACTTCCCGAAGTTCTTCCCGATCGCGGATTCTCGCGATGCGGTTTGCGGAAAATGTCTCCGAAAACGTGTTCATCTCCTCCGGTGTGAGAAGCCACGCCGAGTCACTTCCCGGCCAGTGATAGGTCCGAAGCGCCGAACCGTCCGCATTTTCCTCAAAGACGAAAGCATGTGCGGCCCCCACTTCATGGACAATGCGTTCCAGAATGCTCAGAATCCCCATATCCGGATCTTCCTCGCGAAGCGCAACGGTGATCGCGTCGTTGACACCGACCTCACGGTGAATGAGACTCCGGTTTTCTCCGACATTATTCAGGAGACTCGTAATCTCGGTTCCGCCGGTGAAACGGACATTGCGGCCGCGCCACGGCACAAGGGTCTCGCGCATCAGATAATCCACTCCGGTCTCATTGTTGTGGAATTCCCAGGTATAGAACCGGTCGCGGCGCAGAACCTGATTGGTACAGTTTTCACACGGCGCATTTAACCTGCGGCGCACCTCATAACATTTTTTGGCGCGGTAATCGTAATTTTCCGGATATCCGAGATCCCGGAGCGCCGCCTTATTGATATAGATCAGATCATAGGTTTTCGGATCCGCCATATAGACGCGTTCCTCACTCTGATCGTATTTTTCGCGGTCAAACAGAACACGGTCTCCGACAAACAGTTCCAGATTGGTCTCCGACTCGATCGCCTCTTTCAGCCGGACACTGAGAAGCTGCTGAAGATCGGTGATATCCCTGGTTTCAGAAGCCTGCACCAGCGCATAATGCGCAAACAGCGTGCAGCTGTATCCCATCACTTCATGGATCCGGTGAATGTCATTCTGAACCTCCTGAACCCTGTTGCGGACTTCGGAGAGGTCGTTATTCTTGTCCACCAGAAGGAAACGGCCGTTCCCCATGCTCGAGATGGCGATTCCATAGGCAAAATGTTTTTTGAAACACTGGGCAATCTGCTTCAGAAGCTCTTCTCCGACCTCCGGACCGTATGCCCGGAAGAGAGGTTCATACTCCGGAACCTTCACGATCGCGCAGATAAAGTCCTGTCCGTTCTTCCGGTAGTTTCCGTAGTAACGGAATACCGATTCAAACGTTCCACTCTCATTCATAAATCCGGTCACCGGATCGATCGTATGAAGTTTGTTCCACTCGCGGTGCTGTTTCTCGACCTCTTCCGTATCGACAAAATATCCCATCAGTCCGGCAATTTTGCCGTTATGATAGATCGGAAATTTTGTGGAACTGATCGTATGGTTTCTTCCGCGGATCAGACACTGCCCGATCTGATTGGAGAGCGTCAGTCCCCGGTCAATCACCTTCTTCTCCACGTCGGCAAACGGCTCGTCGTCGATATGCCAATGCATTTCCTCATCGGTTTTGCCGATCAGCGAACTCTCCGACTCCAGACCGAACGCATCCAGGAACGCCCTGCTCACGCCGACAAAGCGGCGCTTTTTATCCTTCCAGAAATACCGCAGATCGGAATTGTTCACATAACTGGACCAGAGTTCCGACGAAGTACAGAATTCTTCTCCATCCGCATCGACAAGGATCTCTTCGCCGGCACTCTCCGAAACCACCCCCGTAATCCCGAGATCCTGATAGTTTTCCAGCACCGATTCCCGGACAAAGATCACCACATCTCCGAGTTCCCTGACCGACAGAAGCTGGACCGTAAAATCTCTCCAGGCATAGTTTCCGTCCGGCTGCCGCACGCGGAAGCTGTTGATCAGAAAACCTTTTTTGCTCGCGGAGATCCGCTCCGACATGGTCGTCCAGTCGATGAATTCCAGAAAACGTCTTCTGTCTTCCGGGAAAACGCCCTTATCCGCAAATTCTCTCGCATGCTCATCCAGACCGGCGATGATTTCGCCCGGTTTATCCCATATTCCCGCGGACGTCAGAACATGAATTTCGTCCTTTTCAAAGTTCATGATATAGACCTGGGCGAACAGGGAAATGGAGTTTCGAAGAACGCGGTCGAACCGGATCATTTCCTCATCATCCGTGTCCATCGTGATGTCGGTCATCGTGATCTTCTGAATCGAGATGTCCTTGTTGCCGGCAAGCACTTCCAGACAGATCCGGAAATACCGTCCGTTCCTTGCAAAGCTCATCTCTTCCACGGTTCCGTTTTCGAGTGCGCGCTGGGCAACCACCCGGATGCGCTCTGCCGTCCCGTACGGATCCAGCAGAATATCGTCTTTCAGCTGACTCAGAGAATCAAAACCGCCCGGGCGAACGATCTTAAAATAGTTTTCCGTCGCGTAGATCGGCGTGATCTCCGGTCCGTTCTGATAGATCAGAATCACCGGCGCGTCCGTCAGGACATTGAATTTCCCGGCCTCGTCAAAGACATGGGACTCCATCGGAGTCTCCATCTCCATACCGTAATTTTCGCAGTGCTGCAGGGTTGCTTCCATTTCCTGCGGCTTGCCGTAATAATATCCCTGAATCTTCTCACAGCCCACGCTGCGCAGAAACTCAAACTGCTCGGCATTCTCGACGCCCTCAGCAAGTGTGTGAATTCCGAGACGCTTGGCCGTGTCGATCACGCTCGTCACAATCGATTTCGCCTCCGATGTCAAATTGCGGAGAAACATCAGATCGATCTTAATCTCGTCGAAGTGATAGTTGTGAAGCATGCTCAGAGAAGAATATCCGCTGCCGAAATCATCCATCCACACCTGATAACCATTCTCGTGGAAGAGGTCAATGGAAGTCCGGACGCGCTCCGGATCTTCGATGAGCGTCGACTCGGTGATCTCAATCCGGAGAAATTCTCTCGGAATGCCGTATTTGTTCACAGCCTCATCCACCAGTTCGAATGGTTTGGCGGTCACAAAATCCACCTGGGACAGATTGAAGGAAATCGGAACGGCATTCTGCCCGGAATTCAGCTGATTCTTGATCTTTCTGGCCACTTCGTCGATCACAAACATATCCAGAATATCAACCATATGCGCGTGTTCAAGGATCGGCACGAAAGTTGTCGGAGAGATCACTCCGAATTTTGGGTCGACCCATCGCGCCAGCGCCTCAAATCCGCACAGTTTTCCCGTCAGCGTCCGGATAATCGGCTGATAAAAAATGTGGATGTGCCCTTCTCTGACCGCATCCCGGATATGCTCGGTGATATAGGAACGCATCGCAATATTCCGGTCCAGTTCCTCGCTGTATACACAGTAGACCTGACCGACATCATATTTGATGCTGTCGCAGGCAATCTTCGCCTGGTCGCAGAGAATGCTGAGCGCATTTTTCCCCATGGCATCCTCCGGACAATTCCGGATTCCCGCCTTCAGATGAAAACCGCCGTTTTCGGCGAGAATCAGAAGACGGTCATTCACACGGACGATTCGTTCGCGAACGTCGACCATCGATGTAAACAGGACAAAATGATCATCCGAAAAACGGGCAATGTCATATCCCATGAACTCTTCCGACAGGATTCTTGCCAGACTCCTCAGAATCTCATTTCCCTTTTCGACACCGTGGGACGCATTGTAATACTTAAAATCTGTCAGGTTAAAATATATGATTCTTCCGTTGATGCGGTATGCCATATCAAAACCCTTTTCTTTCCGGTCATGAACCGCATTGAAGAATCCCATCATCGTCAGGAGACCTGTCAGAGGGTCTCTCTCTTCACTGTAAGTTCCCATAATTCTTCTCCATATATAGAGATTCTGCCTGGAATGCGGTCATAGCCGCACTCTTCCTTATCCTATTCTCTATAATCTTCGTCCGAACCGGCGATGCGATAAGCCGGACGCCGGTTTCTTCCGACAAAGGTATATTGATTATATTATACCCTTTTTTCGATCGGTTATGCACTCTGTTTCCTATGATTCTTTTTTCAGCAAACAGATTCTTTTTCAACCTCTTTCCCCGATTTTCTTTCCGGATTCGTTTCCCTTCTTCCGCAAAGTTTTCCGGCACTCTGAGCCGAACGTCTGTCCGGTTTTCTGTTCAGATTCCAAAGCAGATGCTATAATATTACATTAGAAAGGATGTAAAAATCATGAAACACAAACCGATCACTCTACTCTCCCTGTTGCTTGCTGCCGCAATGACCGCGTCGGGCTGTTCTTCCGCCGGCCGAGCCGCATCCGTTTTTTCGGCCGCATCCGCTTCTGCGGATTCTCAGTCAGATTCCAGACAATCAAACGGCAGCGCCGGTCCGGACGAACATGCCGACAGCAGTGCCGGAGCCGGCCCTGAAGCCGCCCCGTATGACAGCTCCGTCTCCTTCGGAGACATCCCGTCGATCACGGATCCGGAAGCGGCCGACTCTGTCTCCATTATGCCGGCCTCGCCGCAGTCGAGCGGTCTCAAAATCGAATTTTTTGATGTCGGTCAGGGTGACAGCGCTCTCCTCACCTGCGACGGTGCCTCCATGCTGATCGACGGAGGTCCGAAGGAAGCGTCTTCCTTTGTCTTCAGCGCCCTGAAAAAACGCGGTATTCAGAAACTGGATTATCTTGTGGCAACACACGCCCACGAAGATCATATCGGCGGGCTTGCCGCTGCCCCGCACGCCGCAGATATCGGGCGTGCATTTTCGCCGGTCTTAACCGACACGACGGAAGCATTCCGTGACCTCGTAAAGGCACTCGGAGAAAAAAATGTCTCCCTCGAGGTGCCCGCAGCGGGAGATGTGCTGCCGCTCGGTTCCGCATCGGTTGAAATCCTCGGGCCGGTCTCTGCACAGGCAGACAATAAAAACAACACATCGATTGTCCTTCGGGTGACCTATGGGCAGACTCATTTTCTCTTTACCGGTGATGCAGAACGGGAAGAGGAAGAGACCATTCTGAATTCCGGCAGATCCGTTCAGGCCGACGTACTCAAGGTTGGACATCACGGGAGCAGCACTTCCACCTCCTACCTGTGGCTCCGCACCGTAGATCCTGAATACGCTGTAATTTCCTGCGCGCAGGGCAACTCTTACGGGCATCCTCACGACGAAGTCACAAGCCGTCTCCGCGACGCGGGGACAGAACTCCGCCGCACCGATCAGTGCGGAACCATCACCTGTATCAGCGATGGAACAGTCATTTCCTTCTCCTCGGAGAAAACACCTTCCGGAGATCCGTATGCACCCGGAAGCGGCGTTTCCACATCCGGAAAGAAAACCGGTCAAAAAGCCGCCTCCGGCAAAGAGGGGTCAGCCGTTTCAGCCGTTTCAGCCGTTCCGTCCGGTACCGGCAGCGGAACGTCCGGCTATATTCTGAACATCTCCAGCCGCATCTTCCATCTCCCGGACTGCAGCTCGGTAAAAAAGATGAAGGACCACAACAAAAAGGAGTTTCACGGAACGCGGGATGAGGCGATCGCGCAGGGGTATAAACCCTGTGGAAACTGTCATCCGTAAGTTCCTGCGCCGCGCGTGGCAGATGTCACCTTGCCATGATCCGCGGCGGGGATTTGTCGAGACAGCCGCGTAAAAAAGACAGGATGTGCATCTCCCCCTGAATGCACATCCTGCCTTTTTTTCATATCTCAGGCAACCGGCCAAAGTTCTGCTCACAGAACCGAGGCAAGCTGCTGCTTGACACCGGCCATATTTCTCGGCGGAATGCCGAAATGGAAGCCGTTCTCCATAAAGATCTCGTAATTGTCGATTTCACGCACATAATTTGCATTGATGATGTATCGGCGGTGAACCCGGACAAACGGATCGTGAAGTTTTTCTTCCATATCCGATATCGCTTCCCGAACGGTAAATGTTCCGTCC
Source organism: [Clostridium] aminophilum DSM 10710 (assembly GCF_000711825.1). Lineage (GTDB taxonomy): Bacteria > Bacillota > Clostridia > Lachnospirales > Lachnospiraceae > Clostridium_R > Clostridium_R aminophilum. Next base: position 23,204 of record NZ_JONJ01000002.1, on the reverse strand, counting down.
ACGGTCGTGATATTGACATACCGTTTGGAAGACTCCACATAGAGAACCGACAGCGTATCTATAAAATGAATCGTGCCCTCTACATCTTTCAGCATCAGTTTCGGCTGACTGCCGTGATGATCGGACTGTCCCGCCGTATAATGCCGTTTTGCGTCCTCCAGCGTATGAACGAAGTCGTCCTGCTCCGGCAGGACACCCCGGGACATCGGTGAGAAAACTGCCAGATGCTGAATTCTCAGCTGACCGGCGAACTGTTTCCACACAACTACACATCGTTTTTCTTCCTGAATCAGATAATCTTCGTCGTCAACCACCCAGTAACGACCGATGATCGTACAGCTGATTCCTGTATTGGCAGCCACATGATACTCCTGATTCCGGATATGACCGCACCTTGAGGACTCCGCCGCATAACGGATATCTGCCTGAACCTGTTCGAGACTCAGATCGAACTGTCCCATTTTTCCGCCGATCCAACTCACATCCGGAAGACACAGATCCAAAACCGTTTCCGGATTCTTCTGGTAAAAATCCCTGAGAAATCTCTGCGTCAGACTTATCGCCTCGTTCAATTCCTCTTTTTTCATCGCCATCTCCCCTTTACTGATTTCTGAAAAAAGTCTGCTTTCCCACCACAGATTTGTTATTGTTCATACTAATATTATTGAATTTAAAAGCCAAAAAACAGTCCCAAAAAACCAGGGATGGCTGCAAAATTGGTTCTTGATTAGTTTTATAAGTTTTTGTATAATATTATTTTAAGTTTTGTTATGAATGTCATCTCACGCTTTTTGTGGTTTTTTATGTTTTTTAAAATTTATTCTTGACTTTTTAGTCCGGATGATATATTATACATTTGTTCGCGCTTTTAGCTCAGTTGGTAGAGCAGTAGACTCTTAATCTATTTGTCCAGGGTTCGAGTCCCTGAAGGCGCACTTAAGGCTTTCCGATCTTCGGAAAGCCTTTTTTTCATAGGAAATTTCTCCGAAATTCCCTATGAAATAAAACGCTCCGCCCTATCCGAACCGGAAAAGGCGGAGCGTTTTTGTATTATGGATCATTCTTATGCTTTCTGTTTTACCGCATGGGCCATCGCGGCCTGACCGGCAATCAGTCCCTCACCGACCGCCTTGGAAACCTGAAGCGGAGTTCCCGTGCAGTCTCCTGCAGCCCAGAGTCCATCAATATTCGTCTTCATGGACCGGTCCACACGGATAAAGTTTCCGTCCAGTTCCAGCGCCGGGAAAAGGTCATTCGGAGCGATAGACGGTCTGAGAATAAAGACGCAACTGACCTCATACTGCTCCCCGTCGGCCGTCAGCAGGACACCGGCCTCCGCATCTTCGATCGCGACGCTCTTCGGTTTATCCAAAAGAGTTACCTCGCAGCCGATTCCCGACAGAAAATCAGCCTCTTTCTTATCGGCGTCGCCGTAGACAATAACCGCCGTTTTCTTTCCTTTATACAGCATGCCGTCGCAGGTGGCACAGTAGCTCACACCGCGGCCGAGATGCTCTTTTTCTCCCGGGTATGCCTGTCCTCTCACAATTCCGCCGCCAAGCACAAGCGCATATGCCTCATATACTTCGCTCCCGGCGCCGACCATCCACGTCTTTCCCATATTCATCGCGCTGAGAACACGGTTCTGAACAAACTCCACGCCCATCTTTTTTGCGTGCTCGGTGAAAACCTCCAGCATCTCTTTTCCGGAGAGCCCCGGAAGTCCGAGATAATTGTCAATCCGCTCTGCCTTATACAGCGGATTGCTGTCCTGCGCGGTTCCGATCACCAGAACGCTCCCGCCTCTCTGTCGGACATTAACGGCTGCGGAAAGTCCAGCCGGACCGGATCCGATCACAATCACATCATACATCATATCAGTCCTTTCTCCATCAGAAATCGCCTTAATTAAATTGTGCGCAATCTTTTTTCTGTATTGTAACGGATCTGACGCGTTCTGTCAACCGGCTCAGTTTTCTTCCCTGTAAATACATCCGAAGATGCCTCGTTTTCCGTTATTCTTTACCTTCTGCAGATTCTGGCCCGATGCGCGGAGCATGTGCCTCAGCATCTCATTGGACTCGCAGTATGCGGTGACATATCCCACGCTTGCGCTCAGTTTCTGCTCCGTGCCGGGAACCGTCATGCTCTCGAGACCGGACTGATACGCCGCGATGCTCTGTTCAAATGATCCCGGCAGATAATCACCGATTATTAAAAACTCGTCGCTTCCGTACCGGTAAATGTTCATCTCCTGAAATGACTTCCGAAGGAGCTGTGCGTAATCGCGGAGCGCGGCATCTCCGGCATCGTGTCCGCACTGATCGTTGATTCTGCGGAACTCGTCGATATCGAACCGGCCGATCACCAGCGTTCTTCCCGGGAAGCCATTGAAATCCTCCCGCAGTCCGAAACGGTTGTTCAGTCCCGTCAGCTCATCCGTCATGGATTCCTGATATACTTTATTGTAATTTCGCACTTCCTGATCGCAGTCCGAGAAACCGACGATCATCCGGGTCACCTCGCCGTTTATCTCCTTCATCCGGACGGCACGGAATTTTGTAAAAAATCCGCTGCTGGACTCAAAAATGTAATCGTAGGTCGGGATCTCCGAAAGACGTTTTGCCATATAATCCAGCTGACTGTATTTGGCAAAGGTCTTCTGATAACGGCCGGAGACCATATATCGGGTAAATGCTCGGCACACCTTGTCATAATCGCCCTCGTTGATAAGGTCCACCAGAATCTGCGGCGAATTGTCATAGATCTTATACGGTTTGATTTTCCGCTCCTTCACATCGATTTCAATCACCGTAAAGTACTCGTGGGCGAGGGCCGACGATTTCTCCGACTCCGGACTGTTCGTTTCCGAACGGTCCATATACTCTTCAACCCGGTCGGTAATATCATTCAGCAGAATAAAAAACTGTCCCGATCCCCGATACGGTTCCCGGAGCTGCGCCAGCTTGATGCGCCCGTCTTTCCGGAAGGTCCATCCCACTTTTTCTTCATCCGCTGCCACATTGCCCAGTGTGACCAGAAAATCCTCCGGCTTCTCTTCCGACAGTCCGGTCTCCAGACAGATGCGTCTTGTCGAGGCTCGGAACGACGCTTTGACGCGGACCGGCTCTTCGCCGCGGTGATCTTCCACCAGCACCACATCCGCCGGTCCGTCGATATAGATCATTTCCTCAAACAGATCCGTAATTACGGTTCCGATGATTCTCTCAAACAGCATCTCCGTGGAGTTGTTTTCATTCTGCACCAGCAGGATCACGTCGCCGGTATCGGGATCCTCCGTCATCATAAAATCGGTGTGAATATTGATCCATCCGCCGCGGCACCGGTAACGCAGGTTTGTCTGGAGCGTCCGCTTTCCGGACTGGTAATAGGTGAGAAGCCGACTTCTCGAATACTTCTGCGCGTTCCGGCGGTCTTCATCGTTGAACATCCGCGACATCACAAATTCAAAATGGTCTTCGTACGTGTGCGTCTTCTCTTCTCCGTCCGGGATATAACGGATCCCGTCATATTTCAAAACCGGCACGCTCTTACTCAGATTGAAATACAGATACCCTTTATACCCCGGCTCCGTCAGATCTTTTCCGTTGGTCTCGCCCTCACACATAAAATGCTCGAACGCGGCTCTTCTGGCCTGATATCCGCCCAGAACCTGATCATTGTCCGCCAGAAAGACGTAAAAGACAAAACCGAAATCCGGATCGTCCGTCAGACGGCCGAAGGCATCCAGCTGCCGCATGGTGCCGTTTTTGGTGTGCACACGAAAAACCACATGATCATAATTCCGTTTCCCGGTGTCAATCTGTCCCCAGATGCCTTTTTCCGCGCGGTAACGGTCTTCCTCAAAGATTCCGCCGATAAAGCTTTTCCCGGTGAGTTTCAGGAGTTCTTCCATGGAAAAGCAGCCGTAGATCTCCATGGCTCTCCGGTTTGCATACACAATCTCACTGGAATCATCCGCGCGGAATATGATCATTCCGCCGGGAATATTTTCCATCCATTCTTCGATATTCTTTCTCATTCGCTCTCTTCCTTCCGGTATTTTTCCCGTACCTCATCAAACGGGATCGGCCGTCCGAAAATGTATCCCTGCATCAGCCGTGCGCCCATCTCCGAAATCAGCTCTTTTTGCTCTTCTGTCTCAATACCTTCCACCAGCGTCACGATGCCGAGTGCCTCTACCAACTCGATCAGATGCCTCAGGATCGTACGGCTCTTTTCTTCATCGGCCAGATTCTTCACAAACTGCATATCGAATTTCACCGTATCGAAATGAAATTCCCGCAGAAGATTCAGCGACGAGTAACCGCTTCCGAAATCATCCATCCATACTTTGAATCCAAGCCTGTGGAACCGGATCAGCGATTCACGGATCCGCGCATTGGCGATGGCAAATGCACTCTCCGTCACCTCAATCATAATCCGGCTGCGCGGAATATTCGCGGAGTCCAGAATGGCGGTGATTTCCTGCGGCATATCTTTCGCCGAAAAGTCCATTCTTGAGAGGTTGACGCTGACCGGATTCTTCGGAAACCCTTCCCGATCCCCCGCCAGCATATCCTCCGCTACGCGGCGGACAACATACAGATCCAGTTCGGTGATATATCCGTTGTCTTCGAGAAGAGGAATAATCACCCCAGGGGAAATGAGTCCGCGCTCCGGGTTCATCCAGCGAACCAGTGCTTCCATATAGACGATCTCTCCGGTGCGGCTGTCGACAATCGGCTGATAATAAACTTCAAATTCGCGGGCAGCGATCGCCTCATGAAAGCGGTTCAGCAGATGCTGCGTGAGTTCATGCTCCGTCCGGAGTTGTTCGTCGTAAACCCGTACCGGCTGTGCCTTGGTCGCTCTCTGCTGTGCAAGCGCCGCGCGGTCACAGGCCATCGTGACGGAATCATTTTCCGCTATGCGGTACATTCCGATCGTAATCACAATCGGATGCCCCGATGTTCCCAGAACCGGATGTTCCCGCAGATGATCGATCGCCAGCTCCACCATATTCTGATGCGCAAATACATAAAAATGATCTTCCTCAAACCGCGCGGTAAGACAGCCCGGAAATTCCTCCGACAGGCGTTTTCCGACCTCAATCAGAAGCTGATTTCCCTCGTGGTATCCGTTCTGTTCGTTATAACTGCGCATTTGGGAGATATCAAAGGCGGCGATCACAAGAGGGCTGGGATTGACCGGACGGACTTTTTTCTCCACCGATTTTTCCGTAAATTCTGTCGCCGGAATTCCGTCCCGCTCCCCGACTTCACAGATTTCCGCCCGGATAAATGACGCTTTCCGCGCCATAATCAGCTTCGACACATTCAGCAGAAAAAAACGCCGGTTCAGCAGCCCGGTCAGTTCATCGGTCTCGGAATACCGGATCATCTCCAGATGATTCCGGATCATCTTAAAACGGCTGTCGAGAATAATAATCTGTGCTCCGAGCGAGAGGAAATAGGCCTGCATGGCATGCAGAAAATCCCCGCGGAATACAGAATCCGCCTTGCAGATCCGGCTCAGTCCGATAAACAGAAGTGTCCACAGGCTCATCACGCCGATCGCCTTCCCTGGCCGGTCAAGAACAAACGGCGGAAGGGCAATGAGATAGAGAAGGAACGTGATGGCCTGATAATCGGGATCGAGAACCGTTCCGCTCAGGATCGTGATCAGATAGACCGGGGCCTGAACCAGATAGATCAGTGTCGTTCCGCCGGTATAATGAGCCAGCGAAGCGGCCTTCGAGATCATCAGAACAGCACAGTAATACACCAGCAGAATGATTCCGATCTGTTGGGCGTAAGTCTGCCGGGTCATGATCATATGGGCCAGAATATTGAATATGCTTGCCGGAATTCCAATCAGCGGAATCAGGGAAACCGCGCGGAGATTGATCCGGTTGATCTCATCCGCGTAGTACAGCGGATTCTTCCGCATTTCCTCTTCTATCTTGAAAAACATGTCTCATTCTCCCATCTGAAAGGTGCAGACCGTTGAAACCAAAGACTGCAGTTCCTTTCAGGTGACAATTGTTTCCGAAAATATACATCATTATTATTTCGGCAAAATCGGGAAAGAATATAACTTTTCCCGCCTTTTCCCACGCCGCCCGCCATATTTGCGGTATTCCTATTCGGTCTTATTCATGTTAAACTGTACTTTGCGTCATGAATGACGAATGCGGATTAATCGCCTGCAAAACGAACAGGGAAATTTCATTTCCTTCCCACCGGAAAACATGCATACACTGCGTATAGAGAAGAGATGCGAATCACAATATGGAGGAACATATGAAGAAAATCAAGATCGGAATGCTCGGGATCGGCAATATCGGCCAGGGAACCTACCGCACGCTTGAGATGAGCCGTGCCAGGATCGAGGAGACGACAGGTCTCGATCTCGAAATCACGAAAATCCTGAACCGTCATCCGGAACGCGACCGCGGGATCGACATTCCCCGGGAAAAATATGTCACCGACATCCACGAGATCATTGATGATCCGGAGATCGACATCGTTGTCGAACTGATCGGCGGCATCGAGCCGGCTACCACCTTCATGGCGGATGCTCTTCGAGCCGGAAAACATGTTGTCACGGCAAACAAGGCAGCCATCGCGGCAAACGGCGAACTTCTCCAGAAACTCGCCCATGAAAACCACCTCATGCTGCGCTTTGAGGCCAGCGTTGCCGGCGGGATTCCGATTCTGAATGCCGTCACCACCGCGCTGATTTCCAACGAGTTCAGTGAAGTTCAGGGAATCCTGAACGGAACGACCAACTACATTCTGACCAAGATGACCGAGAACGGTCAGGCTTACGCCGACGCCCTCCGGGATGCGCAGGCAAAAGGCTTTGCCGAGACGGACCCGACAGCCGATGTCGAGGGACTGGATGCCGCCAACAAGCTCAGCATTCTGATCTCTCTTCTGTTCGGAATCGGAGTGGCACCGGATCAGATCCCGACCCGCGGAATCACGACCGTCACCAGCGAAGACATCGCATTTGCCCGTGAATTCGGTTACCGGATCAAGCTTCTCGGCTCTGCCCGCGCCCGGGACGGCGAAGTGACCTGCCATGTCGAACCGAGCCTTGTCCCGGAAGACCATCCGCTCGCTAACGTCAACAACGAATTCAACGCCGTATACGTGACCGGAAATGCCGTCGATAAACTGATGTTTTACGGAAGAGGCGCAGGCCCCCTTCCGACGGGAAGCGCAGTAATGGGCGACATTATCAGCATTGCCCGCAAGATCGAGAAAAATGCCGCCTACGACCTGCTCCCGCATCTGCGTTACGATGCCGGTCTCTCCTTTGCCGGTGAGGGAAAAAATCCGTATTACATCCGCGTCACGGCGCCGGATCACCCGGGTGTTCTCGGACAGATCACGTCAACCTTCGGCGTTTACGGCGTCGGGATCCGCACCATGATGCAGCGGGCTGTTTCCTCTCACAGCGATACCGTACCGCTGATCTTTATTGTCTACGCGATCGAGAAAAACATTCTCAGCACCGCGCTGGACGTCCTTGTCGGCAACGGTTCGGTTCTCCGGGTTGACAACGTTCTCCGCGTTCTGGATTCATAACGTGTCGAAACACGTTTCGCGGGTTTCGAGCGTTTCGCGGCAGTCGCCAGGGACTCACCGGGGTGCGGACTTTGGCGAGTTAGCCATAGAACAAAGTCCGCAAGCGGACTTCGGCTCCCCCATCCCCTTAGTCCTGAGGGGAGCCCCGCGGACTTTGCGCGCCGCCGCTGGTCACCGTTAGGTGACAGCTTCCTTACAGCGGCGTGCGCATCCTCGCGGAGCGTTCTTGTTGCATAGGGAATTTCGGAGAAATTTCCTATGCAACAAGAAAAGATGGTATTCCTCCGCCGCTCACGGCAGCGGGGAATACCATCTTTTTTTTGTGGAGCACTTAGAAAGGTCTTTTTCGAGCTTTGTGCGCACCATGGAAAACTACCTGGCGAGGTGTTTCCGAGCCTGGTAGTTTTGCTTTTCTGTTTATCCCATGTTTTCCGGAAGCTGTGTCAGCCGCCCGGAAGTTTTAATCTTCGAAGCGAAGCTTACTCCTCAGGAGGTCGTCGATTTCATTCAGCTCCTCCGGAAGCTTTCCCTCATCCTTTGCACGGCGAAAATCAGCGAGATAACCGTTATCGACTGTACTCTCTTCCGGGATCAGATCGCTGCGGATATCCTTCGGCATGTGAAGCACCGCAACCAGACCACGGAACACCTCTCCGAGCTTATACGCAAGTTCCTTCTGGGACAGGTGTGTCACGCCACAGGCAACCATAACAGCAATACCGTGAACATAAATCGCCAGATTGCGATATACAAAGACTGCATTGTCACGATCTACACCGTAGCGGTTTACAAAACATTCCATCAGATCGCGCGCATACTCCGCAGTCAGCAGATATTCGTCCATATTGGCAGAATCGGTCGGATTCATAAACAGGATCCGGAACAGATTCGGTTCTTCCTCCGCAAAACGAACATACTCCATCGCAAATGCCTTCAACGGAAGGTTCGTCGAGAGAGCTCTGTCCTGGTAGGAACGGTATATCATCAGTGCCTGCTCATGAGCTGCCTCACGAATCTCATCGATGGTCTTAAACTCATTAAACAGCGGATAAGTCGACATTTCCAACTCCGCCGCAAGTTTTTTTGCCGTGATGGAGTTCGGGCCGTCTCTGCGGATAATGTCTACCGCAGCATTGATAATATCCTGTTTGCTGTGTTTTCCTCTCTTGGAGAGTCTTCCGCGCGTTACACCGGTTAGTGCCATAATTTTTTCCACCTTAATTATAATTCTTTTGAGTGAATAGCCTGCTCAACTGCATATTCTACCATAAATTATTTCAACTGTGTGGAAAATTTATCAATTAGAGTTTTTTTTCTGGATTCTACCCTGAAATTCTAAGCCTGATCTTCCTCCGGGGCCTGCGGTTTTGCCCGCTCTTTGTCCGGATCCTGTGGTTTTCCCTGCCCGTTATCCGGGGCCTGCGGTTTCTCCTGCCCTTTCTCCAGGACCTGTGGTTTTCCCTGCCCGCTATCCGGATCCTGCGTTTTTCCCTCCTGCTTCGCTCGAGCGAATGGGGCCGTCTTCTCTTTCTTTCCTTTATCCCGGTTCCATCGGATTGTCCGATAGACTGCCGTAATCAGAATCATACCGATCGGAATGAGCCAGATCAGCGTTGCAATCGCGCCGAGGAACATTTTGGCTCCCTCCAGAAACGTCTCCAGGGTATCGCGGAACGTATTCTTCATGATTCTCTCCGCCATCTCACCGGTCGTCTCCTCATGAATGATCTTACTGCACTCGAGGGCAATCTGTACCGTCGTCGCATCGATGCGCGAATTCAGAGAATTCATCTGGGCCTTATAGGACTCGAGATCCGAGATCGCCCGGGTCAGCTGCTCCTCTACCTTTAAAAGTGTTTCCGTATCCTCCGCCTTCTCAAGATAGGACTGCAGCCGGTCCACTTCCGTCTGTTTTGCCTTAAGACGCGCTTCCACATCGACATAATGCTGTGTGACGTCCTCCGTGCGGTCATCAATCCGGCTGACATTCATTCCCTGATCGCGGACCCCCGCAAGGAATCCATCCACTTCATCCTTCGGAATTTTAACCGTAATGGATCCGCCCGCATTGTACTTGCTGTAAGACATACTGCGGTCGGTCACGCTTCCGTGATACTGCTTTGTAATCTCCACAATCCGGTCCGCCGTCTCGTTAAGCTTCGAGTCGTCCTCCAGGCTCACCGTCAGATCCACCGTGCGGATCCGCTTTGTGACGTCCTGATCCGGTGTGTCCATTCCGTTCCCGCCGTCATTCATGCGGACCGGTTCTTCCGCTCCTTCCGCATCCATCATGACTTCCGGCGCCTCCGCCCGGTCTGATCCCGCGGTGCCAAAACCGTTCTTATAAGAAGCGCCATCCGTCCTCATCGCCGAGACAGATACATCCGAGGTCTTTCCCATGGGACCGGACACATTCTTTGCGCCGCAGCCGACCAGGACGGCAAATCCCGCCGCCAGAAAAATCACACGAAGATCTTTTCCTGTTTTTTTCCTTTTTACGGAATGTTTCCCGGTTCCGGAATTGCACCCGCAGCCGGAAACGGAATCGAATTCTGTTTTATATTCTTTCTTCATATGCAGCCTCCCGTATATGTTCGGATCTTTGTTGTCCTTTCACCTGATATACAGCCAAAACTGCCGAAATGTTGCAGTGCGGAAAAAGATTCTTTATTTCTGTCGTTATGGTTTGTCTTCGTTACGGATTCCCGCTATCTGTTTTCCGTTTGGATTTATTTGTTCAGACCGCTTCGCGCTCCCCTTCGGTCATGTCCGGTCTCACGGTAATATCTCGTCTTCGCCTCATACATCCGCCGTTCCGCTTCGACACGAAGATTTTTCAGCGTGGGATCGGATAACTCCTCCGCCGCGACAAAACCGACTGAGATCGAAAGCTTCTGCCCGCAGGATCCGGTCCACTTTTCGCAGTCCTCGCGGATGCGGTCAAATACCGCCTGCCGTTCCTCCCCGCGGATGTGCCCGATCGCCGCAAACTCATCGCCCCCGACACGGAATACATTTCCGTACGGTTCCATGATAGAATTCAGATAATTTGCAGCGGATATGATCAGCTCGTCTCCGGCTTCATGCCCCATAGTGTCATTGACCTGTTTCAGTTCATTCAGGTCCGCTGAAAGAAAAACAAAATCTCCGGAAACCGGATCCGTTCCGATCTGCGCCACCGCCTCATCAAACGATCTCCGGTTTTTAATCCCCGTGGTATTGTCGATGTGTGCCATGCGGTCGAGATCCCGGCGTTTCTTCCGGTTGCTCACGATATAGACGATTCCGCCGATCACCAGTCCCACCAGCAGCAGCGCGCCGGCAAATGTGACATAAATGTTGGCGTAGACGAATTCCTCAAAAGAATAATCATTCTTTTTTCCAATGTATTTGTATGTTGACGTAACCGCGTAATTATCCGGCAGACTGGTAATTCCCCGCTCAAGGAGAGACAAAAGCTGCGTTTCTCCGCGCTTCACCGCCATACAGATATTTCTGCCCTCCGGAAGCGGAATAGACTGCATATCGCGGTAGCGGAACAAGTTCATCACAGCGTCCTTCCGAAGTTCGTTGATCGCTATGGAGTCCGCTTCACCGCTCTTTACCATATCAAATCCATTGTAGATGTCATCACAGAACACAATCTCCGCATTCGGGAAGTTCCGCCGCGTGTATTCCTCCTGAAAACGATTTCCGCGAATGACCGCAATCCGGTTCTTGACGCGCTCATCGTATGCCCCGTCAAACACAAGGAACATCGATGTCTTAATCATCTCCGAGCTCAGAAAAATGTCGTCTTTCTCTGCCTGAGCCATATTATTCTCAATCGGAAATGCCACATCGATCTCATCGCGGTTCAGAGCATCAATCATCTCCTGCGTGGATCTGTATGCCCGGTAAATCGGCGAAACGCGTTTTTCTAGCCGCAGCTGCGTCAGCATCTGCTGAACCAGATCGGTGAGAATCCCCTGCGCATTTCCGTTCCTGTCCGTTCCGGTAAAGGGCATATAGTTGTCATAGTAGCCGATCCGGATTCTCGGATTGCGTTTCACGAAAGTGTCTTCTTCCCGCGAGAGAAGCCGGCTGACCGCATTGCCTCTATAGTATTTTTCCAGAAGTTCCTTGGTGAATCCCGGCTCGATGGCGGTAATGGAACCCTGAGCCCGGTTCAGATCATCCAAAAGGTCTTTCCGGTTCTTCGAAATCGCAAGATAGTAATCCGAACCGCCGACCAGAGCAATCGGCATCATGTTCATCTCCGGCTTGACCGAAAAATCCGTCGTCACAGTCGCCATGGTTTCATTGGCGTCAAATGCCGCCATGCGTGACCGGTTTCCCGGATAATACCGGATGTCCGCCTCAAAGCCGCCATCCTTGTTCCATCGCTCGAGAAGCCCCTGCTGCAGCGTGTTTTCGTTAACGCCGATGGAGCCTCCTCTCAGGCCTCTCTCCCGCGACGGCGCCAGCGGATCGTCCGCATGAACATAGATATAGTAGCTCTCGGTTCCCATCGGATAATCGGAAAAAAGAGCCTTTTGCTCTCTCTCCGGCGTCTTGGACAGTCCCGGAAGCACATCAATTTCGCCGTTATAGAATTTTCTCGTGATCTCGTCCCATTCGCCGTAGACATACCGGTACTCCCAGTCGGTGTAATAGGAGATTTTCTGAAGGTAATCGTACGCCAGTCCGCTCATCTCGTCGTTGTCTTTTCGTTCCAGAAAATTCGTACTCTCCGTGAAGCCGACCGTCACGATCTTGCGCTGTCTTTCCGCTGCTTTTAACGAGATAGAATTCACACTGCTGAAAAAACAAACCAGCAGCAGCCATAACATCATAAGCATCGTCCGGATGATTCCGGCGATATTCTTATTCCCGCAACATTTCCATCTGTTCATTATTCCATCTCTTCCCCAAAAAAGTTTATCCGATAAACGAACGGAAACCCCATTTGCCCGTATCTCACCAGGATCCCCTCATTCCTGATGGAAGCCCGCCGACTTTGCGTGCCTCCGGTGTTCACCGCATGATGTCTTTTCGCATACATCGGTATGTGCGTTCCCGCAGAGCGGTCTTTGTCATAGGGATTTCCGGAGAAGCTTCCTATGACAGAAAAAGACACAGAGACATTGCCTCTGTGCCCATATGTGAATCACAACAGACTCTGTCAATCTAATATTACCACAGTATCGACAGAATCACCATAAAATGGTTTCCATTGTGTGACTATTATATTACGATTTCATAAATGCGCGAATCATTTCCGTCATCTGCTTCTCACTGACCCCCTGCTCATCGTCAATCGACCACGAGAAGGTTCCGTCAGACCAAACCGCGAGATATGCTTTGTCCCCGTTCATTTTGACTATGATATCGTTGACGCCGTCCACGGCAATCTTTTTTTCGCTCTCAAACCGGTTGTAATTTCCCGAACAGTCGCCCTCCGCAGAGGATTTACGAAAAATCATGCGTCTCTGATCTCCATCGTAATACTCAATCTGTGCCAGATTCCCGGTAATGGTGGAATACTCCTTTCGGGTGTAACGGATCGGAAGCTTCTCCGGATCCGGCACAGAGAAGCCGAGTTCCTGTTCCATTTCCACCGGATTTTGGTATTCTGTGTGCTCCCAGACCGCCATCACACGGTTTTCTCCCCCTGCTTTTTCCGCTTCTTCGACTGCTCCGGAATCGCTGCCTTTGAGACGCGCATTCCCGCCCGGCATCATTTCCGCTTCGCGGGCCATCGCGGCGTCATCTGCGGACTTCGTCATCGGGTTTCTTGCTCCCCGGGGATCCACCACAGCCAGGATCGCACATGCGGCCGCAAGAGAAACAAGAATCGGAAGAATTCTTCTCCGCTTCACAGACGGAAGTACAGAAAGCGTTTCTTCCGAATCCTGTTTTTCTTCTGTTTTCTCTGCATACACCTCGTTTTGTCCGGTACGGCCGGTTTCCCCGATATGCTTTTTTACATTCTTCATCACGCGGGCCCGCATCGCTTCATCGACCTTCACGTGGTCCATCATCTCATTATATCTCGCCAAAGTCGTACTCCTCCTTCAACACGGTTTTGAGCCGTTCTCTTGCACGCCGCAGATCCGACCGCACCGTCGATTCCTTTCGCCCAAGAATCTGAGCAATCTCAGCAGTCTGATAACCTTCCTGATAAAACAGATGCAGAACTTCCGCCGATTTCGTCTGAAGTTTCTTTACCGCCTCCCAGAGAAATGTCAAATCTTCTCTGGATTCCGCGGCCAGCTCTTCATTCAGTTCGTCGGATTCCCGTCTTTTGTTATACTCAATCCGATTCTTTGCAAGGTTCGCGGCCGTTCGCAGAAGATATGCCTTCTCATGATTTTCCCCCTCAAATTCGGGGTCCGCATCTATCACACGAATCAGCGTCTCCTGCAGGATATCTTCCGCATCTGCCATGTTATGCAGATACGAATACGCCATCCGAAGAATCGAATTCCCGTAACGGTCCATATATCGTTCCGCCCGGTCCGATGCCGTCATCTTCATCTCATCCATTAATCCTTTCTCCATTCCAGTATACTGTCGGATCTATTGTATCATTCCGGATCCGTTTCATCCTATATACAGGTAAAAATACGAAAATGTGGCAGATGCTTTCCGTACTTTTATCGGAGCAGCATCCGCTGCCGGACTCTTCGCGCCGCTGGTCACCGCAAGGCGACAGATTCCTTGGCGAAGCTCTTAGCGACACATATTTCACTTAGCGGCTTTGCCGCTTAGTGAAATAGCGTGCTGCGGCTGGTCTTTTCGAGCTTAGTGCGTGCCATGGAAATTCACTTAGCGACACATATTTCACTTAGCAGCTTTGCCGCTTAGTGAAATAGTGTGCTGCGGCTGGTTTTCTCGAGCTTAGTGAATTTGCTTACAGCGGCGTGCACATCCTCGCGGAGCGTTTTTTCATGTCATAAGGAAGTGTGAATCATTTTCCTGTGAATCGAGTAGGAGGGGGTGATTAGCCCCCGTCCTCTCACACCACCGTGCGTACCGTTCGGTACACGGCGGTTTCAATAGTTGACGTGCACTGACTGGTACGCGATGGCTAAATCACAAAAGCCTGAACGTATCAGTCTTTCTTTTGACAACGCTCTTTTCACCGTTGTCGTGTTGACCGTTCTCCAGTAGCCTTTCCGGCTGTTTGCCGCCATGTTAGCAAAGTACTCGGGTATCCCAAGACTGATGAGATGCCGTTTCTTCGTCCTTGGCAGTTTCCACTGCTTCCAGATGCACATGCGGATCCTTCGGTACAGCCAACCGTTGAGGTCATCGATCTGGTTCTTCATGCTTGCAATCCCGTAGTAGTTCATCCACCCTCTGACATAGACCTTGATATTCTCAAGACTTGGTCTGATGCTCTGACAGCGTCTACGGGAAGAGTATTCGCGCAGGTGGTCTTTGAACTTCTTCATCGACTTCGGATGAACGCGGACATATATGCCCTTTCCGTTCTTCCCCAACGCAAAGCCGAGATACTTAAAATTTTGGATTGCAAACACGCTGACAACGCGGCTTTTCTCCTGATTCACCTTCAGTTTCAAAGTTCCCTCAAGATACTTCGTGCTCGTCTCCAAAAGCCTCTTTGCGGCTCGTTCACTCTTCGCCAACAGGACGATATCGTCCGCGTAGCGGATGCACGGAACTCCCCGTTTCAGATACTCCTGATCGAACTCATTGAGGTAGACGTTCGCCAGCAGAGGGGAAAGGTTTCCTCCCTGTGGTGATCCCTCCTCAGTGTCGATGACCACTCCGTTTTCCATAACACCACTTCTGAGGTACCTCTTTACCATCTGAATGACCCGCTCGTCCCTGATCTCTTTCCGCAGAAGGTTCACAAGAATCTCGTGGTTGAGGGTGTCGAAATATTTCGATAGATCGAGACTTACCGCATGGGTGTAGTCCTGTTCCGCATACTCCTTCACCTTCAGAATGGCGTCTTTGGCGCTCCGTCCCGGTCGGTAGCCGAAACTTCCATCCGAGAACAGCGGTTCAAAGATCGGTATCATCTGTTGGGCCATGGCCTGTTGGATGGTACGGTCTGTGACGGTGGGTATGCCAAGCTTGCGCACTCCACCGTCCGGCTTCGGGATCTCCACTCGTCTGACCGGATTCGGCGTGTACTTGCCGCGTCTAATCCTGTCGACTAATTCGTGGTTGTGTCCCTTCAGCCACTGAAGCGTCTCGTCTATGGTCATCCCGTCGACTCCCGGCGCTCCCTTGTTTGCCTTCACTCTCTTAAAAGCTCTGTTAAGGTTGCCCTTTTCCAGTATCTTCTCCAAAAGATCCGGCTGTGCACTGTCCCTTTCCTTCCATATCCGGTTGAATGAGCGATGCGCTCTCACATACCCTTTGTGTTCCGCACTATCTCTTTGTGAGCAGCCATCATTGCTGATGTTTTCTGCATCCATGTGCGCATTCCTCCTTTCTCGGTCGTATTAAAGACTCCTACTGATTCGGCCCTTCGCCTCTCGGCTACTATGACCTCTGCTGACTTCTGCATGCTCAGCGTCGCCTCGTTTCCCTTGTGCGGCGTTTACTCCTTTCGGGGCGTTCCATGCAGATCTCCCCGGGTACCGACACGTTTCTTTCCCTCCATCTACCTGCCTCATCTATCCCGCATGATTCCGTGTAGTTATTGGGCTTTGGCTTGTACGGCAGTCTTACCCTCATGCGTGACCTCATATGTGGTTTCTGTTCGTCAGGCCAGAGGTTTGCCCGTGGTTAGTCTGTTCCCACATCCGGCTTCCTTCAGATCCCGCCTCGCGGCGGACACCCTTGCCTTCGGCTGTATCCTTCCCACTACCGGGCGGATTCGGGACTTTCACCCGTTAGAAACGTGCGCCGCCGGGCGCACCATAAAAAGATGGCCCGCATGCGGACACACCGCACACGAGCCACCTTTGGGTGGTGTATTCAGTTCTGTCGGTTCGTAATCTCCGACCGGATTATCCGCTCCGCAGGGCCTCTATTCCGGTCGGCCGGTGAGCATTCTCATCCTTCTTTCCGACTGTGTTTTCTGCGGATAACCCAATATGCGCCGAGCGCTGCTGCGGAAAGTGCGCTGATCGCCTCCCACATGAACATCTGACGGTCATCGCCGGTCTGCGGAGATGCTCCATCCATCGGTACCGGAGTGCTGATTCCGGTTGCCGGTGCCATCGGTACAGCGCCGGTAATCTCTGTCAGCGGTTCTGATTCTGCCGCAGTCTCCGCCGCACTCTGCGGAATTGCCGGCTGAACAACGCTGAGACTGATGTGATTGCTGCCTCCGCGGGAGCCACTGCTGTGGGAGCTGCCGCTGCCGGAAGAACCACTGCCGGAAGAGCCGCTGCCGTTGGGAGAACTGCCGCCGTTTCCGCCGCTCTCCGGAACTGCCGGTGTTATCGTCGCCGGCTCCTCACTCGCATTGGTCGGTTCCTCTGCCGGGTCCGTCGATCCCTCACTCGGGCTTGTCGGTTCCTCACTCGGGCTTGTCGGTTCCTCACTCGGATTTGTCGGCTCCTCACTCGGGTTTGTCGGTTCCTCACTCGGGTTTGTCGGCTCCTCACTCGGGTTTGTCGGCTCCTCACTCGGGTTTGTCGGCTCCTCACTCGGATTTGTCGGCTCCTCACTCGGGCTTGTCGGCTCCTCCGGCTTCTCATACTCGAAGAGATATCCGTCGTAATGATAAGAATCCTTCTGCCGTTTCAGAACATACCCGACAAAATAAAGTCCGCTCTCCATCTCATCCGAAGGAGAACCATCCGCCTTTGAAACATAGTATTCCTCGTTTGTGGGCAGGATCACCTTACCATTCTCATCCTTGATCACTTTCCAGTAGATCCATGTGTTGCAGGCCGGATTCTCATCCGGTTTCAGGGAGATACCCTTTCCGGATGTCTCATTCTTGATCTTCTGACCATTTACGGTGAGATCAACACCCTTGTTCAGGTGATCATACTGGAAAACTTCCTTTGCAACCGCTGATCCGTTTTCGACCGCCTCGGTGGCAATGGCATATTTCACATACTGGCGGTAGAGGATGTATGGGATATCCCGCCGCTCATCCTGATCCAACTCATTATGCAGGTGAATGAAATGAGACGTCGGTCTTCCCACAACGTTACCGTTCTCGTCATACTCCCGATCATTTAAATACGCATATTCTGTCGAATTTTCCTTTGTTGTCTGCGCAGAGAAAAATGTCTTCTGAGCCACCAGCAGCGAATCCGCCCATTTTTTGAAATTCTCTGCTACAGCCTTTGCGGCATTCGCCTCATTCAATTCCTTTTCTGCACTCTGCAGTCTTGCCTCTGCATCTTCAATCTTTTTCTGAAGTTCATTCAGATTAAGTGCGGATGCCTGAAGAAGACTCTCCCCGGTCACCGCAGAGTTCAGAAGATTCCGATTCTGCTCTTTATTCAGTTTTGCACGGATTTCGTCAAGTTCTTCCTTTGTCTCATCATAGCGACTCTTTGCCGCGTCCGCACGGTCACGGATTCCCTGCATGGGCTTTTCCAGTGCATCCAGAACCTTCTGCTGCGCGGTGACATTGCTCAGGATCGATGCGACGTTGGCATCCACCGCAGCAGCGACTGCCTCGCCGGCTGCTGACTTCGCATCGGAATACAGTTTCTCCGCATTCTCCATGCTTTTCTGTGAATCAATGATCTTGTCTGCCGCTTTGGTGATTGCATTTTGGGCTTCTGTGCTGTCAAGCGTTTCTGCAGCCTTCGCGATGTCCTCGTTCATCGTTTTCGCGGTTTTCGCATCATATACCCTGATATCCTTTTTCTGTGCAGCTTCTTCCGCGCTCACCGCATCCGCCTGGAACACGAATTTTCCGTTCTCATTCTCCACATAACGTCCGGTCAGGCCATATTTTTCAGCCATCCGGTTATATGTGTCCACGGAGTCTTTCAGATTTTTCCTGGAGCGATCCACAACCTTCTTGATGTCTGACACTGCGGATACCGCCGCGGCCGCCGCGGTATTTGCCTCATCTACCGCATCGTGGACCGCCTGCGCCTTAGCCAGCGCTTCCTCGCCCTTTTCCGCTGCTTTTGTCAGATCAACCGTATCGGTATCAACCGAGAGTGCCTTATCCAGCGCTTCTTTGGTCTTTTCGGCTGCTTCTCTGGCATCATCGGCTTTTTTCTTTGCGTACTCATCCACCATGAGTTCTGTTTTTTCGGAACCGGACTCTTCACGGTTCTCTACATGGTCGGACGTCTCTACTTTCGCTCCGCCAACCGTTGTCCCATTCGCCGTAATCACAACCTGATCGGCTTTTTTCGCTGTTTCTTTGTCGACTGTCTCCTGATCCTTTTGTACATTCTCATTATGCACGTTCACCGCGGAACAGACCGCTTTCGCTTCTTCCGCCGTATCGAGAGTCTCCGGCAGTTTCTCCTTAAGATCTTCTACGGCATCCACCAGTTCGGAAGCAGTCTCCGCATCCTCTGCCGCTTTCTGATATGCTTCGCTTATCACCGGTGTTACCTTTTCGGCATTTATTTCGGCAGTTTTCTTTTCCGCCGCCGCATTTTCCTCTTCAATGGCTTTCTGTTCTTCTTCCGTGAATGCCGGTTCCTCGTTCAATACCGGTTCCTCGATCTTCTCATATCCGGTATTGCCGGTCTTCTCATTCAGACTCTCCTGCTTTTCTTTCGCGTTGTCTGCTTTTTCCGGATCGGCCACATCCGAGGAGGCCGGAGCATTCTCTCCGTTCTTCTCCGGATTCGATTCTGCATTCTTCGCTTCTTCCGACTCCCCCTCATTCGATTTATGGTCGGATTCTTCCGCATGATTCTCTGCCGCAGCATCCGCTAAAACCGTAGCCGGATTAACTGCTGTCAGTGTCCCTGCGAGAACCGTCATGACGACGCGATTCAGCGCCTTCTTAGCCTTTTTCATATTTTATGCCCCCAAATAGTTGTTATTTTCTGAATTGTCGTTTCTTTTCTTGCAAACAGTTATAGGATAATACTCATTATTTTATATGTAAACCTTTTCTATCAAGATTTTTTTATTATGACTTTTATTATGATTATTTTGCTTTTTCATTTCCATCGACCGGTTTCACGTTTCTTTTTCCGACTTACCATCGTCTTTGGTGCTCTGTTCTCATTAATGCAGAAAGTCCTGCCGGATACCTCTTCCGACAGGACTGACTTTCAAAAACGGTATGCTGTTTTCCCGATGTTGCTTTATTTCATTCGTCAGGCTTCTCTCTTCCGTTTTACGGCATAATATCCTCCGAGAAGAACGGCATCGACAAGCGCGGCCATAATCCACAGATTTCCATAGGATTCATCCCCTGTCTGCGGAGCCGAAACTCCTGCCGGTTTCTCCGGCACAACGGGAGTAAATGCTTCCGGAATCTCCGGAATGATCATATCCATCGCCGGATCATCCTGCGGATCCGCCTCATTTGCTGACATCGGCATAAACGGAGTCAGCGTTTTTCCGGACGAATGACCGCCGTTGCTGTGAGAACTTCCGCCGTTGCCGATCCTCCGTGAGGATATTCCTGCGGTACGGCCGGCGTCACCGGTTTTTCACTCGGGACTGTCGGCTCCTCACTCGGATCTACCGGATCTTCACTCGGGACTACCGGCTCTTCGCTCGGAACTGTCGGCTCCTCACTCGGATCTACCGGATCTTCACTCGGAGCTACCGGCTCCTCACTCGGAAGTGTCGGCTCTTCGCTCGGAACTGTCGGCTCTTCGCTCGGAACTGTCGGATCCTCACTCGGATCTACCGGATCTTCACTCGGATATGTCGGCTCCTCACTCGGATCTACCGGATCTTCACTCGGATCTACCGGCTCCTCACTTGGGGCTTCCGGCGCCTCGCTCGGGACTACCGGCTCTTCCGGCATCTCCGGAACGATCGGTTCTTCCGGCAGCTCAGTTTCCGTACCTTTGACGGCCATGTGAACCTCTCCGGTATGTTTGATGGTGCTTCCCACGATCCGTCCGCTCTGGACATCTCCTCCCGCTTCAACCTGCGCAAGCGGTGCAAGGATATTTCCCGACCAGAGATTGAGTTTCAGAACACCGTCGAAACTTCCGAAATTCCATGTGAGACAGGCCGCCCTGCCATCATAACCCTGAAATCGGTTAATCTCACCTCCGTGGGAGAGATCAAGCACCTTGGTGTTGTTCTGTGAATCAACGATCACATCCCTTGCGTCAATCACCACATTGATCAGGATATTCACCAGATTGTCGTTCTTTTTGATCAGACTGTTCAGAGTTTCCTTGATCACGTTGGTCTTTTCCGCTGATCCGCCGCAGGCAAGAAAACCGGCGCCAACCGTAACGGCAAGAATGGAATCGTTACCCAGTCTCTCCTTGTCTTCCAGAAGCTCCGCGGTTTTCCGGAGTTTGGTCAGATCCTCCTCCGCGGAGGACTCCTCTTTCATCGAATCGATGAGTTTCTGTCCCGCCTGACCGATCTTCTCCAGGTTTTCGTCAAACTTCATGACGTCTTTCAGGTTCTTAAATCGATTATCGCTGTCCGTCAGTTCTTTCAGCGCCTCATCCCGGAGTTCACCGTTCTCATTCAGCATTTCATCCTGAATTACGACAGCGCTGAAATGATTTGCCGCTCCGCTCTCTTCATTCACTGCATGAGATGCGTTCTCTCCGAGCACAATCTTGGAATTATTGGACTGAGGCTGCTGTTCCTCACCGTCCTTTTTCCACTGTCCGGCGTTGGAACAGGAGGTGATCTGAACGCCCTCCGAGGCGCTGCCGATATAAGAATACCCGTTTCGGGCATAATCGATATCTACCTCTCTCTGTTCCTTTTCCCCGACCGTATTCGCAGCATACTGACCTTCTTTATTCATAACACAGGTGCTGGCGTCCAAATGCTCTACTGCAATGTTGCCGTCCTCATGTCCGATGGTTCCCTTCAGTTCCTTTCCGTAAACGGCGAAGTCCGAAGTGACATTCTGTGCATTCATGAACTCTCTGATATTCTCAGACTCCTTTGAATTGGAATCCAGTTCCCGAAGTTCTCCGTCTTTATCGATGGTCATCGTGGTCTTTTCCCGGTAATCATCCGCGTTCGTCATCTTTTTCTCTGCATGATCCTCGCCGGTCTGTTCCGTCGTTTCTCCCGCCTTGGCGTCATCCCCTGAATCAGAAGACCGGTTTCCGTTCGCCTCATCCGGGTTGTGATCGGATTCTCCGTCCGTTGCAGAGGATTCTGTTTCCGGATCCGTTTTGCCGCTTTCGGCGCTCGGCTCCTTCGCATCCTCAGCAGTATCCTGTCCGGAAATGCTGTTGCTGCTCTCCATGTCTTCTGTTTCTGAAGCAGCGCCTCCCTCGCGCTCCATACCGGAAGCTGTATCCGCAAGAGTGACTGCCGGATTCCCCAATGCAAGAGTTCCGGAAAGGATTGAAACCATTACGCGATGAAACTTTGCCTTACCACTTTTTTTCATACTTCTTCTTTCCGAGCAAAATAAATCATATTATCTGCTCCAGTTGAATTTTTATGACTCTTATTTTTGCGACGTGGGCAAGAATAACACCTTTTATGGTTCGCGTAAACTCTTTTATTGAAATATGATTTTGATTGTGATTAGACATGGACAGGTCTTCTGTCCGTCATCTGAATACCGATGATGGTCACCGGAAAATGGATGAAATCCGAAATGATTTTCAAAAAAAATAATCTTTTTTATTTTATTTCTAAAAGTGTGATACTTTTGTGAAGATCACTATGTTATCGTATGACCATACCTCCGGTGCTTGCAGGAAAAAAAATTCTTTAGCCATGCTTTTTCCACCCAAAAAAGCGCTCCACCTATTTTTTCCACCATTCTTTCCCACCGCGGCATGGAGGTTTTTAAAAAGTTATGAAAGCTCTGGCAGTTTTCCCCCAAGTAAAACTGCTGGAGCTTTTTTTATGCTATCACAAAGCGTTGACACTCCACACGACTAAAGTCGTGGGATTCTTGTTTCGACGACCACTACGTTGCTGCTAGAGCTTTAGTTTTACACGGTCTCCACAAGCGTAAATTCCCGTATGCCCTACGGTACTGTTTATATTTTAGGCTATTGATAGCCCTTTATTTAGTATGTTTATGCTTGCGTTAGTGTCCCTATCATGCTTTGTATGGCACTGAGGGCACTCCCAACTACGTATAGCCAGATTCTTAATGAGTGGATTTTTATATCCGCAACAGCTACAGGTTTGACTGCTTGGATACATAGTAGGTACACGCACAATTTCGCTACCATACCACACAGCTTTATATTCAAGCATCGTAAAGAATTTACTCCATGAAGCACTTGCTATAGATTTAGCAAGTTTATGGTTACGTATCATTCCCTTAATGTTAAGGTCTTCTATGCAGATAGTTTGGTTTTCGCTAACAAGCATAGTTGATTGTTTTTGAAGGAAATCATTACGCTGATTGGTTATCTTCTCATGAACTTTAGCTACACGGATACGTTGTTTATTACGGTTGTTAGAACCTTTTTGCTTACGTGACAATCTGCGCTGTTCACGAATGAGTTTGTGCATAGACTTTTCAAGGTATTTAGGATTATTTACAACATTACC
Source organism: [Clostridium] aminophilum DSM 10710 (assembly GCF_000711825.1). Classification (GTDB taxonomy): domain Bacteria; phylum Bacillota; class Clostridia; order Lachnospirales; family Lachnospiraceae; genus Clostridium_R; species Clostridium_R aminophilum. The sequence continues at coordinate 15 of NZ_JONJ01000002.1, read as the reverse complement.
ATTACTGTCAGAGTA
>NZ_JONJ01000001.1 GCF_000711825.1 [Clostridium] aminophilum DSM 10710 | reverse complement strand
TACTCTGACAGTAATGGTAATGTTGTAAATAATCCTAAATACCTTGAAAAGTCTATGCACAAACTCATTCGTGAACAGCGCAGATTGTCACGTAAGCAAAAAGGTTCTAACAACCGTAATAAACAACGTATCCGTGTAGCTAAAGTTCATGAGAAGATAACCAATCAGCGTAATGATTTCCTTCAAAAACAATCAACTATGCTTGTTAGCGAAAACCAAACTATCTGCATAGAAGACCTTAATATTAAGGGAATGATACGTAACCATAAACTTGCTAAATCTATAGCAAGTGCTTCATGGAGTAAATTCTTTACGATGCTTGAATATAAAGCTGTGTGGTATGGTAGCGAAATTGTGCGTGTACCTACTATGTATCCAAGCAGTCAAACCTGTAGCTGTTGCGGATATAAAAATCCACTCATTAAGAATCTGGCTATACGTAGTTGGGAGTGCCCTCAGTGCCATACAAAGCATGATAGGGACACTAACGCAAGCATAAACATACTAAATAAAGGGCTATCAATAGCCTAAAATATAAACAGTACCGTAGGGCATACGGGAATTTACGCTTGTGGAGACCGTGTAAAACTAAAGCTCTAGCAGCAACGTAGTGGTCGTCGAAACAAGAATCCCACGACTTTAGTCGTGTGGAGTGTCAACTTCTTACATGAGCAGTCGGCGAAGCGGATCGCGAATACCTTCGACTACGGAAAGGAAACAGTATGGGATCAATTAAAGAAGCAAAAGAAATGATGGAGGGCGCGGAAGCCGTCCATTCCCGCGACCGGATTATCATCCGGACGAGCATTATCGGGATTCTGGCTAATGTTGGTCTTGCGGCATTTAAGGCGTCCGTCGGCCTGTTCTCCAACTCCATTGCAATCGTGATGGATGCGGTAAACAATATCAGTGACGCAGGCTCTTCGCTGATCACCATCGTCGGCACCAAACTTGCCGGTCGGGAACCGGATAAAAAGCATCCGTTTGGATACGGAAGAATCGAATATCTGACGGCGATGATCATTGCCGTGATCGTGCTCTACGCCGGTCTGAAGTCGTTGGAGGAATCCGTGAAGGCGATTCTGCTTCCAGAAACTCCGGAATACAGCACGGTATCGCTGGTAATCATCGCTGCCGGCGTTCTGGTAAAGATTGTTCTCGGCCGTTATGTGAAGGCGACAGGAGAAAAAGTCAACTCCCACTCGCTGATCAATTCCGGTCAGGACGCCATGATGGACTCCGTGATCTCAGCCTCCACGCTGGCGGCGGCCCTGGTCTATATTCTGACGGGGATTTCGCTGGAGGCATGGCTCGGAGCCCTGATCTCACTGGTGATCATCAAGGCCGGTATCGAAATGCTGAAGGAGACATTGTCCCAGATTCTCGGAGAGAGCGTGGATCCGGAACTGGCATCCGTGATCAAGAATACCGTGAAGAGTTTTCCGCAGGTAATCGGGGCATATGATCTGGTGCTGAACAACTATGGTCCGGATACCTTTAACGGTTCCGTTCACATTGAAGTGCCGGATACCTGCACGGCCAATGAACTCGACGAACTCATCCGCAGTATTCAGTACAAGGTGTATACCGAACACAAAGTCGTTCTGACGGCGGTGGGTGTGTATTCCGTCAACACGAAGAATGACCGCGCTGCGGAGGTGGAGCGGGAACTGCGGCATAAGGTGATGGAGATTCCGAATATCCGCCAGATGCATGGCTTTTATCTGAGCGAGACCAACAAAACCATACGCTTTGACACGGTGGTCAGCTTTAACGAGAAAGACCGGGCGGGACTTCACCGGAGACTGAATGAACTGGTGGAGACACAGTATCCGGGATACACGGCGCAGATTGTGCTGGATACCGATTTCTCGGAGCAGTGACTTGTTTTCCGGTGCAAACATTCCAAAAACACAGAGAGACCGTTAACAGAAGAAGAAAGATGAAGCGAGGACAGAAAGTATGAACCATCCGGAGATCGATACCGGTTTTTTTGCAACTGTATCCAGAATGAAATACATTGACCGTTGGGCGCTCATGCGCAATTCCAGAGAGGAATCTCTGAGCGAGCATTCTCTGGAAGTCGGCATGATTGCACATGCCCTCTGCGTGATCGGAAACCGGCGTTACGGGAGAAAACTGGATTGTGACCGCGCAGCGGTGATCGGGATGTACCATGATGCGGCGGAGATCATCACCGGCGATCTTCCGACTCCGGTCAAGTATTATAACGATGAGATCCGTGAAGCATACAAGAAGATTGAGGACGCGGCGGAGACACGGCTCCTGAGTCTTCTGCCGGAGGATCTGAGAGAGGATTTTCGTGAGATCTTTCAGGGACCGGGGAGAAATGATCCGGAAGCGGAGAAGAATGAGCAGTATCTGCGGAGGCTGGTGAAGGCGGCGGATAAACTGTCTGCGCTGATCAAGTGTATGTCGGAAGAGCAGGCGGGCAATACGGAGTTTATGACCGCGCGGGACACGACGGAGAAGGCAGTCCATGCGCTGGCGGCGGAACTTCCGGAAGTGAAGGATTTTACGGAAGAGTTTCTGCCGGCTTATGGAAAAACGCTGGATGAGCTGACCGGGCGGAGGTGAGATATTACAGAATATAGCAGAAGGACCTGAGATGAGCGAGCGTTCATCTCAGGTCCTTCTTAGTGTGTGATGCTTATAAAAGTTGAAAATCTATCTCAGACCGGCATACGGCTGCTCTTTACCGCGTGGTGTGCGATCGGTGTCCATTCTACCTTCTGCACGAGGGCGCAGAGCGCGATCGGGAAGTAGGTCATCATGAACAGCGGGAAAGTGACAAGTCCGTAAATCATGGCCGGAATGGAAGCGTTAATCTTTTTGCGCTCCGTGTAAAGTGTGAGCGCACCGACGATGATCATACCAAAGTAATAGCGCACGATCAGATCGAAGAGATCGCCGGTGATGATGTGGAGAACACTTCTCTGTACCCAGAGCGGCGCTGCCAGACAGATGCCGAACAGGAACAGGTTCAGGATGATCAGAGAGATCGTGAGCAACATGGCCGGAGCTACGGTTACGAAGATATCGTAAGCGGAGAATCCCTCACGTCCGCCGCGGAAGATCGCGCGAAGAAGAGAGCCGGTGTAATGTGCGTCAACCTGATAGAAGCCCTTGGACCAGCGAAGTCTCTGATTCCAGGACTGCTTGAAGCTGGTCGGCTGCTCATCGTAAACCATCGCCTTGTCGCAGTAGCCGATGCGGCGGCCGCGGGAAGCGCAGTCTGCGGAGAACTGAATGTCCTCCGTGAGCAGGTGGAACGGCCAGCCGTGGTTCTCACGGATGATCTCGCTGGAAACCAGGAAACCGGTGCCGGAGATCGCGCAGTTTGTTTTCTGCAGCTGGCGTGGATAATTCAGGAAACGGGACTCGCGAAGATACCACAGAGAGTAGCCTGCGGAGATCCAGTTGGAATCAAAATTCTTGGAGTTGCGGTAGCTGGTGATTGCATCGTAGTGTCCGGTGGAGTATGTCCGGTTCATTTCCGGAACGAAGTTCGGATCCACAATGTTATCGGCATCGAATACCATGAAACCTTCGTATTCATTGTCCATTCCCTGCTGATGGAGCTGATGGAAGAACCAGTCCAGAGCGTATCCTTTACCGATCAGGACGTGGTCAAAACGCTCGAATACTTTGGCACCGGCTTTTCTGGAAACTTCTGCCGTATCATCGGTGCAGTTGTCGGCGATGACATAGATGTCGAAGAGTTCCTGCGGATAACGCTGCTGTTTCAGACTCGCAATCAGCTGTCCGATGACCGCGGATTCGTTTCTTGCGGAGATGACGGCTGCAAAGCGATGCAGCGGAACCTCCTCGCGTTTTCCTTCTTTCTTTTCTTTCCAGAGGCCGATCAGGCCGCTGACAATGTACCATACCTGGTACGCGTAGACGAGACCGAGAATCAGGGTAATCCAGAATTCGATCTTTCCTGTCCACCGGATCAGCGTGATCCAGTTATAAAATGTGGTATGCATCATGTTTCTTCTCCCTTTTTTGTGATTGACATAGAAATAACTATGCTCGCACAAGAAAACACTATAATTCAAACCGGGGCTTCTTGTCCATTCACAAAACGCCGATAAATCTGAATTGTCTCTGAAGAAAAGAAGACACAATTCTGTCACTGTTTAGATTTTTTTAATTTTTAAATGGCAAAAGTGAACAGAAACAGGAAGGAAATTTATGCATAATGCTATTTATGGAAAACGCCATTGTGCAAATTTAACAGGCGGTAATGCATTTGCAGTATTCCAAGATGTTGTAATTTAAGAGGATGAGATGAAAATGAGCCCGGGAGACCGGGAAATATCCGGATTCTGGTAACGACAGCAGACGGGGAACAAAGCGGCAGGACTTTTGAGACTTCCGGGGAATGATATGTTTACTTGCAAAATGACCTGTGATAAACTTAATTGTATGGAATTTACGGAATAATTGTTGCATATCGTTAGATACCTACATATTATTTTGAAAAGAATCGGTGAACATGCGATGAAAAACAAGAGGCAGGAGAAGATCCTGAAAATGCTGCAGCAGGATCACACAGTGAAATCACTGGAATTGAAAGAATTGTTTCAGGTTTCGATGGAGACGATCCGGCGGGATCTGGAAGCGCTCGAAGCCAAGGGATATGTTTCGAGAGTCTACGGCGGAGCGGCGTTGAAGAGTCTTTACGGAGAAGAAAAGGATACCGCGCGGAGCGCAGGCCGCAATTACCGGGAAAAGCAGGCGATCGGCCGTTTGGCCGCGGAACTTGTGGAGGATGGGGATGCAATTATTCTGGATGTCGGCACGACAGCACTGGAAGTGGCCCGGAATCTGAAAGGTGTGCGCAATCTGAAGGTGTTTACCAACTCCGTTCAGGCGGCGGAAGAGCTGATGAGCGAGAGGGATACCCGTGTGTTTCTGATCGGAGGGGAGATCCGGAACGGAAGTTCCGGGCTGTCCACCTCAGGCGGTGACGCGGAGGCAATGATGCGCAACTTTTATGTCGACAAGGCCTTTATCGCGATCGGAGGCCTTTCGTTTGACAGCGGCATCTGCGATTATCATATGGAAGAAGCCAATCTGCGCCGGCTCTTTATCCGTCAGGCGAAGAAGGTGGTCGGACTGGCTGACCATGCGAAATTCGGCGTGACGGCGCTGAACCGGATCTGCGGCTTGAATGATCTGGATTTCCTGATCACCGATGAGATGGCGGATACCCAGATGGTGAATGAGCTTCGAGCCATGAACATCGATGTTCGCATCGCAAAAGAAGAATAGACGTATAGGACATATATAATAGAAGAGGAACATATCCGTTCAGCGGATGTGTTCCTCTTCGTGTCTCACCCGGTTTCACAGCTTCGGGTTGAGTGAATTGATAAACTGCTGGGCGATTCGGCCGGTGTGCCCGCCCTTTTTCACCGACCATGCGTTGGCTTTGGCGATGAGATCCGCTTCTGCCATGGTGATTCCGTGCTTTTCGGCAAGCCGGCGGACGATCTCATGATATTCGTCGAAGGAAGGCTTGGTGTAGAGCACATTCAGACCGAAGCGATCCACCAGGGACAGCTTCTCCTCCAGCGTATCGGAGTGGTGAACGTCCTGATCACGGCCCATATCATTGCGGTCCGAAACGGTCTCACGGATCAGGTGGCGGCGGTTGGAGGTGGCATAGATCAGAATGTTGTCCGGCCGCGTCTCAAAGCCGCCCTCTATGACTGCCTTCAGATATTTATATTCGATCTCGAAATCCTCAAAGGAGAGATCATCCATATAAATGATAAATTTGTAATTCCTCGTCTTGATGCGGGAAATGACGTAGGAGAGATCCTTAAACTGATGCTTGTAGATCTCGATGAGGCGGAGTCCCTTCGGGAAGAATTCATTCAGTGTCGCCTTTACCGTGGTGGATTTTCCGGTGCCGGCGTCTCCGTACAGAAGCGTGTTATTGGACGCTTTTCCTTCGAGGAAGGCCAGGGTGTTGGCGCTTACCTGCTCTTTCTGGAGTTCGTAGCCCACCAGATCGTCGTAGTTGACATTTTCCAGATTGCTGATCGGGATCAGCTCCGGTGTTCCGTCCGCGTTTTCCCGGATCCGGAAGGCTTTGTTGAGTCCGAACATGCCGACGCCGTACTCCTGATAAAAGACGGACAGGGCGTCCAGAAATGACTCGGGGGTGTCTGCTTCCGACAGTTTTCGCGTGAGATCATTGACCACATGGCTGATGTTGCCGAAATACATCCGCTCGTGTTTGCGGATTGTCCGGTATTTTGTGAGAACGGAGAAGCATTCGGTGGAGAGTGCCTCCTCGAGCCGACTAAAATCATAGTGAAGAAGGTCCATCAGGAAACGGCAGTCCCGGAGCGCGAATTCCGAGGCGGAACCCTTCTGAAGAGACTGCTTTTCATGGACCAGGGCAAATGGATTCTCGTCCATCATCAGCTGGTAGGTAACGTAGGTCGCCCAGAGATTCTCCTCGAAGCCGTACTGCGTTGCCACCTCCATAATGCGGTGGATGCTGTCAAATGCAAGCGTGCGGAGTTCTTCACTCTCTGCCGGAGACGGCATCTCATCGAGCCCGTCGGATTCAACCAGGCGGCAGATTCCGGCAAAGGCGGAGAGAACCGGATCTTTCTTTAAATGATTGTAGACAATGAGGTTATTCAGCAGATGATTCATGATATCCCTCCAGATGATGCGAGATGATGACCGAAAATGAATAAAATGTGTTTAGAACTATTATAGTGTATCATTCAAATTATTCAACACCGAAAAGGGCTGAACGTGGCGGGTGAAAGGATGGAAGGATGGGAAGGAAACCGCACAGAATAGGGAAAGGATGAGATCGAAGAAGCGCTTCTCCGGGAATATACAGATAAAATTATGATTCATATAAGAAACATTAAAATATACAAATAAGTTATATATTAGATGAATGGCGTTCAAGATAAACATAAAAGATATTCATTGACTTTGCGATAACCGTATGTAATAATACAAACTAAATCCTGGAAAGAAAGGAACGGCGTGAGACAGAATGAAATTAAAAGGAGCCAGAATCCTGATCGAAGAACTGATACATCAGGGCGTGAGTACCGTGTTCGGATACCCGGGCGGCGCAGTATTGGATATTTACGATGAATTATATAAGTGTGCCGACCGCATTGACCATGTCATCACGGCTCATGAGCAGGGCGCCTGTCACGCTGCGGACGGATATGCCAGAGCATCCGGCAAAGTCGGGGTTGTAATCGCGACAAGCGGACCGGGAGCGACGAATCTTGTGACCGGAATCGCAAACGCGAATCTGGATTCCGTGCCTCTGGTGGCAATTACCGGAAATGTTGCGGTGTCTGCCCTTGGCCGTGACAGCTTTCAGGAAGTCGATATCGTCGGCATCACACAGCCGGTGGTAAAGCATAACTTTATGGTCCGTGACATCACGGAGCTGGAGCAGACGATCAAAGAGGCGTTCCGGCTCGCGAACAGCGGCCGGAAAGGCCCGGTGCTGATTGATATCCCGAAGAATGTGCAGATCGCAGAGCTGGAGTACGGCGATGCGGTGCTCCCGGCCCGGGCCGTAAAACCGGTGCTGGAATACCGCAGACAGGAGATTCTGGAAGCAATCTGGAACTGCAAGCGTCCGTTCATCTATTGCGGCGGCGGCGTTATTTCCGCGGAAGCGGAAGCGGAGCTGCTGGAACTGTCCAAGCGTCTCAACGCGCCGGTCGGTCTCAGCATGATGGGGAGAACCGCTGTTCCGGATCGCTATCCGCTGAACCTCGGCATGACCGGAATGCATGGAAGCTACACGGCGAATAAGGCCCAGACCGACTGTGATCTGGAGATTGCCGTCGGTGTCCGTTTTTCGGACCGGGCGACCGGAGATATCAGTGAGTATGCGAAGAAAAAGACGGTAATCCATATCGATATCGACAAGTCGGAGCTTGGAAAGAATGTCAGCCCGAATCTTCGGGTTCAGGGAAATGTCAAAGAGATCATGGCGGATCTTCTGCTGGATATTCCGCAGCAGAGTCATCCGTCGTGGATGCGGCAGATCGAAGAATACAAGAAGGTGCCGGCTTCGGAACCGCCGAGAACGGGGGAATTCATCCCGAAAAACATCATTGAGACAGTCCGGAAGACGGCGAAGGACAGCACGGTGGTCGCGACGGATGTCGGGCAGCACCAAATCTGGACCTGCCAGTACTATGACTTCGAAAAGCCGAGAACCCTTCTGACATCCGGCGGACTCGGAACCATGGGATACGGACTCGGCGCCGCGATCGGCGGCTGTATTGCGAACCGGAGAGAGAGAACCATTCTCTTCACCTCGGAGGGAAGTTTTGCCATGAACTGCAACGAACTCTGTACGGTGGTGAGTCAGGAACTCCCGATCACCGTTGTGATTCTCCATAACGGAGTGCTGGGCATGGTTCGCCAGTGGCAGGGAATCTTCTACGGCCAGCGCTATTCGCAGACGACGCTGAACCGGAAGACGGATTTTGTGAAGCTGGCGGAGGCGTACGGGCTTCGCGGCTTCCGCGCATCCAGCATGGATGAGCTGGATGCGGTTCTGCAGGAGACGGAAAAGGATCCGACGGGCGCGTATATCATTGACTGCCTGATCGACAAGGATGAGAAGGTATTTCCGATGATTCCGCCGGGACGCTCGGTGAAGGATATCATTCTGCGGGATTAAGTCAATGACCGACCGGACAGGGACACATACAACGACAGACAGGAAGTGACGGAAGAAATGAGCAGATTTACGGTAGAAATGCTGTTAAACAATCGTTTTGGCGTATTGAACCGGATCACGGGACTGTACTCCAAGCGCTGTTACAATATCGAGACCATTCATGCCGGTCCGACAGAGGTGCCGGGAGTGACCCGGCTTGTCATCGAATCGACCGGGGACGAGTACATGAAGACACAGGTGATCGCGCAGCTGGAAAAACTGTACGATGTGCGCAAAGTGGAGATTACGAAAGAGGAACCGGATGAGCTGTAAACCGGTCAGCCGGAAAAAGGTATAAAATATTTTTCACTTTATCCTTGCGTTTTGAAACACACAGGTATATAATGACGATAATTTCGAAGATGAATAAAATTCAACAAAATCATCTGCGAATTATGAATTTATTTCAACACAAAGAATCAGGAGGAAATGAAAATGGCAGAACCAAGAATGTTTTACGAGAAGGATTGTGATCTCTCTTATCTTCAGGGAAAGAAGATCTGCGTTATCGGTTATGGATCTCAGGGTCACGCACATGCACTGAACCTGAAGGAATCCGGCTGTGACGTTGTTGTCGGCCTTTACGAGGGTTCCAAGTCCAAGGCAAAGGCAGAAGCGCAGGGCCTTACCGTTTTACCGACTGCAGAGGCAGTAAAACAGTCTGACATTATCATGATCCTCATCAACGACGAGCTTCAGGCAGATATGTACTACAAGGACGTTGCTCCGAACCTGAAGGCCGGTGATATGCTGATGTTCGCTCATGGATTCAACATCAATTACAAGCTGATCGTTCCGCCGAAGGATGTCGATGTGACGATGATCGCTCCGAAGGCGCCGGGCCACACCGTTCGTTCCGAGTATCAGGCAGGAAAAGGAACACCGTGCCTGGTTGCGGTTGAGCAGGATGCGACAGGCCACGCGCTGGATTACGCGCTGGCATACGGCGCAGGAATCGGCGGCGCACGTGCAGGACTTCTGGAGACCACCTTCAAGACCGAGACCGAGACAGACCTCTTCGGTGAGCAGGCAGTTCTCTGCGGCGGTGTCTGCGCATTGATGCAGGCAGGTTTCGAGACGCTGGTTGAGGCAGGATATGATCCGAGAAATGCTTACTTCGAGTGCGTGCACGAGATGAAGCTGATCGTCGACCTCATTTACCAGTCCGGTTTTGCGGGCATGAGATACTCCATCTCCAACACCGCAGAGTTCGGTGATTATGTAACCGGACCGAAGATCGTTACCGAGGATACCAAGAAGGCGATGAAGAAGATCCTTTCCGATATCCAGGACGGTACATTTGCCTCCAACTTCATGACAGATATGAAGAACGGAAAGATTCACTTCCAGGCCATGAAGGCAAAGGCAGCTCAGCACCCGACCGAAGTTGTCGGCGAGGAGATCCGCAAGCTTTACAGCTGGAACAATGAGAACGATAAGCTCGTAAATAACTGATCGTCCGCCGGCGGTTGATGGTCCGGCGGCCGGAGATACTGCAGTGTCGGATCCGGACTGCGAAAGCCGGAACAGACAAAAGATGATAATCGGTGCGGCAGTGATGAACTGCCGCATCTTTGCATTATGCGGGCAGCGGGACCGGGGGCTCATGCCTGTATGAACCACAGCGGCTGCCGTGATGCCGGATGAAACGGTCAGAAGAGTTTCGAACGGTATCGAACGGTATCGAACGGTATCGAACAGGTGCCCGGAAAGCGGCGCAGACGTGGGATAACAGCCGCTCCGCGACTGTTATGTCATGCCGTCGCCACATGAGCGTAAACGCTCGCGTGGCTTATGTGGTATATTGGAAACGGAGGATCGCGGAAAGAAGCGGCTCGAGGAGGATGACATGGAACTTACACTCGACAGAGTATATCAGGCAGCACATGTATTGAAACCGGTGGTCAAGAAGACAGATCTGGTTCATGCAGTCCGCATCGAAACGGACTGTGATCTCTATCTGAAGGCGGAAAACCTTCAGAACACCGGATCGTTCAAGATTCGCGGCGCATACTTTAAGATTTCAACGCTGACGGATGAGGAAAAGGCCAGGGGTGTGGTTGCCTGCTCTGCCGGAAACCATGCACAGGGCGTGGCGCTCGCGGCGACCAAGGCGGGAACCGGGTCCACGATCTTCCTTCCGGCCGGCGCTCCGATCTCCAAGGTGGAGGCGACCAGAGGATACGGCGCGGAGGTCAGGATGATCGACGGCGTCTATGATGACGCATATGCCGCATGCATGCAGTTTCAGAAGGACACCGGCGCAGTGATGATTCATCCGTTCAACGATCCGGATGTAATCGCGGGACAGGGAACCATCGGCATCGAGATCTGTGAGCAGCTGGTGGACGCGGATGCCGTGGTGGTTCCGATCGGCGGCGGCGGACTGATCTCCGGCGTGGCTTATGTGATGAAAATGCTGAACCCGAAGTGCAGGGTATACGGCGTTCAGGCGGAGGGCGCGCCGAGTATGGCCCGCGCGTTCCATGAAAAGAAACTCGAGGCAATCGACTCCGTGAACACGTTTGCGGACGGCATTGCGGTCAAATGCCCGGGGGATGTGACCTATGACATGGTCAGCCGGTATGTTGATGATGTGGTGACCGTATCCGATGAGGAGACGGCAGCGGCAATCCTGACGCTCATGGAGAAAGAGAAGGTTGTGGCCGAGGGCGCCGGTGCGGTCTCGGTGGCGGCGGTTCTCTTCCATAAGATTCCCGTCAAGGGCAAGAAGGTGGTCTGCGTGGTGTCCGGCGGCAACATTGACGTCAATATCCTTTCCCGTGTCATCAACCGCGGACTGGTGAAGACCGGAAGAAAGAGCACGCTCACCATCGAGCTGATGGATAAGCCGGGCCAGCTGGTGGAGGTTGCGAGGGCGATCGCGTCGACCGGCGCCAACGTCACCAAGGTGGATCACAATAACACCGCGCAGTCGATGGAAATCAACGGCTGTTATCTGACGGTGGAGATGGAGACCAGAAACTTTGAGCAGATTGAAGAGATTCGTCAGACACTGACGGAAAAGGGATTCAAACTGATTGACAGGAGGTAGTCATGACCGGTGCCGAGTTATTGGTGAAAGCGCTTATCAAAGAAGGCGTGGAATATGTATATGGCTATCCGGGCGTTGCGATCTGTCCGTTTTTTGACAGCCTGATGTCAACGGAGATCCATCCGATTCTGGTTCGCGAGGAACAGAATGCGGCGCACGCAGCCAGCGGATATGCGAGAATTACCGGAAAGGTCGGTGTCTGCTCGGTGACCAGCGGACCGGGAGCTACCAATCTGATTACCGGAATTGCCACGGCATTTGCGGACAGCATTCCGCTGGTGGCGATCACCGGACAGGTGGACAGCCGACTGCTCGGCAGCGATGTCTTTCAGGAGGCGGACATCTCCGGTGCCTGTGAGTCATTTGTCAAATTCAGCTATATTGTTCGAAAAGCATCGGATATTCCGAGAGTCGTGAAAGAAGCGTTTTTCATTGCATCGACCGGAAGAAGAGGACCGGTCCTCATCGATATTCCGATTGATGTTCAGAATCAGAACGTTTCCCGGGTTACCTGGCCGGAAGAGGTTTCTCTCCGGACTTATAAGCCGACGGTCAAGGGGAACGGTCTTCAGATTGTGCGTCTGATGGAGCGTCTGGAGAAGGCAAAACGGCCGATTCTTTGCATCGGCGGCGGCGTTCATCTGGCGGGTGCCGCGCAGTCGGTCCGGACTTTTGCGGAGAACAACCGGATTCCGACGGTGTGCACGATGATGGGGCTCGGGGTGATGCCGACCAGCCACTGGATGTTTTTCGGCATGGTCGGAAACAATGGCCAGGAGTACAGCAACCGTGCCATGAACGAGGCCGATATGGTTATCATGGTCGGCGCCCGGGTGGCGGACCGCTCGGTGCGGCCGGAAATCATCAGCGAGGACAAGATTCTGGTCCACATCGATGTTGATCCGGCGGAGATCGGGAAAAACGCCGGCCCGTCGATTCCACTGGTCGGAGATCTGAAGAGTGTGTTTGATGCACTGAATGAGCGCGAACCGGTGACCGCCGACCATTCGGAGTGGATTCAGAGGCTGACCGGCTATCACCGGGAAGGCAGAAGTCTGGATGTATCCAAACTGGCGGGAGGTGTGAAGGCGAGAGACTGCGACAGCGTTACGCCGTCCGCATTTGTCCGCGCGCTCTCTCTGGAGATGAAGGAAAATGCGGTCTACGTCGCGGATGTCGGACAGAATCAGCTCTGGTCCTGCCAGAACTATGTTGCAAGAGAGGGACGGTTCCTGACGTCCGGCGGTATGGGAACCATGGGATATTCGATTCCGGCAGCGATTGGCGCGAAGATGGCGGACCCGCACCGGCAGGTAGTCGCGGTCTGTGGCGACGGCGCGTTTCAGATGAGCATGATGGAACTGGCAACGATCCGGCAGTATCGTGTTCCGGTGAAGATCTGCGTTATGCGAAACCAGGTACTCGGGCTGGTGCGTCAGTATCAGCATTTCATCTATAAAGACCGTTTTGCGATGACAACCATGGATGACACGCCGAATCTCGAAAAGCTGGCGGAAGCATACGGAATCCGCTACGTCCGTCTGGAACGGAATGAAGATATCCCGAAGAAGATAAAGGAGTTCCTGAACGCGGAGGATACCGCGCTGCTGGAGTGTATCGTCGATCCGAATGAGGTGGTCTGATGAAGAGAATTTATTCTGTTTTGGTAGAGAACCGGTCCGGTGTACTGTGCAAGGTTGCCGGTCTGTTCTGGAGACGGTGCTTTAACATCGATTCGCTTGCCGTCGGCGAGACCATGGATAAGACGGTATCGAACATGACGATTGTGTCCAGCGGAGATCAGCGGACGCTGGAGCAGATCGAGAAGCAGCTGAACAAGAAGCTGGATGTCATCAAAGTCAAGACCTTTGAAGAGTCGGAGAGCATCAGCCGGGAGCTGGTGCTGGTCAAGATTCATTACAACCGGACCAACCGGAAGGATATCATGGAAAACTGTGATATCATGCATGCGGATATCGTGGATCTGTCCAAGAATCAGATGACGATTCAGCTCTGCGATACGCCGGAGCGGGTACAGATCTTTCTCGATACGCTGAAGACGGTGTCTATCGTGGAGATCGCCCGCACGGGAACGCTGGCGCTGTTAAAATGCAGTCAGACGTCATAGCCCGTTTCGCCGGTCGGATGGGAAACACCGGTCCTGACGGTTTCTGCGGAAGAGAGAAGATTTTAAACGCGAATTGTAGTATGATAGGACAATAGAATTCGAAAAGATTTTGGAGGTTTCATCATGGCAGAAGTAAAAACAGTTGCGACGGAACAGGCACCGGCAGCCATCGGCCCGTATTCCCAGGCAAAGGTCGTAAACGGGTTCGTCTACGCATCCGGTCAGATTCCGATCAATCCGGCGACCGGAAATATCGAGGGAACCACGATTGAAGAGCAGGCGGAGCAGTCCTGCAAGAACTGCGGAGCGATCCTTGAGGCGGCCGGCTCTGATTTCGAGCATGTCGTAAAGACAACCTGCTATCTGGCGGACATCAATGATTTTGCTGCGTTCAATGAGGTGTACGCAAAATATTTCACATCCAACCCGGCCCGCTCCTGCGTTGCGGTGAAGCAGATCCCGAAGGGGGCTCTCTGCGAGGTGGAAGTTCTGGCTGTGGTGAAATGATTTCATAAGAACCGACGGAGCAAGGCTGGCAGAGTTCTTATCTCAGGGGAAATGAGGACAGAAAGGGCAGAATTGTCTCAGGTAGTGAATTCTAAAGCAGTATGACAGATAAACAGCATAACAGGTAATGGAAAAGGACCATCAATCCGGTGAGAGAGATTGATGGCCCTTTTACTTGCCCGGTTCCTCCATGGGTAACCTCCTGTTCTGTTATTTGATGAACTTTCACCGGATCAGAAATCGAATTAAAATGATTGTCATTCGATCACATAGTGCTGATTTTGATAAGACAAATCCTCGAGCCGGTGAAGCACACGCCACGTTTTCTACCGATTTGTCTATCGCTGTCTCACGTTCACCTTACAACAAGATTGTACGCCTAAAAATACAATTTGTCAACACCGGAATGAAATGATATGATACGTTTCTGCGAAGAAAAAGAGCGAAACATACAGGCAGAGACGAAACGGAGACGGAATGGATCTGTCTGCTGCGGATGGCAGAGGCGGGATTTTCATGCGGGAAGAAACCGGCAGGAAATCCGGATACGGTCTGCCGGAATATGGAGGAGATCAGGATGACAGAGGAGAACAGAACCGGAAAGCGTGGCGGCTGGAAGCGCAAAGGCGATACCGCATTTCGCACGGTGAACGGAAAAGAGGAACAGCGCCACTGGTACAAGGCAATTGAGAAGAGAGAGAAGGTGTACCGGATCGGACTGGGCGATTATGTGACGGCTTCCAGCACAGAGACCCGGAATCGTGTCGAAGTGAAGGTCAATGACCGGAAACATCCGTTTTTCGGAAAGACGATGCGGGAAAAGATTGCGATCAAGGGCGTGGATTACGTTGTGGTCGGCATTATCAAGAACGGAACAAAAGAGTATCTGGAAAAGATCCGCAGGGAGGGAAAGCGATGAATCTGCCGAAGGATCCCTTTATCGCGCTGTCGGTGATCAATACCGCGCTTCGGGACGGCGGAATTGATCTGGACGATTACTGTGCGGAAAAGAATGTCAATAAGAAAGAACTTCTCTCGATGATGCGGGGAGCCGGATTCGAGTATGACTCCGATCGGCGCTGCTTCCGTTAAGGCGTGTCCGGCGGGAGAATGCCGGGAGAACCAGATAAAAAGGGGACAGGCGGAATCCGGAAGATTCCGCCTGTCCCTCTTCTGTATGTCAGTGGAAAAATCACCGAAATCCCCTATGACATGTAATGTGACCGATCCGCGTAAACGCGCACGCCGCTGAGCGGTCAAAGTCACCTTGCATTGTCCCACGGTGAATTGTGTTCATAGAAGAAAAACGGTATCGTGCGGCACTGTCCCCGAGGTCAGCGCTCGTCATCCAGAAACAGCCAGCACACACCGGCCAGCGCGCCGCCGAGCAGAGGCGCGATCAGGAAACACGGCAGGGCTTTCAGCGCATCACCGCCCGCAAAAAGCGCCGGGCCGAAGCTTCTGGCCGGGTTCACCGAAGTGCCCGTGTATGCGATGCCGAAGATATGAACGAGCGTGAGGGAAAGTCCGATGACAAGGCCGGCAACGGAGGAAAACTCCGACCGGGATGTCACGCCGAGAACGGTCAGGACGAAGACGAACGTCAGGATCAGTTCGATCAGGAAAGATGCGAGAAAACTTCCGTTATAGAGGCTGTTTGCCGCAAGGCCCGAATCGGTGCCGACGATGGCGACGAGAATTCCGGCCCCGACGGTTGCACCGAGAAACTGTGCGACGACATATCCGGCGAAATCAACGATGTCCATGCGGCCGGCGACGGTCATTGCCAGTGAAACTGCCGGGTTTACATGACCGCCGGATACATTTCCCACGGAATATGCCATCGCGACGATGACAAGACCGAATGCCAGTGCGGTCAGAAGATAGCCGGTTCCGGCCTCCGAGGATGTGCCGATGGTTGCAGCGGTTCCGCAACCGAAGACAACCAGAACCAGAGTGCCGATGAATTCGGCGACATACGCTTTCAGATTATTCATGCTTTAAGTCCCCCTTTCAGGTGTATCCGTTGCAATGCCGGTGAAAAACACTGCGATTGTCCTCAAAATTGAGGAATAATATATATTTTTATACACTGTTATCATAAAATGAAAAAAATCCCCTGTCAATGTGATGGGCAGAAACAGAGAAAACCAATAAAGAAAGTAGATTTTTCAAAAATGGCGCCGTTCTTGACTTCGCGGACAGAACTGATACAATGAACGGACAGAAACAGCAGCAGAAAAGGGAGAAGGACATGAAAGATCAGTTTTCCAGAACAGGACTGTTATTCGGACGGGAGGCGATGGACCTTTTGGAGAAGGCCCATGTGGCAATTTTCGGTGTCGGCGGTGTCGGTTCCTTTGTCGCTGAGGCCTGCGCGCGTTGCGGCGTCGGCGCGATTGATCTGATCGACAGCGACGAGGTTGCGCTGTCCAATCTGAACCGGCAGATTCATGCGACGATCCGGACGGTCGGAAAAGACAAGGTTTCGGTGATGAAAGAGAGGATTCTCGAGATCAATCCGGACTGCAGAGTCAATGCGTATAAGAAGTTTTATCTTCCGGAAAACAAAGATGAATTTGATTTTTCACAGTATTCCTATGTCGTGGATGCCGTCGACACCGTGACTGCGAAGCTTTCGATCATCATGGAGGCGGAGCGGTGCGGCGTGCCGGTCATCAGCAGCATGGGAGCCGGCAATAAGCTGGACCCGACCGGATTTGAGGTGGCGGACATCTATGAGACCAGCATTGATCCCCTTGCCCGCGTGATGCGCCGGGAACTGAAGAAACGGGGAATCCGGAAACTGAAGGTCGTGTATTCCCGGGAAGAGCCGCTGACTCCGATTCCGGGGATGCCGGCGGATGTAGACGGTGAAGACGAAAAAGATCAGGAAATCGAACAGGAAAACGAACCGAAAAAGGAAGAGAACGGAAAGCCGAACCGGGCTGTGAAGAAGATTGCCCCGGGGTCGACGGCATTTGTCCCGTCTGTGGTCGGCCTGATCATCGGCGGTGAGGTCGTGAAGGATCTCACGAAAGAGGCAAGGGACCGGGCGAGAGACGGGGAGTGAAGCGCGGAGACGGAAAACTGTAAGAACACGGACGGTGCCTGTCCGGTTTTGTAGGGAAATTGTTCGTGATTTCTTAAGATGTTTCTGTATAAAGTGCGTTATAATGGATACGGATGGTAAACATACTGTCCGGGAGCAGAAAAAAACTTTGCAGAGAACAGAGAGGTAATATAGATGAAAAAATGGTTTCCCGGAATGATAATTCCGTTCCTTGTTGCCTGTATGCTGACGGCAATGCCGATGACATCGCTGGCCAAGACCGATGATGATCTGGAAGAGGTCGGAAGCATTACCATTGATCTGGACTGCTCGATCGCCGAAGGAGATAAGGGCGCGGACGCTGACAGCCAGATCGCGGTGGACGGAGATGTGGACCCGGATTTCATCGAGGTCAAGTCGATCAAAGTGACCAATAAGCCGTCCGGCGACTGGAAGGCAAAAGACAAGCCGAAGGTGGAGATCAAGATCCGCAGAACGGATAAGGATTACACTCTGAAAAAGCTGAGCAAGGACGATATCACGATCAACGGTGTCGAAGTCAGGGGAATTACGGTTTCCAACAAGGAGAAGGCATCCGCCACGATCGTGGTTACCATGGCGGCACTGGAAGATCAGTCTTATGAGAGCGAGGGAAGTGATCTCGATCTGGAGGTGAGCGGTCTCAAGTGGGAGAGCAACAGCGATAACAGCAGCAACCGCACGGTGGCGACCTGGGATGCGTCTTCCGACGCGGATGAGTATGAGATCCGTCTCTACCGCAATGATACGCTGATCAAGACGGTGGAAGAAACCGCGGATGAGTATGACTTTGCACCGTATATGACGGAGAGCACATCCTACCGCTTCTGGGTTCGCGGCATGCGCGGAACATCCCACGGAAAGTGGAGCAAGTCCGGAAGCCACTATGTCTCCAGCTCGGAGGCAGCGGTGAACAAGAAGAATCATGGCAGCGGCGGTCCGACGTATTACGCGACCTGGGTAAGAGATAACGCCGGCTGGTGGTATCGGAATGCTGACGGAAGCTGGACGTCAAACAACTGGCAGCTGATCGACGGCAAATGGTATTTCTTCGGATCCAACGGATACATGAGAACCGGATGGCTCCAGTCTCCGTACTCCGGTCTCTGGTTCTATCTCGATCCGGTCAACGGCGATATGAAGACGGGATGGATTCAGTCACCGACCTCCGGTCTGTGGTATTACATGGACAAGAGCGATGGCCATATGCTGACCAACACCAGAACGCCGGACAACAATTTTGTCAACGCTGACGGCGTATGGACCGGCGCAGCCGGCTCGTCCAGACCGTCCGGCGCAGCCTCTTCGACCGGAGCAACCGGCCCGGCGGCTTAACCGTGGGCAGTACGGCAGCGGCGCGGCTGTCGGAAAATGCAAGTTAAGACAATCAAAGAGATATGGCGCAGCAGAGGCGTTTGCTTTTGCTGCGCCTTCTGTGATGAAAGACGGCATTTTGTGACGGCATCATTTTCGGCAGAGCAAATGCGGCAGCAGGAATCATCGTCAGAGGGGGCGCTCCGGCGGAATATGTGACAGGAGGCCGCCAATCTGTTATGATGGAGGGGATACCGAAAGTCATAAAAGAAATCCCTGAAAGGCCGGACCGGGAAAAGGGCGGCGGGAAAGGGATCAGAGGACGGATAACATGATCATTGATGAGAGAAGAGAACAGAGAATCGCGGTATTGATCGATGCGGAAAATGTCTCCGCGCGGTATATCAAGCTGATTCTGGATGAGGCCAGCAACTACGGCATCGTGACCTATAAGCGGCTTTACGGCGATTTTCAGATTCCGAGCGTCAAGAACTGGATGAAGAATCTTCAGGAATACGCCATCACTCCGGTTTTTCAATATAATTATACCCACGGGAAAAATGCCTCCGACTCTGCGCTGATCATCGACGCGATGGATATTCTTTATTCGGGAAATGTCGATGGATTCTGCATTGTGACGAGCGACAGCGATTTTACGAAACTGGTGCTTCGGCTGCGCGAGTCCGGCATGACGGTTGTCGGCATGGGTGAGCAGAAGACACCGCCGGCGCTGGTTGCGGCCTGTGAGACATTTAAGTTCCTCGATATCCTGTATCGTCAGGAGACCAAAAAGAATACGGCAAAGAAGAAGCAGAATGCGAAGAAGAACCGCGCGCAGAAAACGGTTGCCGCAGGTCAGACTCCGGGCGAGACGGTCGAGGCATCTGAGGCGGTTGAGGCAGCGGAGAACGAGATTCTGACGAACGGCGTGTCCGCGGAAGACGGGGAGAAGGGCAATATCCCGGATCTGGACGAGATGGAGAAAGAAGTCATCTCGATCATCGACAATTTTGCCGGAGACGACGGCTGGGTCGATCTGTCGGAACTCGGAGACAATCTTCCGAAACGAGTGCCGGGCTTCGATCCCCGAAACTACGGCTGTGCGAAACTCCGCCCGTTTATCGAGAAGTTCGATTCTCTGGAGATCCGATCGGCGCAGAACCCGCATAATGCGATCCTCACGGTCATCTATGTCCGCGTAAAGCAGGAGACGGCCGAAGAAGAGGAACGCGAGCAGAATGGTGTGAACGCTTCGGAGACTGCTCCGGAGAAAGCGGCAGAAACTACGGCGGAAGCGAAAACCGCAGCGGAAGCGAAAACCGCGGCGGAAATGAAAAAAGCGGCGGAAACGAAAGCCGCGAAAGCTGTGAAAACCGCAGAAAGCGCGAATACCGGGGATGCGGGAGATGTGACGGAAGAGAATAAGACGGAAGATTCGGCGGACGGAACACCGGAAGCGGCATCTCTGGACGCGGAAGTTCCGCAGGAGCCGGTGAGCAAAAAAACCAACGAACCGGCAAAGAAACTGCAGCGAAAGAGGAAAATACGCAAACCGCGCAAGACGACCGGAAAGAAGGAGTCATCGAAGAACGATACGGCGGGGGATACGACGGGCGAACCGGATAAAAAGAATGCACCGGATCCGGAGTAAACCGGCACCGTATGATCGGCGATGACTTCCGCGGCGGAAGGAGAGAGCGATGACCGATCATACCCGAATGAACACGAAAGCGAAAACGGTGAAAAAAGAGAAGGCCACCGGGACAGCAACCGCAGAGGATCTTACGGAGAAGAAGACGCTTGCACTCGGTGCGATCGAGCGGCTGAAAGCGGCATATCCGGATGCAGACTGCACGCTTGACTATGATGATGCATGGAAACTTCTGGTGAGTGTCCGGCTTGCGGCGCAGTGTACCGATGCGCGGGTCAATGTCGTGGTGCAGAAGCTCTACGAAAAATTCCCGGATGTGAATGCGCTGGCGGAAGCGGATGTGGACGCGATCGAGGAGATTGTGCGCCCGTGCGGACTCGGACGGTCCAAAGCGAGGGATATCAGCGCATGCATGAGGATGCTTCGCGACGTATACGGAGGAAAGGTTCCGGATCGGATGGAAGAGCTTTTGAAGCTCCCGGGAGTCGGACGAAAGAGCGCGAATCTGGTGATGGGAGACGTGTTCGGACAGCCGGCGATCGTCACCGACACCCACTGCATCCGGCTTGCCAACCGGATCGGCCTCGTGGAAAATGTGAAAGAGCCGAAAAAAGTGGAGATGGCGCTGTGGAAGATTATTCCGCCGGAGGAGAGCAATGTGTTCTGCCACCGGCTGGTCGAGCACGGGAGAGCCGTCTGTACGGCGAGAACGAAACCGCGCTGCGGCATTTGCCCGCTGGCGGATATCTGTAAAAAGAATGGAGTAGACGGATGAACGACAGGATGAAATATCTGATCCGACTGTTATGGCCGGTAGTTTTATTTGAGATCATAACGGAAGGCGCGGAGATTGCGGGAAAGACCGTCTCCTCCGCATTCTTCGGCGGGGAGGATGTTCCGCGAATCATTCTGACGGGATCAGCGGCGGTCCTTACGGCACTGATCCTTTTGATCCGTAGACCGAAGGACCGGGAGAAAATGTCCCCGCACGATATGATCATGTGCGGCGGAGGCGGTTTCAGCCTTGCGGAGATTCTGAATCAGCTCTTCGCGGTGACAGGGCTTGCGGCGTTGTCCTCCGGCTGGAATGCGAGAGGCGCAGCACTGTTGGACGCACCGCTGGCGGCAAAGATCCTGGTCATAGTCATCCTGGTTCCACTTGCGGAGGAGCTGGTCTTCCGGGATCGCCTGTTCCGCTGTCTTCGTCAGAAGATGGGATTCGGTATGGCAGCGCTGATCTCGGCAGCCGTGTTCGGCGCAGTGCACGGCGATCCGGTACAGGGACTGTACGCCGCCTTCATCGGGTTTGCGGCAGCGGCGGCGATGGATTTCAGCGGCAATTTCTTCGGAGCATTCATCTGTCACGCCATGGCGAACCTGGCACCGATTCTGCTGAGCGCGCTCGGACGCTAAATGTGGAAAATACACAAACAACTGTGAGAAACTTTCCGATAAATAGTGGAGTTTGCCTTGTTTCTGCAGCCCGATGATGATAAAATCGGGGTATTGCGAGAAGAAGGATCCGCGGTGGAATGCTGCGGAAAGAAAGGAAGTTTACCATGGTAAAGAACTTTGCACACAGAGGTTTTTCCGGTAAGTATCCGGAGAATACGAAAATTGCATTTGAGAAAGCGATTGCGCAGCCGGGATGCGACGGCATTGAGAATGACGTGCATCTGACAAAGGACGGCGAAGTCGTGATCATTCATGACGAACTCCTTGACCGTACCTGCCTGAATATGACCGGTTTTGTTAAGGACTACACGCTGGAGGAACTGCGGAAAGCGGATCTCTCCTATAAATTTGCCGGCGAGGTGGAGCCGCAGCACATCATGACGCTCCGCGAGTATCTGGAACTGTTAAAGCCGACAAAGCTGGTTACCAACATTGAACTGAAGACCGGAATCTTTGAGTATCCGGGAATTGAAAAGAAGGTTTACGATCTGATCCGGGAATTCGATATGGTGGACCGCATCATCATTTCCTCCTTCAATCATTACAGCGTTAAGCGCATGAAGGAACTCTGCCCGGAGATCCGCTGCGGACTTCTGACCGACTGCTGGATTCTGGACGCCGGAAAGTATGTCAAAGAGAATGGCTTTGAGTGCTATCATCCGAGATTTACCAACTGCACACCGGAGCTGACAAAGGAAATCCGCGAGAAGGGTGTGGACATCAACTGCTGGACCGTCAACGAGGAAGAGGATATCCGGAAAATGATTGAGGCGGGTGTCACAACAATCATCGGCAACTTCCCGGACCGTGTTGCAGCGATGCTGAAAGAATAAGAATAAGAATAAGAATAAGAATAAGAATAAGAAACTGAAAGAATCAGAAGGAAAAAATATCCGTACACTTTATATATCGGTAAACGAAAACGGAATGTAATAATCCTGCCAGCCGGGAGAGGCTTCGTCTCTTCCGGCCGGTTTTTTTATAGGAAATTTCCTCCCAATTATCTGTTGCACGAAAAACTTCGCGGGGCTGCACATACTGCCGCAGGAAAGAGTTCACCGTGCGGTGAACGGAGATGGAATGCGGAAAGTGGAGATAATAAAAAATCATATTTTTTTATAGAAAGGAATGTACTTGATAAAATACACAAGATTTCAATGATAAAAACAAAATAATCAACATAAGATGTCCAAAAAATGAACAAATATTAATTTTTCTAAAAAATCAATTTAAAACGAACATAATATTTCGGGTAATCTCCTGCTTTTAACCCGAAATTTCTTTCTTAGATTTTTGGAATATTGTACGATATTGTTACGTATTAAATAAGTGAGGGTTTCTGCATTCAAAAACAACGGAAAGGAGGAAAAACAATGAGATTATCTAAGATGTTCATAGGATTCGGTCTCGCAGTGTCTATGACATTATCCATTGGCTTTTCTTCGTTTGCCGGCGTTCTTGAGTCCGGAGTCGTTTCCTCCTATAACGGCAGATACGCTTTCAATGTAGATAAGACGAATAACCTCGCGCAGAATTACTGTCAGGCGGAAAAGGTGCTCAACAGTGCCTGCCCGGCGGTCGGCATGACGACGATGGACAACGTTTACAGCAGTGGAGACGGAAGCGTGATGATCGACGATCAGAACCTCAATAAGCTGGATTCCATTCAGAATCAGACCGATGAATGGCTGGCTGCGAACATGGCTGCGATCGTTCCGCAGGGGACACCGTCCGATCAGATTGTTACGATCTGTGCCGACTGGGTTGCGGATCGTATGACATACGATTATTCATCCAATTCCAATAAAGTGCTTGGCCGCGCATATCAGTCCGCGCTGTCCTGCTTTACTCTGGGAACCGGTTTATGCTCCACATACGCATACGCATTCAATTCGATGGTATCCTATGTGCCGGTGAATCCGGCTACCGGAACCGTTGATTACACGGCGGCGAATCCGAGCCACATCCGCACGAGATTCGTATACACCAGCAGACATGCATGGTCTGCGGTATTCGAGAACGGCGCATGGCATCACTATGATGTCTGCTCCTATGATATTGTGAACCGGGACAAACGCTACCTTGATATGGACTCCAGCGTTATGTCGGACAGTAAGTATTTGAACATCAGCATCGTATTCTGATGCGGTGTCCGGACGGGCCGGTATTCGTCGGGATGAGCCGGAATATGGGGGAAGAAGCAGAGAGAGCACCGGCTTTCTTCATATAGTGTTTCATTATAGAAAATAGAAAGATTACAAGAGAATAACCATAAAAGCTGACGGGAGACCGGACAGCCGCAAAACAGCGGCTGTCCGGTCTCCTTTGTGTTTGTGCGGCGAACTCGCCAAAGCCCACGCCGTAGTAGGGAGACCCTATACGACTGCCACTAAACGCTTGAAATTCGAGAAGGGTGTTACGACGCGTTTCAGCGGAAATTGCTCTGCATTTCCGGTGAAATAAGCGCTTCGCGGAGGACGCTCTGATCTTTTTCTTGACATTGGAGAGCAATCTGAGTAAGATGACATACGAATAATTTAACTAAAATTATTTAACTAAATTTCATGAAGTAAAATCCGGACGAGTCAAAAGCAGCATGGAAAGGTTCACAGATTACACTGTAGCCGGTTCACGGCAAGAGCGAAAGAAACCGCCGGAAGACGAAGAGAAGAAAAGGAGAATACTACTATGGATTTCGAGGCATTAAAGACACTGATCGTTGACACACTGGACTGCGATGAGGACAAGGTTACACCGGAGGCCGATCTGAGAGAGGATCTCGAGGCGGATTCCCTGAGCGTTGTGGAACTTCAGATGGCAATCGAGGATGAGACCGGAGTAAAGATCGCGGATGAGGAACTGGAGAACATTCACACCGTTCAGGACATTCTGGATCGTGTGAAGAAGGGCTGAGAGAAGGCGGTTTCATGAGTGCACTCACAGAGAGAATAAAAAGTACACTGAGTGATATGCGGCTCCAGATGCGCGCGGACAGAGATACCGTAAAGGATCAGGGCGCATTTTCCGATGAGGAAAAACAGGTTGCCTGCAAAAGCTGCGGAAAGAAGTTTTCGAAAGTTGAATGGAGAAATCATTACTATGCCTGCCCGAACTGCGGGAAGCTTCGATCGATCGGCGGTTATTACAGACTGTCACTTATCTTTGATGAGGGCACTTTCCGTGAGTTTGATCAGGATCTGACCGTGACCGATCCGCTGCATTTCAATGGATACGGCGCAAAAGCGCTGGAGACGGAGAAGAAGACCGGACTGAAAGAGGCGGTCATCAGCGGAGACGGTCTGATCGGCGGAATCCATACGGTCGCAGTGGTTCTGGACAGCCGCTTCTTTATGGGAAGCATGAGCCATACCGTCGGTGAGAAGGTAACGCGTGCGATCGAGCGCGCTACCAGAGAACATCTTCCGCTGATTATTTTTTCCGCCAGCGGCGGCGCCAGAATGCAGGAGGGCATCTACAGCCTGATGCAGATGGCAAAGACCAGTGCGGCCATCGCCGAGTTTTCGGCGTCCGGCGGCCTCTACATCAGTTATCTGACTCACCCGACCACCGGCGGCGTAACGGCGAGCTTTGCCAGTCTCGGAGACATCACGCTGGCAGAGGAAGGCGCTCTGATCGGTTTTGCCGGTCCGAGAGTTATCCGCCAGACACTGGGCGTAGAGCTTCCGGCGGGCTTTCAGCGCGCGGAATATCTGGAAAAGCATGGATTTGTCGACCGGATCGTTCCGAGAAAGGATATGAAGCAGACTTTGGCGGATATCCTGAAACTGCATGTCGATTCGATGGAGAATGCATCGCGGAGGGTAGTTAGTTGATTAAGGAAATACTGAGACAGACGGATGAGATTGATGCGGAGATCGAGAAGCTTCGGATCCGCAGAGAGCCGGAGAACAGCAGAAGAACGGATATGAGAATCGCGCAGCTCGGCGAGCGCAGAAATTATCTGCTCAGTCAGGCGCGGAACCTTTCCCCGGAGGACAAGGTTTTCCTTGCACGTCTGGGCGCGAGACCGCATATTGACGACTTCATTGACGCGCTGTTCACGGACTTTTTCGAGCAGAAGGGCGATCATCTCTACGGGGATGATCAGAGTATTTTCGGCGGAATCGCCCGTTTCCACGGCCGGCCGGTGACGGTGCTCGGACACCGGAAGGGCCGCACGATGAAGGAAAATATCTCCCGGAATTTCGGCATGCCGAAACCGGAAGGATACCGGAAAGCGCTCCGGATGATGGAACAGGCGGATAAATTCGGCCGTCCGATCATCACCTTTGTCGATACCCCGGGAGCTTATCCGGGTGTGGATGCGGAGGAACACGGTCAGGGAGAGGCGATCGCGCGGAACCTTGCGGCCATGAGCCGTCTTCGCGTGCCGGTGATCACCGTTGTCACCGGAGAGGGAAATTCCGGCGGCGCGCTGGCGATCAGCGTGGCAAACCGGATTCTGATGCTGGAAAATGCGGTCTATTCGATTCTCAGCCCGGAGGGCTTTGCGAGCATCCTGTGGAAGGATTCGTCGAGACACGCCGAGGCGGCCGCACTGATGAAAATGACGGCGGCTGACCTGAAAGAAGCGGGTGTGGCCGATGAGATCGTGTCGGAACCGGCCGGTGGCGCACAGGTAAACCCGCTGTTGGTGTACGCGGCGCTGGATGAGGCAATCGAGAAGAATCTGAAAGAACTGGAGGAACTCTCCTCTCAGGTTCTGATCGCCGACCGCCAGAAGAAATTCCGCGCGATGTAACCGAACAACAAGAAAGAAACAGGATGGTTCAGTAATATGAAAGGTCTTAGGATCATATCGACTGGCAGTGCCAGACCGGCGAAGACGGTGACCAATGACGATCTGGCAAAGATCGTGGATACAAGCGACGATTGGATCTACCCGAGAACCGGTATCCATTCCCGATATCTCTGCGGTGAGGGGGAGACGACATCCACCCTTGCGATTCAGGCGGCGAAAGAGGCGATGGAGCGTTCCGGCCTCGGAGCGGACGATATCTCCGCGCTGATCTGCGCGACGACATCGCCGGATCATGTTGCACCGAACGTGGCCTGCCAGATTCAGCGCGCGCTGGATATGCCGGAGACCATTCCGGTGCTGGATATCAATGCGGCCTGCACCGGATTTATCTATGCTCTCGAGACCGCGAGAGGATTCCTCACGATGAAGTCCGCGGAAGATCAGCCGGACAGACCGCTGTACGCGCTGATCGTCGGAGCGGAACATCTCTCCAAAATGCTGGATTTCACGGACCGCACCACCTGCGTTCTCTTTGGAGACGGCGCGGGCGCAGCGGTTGTGGAACTGGCGGAGGATGTGCCGTACGCGTCGATGCTCGGCGCAAAGGGCGGCGATGAGATCAGCTGCGAGGGACCGGGACCGGTTCCGGCGAAGATTCAGATGGACGGAAAAGCGGTGTTCCGCTTTGCAACCGGCGCGCTGACCAGATGCGTGGATATCCTTCTGGAAAAGAGCGGAAGGACGATCGACGACATTGACCAGGTTATCTGCCATCAGGCCAATGAACGGATTGTCGATTTCTGCATCCGGAAGTTAAAGGCTCCGGAGACGAAATTCTTTAAGAACATGGATCACTACGGCAATACCGGAGCGGCTTCCGTGGCGCTTGCCCTCGATGAGGCAATGTGCGGAAATGTTGTGAAATCGGGAGATTCTCTTCTCCTGGTCGGATTCGGCGCGGGACTGACCTGGGCCGGTGTTCTGATCACGGTGAAGTGAGAAAAACGGACAGTTAATATCAGGAGCGTCAAAATGAAGTATTTAAATGAGATCCTCGGAATCAAATATCCTCTGATTCAGGGAGGTATGGCAAATATCGCAACGGGAGCATTTGCGGCAGCGTGTTCCGAGGGAGGGGCTCTCGGCGTGATCGCCTGCGGCGGACTCCGGTCGGCCGAGGAGCTGGAACGGGAGATCGCGGAGTGCAGAAAGCGCACGGATAAGCCGTTCGGCGTAAATATCATGCTGATGCATCCTCTGGCCGATGCGTTTGTCGAGGTGGTATGCCGGGAACACGTACCGGTTGTGACAACCGGCGCGGGAAATCCGGGAAAATATATGGATCAGCTGAAAGCGGCGGGGGTCTTCGTGATCCCGGTTGTGGCAGCGCCGATCCTTGCAAAGCATCTGGAAGGCCTCGGCGCCGACGCGGTGATCGCGGAGGGCTGTGAGAGCGGCGGACACATCGGGGAAATGACGACGATGACGCTTCTTCCGCAGACGGTTGACGAGGTGTCCATTCCGGTCATCGCGGCCGGTGGAATCGCGGACAGCCGTCAGATGAAGGCGGTGCTCACCCTTGGCGCCTGCGGCGCACAGATCGGAACCGTTCTTCTCGGAAGCGAGGAATGCCCGATCCATGAAGAATACAAGAATGCGGTGGTAAAGGCAAAGGGAAGTGACACGATCGTGACCGGCCGGAGTGCCGGAGCGCCGGTTCGCGTCATCAAAAATCGGATGAGCCGCGAATATGTGAAACTGGAAAAGCAGGGAGCTCCGCTGGAGGAACTGGAGAAGTTCACGCTGGGAAGTCTCCGGAAAGCGGTTTTCGACGGCGATACGAAGAACGGAAGTCTGATGGCGGGCCAGACCTGCGGACAGGTAAAAATGATTCGTCCTGCGGCAGAGATTTTCGCGGCAATCTGCGAGGGAACCGAATTCGCCTGAAGATGTTTCAGGGACGGAGAGTCAGCGGATCATGGCATACCTGCGGGGAGATCCCGGAACAGGCAATATACGACGAAGAGCCCTGAATGTGATACCGGTTTACCGATAGTGCGGCGTATTCGTCGAAACGGATAAAGAGGAACAGAAGGATATGAAGACAGCTTTTTTATATGCCGGCCAGGGAAGCCAGCATGCAGGAATGGGAAAAGATCTCTATGAGACATTTCCGGAATTCAAGAGGACTTTTGACGAAGTCTGCGGAGCGGTGGATTTCGATCTCGCGCGGGTTTCCTTTGAAGATCCGGATGGCGTGATCAGTATGACCCGGTATACACAGCCGGCGATGGCGGCATTTGCCGTATCCGTCAATGCGGTTCTCCGCGCGGCGGGGAAGACGCCGGATATGACGGCAGGCCTTTCTCTTGGCGAGTATTCCGCGCTGGAAGAAGCCGGGGTATTCGGTGCGGCAGACTGTGTCAAGACCGTAAATTTCCGCGGAAAAGCCATGACAAAGGCGGCGGAAGGCATCGACTGCGGCATGACCGCGGTTCTTGGCATGGAGGTGCCGGAACTGGATGCGTGCTGCCGGAAAGCGCAGGAACAGGTGAGAGCAGAGAAAAATGACGCTATTGTCACGATCTGCAACTACAACTGTCCGGGCCAGCTCGTCATCGGCGGAGAGAAGACCGCGGTGGATCTGGCGGGGCAGATCGCAAAGGAAAACGGCGCAAAACGACTGATTCCGTTAAATGTCTCCGGACCGTTCCATACGTCCTACATGAAGCCGGCCGGCGACGAACTGGCAGAGCTTTTCCGGACCATGACCTTTGGCGAGATGAAAATTCCGGTTTACTTCAACTGTCTCGGCAGTGTGAAAGCGCCGGAAGACCGGATTACGGATCTTCTGGAGCGCCAGGTACAGTCCGGTGTTCTGATGGAGAATACCCTGCGTAAGATGATGGAAGACGGAGCGCGGGAGTTTGTCGAGATCGGACCGGGCAGAGCGCTGACCGGATTTGTCAAGAAAACCGCGAAGGCGATGGGCCTCGGAAACGCGGAGTATACGACGATCGCGCTGGAGACTGCGGAAGAACTGAACGCATATCTGAATTCCCGGGAATAATGTGAGGTCAAAAGAGCGAGTATATCCGGGCGGACGGGAGCAACGCGAGGCCAAAAGAGCAGGTATATCCGGGCGGACGGGAACAACGCGAAGGCGTATCCGGAGCGATGAGAATTTCGCGAGGTCAGACGGAGACAGCGCAGAGTACTGTGAACAATATGGAGGAAACCGATGGAGACAAAGGAAATCCGCCGTGCGGCGGTGGTAACGGGCGGAGGCCGCGGCATCGGCCGTGCCGTCTGTGTCAGACTGGCAAAAGAAGGCTGCGATGTCTGCATTAACTTTGCCGGCAATGCGGCGGCAGCGGAGGAAACCGCGAAGCTGTGCCGTGAGGCGGGCGGAGAAGAGATCCGGATCATAACCGTGAAAGCCGACATTTCCAGAGAAGAGGAGGCGGACCGCCTCATCGCGGAAGCCATGGAGGCATTCGGCCGCGTGGATATTCTGGTCAATAATGCCGGCATCACCAGAGACAACATCATGCTTCGCATGAGCGCGGAGGATTTCGATCAGGTCATCGGAACCAACCTCAGAGGAACCTTCCTTTGCTGTAAGGCCGTGACCAGGGCGATGATGCGCCAGAAATACGGCCGCATTGTCAACCTTTCGAGTATTGTGGGAATTCACGGAAACGCGGGACAGGAGAATTACGCGGCCAGCAAGGCCGGCGTGATCGGACTGACCAAGAGCATTGCGAAAGAACTGGCATCCAGAAATATTACGGCCAACGCCGTAGCGCCGGGCTACATTGCCACAGACATGACCGCCGATCTTCCGGAGAAGGAGAGAGAAGCGATCCTGTCCGGCATTCCGGCAAAACGGATCGGCACACCGGAGGATGTCGCAGAAGCGGTTGCATTTCTGGCATCAGAGAAAGCAGGCTATATCAACGGCCAGGTTCTCGGTGTCGACGGAGGAATGTGAGAAAGGAAAGTTATGAACAGACGCAGAGTAGCCGTTGTCGGACTCGGTACCGTGAATCCGACCGGAAATAATGTTAAGGACAGCTGGAACGCGATCCGTGAGGGAAAATGCGGCATTGCGAAGATTACCGCGTATGACACGGCGGACAGCGCCGCGAAACTTGCCGGCGAGGTGAAGGATTTTGATCCGACCGACCGGATCGCGAAGCGCGAGACCCGTCATATGGCAAGATTTACGCAGATCGGCCTCTATGCGGCGATCGAGGCGGTTGAGATGAGCGGTATCCGCTGCGTGGACGGAGACGAGCCGGCCAATGTCGATCCGGCCCGCTGCGGCGTCATCATTTCCTCCGGTATCGGAAGCATCGGAACCATCGAGGAAGAGCATACAAAGGGCGGGGAAAAGGGCTTTGACCGCGTCAGCCCGTTCTTTATCCCGACCGCCATCTCCAATATGGCGGCGGCAAGAGTTGCCATCCGTTTCGGCATGAAGGGAATGTGCACCTGCCCGGTGACGGCCTGTGCCGGCGGAAGCAATGCCATCGGTGACGCCTTCCACCGCATCCGCGACGGATACGAGGATGTGATGGTCTGCGGCGGCGCGGAGAGCTGCATCACTCCGCTCGCGATCGGCGGATTTACATCCATGAAGGCGCTCTGCACACTGGATGACCCGGCGAGAGCATCCATCCCGTTTGATGCGGACCGGGCCGGCTTCGTCATGGGCGAAGGTGCGGGCATCCTCGTTCTGGAGGAGATGGAGCACGCAAAGGCGCGCGGCGCAAAGATTCTCGCGGAGATCGTCGGATACGGCGCAAACTGCGATGCGTATGATATCACCGCACCGCTTCCGGACGGATCGGGCGCGGCAGACTGCATGCGTCTGGCGCTGGAAGACGCATGCATGAAACCGGAGGAGATCACCTACATCAATGCCCACGGAACATCCACCAAGCTGAACGACGCCGGTGAGACAAAGGCGATCCATGAAGTGTTTGGCGATTATGCCGCAAAGCTTCAGGTTTCCAGCACCAAGTCCATGACCGGCCACCTTCTCGGTGCAGCCGGAGGCGTGGAGGCGGTCTTCAGCGTAAAGGCCATCGAGGATCAGTTCCTTCCGGCGACCATCGGATACAAGACACCGGATCCGGTCTGTGATCTGGATTATATTCCGAATGAGGGAAGAAATGCGGACGTCAGCGCGGTTCTGAGTGATAACCTTGGCTTTGGCGGACACAATGCGGCTGTGATCTTCCGCAGAGTATGAGCCGGCACATCATGCTGGCTGAGGGGAAAAGAGGAAAATATATGCAGGAAAATGCATCAGTTGTCAATGAGACGGCAGTCGAAGAGACGATGCCGAAAGCGCCGAGGGAAAATGCGAATGCTCTCGACACAACCGAGATCATGAATATTCTGCCGCACCGGGCGCCGTTTCTTCTGATCGACCGGGTACTGGACTATGAACCGGGCAAATGGGCAATCAGCCGCAAATGCGTGACGATGGACGAGCCGTTCTTCCAGGGACATTTTCCGGGCCATCCGGTGATGCCGGGGGTTCTCATTCTGGAGGCAATGGCACAGACCGGAGCGGTAGCGGCCCTCGGAACTCCGGAAGATAAGGGAAAGATCGCGCTCTTTGGCGGCGTCAACAAATGCCGCTTCAAAAAGCAGGTCGTTCCGGGGGATGTTCTGGAGATCCGCTGTGAGCTGATCAAGCGCCACGGACCGGTCGGAATCGGTGCCGGTGAGGCGAAGGTTGACGGAAAAACCGTATGCAAGGCGGAGATTGTCTTTGCGATTTCGGAGTGATCGCACGGAAAAAACGGGCGTCAAAAGGCGACTTCATCGTACTTCATCAATTACTTCACTGCACTTCATCGCTTTCTTTACGGACTTCACGAACACTATGGGGCAGGAAGTTTAAGTTACAAATATTTTTTGAAAGATTCGGAGACGAATGGATCAATCGGGACAGGTGGGCACATTCCGGAACGCTGGTTTTGCGGGGGATGTGCTCACTTTCTCTTTCGCAACACGAATGAAACTGATATAATGACGTGAGTAAACCGGAAGATGGGATTTCTATCCGGTCAATTGGGAGGGGCAGAATGCTGGCTGACATTATCGTAGAAATCTATGACAAGTGCAGAATCTATTTTCTGATGAAGATCTTTTCGAGATTTGAGAACAGAGAAGCGACGCTGACAACCGTGGAGTCATTCAGTATGGAATGTATTCATGCGCTCGGAGAGCCTACCGTGGCGGAATTTGCCGCGATGATGGGCATTTCGGCACCGAATGCCGCCTATAAGGTGAACAGCCTGATTCAGAAAGGGTATATCGAAAAAGTGCAGTCGAAGGACGACCGCAGGGAATTTTTTCTCAGACCGACGCGCAAGTTTATGGATTACTATAATATCGGGCTGATTTACGGCAGAAAGCTGGAAGAGCGATGTCGAGAGCGGTTTTCCAAAGAAGATCTCGAGAAGCTTGAAAGTATGATGAAGATCATCAGCGACGAGCTGATGCCGGAACTGGACCTCAGCAGATTCAAGACACACAAGAATGAAGAGAAAGCCTGAACCGTGAGGAAATGCCGGAACAGGAAGGAGAAAGGCAGAGTATGATTGTAGATAGAATCGGTAACAAGATTGATGATATTGTGGAGCTTTTGCTGGAAGATTACTCGAAAAAACGTGATGTCGACAATATGGATATCTTCAGCATTCCGGATAAAGTGATGGTGGTGGATATTCTCAACAAGCTCCTTCGACTGGTTTATCCGGGATACTACCGTGAGCATTCCTGGAGAAGCATCCATCTGGAGAGACAGCTTACGGTCGTTATCGAGGATGTCTCTTATAATCTGAGCAAGCAGGTTGCGGTCGCGCTCCGGTATGATCCGAAGTATCAGGATGCGGACGAGCAGGTTGTCAATGACGAGGCGCAGGAGATTGTCATCGCATTCCTCGGGAAACTTCCGAAGATCCGCGAGTATGTGAACACCGACCTTCAGGCGACTTTTGACGGAGATCCGGCGGCAGACAGCAAGGACGATATCGTTCTTTCCTACCCGGGCCTTCATGCCATCACCATCAACCGCATTGCCCATGAACTGTGGCTTCTGAAAGTGCCGCTGATTCCGCGCATGATGACGGAGTATGCCCATTCCGAGACCGGAATCGACATTCATCCGGGAGCGACGATCGGCAAGTTCTTCTGTATCGACCACGGAACCGGTATCGTCATCGGTTCGACATCGGTGATCGGCGCTCA
Source organism: [Clostridium] aminophilum DSM 10710 (assembly GCF_000711825.1). GTDB lineage: Bacteria > Bacillota > Clostridia > Lachnospirales > Lachnospiraceae > Clostridium_R > Clostridium_R aminophilum. The sequence continues at coordinate 403,112 of NZ_JONJ01000001.1, read as the reverse complement.
TGTGAAACTCTATCAGGGTGTGACGATCGGTGCGCTGTCCACAAAACTCGGACATAAGCTTCACGGAACCAAGCGCCATCCGACGCTGGAAGATAATGTGACCGTATACTCCAATGCCTCCATTCTCGGCGGCGAGACCGTCATCGGCAAGGGAGCGGTGATCGGCGGAAGCTCCTTTATCACCGAGTCGGTGGAACCGGGCGCAAGAGTAAGCTTCAAAGGATAACAACAGACGTAGGGGATAAATGACAATGAAAAAGCATGGAATGATGATTCGGGCGGTTCTTCTCGCGGCGGCTGTCAGTACGGCTGCACCGGCCGGAGCGCTGGCTGCGGAGACGAAGGCAGCGGCGGAGAACACGGTTTTGGCTGAGGAGAGTGCGGCTTCCGCTGAGAGCGGAGCGGCGGAAAGCAGTGTTTCTGCGGAGAAGAGTGCCGGAGCGGAACTCGGAAGCACAGGGGCTGAGGAAGAAACCGCGGCTGCGGGAACCCGGGCGGCCGAAGTTGAGGCACCGGCAGCAAAGACCGAACTGAAAGACGGCGACTATATGGTGGAAGTGACGCTGGAGGGAGGAAGCGGAAGAGCATCCGTCACCTCTCCCACCGGCATCCGCGTAAAGGACGGAACCGCCATCGCGGCAGTGCAGTTCAGCAGCCCGAATTATGATTACATGATCGTTGCGGGAAAGCAGTACAAAAAGCTGAATGACGAGGGAGATTCCATCTTCAATATCCCGATTCTGGCGTTTGACGAGCCGTTCCCGGTGATCGCGGATACCACCGCCATGGACAAGCCGCATGAGATCGAGTACACGCTGAATTTCCACACGGATACCGCGCAGAAGGTGGAGAAAGAGGATAAACTGGCAAGCTTCGGGCCATATCTCTTCGGAGCGGGAATTGTGGTATTTATGCTGCTTTTCCAGAAATACATGAATAAGAAGAAGGGGTGAACGTTCAGCCTATAACCGGCGGCTCAAATAGACAAGCAGGTTTGTCTGCCTGAGCCTGGAGGAAAAAATGAAAAATGCGTCTAACAATACGGACGGATGCAAGATCCGACTGGAAGCGCTTTCAGCAGGATATGACGGAAAGCCTCTTGTAAAAGATGTCAGCCTGAATATCCGCGCCGGTGAGATCGTGGCGCTGATCGGCCCGAACGGCGCCGGAAAGTCCACGATCCTGAAGACTGTGATTCGACAGCTTCCGGCTGTTTCCGGTCGGATCCTTCTGGATGGAGAGGACATTTCCCAGATCTCATCCGCTGAACTGGCAAAGAAGATGGCGGTGGTCCTGACCGACCGCATACAGGCGGAGTCCATGACCTGCCGTGATGTGGCGTCGGCGGGGCGGTATCCGTATACCGGACGTCTCGGGATCCTCTCGGCAGAGGATGAGAGAAAAGTGGATGAAGCGCTCCGTCTTGTGGAGGCGGAAGACATTCAGGACCGGCCTTTCGCGAAGGTGAGTGACGGACAGCGTCAGCGGATTCTGCTCGCGAGAGCCTTATGTCAGGAACCGGAAATCATTGTTCTGGATGAACCCACATCTTTTCTGGATATCCGCTATAAACTGCATCTTCTCGGAATTCTTCGGAAGCTCTCCAGAGAACGAAAAATCACTGTGATCATGTCCCTTCATGAGATTGATCTTGCGGAGAAGACGGCGGATCACATCCTGTGCATTGATGCAAACCATGAAACCGCCTACGGCGCGCCGGAGGAGATCTTCCGGGAGGAGACGATCCGGGAACTCTTCCATGTAGAACAGGGACATTTCGATCCCATATACGGAAGCGTGGAAATGGAAAAACCGGGCGGTGAGCCGCGGGTGTTTGTGATCTCCAACGGCGGGAGGGGCATTCCGGTCTACCGGAAGCTTCAGAAGGACGGGATTCCGTTTGCTGCGGGGATCCTCGCGACGAATGACATGGATTATCCGGTGGCAAAACACCTGGCAGCGGAAGTGATCACGGAGAAGGTGTTTTCGCCGCTCACGGATGAGACGGTGGAGAAGGCACTGATCATGGCGTCGAAGTGCCAGCGGGTCATTGATGCCGGGACGGAAGTCGGGCCGGTGAACGAGAAGATACGGCGGCTTCTGGAGCTGGCGGAGCCGGCGGAAAAGTATTTTGCGGAGAGTCCAATTCCATCCCCGATTCCGGGAACACTTCCGGAGCGCTGAATCGTTGCAAAGGACCAAAAAAAGACAGAAAACCCGCCGGGCAGCGCGAATGCGCTTCCCGGCGGGTTTATTTACGTGAGCAATGAGCCAAAGCCTGTGCTTGCATGAGAACCTGACAAATACCGCGATAACGGGCGAAACTCATGAAGCGTGTTTCGCCTCGTTACGTCAGCCAAGCTCCGCGAAAGCGGCATCAATCTGTGCGTCGGTGAAACCATCTTCTTTCAGATACGGTTTCATCACTTCATCCGTCCATGAAGTCTCACGATAGGCCTGGATACGCTTTACGCACTGTAAGGTCCAGTCTATGCTGCTCGCATCCATTGCGTAATCCGTTTCTTCAGAGGAAAATCCCTGATAGGTAAGCGAGTTCCTCAGGGCCCGCGGGGTGATCCAGCTGGACTCCTGAGAAAACATTTCCTTTGCATAGACATAGGCAGAATATTTTCTGTCATTGGGGTCTGCCGGCCGGACGGAATCCGGAATCCACGCTCCGTCGGCTCCGACACGGTAACCGTCCGGCGTGGTGGCGTCGGTGAGCATGGCGCCGTCAAAACCGAGATAGTAGTTTCCGATCCAGCGATCGTGAACCATATAGCCGTTGGTATCAAAGTAGTACCACTGCCGGTTGATTTCTTTCCACTGACCGGCCGGATAGGAGCCGTCTTCGTTCTGATACCAGCGGCCGTATCCGTTTTCCTGCCAGGAGCCGGCAAACGATGTGACCGCGGTTCCGAACGTCATTACGAGCGCTGCGGCAATCGTGAATACTCTTTTTTTCATCATTATCTCCTTTGGGTGTTCAAACTTAAGGCTATATTCATATCATAGCGTAAGATACCGAAATGTAAAGAAACATCGGGAAAGCGCCGGAGCCGAAATGAAGAACCGGGGCCGAAACGAAGCACCGAAGCCGAAAACTAATTCTGCAGAATCCGGAAAAAGACATCGCGGAGTGCCAGTGCCGCTTTTGAGTGGTAACGCCCGGGGGGCAGGGCGATTCCGAGATCGATGGAAAGAAACTCATCGTCAATCGCCAGAAACTCTGCGCTGTGAAAATAATGCCGTGAGGTGTAATACGTGAAAGCCAGAGATCTTCCCGATGCGCCGATCGAGGCGGAAAAAAGGGCAGAGAGCGAGTCGTTGTACGCGTTTGGGACGATGCCGTGCCGGTTGAACAGTTTGCTGGATTCCCGGCCGAGAATGGTATCGTAACTGTTCAGGGCAAACTCGAAGGGGGCGGTATCCTCAATCCGTATTGTCTTCGGAATCTCGGTCCGGTCCGGTTTGCTTGTGGGATGAGCAAATTCCATGACCGGGTGCGTTGAGGACGTGATCAGACAGATTTCGTCCTTGATCAGAAATTCGGCCTGAATCCGCGGATTTTCCGCCGGCAGAACGATCATCGCCAGATCGATCTCACCCTTCAGAAGAAGCTGCTCCAGAACGATGGAATTTTCCTCCACGATTTTAACGTGAATATCGGGATATTCCAGATGAAACGCGTTCAGGACCGGGGGGACCAGATAGGATCCGCGGAAAGAGGAGATGCCCATGATGACGCTGCCGCGCTTCAGATCGGCTATATCCTGCATTTCATCGCGGAGCAGGTGGTATTCGGAGAGGGTCTTTCTGGCATAATCGATCATCAGCTGCCCCTGTGCGGTGGGCCGGACGCCATTGGCGGTCCGGACAAACAGACGGAAGCCGATCTCATTTTCGCAGGTTGTGAGAAACTGGCTCAGACTGGACTGGGCCATATAAAGCCGTGCTGCGGCCTTGGAGATGCTTTGCTCTTCGGCGATGGCCAGAAGATAGTTCATGTCTTTTAATTCCATGGGATCCTTTCGTTTCAGGGGACGGAGCCGATCGTGAGCGAATGCTGCCGACGCCCGCGTGACGTTCCGGCTGTGGAAAGCGGTAAATACCGATTTCATAGCCATCGGTTTTTCCGATACATAATATAGCATATTTTAGGATTCTCCGATAGCTTCGGATGAATATAATCGAGATATAACGTGACAACAGGATCAAAAAAAGGAGTACTGTATGGGAGAAATCTCACTGAAGGGCGTGTGTGACATGCACGTCCACACAAATCCCGATCTAAGAATCCGGGCATATACGGATTTTGAACTGGCGGATGCCGCAGTCCGCGTAGGCGCCCGCGCGATCATCATTAAGTCTCATCTCGGTTTTACGGTTAACCGGGCCTATCTCACGAATGAGTACGTGAAGAGCAGGTACGGCGAACATACCGGCTTCACCATGTACGGCGGCGTCGTTATGAACAAAGTGATCGGCGGCCTGAATGCAGAAGCGGTAGAGAAAGGGCTGAAGCTCGGCGCGAAGGAGATCTGGCTTCCGACACAGTCCGCAAAGCAGCACATGAAGGCGATGGGGCAGGATCCGGCGCAGGGGATTGAGCTGGTTCGCGACGGAAAAGCGGTACCGGAGCTGAAGGACATTTTCCATCTGATCCGTGATTACGATGCGGTTCTCGGAACGGCTCATGTCTCTCCGGAGGAAGCGATCGTGATCACCGAGGCAGCCAGAGATGCCGGCGTAAAGAAGATTGTCATCACTCATCCGGAATGGTGGGTTGTGAACATGAGCATCGAGGATCAGGTAAGACTGGTAAAGGATTACGATGTCATCCTGGAGCGGTGCTACGCGCAGAATATGGGCGGTGGAAAGTACAAGAGCAATCTGGCGGACAACCTTGAGATCATCAAGGAGGTCGGATATAAGAATGTCATGGTTGATACGGACGGCGGTCAGACGGAGAACCCGCACTGGGAGCTGGCGCTGGCTGAGTATATGCAGTATCTGGTGGATCACGGAATTCCGGAAGAGCAGGTATACTACATGACAAAAACCATTCCGTATCGTCTTCTGGGGATAGAAGAGTGATGGATTCATTTATGTGACAACGATAACGCGATTATAGATAAATGGGGGATTTATGCTAAGCGCAATTATTATTCTGGCGATCGCAGTCGCGATCATTCTCGGGTATAAGACCGGTATCAACACAGGTCTTTTCTGCATGGTATTTGCCTATATCATCGGATGTTTTGTTCTCGGCCTCAAGCCGAAGGAGGTCATTGCCTTCTGGCCGACCAACACCATGTTTGTTATTTTATCGGTTTCGCTGTTCTACAACTTTGCAGCGATCAACGGAACACTTGAAAAAATGTCCTCGTCCCTTTTGTATTCATGTCGGCGGTTTCCGGGACTTCTTCCGTATGCACTGTTTGCCGTTGCGGTAATCCTGTCCATCATGGGTGCGACTTACTTTACGGTTCTCGCCTTTCTTGCACCGATCACCATGATGATCTGTGAGGAGTCCAGAATGGACAAGCTGACCGGTGCGGCTGCGATCAACTGCGGTGCGCTTGCCGGAGGAAACTTCCCGACATCCAACCTCGGTGTTGTATTCCGCGGCCTTGCGGAGACTGCGTACGAGAAGGAGAGCGGCGCGGTAATCGATACCTTTGGAATGGAAATGCAGATTTTCCTGTTTGCGGTTGTATTTTCCCTGATTCTGATCTCCGGCTACCGTTTCTTTGTGAAAGCGAACCGGAACATCGGAAAAGGCGTGACCTTTAAGAAACCGGAGCCGTTCAATGCCGTACAGAAGACCACATTGACTCTCATGCTCAGCATGATGGCCATCGTTCTGATCTTCCCGCTTCTGCAGATTCTGATGCCGGCCAATGCCTCCATCAAATACATCAGCGGCAAGGTGGATGTCGGTCTGGTTGCGATTATCTTTGCGGTGATTGCACTTCTCATGAAGCTTGCGCCGCAGAAAGAAGCGATTGCAAAGATTCCGTGGAACACCATCATCATGATTGCGGGAGCGGGAATGCTGATTGCCGTTGCGGTAAAAGCGGGTACCATTGAACTGCTGTCCGCATGGATCGGCTCCAACGTTCCGAAGCCGTTTATCCCGATCGCATTCAGTTTTGTCGGCGCATTTATGAGTTTCTTCAGTTCCACTACGGGTGTTGTTGCACCGGCGCTGTTCCCGCTGATTCCGGGACTGTCTGCGGCAACCGGCCTCAGCGGCGCGGTGCTGTTTGCCTGCACCGTTCTGGGTGCCCAGTCCAGTGCGATCAGCCCGTTCTCTTCCGGCGGTTCTCTGATTCTCGGATCGCTTGGCAATGAAGAAGAGAGAAATACCCTGTTCAGCCGTCTGCTTCTGGTCGGCGTTCCGGTCAGCGTGCTCGTCTGCGCGGCATATAACTTTGTCGTTGCGATGATGCTGTAAAAGAAGACAAACGTCAACTGTCCGCAATCCGAGGACAATGCGGGATCAAAAACAGCAGAATAACGAAAACACATACGAAACACATACGGGGACGGGAGTTGATTCTGTCCCCCGAATGTTACTATTGAAAGCTCCGTGAAGGTTGCATGAAAATTCAGGCCGGCGCAATGGCGAATCCCGCGGCGGCACAGGAGATATCAGAAAGAGAGATATCAGAAAAGGAGAGATCAGAGATGAAAAAGACAATTACCGTATTTCGGGGGGACGGCATCGGCCCGGAGATCACCGACAGCGTTCTGAAGGTTCTGGAAGCAGCGGGAGCACCGCTGGAGTACGAGATGTTCAATGTCGGACAGAAAGAGTGGGAGACGAACGGCAAACTGATTCCGGATGAAGCGTATGCTTCGTTTGAAAAAAACAGAGTGCTTCTCAAAGCTCCGATCACCACGCCGGTCGGCTTCGGTTTTCGCTCCCTGAACGTAACTCTGCGAACGAAGTATGACCTTTACGCGAATATCCGTCCGGTTCGCTCCAACAGCGCGGTAAAGACCCGTTTTGAAAATGTCGACGTGGTTATTTTCCGTGAAAATACAGAGGGAATGTACATCGGAAAGGAAAATATGGTGGATGAGGATACCGCGGAAGCGATCCGTCTGACTACCAGAAAAGCGACGCGAAGAATCATCCGTGCGGCTTTTGATTATGCAGTGAAGAACAACCGCAGGAAAGTAACATGCGTTCATAAGGCAAACATTCTGAAGATGACGGAGGGAATGATTCTTTCCGAGTTCCGTGAGATTGCAAAAGAGTATCCGCAGATTGAAGCGGATGACAGGATCGTCGATGCGACCTGCATGCAGCTGGTGATCGATCCGACAAAGTTCGATGTCATGGTCATGGAGAATCTGTTCGGCGATATTCTCTCTGACCTCTGCAGCGGACTGATCGGCGGCCTGGGACTTGTTCCGTCCAGCAATATCGGCGATGATTACGCTATGTTTGAGGCGGTACACGGCAGCGCGCCGGATATCGCGGGAAAGCATCTTGCCAATCCGACGGCATTTCTCTGGTCGGCCTGCCTGATGCTGGAGTATCTCGGTGAAAAGGAATGTGCCGCGAAGATTCGCAGGGCGGTGGATGATGTTCTCGCAGAAGGAAAACATCTGACCGGTGATCTTCACGGAACAGCATCGACGGATGAATATATTGAGGCGGTGATTGCCGCACTGAAGTAACAAAAAAAGACCGGTGTGCAGCGCAAAGGAGGGAGCGATACACATCGGTCTTTTCTTTGTGTTATATAAATTTCTCCGAAATTCCCATAACACAAAGAACGCTCCGCGAGGATGCGCACGTCGCTGAAACGAAGATGTCACCTTACGGAGACCAGCGGCGGCGCGCAAAGTCCGCGCGGCTCTCTTCGGGAATGAAGAGAGTGGGAGCTGAAGACCGCCTGCGGACTTTGTTGGTTCTCATATGGGGGTACGAGAACGATCGGTACACCAGCCGAGGAGGCGGCGGTATACCAGTATGGTAGTTGAGCGAAACGTTTTTCAGTGTTCACTCATGGTTTTCGGGTGAAACTTTTCTGCAGCATTCACCCGATATCGCGACAGCCGCCGGGGCCCATGCGAACACGGGGACCGGTGGACCGATCACGCATAGCAAAAATCGGCCTGACGGGGTGCTGTCAGGCCGACGATTACCGGTTATGGGAATTTGAAGAGGGATTCCGAACCGGCTTTTCCGTTGGCCGGCAGGCTCAACATGAGCATGCCGGCTGGCCTGATAAAGTAAAGTAAAAAGCGAATGTTCATTCAGGCCGGCTGCAACGTGCGGTTTAACCGCGGACTGCAGTCGGGGACAGGAACCGCAATCCGATCAGATCGCGGACGACAGCAGTTTTGAGTATGTCGGATACGGAAGCTCGGAATCCGGGATATCTGCCTCGGCGATGTCGACTTCCTCACGGAGCGCATCCATATCCGCGAGGACAACGTCGTGGTAGAAGCGTGCGCAGGAGAGTGCGTCCTCGATGGCTTCCGCCTTGCGCAGATCGTCCTCCATCTTTTCGATCCGGATGCCGATGGCCTCCGCAACGGAAGACATATGCTGGAGAATGTGCTCTTCCAGTGTGGACGGAAGATCCGGCAGTACCGCGCGTTTCTGGAGAATTTCGGTCTCCAGAGTACACATATAGCGGAAGAGGGCCGGGGTAAAGTCTTTGCGGACCATATCCTGCAGTGTCAGTGCCTCGATATGGATGGTCTTGGAATAGTTCTCCAGACGGATCGCATAGCGGGCGTTCAGCTCTTCTGCGGTAAAGATTCCGTGCTTTGTGAAGAGATCAAGGTTCTTTTCGGAGATCAGGGACGGCATTGCGTCCGGTACGGAAGGAAGGTTCGGAAGGCCGCGCTTTGCCGCTTCCGCAAGCCACTCATCGGTGTAGCCGTTTCCGTTGAAAATGATGCGCTGATGCTCCATGAGCATACTCTTTAAGAGTGCCCGAACCGTATTTTCGATGGATTCCGGTTCCACGTCCATGAGCTTCGCATTCATCTCGGAGAGCATCTCGGCTACCGCGGTGTTCAGGACAATGTTGGGATCCGCACAGGACAGCGCGCTGCCCGGCATACGGAATTCAAACTTGTTGCCGGTGAAGGCAAACGGGGATGTACGGTTGCGGTCGGTGTTGTCCTTGTGGAATGCCGGCAGAACGTGCGCTCCGAACTTCATGACGGAATCCTCTGCGCACTCAAGCGGCGTGCCGTTGATCAGCGAGGTCAGAACATGCTCAAGCTCGGTGCCGACGAAGATGGAAATGACAGCCGGCGGCGCTTCATTTGCGCCCAGGCGGTGATCATTTCCGGCAGTGGCAACCGCACAGCGGAGAGCGTCCGCGTACTTGTCAACCGCCGCAATGGTCGCGGTCAGGAATACAAGGAATGCAAGGTTCTCCATCGGGGTATCGCCCGGGTCGAGAAGATTGATGCCGGTATCGGTGCACATGGACCAGTTGTTGTGCTTGCCGGAACCGTTGATGCGCTCGAACGGCTTCTCGTGAAGCAGGCAGGCAAAATCGTGGCGGTCGGCAACCTTCTTCATGATTTCCATGACGAGCTGGTTGTGATCGACGGCAATGTTGATGTTCTCGAAGATCGGCGCAAGCTCGTACTGAGCCGGCGCAACCTCGTTGTGTTTGGTCTTGGCCGGAACGCCCAGCTTCCAGAGCTCGGTGTCGAGATCATGCATAAATGCCGCGATTCTCGGCTTCAGAACGCCGAAATAGTGATCCTCCATCTCCTGACCCTTCGGAGCGGCTGCACCGAGGAGGGTTCTTCCGGTGAAGAGGAGATCCTTTCTCTGCTTGTAGAGCGCCTTGTCTACCAGGAAATACTCCTGTTCGGAGCCGAGGGAGACGTCAACGCGTTTTACCTCCGGCATGCCGAGAAGATGAAGCATGCGAACGGCTTCCCGGTTCAGCTCTTCCATGGACTTGAGAAGCGGGGTCTTCTTGTCGAGTGCCTGGCCGCCGTAAGCGCAGAATGCGGTCGGAATGTAGAGAGTGCCGTCCTTGACGAAGGCCGGGGAACTCGGATCCCATGCGGTATAACCTCTTGCCTCGAAGGTGGCGCGGATGCCGCCGCTCGGGAAGCTGGATGCGTCCGGCTCACCCTTTACAAGTTCTTTTCCGGAGAATTCCATCAGTGCTGTACCGTTCGGCATCGGGCTGATAAAGCTGTCATGCTTTTCTGCCGTGAAGCCGGTCATCGGCTGGAACCAGTGTGTGAAATGTGTTGCACCGTGCTCGATCGCCCAGTTCTTCATGATTGCCGCGACGGTATTCGCAACATTCAGATCAAGGCTTCGACCTTCCTCGATGGCCTGATGAAGCGCCTTGTAGGTTTCTTTCGGGAGGCGTTCTTTCATGACGCGGTCGCCGAATACCAGACTACCGTAGATCTCCGGCACGGAGAATTTGACCTCTTTTGACATTTCCATAATGGAACTCCTTTCTTGAACTTGATCGCTTTATACAGGAACGGCTTATTCGCCGGACTTGCCGTAGTTGGAGAGAACTCGTGCGGACGGGTCTGTGACATCACAGCCCTTCCAGCTGCGGTTCGGCATCCAGAAATCCTTTACGAGCATTGCCTGACCGGGATAGTATTTCTCGAAGATCTCCCGGTATAACAGGGACTCTTTGGTAAATGGCGTCGCAAACTCATATTTTTCGCAGCGCGCCCGGAACTCCTCGTCGGTGTAGAAGGACTCCGCATACTCCATCAGATCATCGCGGAGCGAGTGACCGACGGCGTCGGAAAATGCTGCCTTTTCTCTCATCAGAATGTCGTGGGGGATCAGCTCGTCCTTCTCAAATGCGTGGCGCAGAAGGTATTTGCCGATGCCGTAGGTGTTCATCTTTCTGGCCGGATCGATCTTCATGACGTAGTCCACGAAATCGAGATCGCCGAACGGCACGCGGGCTTCAATGCTGTTGACCGCGATGCAGCGGTCCGCGCGGAGAACATCGTACTGATGAATCTCGCGGATGCGCTTCTGGGCCTCCTGCTGGAAACTTTCCGGATCCGGCGCAAAGTCGGTGTACTTGTAGCCGAAGAGCTCGTCGGAGATCTCACCGGTCAGAAGAACGCGGACATCGCTGTCCTCATGGATCGCTTTGCATACCAGATACATACCGATGGAAGCGCGGATTGTGGTGATGTCGTAGGTGCCGAGCGCCGCGATGACCGGCTCCAGCGCCTGGATGACGTCGTCTTTGCTGATGATGACTTCGTGGTGCTCGGACTGGATATAGTCGGCAACTTCACGGGCGTATTTCAGGTCAATGGCGTCCTTGTCCATGCCGATGGACCAGGTGCGGAGCTTTTTGCCCGGCATGAGTTTTGCGGAGATTCCGCATACCAGAGAGGAATCCAGACCGCCGCTCAGAAGGAAACCGAGCGGTGCGTCGGCGTCGAGACGTTTCCGGACACCGGAGATCAGAAGATCGTGGATCTGTTCACACACTTCCTCGACATCGGACGGGTGATCGGAAGACTCTTCACACAGATCCCGGTAACAGATGAACTTTCCGTCTTTATAGTAGTGTCCCGGCGGGAACGGGAAGATCCGGCTGCAGATTCCGATGAGGTTCTTCGGCTCGGAAGCGAAGAGAATGACATCATCCTGATCGTATCCGTAGTAGAGCGGGCGGATGCCGATCGGGTCTCTGGCGGCAATCCAGCCGCCGGTTTTGGCATCGTAGAGCAGCATTGCGTATTCGGCATCCAGTTTGCGGAACATTTCGGTGCCGTATTTCTCCCACATCGGAAGAAGAATCTCACAGTCGCTTCCGCTGGTGAACGTGTAGCCGTCACGTTCCAGATCTTTTTTCAATGGACGGAAATCATAGATTTCACCGTTGCAGACGGCAAAGCTCCCATTACGCTCAAACGGCTGCATGCCGGCGTCGGACAGATCCATGATCGCCAGGCGGTTGAAGCCGATCCAGCCATTGCCGGTCTGCGCGATCCGGGTATCGTCCGGACCGCGGGATTTCGTTTTTGCAAGCGCCTTCTTCATGACTTCATAGGAAGCGCGTTTATCGCAGTAACCCATGATTGAACACATATGATTTCCTCCTTATTGGTTGCGTGTTCGCGAAGACGGATATTCAAACGGAAAGCAAAGCCACTAAGCTCGAAAACACCAGCCTCAGCACGCTATTTCACTAAGCAGCATAGCTGCCAAGTGAAATATGCGTCGCTAAGTGCGCCACCAAAAAAAGAGGGCAGTGACACGATCAGTTCTGATCGGCGCCATTGCCCTCTGTGCTTTGAGTCGTATGATATCCGGATGGGAAAAGCCTCCTCGCAAGTCCCATCGTTTCGCGGATGAAATTTTATGTTGCACATTGTAGTCACATCTTTTTGTGATGTCAAGAGAATTTTGAAAATAATCTTTCGGGGAAAGCATTATGCGGCGACAAACCTTCCGTATTTATGTGTTTACGGGGAGTTTGGCTCAGAAGTTGGAAAATGTGCATAAATAATGCCTGTTTTTACAGGCGGATTTTCCGACAGGGAATTCTCTGAAAAATGTTGACTTGCGAAATCAGACTTGCTATAAATGGTACATGAAAAAAATTATGTTGTTTCGAAGGCACTTGAAATTACAGATTCGAATTGAATACAGCAGTTGAGCAAAGGCGTTCACTTCGCGCCCGGGAGCTTCTTCCGGGTGTGGGAGTGGACGCCTCATTTTTGTGTCACAGGAATTCTGCCGAATTCCATGTGACACAAAAATGAGCTTCGCAATAAAGCGCACGCCGCGGAAAGGAAAATGTCACCTTGCGGTGACCGGCGGCGCGCAAAGTCCGCAGGCAGACTTTGATATATAAATCCTTCGACGAAAGGAGATCACATGAAATCGACGCAGGATGTAAAGAATTTCATTGAAGAAGAGAACATCCAGTTCATCAAACTGATGTACATCGATGCGTTCGGCGTACAGAAAAATATCGCGATCATGCCGGATGAACTGGAGCGGGCGTTCCGCGGCGGCATATCCTTCGACGCTTCGGCGATCGCGGGCTTTGATGACGGAGTCCGCAGCGATCTGTTCCTGGATCCGGATCCGGACACGCTGACCATCGTTCCGTGGCGGCCGATCGAGGGAAAGGTCGCGAGAATGTTCTGCGATGTCCGGTATCCGAGCGGCAAGATCTACGGCGAAGACACCAGACAGATCCTGAAGCAGGCCATCGTCGCGGCGCATCAGGCCGGTATCCGGGTCTATTTCGGCGCGGAGGTGGAATTCTATCTCTTCCGTCTCGACGAGAACGGTGAGCCGACCAGAATTCCGCAGGATCACGCGTCCTACATGGACAGCGAGCCTCTGGACCGCGGCGCGAACATCCGCCGGGACATCTGCTTCTCCCTGATCGATATGGGGATCCGGCCGGAGGCTTCCCATCACGAACAGGGACCGGGTCAGAACGAGATCGACTTCCGCTACAGCGATGCGCTGACCGCGGCCGACAACAACCTGACGTTCAAATGGGTGGTCAAGAGCATCGCGGAGGCCAACGGCATGTGGGCGGACTTTTCGCCGAAGCCGATCGACGATGCGCCGGGAAACGGCATGCATCTGAATATTTCCGTGATGAAGGACGATGAGTCCGAGCCGGACGACGAGGAAGTGCGGAAGCTGAATATGGAATTCATGGCGGGCATCATGGAGCATATCCGTGAGATCACCCTGTTCCTGAATCCAACACCGGCATCCTACCGGAGACTCGGCAATATGAAAGCGCCGGGCTTTGTGAGCTGGTCTGAGCAGAACCGCTCGCAGCTGATCCGCATTCCGGCGGTGAAGGGAACGGAAGGAAGACGGTTCGAGCTCCGCTCACCGGACCCGACCGCCAATCCGTATCTGGCGTACGCGATGCTGATCTATGCCGGCATCGACGGCGTAAAGCGTCATCTGACGCCGCCGGATCCGGTGGATCAGAACCTTTACACGGCGGATCCGCGGCTGACGGAGACGATGAAAAAGCTTCCGAGCAAGCTCGAAGAGGCGATCCGCTACGCGGCAGACAGTATATTTGTAAAGAATGTTCTTCCGGAGAATATTCTGCGGCTCTACTGCGAAAGAAGCCGGTGATACGGCAGAGGCAATACGGCCGTAAAGCACCGGCGGGCGCGGAAATGAGCCCGTAAGGCGAAGAAAGGAAACAACCAGACCAATGACGGTCGGAAGGGAGGTACACATGGCAGGGAAGGGCCAGGGAACGGTCCTGATCGCGGCACCCACGCCGGCGATTCAGACGACGATGCGGTCCGCATTGCCGGCAGAGATCGGCCATGTGTATACCGTGACATCCATGACGCTGGCGCTGCAGAAAATACAGCGTGAGCCGGTGGATCTGCTGATGATCTACTCGCCGCTCACCGATTCCCCCGGTATCCGGGAGGCGATCGAGCTTGCGCAGTCGCGGAACATCGGCATTCTCCTTCTGGTGAAGGCGGATGTCTATGATCAGGTACAGTACCGTGCCGCTTCCGCCGGCATTTTCGTTCTGGCCCGCCCGACGACGCGGCAGGCCATCGCTCAGACGATCGGCGTTCTTCTCTCCTCCCAGCAGAAAGTGCGGAAACTGGAAAATGAAAACGCGCTCCTGCGCCGGAAACTCGATGATCTCCGGATTGTCAGCCGCGCGAAATGCGTTCTCGTCGAGAAAAAGCATATGACGGAAGAAGAGGCGCACCGGTACATCGAAAAACTGGCGATGGATTCGTGCATCACCAAGCGCGAGGCGGCGCAGGATCTGATCCGCAGACTGGATCATTTCCCGTAAACGATCGGAAGCGGAATCCGGAAAAGACAACAGAAAAGGAAACAGAAAAAGAAACAGAAAAAGGAAACAAGGTAAACCGTTTACAGAAAGGTCAGATATCATGGCAGCAAAGATCAACAGCAATTTTGGAAATGTCAGCGAGAGTTATCTGTTTGCGGAGGTGGCGCGTCTGGTCGCGGATTTCCAGAAAGCGAACCCGGACCGCAAGGTCATCCGCATGGGCATCGGCGATGTGACGAGACCGCTCGCGAAAACCGTGGTGAAAGCGATGCAGGATGCGGCAGAAGAGCAGGGAAAAACGGAGACATTTCACGGATACGGTCCGGAGCAGGGATATGACTTCCTCAAGGATTCTGTCCGGAAGTACTATGCGGATTACGGCGTTTCCCTCGATCCGGATGAGATCTTCATCTCGGACGGCGCCAAGAGCGACTGCGGCAATATCCTGAACATCTTTGCGGAGGATAACCTCGTGCTTGTCCCGGACCCGGTTTATCCAGTGTATGTGGACACCAACACGATGGACGGCCGCCGCGTGATCTTTGCGGAGGCAAATGAGGCAAACGGTTTCCTTCCGATGCCGGAAGACCGGAAGACGGACGAGGTTCCGGACATCATTTACCTGTGCTCCCCGAACAATCCGACCGGCGCGGTTTACAATCACGAGCAGCTGAAGGTCTGGGTGGATTATGCAAATGCGCATGGAAGCGTGATCCTGTTTGATGCGGCGTATGAGTGCTTCGTGACCGGCGATATGCCGCACAGCATTTTCGAGATCGAGGGCGCGAAGACCTGTGCGATCGAGATCTGCTCCTTCTCGAAGACGGCCGGCTTCACCGGAACCCGCTGTGGATACACCGTTGTTCCGCTGGATCTTATCCGCGACGGAAGAAGCCTCAACAAGATGTGGCTCCGCCGCCAGTGCACCAAATTCAACGGAACCGCATACATCGTTCAGCGCGGCGCGGCTGCGGTATTTACTCCGGAAGGTGAGAAGGAAGTAAAGGAGAATATCGACTACTACCGCGAGAACGCGAAGATCATGACCGACACGATGGACAGACTCGGGATCTTCTACACCGGCGGAAAGAACTCGCCGTATGTATGGTTCAAGTGCCCGAACGGCATGGAATCCTGGGAGTTCTTCCGCGTATTGTTAAATGAGCTCGGTATCGTCGGAACGCCGGGCGCGGGCTTCGGTCCGGCCGGAAAAAATTTCTTCCGTCTGACGGCATTTTCCACAAGAGAGGCAACCGAGGAAGCTATGAAGAAGTTCTACGAGTATTTCAAATGATTCCGAAGTTCATCCGTAATACATTATGAGTTTCACGCGTCGGAGCCAAAGCGGTTCCGGCGCTGTGCTTTTGCGCAGGCGGCGGGTTCGCGGGAATGCCGGAAAACGGTGAGCGGATGCCGCTTCGATGTGCGTGATGAAAGACCGGTGGGGCCGCGGGAATGTCGGAAAACGGCGGACGGCGGCCCCGGGCGCGGGATCCGGCAGAAGGATCTGCCGTAAGGGAATGTAACATAAGGAAGAAAGGGAAGAAAGGGAACAGAAAGAGAGGAAAAGAAAAATGGTAAAGTATGTATTTGTATCGGGCGGTGTCGTATCGGGACTCGGAAAAGGAATCACCGCGGCGTCTCTCGGAAGACTGCTGAAAGCGCGCGGCTATAAAGTGACCATGCAGAAGTTTGATCCGTATATCAATGTGGATCCGGGAACCATGAACCCGACACAGCACGGCGAGGTCTTTGTCACCGATGACGGAACCGAGACGGATCTGGACCTCGGCCACTATGAGCGTTTTATCGATGAGAGCCTGAACCGCAATTCCAACGTGACCAGCGGTAAGATCTACTGGTCCGTTCTGAACAAGGAGCGCCACGGAGATTACGGCGGCGGCACCGTTCAGGTCATCCCGCATATCACCAATGAGATCAAATCCCGTTTCTACCGTCCGGAGAATCCGGATGAGGACCGCATCGCCATCATTGAGATCGGCGGAACCGCCGGCGATATCGAGTCCACCCCGTTCTTTGAGGCGATCCGCCAGTTCCAGTTCGATGTCGGCCACGAGAACGCCATCATGATCCACGTTACCCTTGTGCCGTATCTGAAAGCGTCTCAGGAACTCAAGACCAAGCCGACGCAGATGAGCGTCCGGGAGCTGATGCGCATGGGAATCCGTCCGGACATTCTGGTATGCCGTACCGATTATCCGCTGGGACAGCACATCAAGGACAAGATCGCGCTCTTCTGCAACGTTCCGGTCAGCCATGTAATCGAGAATCTGGACTGCGGATCCCTCTATGAAGTGCCGCTGATGATGGAAGACGAACATCTGGCGGATGTGGTCTGTGAGAGCCTGAAACTCGACTGCCCGAAGCCGGATCTGTGTGACTGGAAGGCGATGGTGGATGCCCTCAATCATCCGGAGCACAGCGCGGAGATCGCGATCTGCGGAAAATATACCGAGCTTCACGACGCCTACCTCAGTGTGGTTGAGGCCCTGAAGCACGGCGGCTTTGCAAACCGCGCCGACGTAAAGATCCGCTGGATTGACACCGAGGTTGTGGAGCGGGAAGGAACGGATAAACTGCTGGAGGGCGTCGACGGTATTCTCGTTCCGGGAGGCTTCGGAAACCGTGGTACCGAAGGCATGATCGCCTGCGTAAAATACGCCAGAGAGAACCGCATCCCGTATCTCGGCATCTGCCTCGGCATGCAGATGGCGGTCATCGAGTTCTCAAGACACGTGCTCGGCTATGACGATGCGAACTCCTCCGAGCTTGCGCCGGAGACCATGCATCCGGTGATCGATCTTCTGCCGGAGCAGAAGGATGTGGAAAATATCGGCGGAACCCTTCGTCTCGGCGCGTATCCGTGTGTTCTGGAAGAGGGATCTCTGGCGGAAGAACTCTACGGAACAAGAGAGATCTCCGAGAGACACAGACACCGCTATGAGTTCAACAACGATTACCGCGAGCCGCTCCGCAAAGGCGGAATGCGCCTGTCCGGTCTTTCCCCGGACAACCGCATCGTCGAGATGGTGGAGATCCCGGATCACCCGTTCTTTATCGGAACACAGGCGCATCCGGAACTGAAATCCAGACCGAACAAGGCGCACCCGTTATTCCGCGGTCTCGTAAAGGCAGCGGTTGCCTACCACGAGAAATAATCTTCCGGTCGGATGAATTCTGCTTTACGGCAGTATCAGCCTGTGAGCATACAGCCGTCGGAATCCATAATCTTCCGGCTAAATGAAATCGGATTCGCGGCAGGGCAGAGAGTTCAAATAATAAAAAACATTATTTGCAAAAAAAGCCCGAAAAGAAGCCGATTCCGCAAAGATGAAAATAAATTCCGGATTGATGGAAATGTTGTAAGTACAACATGAAGATGATATAATTTAATATAAGAAATTAAGGATAGACAGCTGACAAATAGGACAATTCCTGTGGGGCTGTCTATCTTGCATCATAAGGGATTTCTCCGGATTTCCCTATGACACAAAAACGCTGTTTTGAAAAGACCGGTTCAGCAAGGAAAGAAGGGGAAAATTGAGTTTCCAGGAGATTGCGGGTATGCCGTTTCTGGCGGCTTATATTCTGATCGTGGCTTTTTTCGCCGGGAGCGCCTTCGGGAGCTTTTTCAACTGCTGGGCGTGGCGGATCGTTCACCATGAGAGTATTCTTCACGGCCGGAGCCATTGTCCCGCGTGCGGACATCCGCTGGGTGTCCTGGACCTCATCCCGGTGTTCAGCTGGTTTCTCCTCCATGGAAAATGCCGGTATTGCAACGGGAAGATCTCCCCGCGGTATGTGATCGCGGAGATTCTGAGCGGTGCGGGATTCGTCCTCTGTGTGCTGCGGTTCGGACTGACGATGGAGACGGCGCGGGCCGTGCTTCTCTTCTGTTTTCTCTTTGTGCTGTCACTGGTTGATCTGGAGTCCTTTCTGATTCCGGACCGGTTTATTCTGGCGATTATCGCGCTCTGGGCGGTTACGCTTCCGCTGATTCTCCGGGAGCAGGCGACGGCGGCCCTGAGTGGCATGGAGAACGTGTCGGAGAATTTCGGCGCACTGATCGGAAAAGGATATCTTCTCGGGACGGTTTCGGGAATTGCGGTCGGCGGAGCGATCCTGATCATTTCGCTGATCTTTGACCGGGTGACCGGGAAAGAGAGTCTCGGCGGCGGAGACATCAAACTGTTTTTTGCTGCGGGATTGTACCTCGGTGCGACAGGCGGACTCCTGTGTGTGATGGTGTCCTGTTTCATCGGACTGATCTTCGCGTGGGGAATGCGGCAGGAGAGGATCCCGTTCGGGCCGTCGATCTCGGCGGCATTTATGATCACATTCCTCTTCGGTGATCCGGTGATCCGGTGGTATCTGAGCCTTCTCGGGGTATAGACTGCGGCAGGTTCAGCGTACCGAACACGCCGGGAGCGGAAGCCGGCGGCGGAATTGTAAGATAAAAGGGGTTGCGTATGGCAAAGAAGATGCTGGGTTTTGACATCGGTAATTACAACATGAAGATTGTTGTCGTGAACGGCACTGCGATCGAACGATGCATCAGCGTGCCGGTTCCGGATAACATGGTGGTCAACAGTCAGATCCGCGCGTTCACGGCGGCCGGCGACTTTATCCGTGAGGCGATGCGGGAAAACGGTATTCGCTGCAGAAAGTGCGCAGTGGCGCTTCCGGAGAAAAGTTATTATATCCGGAGAGTGCGGCTTCCGAAGATGACCGTTTCCCAGCTCATGGTGAATCTTCCGTATGAGTTTCATGACTATGTCACCGGAGAAGCGTCGGAATACGTCTACGACTATGCAGTCCGCGCCATGGGCGAGCGGACGATGGAACTGACCATCTGTGCCATCTCCAAACAGAAGATTGCGCAGTACCGTGACATGATGCACCGGGCAGGCCTGAAACTGGTAAAACTTGTGCCGGATGTTCTGGCAGTGCAGAGCGTGCTGAATCAGAAACCGCTTCCGATCCGGGTTTTGGACGACGCGCCGGCGGAACCGGTACAGACTGCGGAAAAAGAAAAGTCGGATTTCGGACGGGGCATCGATTCGTCCGTCTTCGCAGGTCCGGTGGCCGCGGCGGCATCCGGGACTGCGGACGGAAGCACGGAAACCCGTGAATATCAGGGATTTAATCCATTCACGTATTACACGGATCCCGCCGCGGCGGAGAAGACGATATCGGCGCTGAGTCCGGACGGGACAGACGCTGAGAAAGGTGTCATGACCGGCACCGGTTCTGAGCCGGAGGAGGATAAGCCGGAGTTGGCTGCCGAACCGCTACCGGAGAAGAAGGATGCGCCGAAGGACTTTGCCGTTCTGGACCTTGGACACGGCGGCACGAGAATCCATTTTTACTCGGGCGGCTCCTACGAGATCACCCGAACACTGGTCGGCGGCGCGAAGGACCTGCTGGATATGATCGTGTCGGAGCAGGGACTGGATCCGCACATCGCGCGGCTGATTCTCGAACAGAATCAGGACGGCATCATGCAGACAAAATCCGTGCAGGACCGTCTGGATGCTGTCGCGACGGAAGTCATGCGTACCATCAACTTCTATAACTACAACAATCCGAACAACACCATCGAGTGCCTGCACTATTTCGGGAAAGGCCTGAACATGGACGACCTCTACGAACGGATCCACGAGATGACCGGACTTCCGGTCCGGCCGATTACTGAGATGATCGACGGTTCCGAGGCGATTCCGGAACTGATCATGGGCCCGCAGGCATACGGTGCAGTCATCGAGTAAGGGAGTGAGAGACGTGGCAAAGAAAAAAGAGAATACGAAGCTGCGAAAGCCCTTACGTGAGTTTGGAAAGGGCGGACGATATCCGGAAAAAACATCGATCAACCTCTTTATTATCGAGAACAGGAAGCGCAAGAACGTGATCGCGATTCTGTGCTTTGCCGCATTTATGACAGCGGTTGCACTGTTCACGAAATTCGTCATTTATGAGGATATCAACGAGATCAACCGGCTGGAGACCGCTTATAACCAGCGGCTCAGCGAGATCAGCCGCATGCGCGCGGAGACGACCGATTATGAGCGCATCCGCGCGGAGTACAGCCGCTACGGCAACGGATATCTGAACGATGAGGAGAAGGCCGAACAGGACCGCATGGCCGTCCTCGACGTGATCGAGAACGAACTTCGCCCGAAGGAGGCGCTGATCGCAATCAAGATTTCCGGGAACGATGCGGTTCTCACAATTAACACCCTGAAGCTGGCCAATGTATCCGAGGTGGTCCAGAACCTGGAGCATCAGGATATTGTTGAGTATGTGACGGTATCCAACGCCGCAACGCTCGAGAAAAAACAGGATACGGCACAGGTCGGTTCCGGTGACGTCACCACGGAGATGACCATCCATTTCCGCACGCCGCAGGCGGTGGAGGATCTTCTGGCCGCAAGAGAACAGGAAGCGGCGGAACGTGGGATCCGTCTCAACCCGGAAGGTGAGGAGACGGAGACAGATGCAGCACCTTCCGCTGTGACAGGAGACGGCGCGGCGATAGCAGCCGGCACCGATACGGCACCGGCCGGTGAGAACGGCGAGGGAGCCGTACCGGAGAATGCGGCAGCACCGGATGCACCGGCAGTACCGGAACAGGCGCAGAGCGCCGCAGAAGGAGAGGGGGCGGCAGGATGATTCTGAACAGAGCATTTACCCGAAAAGAAAAAGCACTCCTCTTTCTTCTTGCCATCATTCTGGCCGGGCTTCTCTACTATGAGACGGTGTACCGTGCGCTCGACAATGCGCGGACATCCTATAATCTGGAGAATCTTCAGGATGAGTATCAGCTGTATCTCATGAAGAGTACGCAGATAAAGAAGATGAACGAGGCGATCCGGAAGGGCCGGGAAGAAAGCGAAAGTACCGTAGAGAGCTATAACAACCTTAAAAATGAGATCGTCGAGCTGAATGACATTTTTGCCGAAGCATCTTACTTCAACTTCAGCTTTGAACAGGCGACGGCGGTGGACGACGCGGTCCGCCGGACGGTTACGGCATCCTTTAACGCAAACAGCTACGCGGATGCCAGAAGAATGCTGGAACGGCTCTATCACTGCAAATACCGGTGTCTCATCCGGGATATCGCGATCGACGGCGAAAAGGAGCAGGATCTGGCGGCCGGCGCGGTAAAGTGCACTTTCACCGTGACCTTCTACGAGACCATGTACAATGCGTGGACAACCGACGGACTGGCGCAGGAGAAGGGCAGTGCCGGAACCAAGACGGAAAATATCGTCAACGAGCTGGTAACGCGCCGCGAGGAAGTCGAGAATATGCAGCTGAATTAAAGGCATCGTAAAGGACAGAGGGGATCTATGAAGATTATTCGATTGGGAGATATGCTGATCACTGCCGGCGTGCTGACCGAAGCGCAGCTCACGCAGGCACTGCAGATCCAGAAGAGAGATCGGGAACGACTCGGAACCGTACTGATCAAAGAGGGATTCATCACCGAATATCAGCTGATCGACGCCCTCAAACAGCAGCTCGGTATCGACTTCATCGACCTGACCAAGACCGAGATCGATCCGGGAATGTCCCAGTACATTCCGAAGGCATTGGCGAAGGCGGCGGAGATCGTACCGGTCCGTATTGTCAAGGACACACTGTTTCTGGCCATGTCTGACCCGCTGAACTTCATGGCGGTCGAGCAGGCGAAAGATACTTCCAGAAAGAACATCGTTCCGATGATCGCGAACCGTCAGGCGGTTATTCACGCGATCAACGTTCTGTATGAAAATGTCAATGCCGCCGAGGCGATGGCGGCGATGCGCGCGGAGGCCGGATTCACCGGCGACGAAGTGTCCGCCGCGGAAGACAGCACACCGATCGAGCAGGAAGGCCCGACCATCCGTCTGGTAAACTCCATCATGGAGCGTGCCATCGTGGAAAACTGCTCCGATATCCATATCGAGCCGACCCGAAGCGATATGATCATCCGAATGCGTATCGACGGAAGACTCCACAAAATTCTGAGCATTCCGTCGGACCTGAAAGATTCGGTCGTATCCCGACTGAAGGTTATGGCAAAGATGGATATCGTCGAGCGAAGGATCCCGCAGGACGGCCGTATTCAGATGAAGATCGGCGGAAAAGACATCGACATGCGTGTGAACACGCTGCCGACGATCTACGGAGAAAAGATCGTTATCCGAATTCTGGGCAAGGATGACCGGATGCTGACCCGAAGCGGAATCGGTATGATCCGCGAGAGGGACAATGAGAAGGTGGACCGTCTGATCGCGCACACCAGCGGCGTTATCATGATGGTGGGACCCACCGGTTCCGGAAAGACCTCCACCATGTTCACCCTGATCAAAGAGCTTTTGAATGAGAACACCAACCTCGTCACACTGGAGGACCCGGTGGAGTACAACATTCCGGGGGCAACGCAGGTTCAGATCAATGAGAAGGTCGGCCTTACCTTTGCCAGCGGACTCCGCGCGATCCTCCGACAGGATCCGGACATTATCTGTGTCGGTGAGATCCGTGACGGTGAGACCGCACAGATCGCGATGCGTGCGGCCATCACGGGACATCTGGTTATCACGACCATTCATACCGAGGATGCGGTCAGCGCCATCGACCGATTAAAGGATATGGGCGTGGAGCCGTACCTGATCAGCGCCGGACTTCGCGGTATCATCTCCCAGAGACTTCTCAGCCGTGTCTGTCCGGACTGCCGGGAACAGTATCATCCGGAGCCGAAGGATGTCCGGATGGCGGGACTGGAGGAAGACCCGGCAAGGATCTACTATCACGGCCGCGGCTGTGATAAATGCTTCCACACCGGATATAAGGGAAGAATTGGAGCTTTCGAGATTCTCCTCATGAACGACGAGCTCCGCCGCTGCATCACCAGAGGCGACGACAAGCAGACCTTCCGCGAGATTGCGCAGCGGACCAGCGGATACGTTCCGATGCTGGAGAATGCCGACCAGCTCGTCGCGGAAGGCATTACCACCGTTGAGGAAGTATGCAGGGTCATCATGATTCAGGACTGATTTTTCAGACCGGAGTTTCATCCTGCTGAAAATGCACCCGGATCCATCTGTCCGGCGATGATCGGATGGAAAAACAGGACGGAAAAGCGTTGGAAACGGACAAACCACGACAGGACAGTATTCCAATGATATAGACAGCATATCGTCTCTTTGCGAAAGAAAATGAGGACATAATGGTATGATTGATGTCGAGAAACTGGTTCAGACTGCCGCACAGGCCGGAATGTCGGACATTCATCTGGTGTATGGTATTCCGCCAAAGGGGCGTTTGGATGGAAAATTAGTGGATATTATTCCGGAAGCGCTGACAGACAATGACTGTGAGGCGATCGCTGCGAAACTGGCGGGACCGGAATATCAGAAGATGGCGGTGCGGGGAGAACAGGACTTCGCGCTGCACCTTGCGGGCGAGCGAGTCCGCATCAATCTATTCCGGCAGCAGGGTCATGTCTCCGCCGCACTCCGAATTCTGGCGAATAAAATCCCGGAACTCGGAATCCTTGGACTCCCTCCGGTGGTGAATACCTTCCCGACCATTCAGAAGGGCATCATCCTAGTGACCGGGGAGACCGGTTCCGGTAAGTCCACCACGATGGCGGCGATTCTGGACCGGATCAATCACACGAGACAGGATCACATCATCACGCTCGAAGATCCGATCGAGTACATTTACCAGCCGGATCAATGCGTGATCAATCAGCGGGAGATCGGCAATGACACCGAATCCTATTCGAACGGGCTTCGCGCGATCCTCCGCGAGGATCCGGATGTCATCCTGATCGGTGAGATGCGCGACGCCGAGACCATCGAGACCGCACTCACGGCGGCGCAGACCGGACATCTCGTACTCGCAACGCTTCATACAAATTCCGCACCGGAATCCATCGACCGTATCATCGGCGTGTTCACGGCAGAAAAACAGCCGCAGATCCGCATGGATCTCTCCATGACGATCCAGTCGATCATCTCTCAGCAGCTTCTCGTGCGGAAGGGCGGAAAAGGCAGGGTTCTCGCCTGCGAGTGTATGGTTGCGACGAATGCAATCCGGAATCTGATCCGCGAGGGGAAGACGCCGCAGATGTACTCGAGTATGCTTTCCTCCGCAAATGTCGGAAGCATTACAATGGACAACAGCCTGATCAATCTCGTGGTTTCCGGAAAGATCGAACCGCAGACGGCGGTGAATGCCTGCAATGATAAGGAATATGTGATGCGGAAACTCGGATTGATTGCGTAAGGTTTGGATAGGGAGACAGGGATGAAACAATACCGATATAAAGCATTGACACCGGACGGGTTACAGGCATCCGGTGTTGTCGAAGCAATCGATGAATACGATGCCGCATATAAGATCAAAAAGACCTGCCCGGTTCTCCTGGAGATCAAGGCCGTACGGGAGACGGGAAATATCCTGACCATGGATCTCGGCGGCGACAAGGTCAATCTGAAGAATCTGTCGGTGGCGTGTCAGCAGATCGCCATCACACTGAAGTCCGGTATGCCGCTGGCCATGTGTCTTGAGATGATCGGAAAGCAGACGACGGACAAAAAGATCCGGCGGATTCTCACAAAGTCCGCGGAGGATGTCTCCAGCGGCGCGACGCTCGCCAACAGTCTGGAGCGGCACGGTCCGGGACTTCCGCCGACATTGATCGAGACGATCCGCGCCGGAGAGGAATCCGGAAACGTCGACCAGACCTTCGGGCAGATGGCAGCGTATTATGAGAAAGCCTACAAGACGGTGGCGAAGATCAAATCCGCGCTTGCCTACCCGACATTTGTCCTGATCATCGCGATCGTCGTTGTCACCATCATCATGGCATTTGTCATTCCGGTTCTCACCGCAACCTTCCATGAGCTCGGCGGAGAGCTTCCGCTGATCACACAGATCCTGATGAGTGCATCGGAATTCTGCAACCGGTTCTGGATTCTGATCCTGAGCACGATTCTGGCGTTCGTGATCGGATGGAGAGTGTATACCACGAAGAGTCTTCGCGGCCGCATGATCCGCGGAAAGGTTCAGCTGAAAATGCCGGTGATCGGCAAGATCTCACAGATGAGCGGCGCAGCGGAATTTGCGAATACGATGTCGATGCTCTTAAAATCCGGATTGACCGTGAACCGCTCTCTGGCAATCACGGCGAAGACGATGACCAACTATCTCTATCAGGAAGAGATCGGAAGGGTGGTCGGCCGGATTGAGGAGGGACGGCCGCTCGGAGAGTGTCTTCGTCAGGTCGAGAATCTTCCGCCGACACTCGTGGAAATGTGCGCGATCGGCGAGGAGACCGGTGAGCTGGAGGGAACGCTGGAAGTCATCGGCGAGTTCTATGCGAACGAGGCCGATACCGCGACCAAGAAGGCCCTTGCAAGGCTGGAACCGGCGATTCTGGTGTTCCTCTCGATATTTGCCGGATTTATTGTCATCGCAATTTATATGCCAATGTTTACAATGTATGATATGATGTAAGTGAACACAATAAGTAAGATATAAGATGTCAGATGTGAGCAGGAAGATCAGAGAAAAGACGAAAAAATCAAAAATCTTTTTCTGAAAACAATAATAAGAATTATGATTGCGCCGATATAAATATCAAAGAACATAGACAATGGTTTTCCGTAGCCAAACATACATCATAAAAGTTGAAAGATGGAGAATTTTATGATAAAAATGATTGCCAACACAATCCGACGGAACCCGGAGTCTTTCTGAGATAACCGCAGCAGGTTACGAAAGAGTTCATTATTAATCGGAGCAAAGTGCTCCGGTAGGAGAAGAGGAGGAAATGATTATGTTAAAGAAAATGAGAGAACGCAAGGGCTTCACACTTGCCGAGCTGCTGATTGTAGTTGCAATCATCGGTGTACTGGTAGCGATCGCAATCCCGATCTTTACCGCACAGCTTGAGAAATCCAGAGATGCGGTAACGGCATCCAATGCGAGAGCAGCTTATGCTGAGGCATGTGTGGCAAAACTGACAGAGGAAGATAACGGAAAAGCAGATTATAATGAGACCGAAAAGACAGTAACCGTTTCGGATGTTGTTGTGAAAGGTGAGTCGGATAACGGAGCGTTTTATGGTACTAGCAAGAGTATAGACCTTCCGTTCACAATTGCAGATGCTGATGCAAAGAAACTTGATAAGGCATCCAGCGGAAAAGTAGCCATCACTTTCTCATGGAGTAATACAGATAATACATGCACTGCAACGGTTGCAGAATAATTATTTGATCAATATCGCGATATGACATAATAAAAGGCTCCCCCGTTTTGAGAATTCAAGGCGGGGGAGCTTTTTGATATAGTTTTTGAAATTAATGGCTCTGATCGCTTTTTATGAATGAATTCCGAGAGGTTAATCACATTTTATGAGCCAATTCTGGGTGTTTGCTCACATTTCATGAGCCAATTCTGGGTGTTTGCTCACATTTCATGAGCCAATTCTGGGCTTACGCTCACATTTCATGAGCCAATTTTGGACTTTTACGCACATTTCATGTTTCGGTTGCGGATACACCTTATGGGGGACATTGATAAGGAGTCAGAAGATACGGAGTTTTCGACAACATTTGCAGCGTTTTCTTGAATAGGGATTCATACCGAATTATAATAGAATTAAGAAATCATACATTTTAATGAGAAAATCTTTCATGAGCAAAACAGCCCGGATCTTCCATATAGGATGAGATCCGGGGATACAGGAGAAAACAATGAGTTCCAAGAATAAGAATCTGATCCGCACGAAGAACGAAGCCAATCAGCCGACGGAGCTGGAGAAGGCCACTTTTGTCACCAAATGCATCTGCCACAGGTGCGGCCGGGAGGTGAGCGTGAAGAAGCTGACCGGATGGAAGGCGCTGAGCATGACGTACGGGTTTGAGTGCCCGTACTGCCACACGCCAAACAGCAAGTTCAGCCTTGCCGGAACCTGCATGACGTTCGCGGTGCTGGCGGCAATCGGTGTGGTTCTGAAGACCTTCGGAATGTAAAACTGTGCTTGTGGAACCAGGGGACGGAGTCAGCGGTTCACAGAGACAGAAAAGTGCAGTTGGAACGTTGGACAGGTTGAAGATCGGAGGGACGGGAAGGCAGGTATCGTGAAGAACAGGATCTACAGAAAGATAAAGGATAACAGCGGCGTATCGCTGGTTGCGGCCCTGCTGTATTTCGCATTCTGCACGATTATCGGTACGGTTCTGCTGGCAGTCGCCGGAACGGCGGCGGGCCGGATTTCGCAGGTCGATACCGGCGCGGAGGAGCGCTATCAGCTGGTATCCGCGGCCAATCTCATGGCAGAGAAGATGGGCGCGAGAACATTTCGCACGGCGAGGACAATCAGCAAAACATATGTGGTCGATGAGACCGAAGATCCGCAGAATGAAGATTTTACCGGTGGCGCCGAGCCGTATCCGGAGCGCGCGGGCGATCCCCTGCATATTTCCGGGACGGCGATGACGGAGAATCTCGCGGACCTTGCGGATAATATGGCGCGTGAAATCGTCGACGGGCAGTGGGGCAATGGTGACGGCCAGCTCTTTCAGGGCTGGGAGGACACGCTGGCCGCTTCCGTGACGCCGGCGAACCGGTCCTGGGATAAAGGAGACACCGGAACGGAGCCGGTGAAGTATCAGGTCATCTGCATAACGCCGAAGAAGAACGGTTCTTCTTCGACGGATGATTTTGAGAATGTCTATGCCCGGATTGAGATGGACGGGAATCTGCAGATCACGGCATATCTCTATACGGTAGAGGGAGCAAATGAGACAGAACGGAACAATCTTGCAAAAGAGGAAGAGGCCTACCGGAAGTCACCGCTGTACCTCATCGTCCGTATTCCGGCGAAAAACATCAATGTGAAATATGAGCAGATCGTAAAGATCGAGAAGGT
Organism: [Clostridium] aminophilum DSM 10710; assembly: GCF_000711825.1. GTDB lineage: Bacteria > Bacillota > Clostridia > Lachnospirales > Lachnospiraceae > Clostridium_R > Clostridium_R aminophilum. Next base: position 374,342 of record NZ_JONJ01000001.1, on the reverse strand, counting down.
GGAGCCGGAGGAAGACGAAGAAGAGGAAGATGAGGAAGAAGAGGATGAGCCGGAGCTGTATTCGGTTCGTGTGACCCGGAAGGTCGGACTCAGCGAGATTGGCTGGAAGGATGCCGTCATCACGGTGATCGATCCGAAGGACGCGGAGGATGGAGATTAAAGACAGGGAGTGAGGACGATGAGAATTCGAAAATTGAGATCAAAACGGGGAGAGACGATCCCGGAAACATTGGTTGCGCTCTTATTCGTTACGTTCGGATCCGTGATATTTGCCTCGCTGGTGATGATTTCGAAAAAGGTGATCAGCGGCGCCGAGACCAACTATCAGAAGTTTATGCGGGCGCACAACACGATGGAAATGAGAATCGGCGGGGATGATCCGGACAGCGATCCGAATCTGACGAAGGATAATACGGTGCAGAAAATCAATATCCGCAGCGTGGACAGCAATCTGGCTCACTCCATGATCAACGGAACGCTCGGCGCGGCGGAGAATATCTCATTTTACAGATACACGCCGCGAAATCTGTCCGGCGGAGCAGACACGGACGGAGCAAGAAGGTATCCGTACTATTTCTACACGGCGCGGTAAACAAAATGGAGAAAGTGCGGCGCAGGGAAATGGAAATGTTCTGAGATGCCGAAGGACCGTATCGGCCGTCAGGAACATCGCCGTCAGGAATATTGGCAGTCGGGAAAATCGTCAGACAGAATCATCGCAGGCAGGAGCATAGAGAGGCAGGGATCGAATGAGGATGAGAGAATTCTTTAAAAACAGAATATGGCAGTCTTCGTCGGGTGTCTCTCTGACGGAACTGCTGACCGCCATCCTGATCATGAGTCTGGTCATGGCCGGCGCGGCAGCAGGCTTGACGACGGCAATTCGTGTCTACCGGCAGATGACGTTAAAGGCGGATGCGGAGACGCTTCTTGGAACGACGATCACGGTGCTCACCTCCGAACTGAGGACTTCGTCGAAGAATAATCTGTCGGGAGAGGGCGGAGCCCAGACGATGGAGATTTACTGTGAGGATCAGAAGATGTATCTGACATTTTCCAATGATCCGGTCAATGGAATTCAGGTCACGGCAGATACTGTGACGGCGGATGAGAGAGGCCTGGACGATCCGGTGGCGGAATTTCCGCTGGTCTCTGCGAGGACGAAGACGGACGGCCTCTACAATGAAGTGACCTGGGATGAATGCGAGAACGGGCAGTTTCTTTTTACTGTTACGGTCCGCGCGATCGGCGCACCGGCAGATTCGCAGCTTGCCAGTCAGTCTGTAGTCGTGCAGTCGATGGTGACGCAGACGGCGTTTGAGTGATGGAAAAATGAGCATCTGACGGCCCCGGAAAGGGTTCGGATAAAGAATAAATAATAAATAATAAAGATACAGGAAAGCCGGAGAGCATATGCATATGCAGAAGACAAAAAATCGAAACAGATGGAAGATGGGATATTCCCTTGCAGAGGTGCTGATCGTTGTCGCGATCCTGATCATGCTCGCGGGGGCAGGCGGTTTTGCCTTTGTACAGCATCAGCGGAAGGTGCGGCTTTTCGGACTGAATAATTCCGCGAAAGAGATCTTTCTTGCCGCACAGAATCATCTGGCGGTGGCGAAAGCCAGCGGCAAATGGAAGCAGCTCGTCGCCCGCGATCAGGCACTCGGAGACGACCGTTTGTCCCGGGCGATGGCGGAACCGGCGGATTTTCCGGACGACATCACATGGAATGACGATTCGTTCCGGTATCTGACGAGCGACGATCTGAGTTACCGTGGCAGCACGGTGGCCCGGGATTATACGAATGCGATTCTTCCGGCTTTTGCGGTGGACTCGACCATTCGCGGAAACAGTTTCGTCATCGAGTATGACGAGGAGACGGCGGTTGTCTACGGCGTGTGGTATACGGATGTCATGATGCCGGACCGGAAGCACTGGAAGAAGTTTTCCGACATTGAGGATCCGTCGTCCGCGGCCTATCCGGGATTGAATGAATCCCGAAAGGATGAGAACCGAGACAAGCGCTATCAGTATGAGAAAGAGGCGGGCGGCGCTCTTCTCGGATACTATGGTGGAGCGGCGGCTGAGTCCAGCGAGGGAACCGTGGAGATTCTGAAGACGCTTGCGGTCACAGTGGACAATGAAGACGACCTCGTCGTAAATATCGTGAATCCGAACCGGTCTGAGACGAAGATGACCATCCGTGGAGAGACGAGCGGCAATGAAGTCAGCCGCACGATCCAAAGTTCGGATTTCGATGCGGGGAATCTGGCGAGAGTGACGCTCGATAATCTTATTATTTCGGCGGATCCGGACCGGCCAACGGAGAAACATTTTGCGGATCTCTTCCCGGGAATGATTCCGGGAGAGAATCTTATCATTACCGTTACCGTGACGGATTCAACCGGAAAAGAAGAGTCGGCGACGGTGGAGACGAACAGTCTGTTCGCGTCCGTTGACGACGCCGGGGATGCGTCGAGCCCGGCAAAAATTGCCTACATCCGGACGGCGCGGCATCTGCAGAACCTGAGTGTGGCATTTTCCGGCGTGAACAGCGCCTCGAGGGATCAGATCCTGATTACGGAGGCGTCGCTTCAGGACAGCTTCAACTGGAATGAGAGCGGTCATGCGCCGGCGCTGCGAAGCATCGAAAATGATGATCTGAAATTATTTGACGGAAACTTCTACACGATAAAGAATCTGGAGATCGCGTCGGATGCGGCCGGGAAAGTCGGCATGTTCGCCGAACCGCCGGTACTGACGGACGGGCTGGGAAACCCCGCGCCCATGGAGATTCTCCGGCTGACACTGGATCACGTGACCATCGATACCCCGGGAAGTTCTTCCGACATCGGTGTTCTCGTTGGCCGTGTGCCGGTGAACGGTCAGGTATCGCTGCAGGATTGTAAGATTGATACGGTCAATTTCCCGGCAGCCACGAATGTAGAGAACATCGGCGGATTTGTCGGTTATGTGTCGGAGCATGCGTCGCTCTCGATGAAGGACTGCACGCTTTCGGCCAGCGAGGACCCGGCGACGGCGACGCCGGCGGCACCGATCCGGATCCGGACGGAAGCCGGTTCGGCGGGCGGCATCGTCGGCATGATCGCTCCGCATGCGGAGGCGACGTCGCTGGAGAATGTCCGGATTTTAGTCCGTCAGATGGAGATCAATGCGAAAGGCCGCGACAGTTTTGCAGGTGGCGTGATCGGCGACGGATGGGGAGAATCTCTCTCTCTGAAATCCGTTGAGGCGAATGCGACCGAAGGATTTTCGATCGTATCGACCGTGGAGTCGGCAGGCGGCCTTGCCGGACGGATCCGGGCAAAGGACGTGACCGTGGAGAGCAGCTCCTTCCTTGCAAGAACAGAAGAGGGCTGCAGTGCGGACGCGACGTATCCGGATATGATAAACGGAGCAAAGGCGGCTGGCGGTCTCATCGGCGACTGCTCGACCGAGAGCGGAACCGCGCCGAAGCTAATGATGACGGAATCCTTTGCGAGCTGCTATGTGAAGTCCGGAGGAACGCTGCTGAGCAGCGCGCCGGCGGCATCCTTTGAACAGGCGGCTGGCGGTCTGGTCGGTTCCATGAAGGTTTCGGCGGGATCTCTGATTGACAAATGTTATTACGGCGGAAGAACGGCTGACGGCGCGTTCCGGACGAATGCACCGTATACCGCCGGGAGCGCGGCCGATTATGTGCAGGGACGCTGGAATATCTGTGCAAAGACGTCCTCTGTTCATCCGAATGTGAAGACGCTGGCGGCTGGCGGTCTTATCGGTTATCTGAAAGGACCGGCGGAGATCCGTCACTCGTACTCGACCGGATCGGTTTACCGCGAAAAGAATGTGACGGAGAACGGCTCGGGCGGACTTGTCGGAATGATCGCGGACGGCTCGGGCGCATTTGCCATCGAGAACTGCTACAGTACAGGACTGGTATACACGTCGGACGGACTCAATGCGGTGGGCGGATTTGCCGGCGCACAGCCGGGAACGGGAACATTTACCGGAGATTTCTTCCTGCAGGGCGTGAATTATAACCAGACACTGGAAGGGGCCGGCGCAGGAGCTATCTCCGGCGTGACGAAGGCAACCACCGGCGACGGCAGCGCACTCTTTGCAACGGAAAGAGCGAATGTGAAGTGGAAAGATAAACCCTATGACGCGACGCTGAAAGACGCGGGCGGAAACGCGCTCTTCCCGTACAAGACGGTGGATCAGCTGGACGGCGGTGACACCCGGAATGAGGTGAAGTATCACACCGGCGACTGGACGGTGCCGGAGCCGATAAGCGTTACACCGAGCGAAATCACGGGGGACTTCGGTCTGATCTATTACGAGTGGATTGAGGGTGATCCGAATATCTATTTTGAAGGTTACACCTGTGAGCGGAAAGATCCAACGGCCGGATACACACTCGGCAATATGGTTTATCACTATGTATCCTCGGCCGGAAACGATGAGTCGCTGAGGGGCAGTGTTTTCGTGACGGAACACGGGAAATATATCAAGCAGGATGGATATCTTCTGGTTGAGAAGAATGATCTCACAGATCTGAATCTGGCAAGCCTGGTGGTTGGATATGCCGGCCGAAATGAGTTCAACAACGGTGCGACGAACGGTTACTGGATGCAGGAAAGACATCTGCTGACGGATGCATTTGTTGAGTACACGGAGATGGAGTCTCTGCTTTCACTGAGCGGATATAAGGTGTATGCGTATCGTTACACACCGAATTACACCTATCAGGCCGGACAGGACGGAACGGTGATGGAGTTCGGAAATGATCCCAGCCATCCGTTTGCAGTATTTGAATTTCTTCCGTTCTTTGCCGGCGAGGTCAAGGGGCCGGATGAAACGGGAATTTATATGGAAAAGGCCGGTACTCCGAACGGGGACGGAACCTATTATCACCGGATCCGGAGCGCACATCAGCTGAATATGCTTGCTCAGTTGGACGGCGTGAAGATCAGCGGTTCATATCTGACAATCACCGGCGGCGGACACACTACGGTAAAGCAGGATCTGGATATTACGTTCGATCCGGCAAAAGTCAGCTTTACGATGTGCGGAAGCGGCGGAACTACGGTGCCGGCAGACGAGAGCATCGCAATGCCGAAGAACGGTGACGGCTCTTACGAGAACCGATCGTTCCTTTCCATTGCAAACGGAGCGGTGTTCGAGGCAGACAAGGGACCGGACAACAAGTACTATACGCTGGATCATCTGAGCAAGCCGCTTTTTGCAGGCGCGGTTCAGGGAACCATTCAGAATTTGCATATTACGAATGCAACGTTCCCTTATCTGGCAGAGGTAATGTATGAAACCGGAGTTATCCGCGGTGTTCATATTACGGACTCGTCCTTCACGTCGATTCTTTCCACGTCGATGCAGGGACGGATTGAAGATCTGCACATCGCAAATTCCACCGGTTCTTATCTGGTGAATACGATTTATTACGGCGGCGCAATTGACGGGCTTCATATCTCGAATTCGAACATCAGCAATCTGGTCGGTACCAGTCAGGGCACGGTTCGGGATGTTCATATCACCGGTTCAACGCTCGCACAGCTGATTCAGAGTAATCCGGGTGTGCTGACGGTCATCCGGATCGCGAACTCGACGCTGGATTATCTGGTAAAGACGATCAATTACGGAGGAATTGTTTCGGACTATCAGTTTACCGACACGACGTTTCAGCACGGGCTGTACGAGACAAATTTGGGACAGATGATAGAGAACCCATAAGGATGCAGTTTTCTTGTGGGAGATGAAAATCAGTTGTATTTGATTTTGCGGAGGCAGGAAATCCTGCCTCCGTTTATTCTGTCTTAAAAATATTAGCACTCATGTATTGACAGTGCTAACAAACGGTGATATTCTGAAGACAACAAGGGACTGTTCTATAATAGATAGAACACAAAAGAGGCGATGAAACGTGAAAGAAAGACAACACGGCAGAGCTGCATAGAATGACAGTCATTGAAGTGGAAGGATCCATGAGATGGCAAAACATCACAATGGCAGACACCAAGAGATGACAAGAACACAGTACACGAAAAACAACAAAATGATAGACAGTCTGAGCGGAAGGGAGGCTTGGAAATGAACATTCAGAAATTCACGCAGAAATCCATGGAAGCGATGCAGAATACGGAGAAGATCGCCGTGGAGCACGGCAATCAGGAGTATCAGCCGGAACATCTTCTTCTGGCGCTTCTTCAGTTGGATGACAGTCTGATCCTGAAACTGATCAAAAAGATGGGAATTTCGGCGGAGCAGTTCGCCGACGAGGTGGAGCGCGCCATCGGACGGCTTCCGAAGGTTCAGGGCGGTCAGCCCTATGTATCCCAGGATCTGAACAAGATTCTGACCATGGCGGAGGACGAGGCAAAGCGGATGGGAGATTCGTATGTCTCGGTGGAGCATATTTTCCTGACCATGCTGAAATACCCGAATAAATGTCTGAAGGAGCTGTTCCGCACCTACGGCATCACCCGGGACAAGTTCCTGAAGGTTCTGTCGGAAGTCCGGGGCAATCAACGGGTGACGACGGATAACCCGGAGGACACGTATGATGCCCTGAACAAATACGGATACGATATGGTGGAGCGGGCCAGAGAGCATAAGCTCGATCCGGTCATCGGCCGTGATATGGAGATCCGGAATGTGATCATGATTCTTTCGAGAAAGACCAAGAATAATCCGGTGCTGATCGGACAGCCGGGCGTCGGCAAGACGGCGGTGGTCGAGGGCTTAGCGCAGCGGATCGTCAGCGGCGATGTGCCGACGGGACTCAAGGATAAGAAACTTTTTGCGCTGGACATGGGCGCGCTCATGGCGGGGGCGAAATACCGCGGCGAGTTTGAGGAGAGACTGAAGGCGGTTCTCGACGAGGTGACAAAGAGTGAGGGAAGAATCATTCTCTTCATCGATGAGCTTCATACCATCGTCGGCGCGGGCAAGACCGAGGGTTCCATGGACGCCGGCAATATGTTGAAGCCTCTTCTGGCAAGAGGCGAACTTCACTGCATCGGCGCGACGACGCTGGACGAGTACCGCAAATACATTGAGAAAGATGCGGCGCTGGAGCGCCGGTTCCAGCCGGTGATGGTGGACGAGCCGAATGTGGAAGACACCATTTCCATTCTCCGCGGACTGAAAGAGCGGTATGAGGTCTTCCACGGAGTCAAGATTACGGACTCTGCCCTCGTCAGCGCAGCGACCTTGTCTAACCGGTATATTTCCGACCGGTTCCTGCCGGATAAGGCCATCGACCTGGTGGATGAGGCCTGCGCCATGATCAAGACGGATCTGGATTCCATGCCGGCCGAGCTGGATGAGCAGCGCCGTCGGATCCTGCAGATGCAGATCGAGGAGAAGTCGCTGGAGAAGGAAAATGATAACCTGAGCAGAGAACGTCTGGAGAATCTCCGGAAGGAACTGGCCGAGATGAATGAGAAGTTCAATTCGGACAAGGCGCAGTGGCAGAATGAGAAGGACAGCGTGGAGAATCTCTCGAAGATCCGTGAGGAGATCGACCGAGTAAACGGAGAGATCCAGACCGCGCAGCAGAATTATGACCTGAACAGGGCGGCGGAGCTCCAGTACGGAAAGCTGCCGGAACTGCAGAAGAAGCTGGCGGAAGAGGAAGAGAGAATCAAAGATGAGGATCTGAGCTTTGTGCACGAGAGTGTGACGGAGGAAGAGATCGCCCGGGTGGTATCAAAGTGGACCGGAATTCCGGTGACGAAGCTGAATGAATCGGAGCGGTCGAAGACGCTCCATCTGGATGAAACGCTCCACAAGAGAGTGATCGGACAGGATGAGGCAGTGGAGAAGGTGACGGAGGCGATCATCCGCTCCAAGGCGGGAATCAAGGATCCGACGAAGCCCATCGGTTCGTTTCTGTTCCTTGGCCCCACCGGCGTCGGCAAGACGGAGCTGGCGAAGTCACTGGCGGCAGCGCTCTTTGACGACGAAAATGCCATGGTGCGCATCGATATGAGTGAGTACATGGAGAAATTTTCCGTGTCCCGTCTCATCGGAGCGCCTCCGGGCTATGTGGGTTACGATGAGGGCGGTCAGCTGACCGAGGCGGTCCGCAGAAAGCCGTATGCGGTTGTTCTCTTCGATGAGATCGAGAAGGCGCACCCGGATGTCTTCAACATCCTTCTGCAGGTGCTGGATGACGGACGGATCACGGATTCCATGGGTAAGACCGTGGACTTCAAGAACACGATTCTGATCATGACGTCGAATCTGGGATCCCAGGAGCTGCTGGACGGCATCGACGCGGCCGGAAACATTGCTCCGGATGCCAGAGAGAGCGTGATGCAGGAGCTGCGCGGAAGCTTCCGTCCGGAGTTCCTGAACCGACTGGACGAGATCATTCTCTTCAAGCCGCTGACGAAGGACAATATCACGCACATCGTGGATCTGCAGCTCAAGTCTACGAACCGCCGTCTGGAGGATAAGCAGGTTCGGATCGAACTCACCGATGCGGCGAAGGCGTATGTGGTGGAGAACGGCTATGATCCGGTCTACGGTGCAAGACCGCTGAAGCGGTTCCTGCAGAAGAATGTGGAGACGCTGGCGGCGAAGCTGATTCTGGAGGATAAAGTCCGAGAGGGCGGAACGATCCGGCTTGATGTTTCTGACGGTGCGCTCACGGCGGAGGCAAAAAATTAATCTGTATTAATTTGTAGTTTACATAAAAAACGTTATTAAGTACGAAAAGGCGACGATACTAATATCAAGGAATTACAACATTTCCCCTTTTCCTTTTTCGTTCATACTGGAAGGCCTGTCTCTTCGGAGGCAGGCCTTTTGGTGTTGTGGGGGATTTTGTGTTTTTGATTACAATCAAATCCTTCCCGCTCCGCATTCATTACAATAGTGAGCGGCAGGCTGCGGACCATCAGCCCGGCCACACCATGCAACAGAAAAACGCAGTATACAGGAAGGATTGGAAACCATGAAAACAGATATCCAGATTGCACAGGAAGCACAGCCGCTGAATATTTTAGAGATTGCAAAGGCGGAGAACATTGACCCGAAATACATCGAGCAGTACGGAAACGACAAGGCGAAGATCAGCTACAATCTTCTGAAAGAGGATCCGGACCGCAAAAACGGGAAGCTCATCCTGGTTACTGCGATCAACCCGACTCCGGCCGGCGAGGGAAAGACCACCACATCGGTGGGACTCGCGGACGGACTTCATAAGCTTGGCAAGAGAGCTGCCGCGGCGCTCCGCGAGCCGAGCCTTGGCCCGGTCTTCGGCGTGAAGGGGGGAGCGGCCGGCGGCGGTTACGCGCAGGTTATTCCGATGGAGGACATCAACCTTCACTTTACCGGTGACTTTCATGCCATCGGCGCGGCAAACAATCTTCTCGCTGCCATGCTGGACAACCATATATATCAGGGAAATGCCCTGAACATCGATCCAAAGCGGATTACATGGAGACGCTGCGTGGATATGAATGACCGTCAGCTGAGAAATGTAGTCGACGGCATGGGCCGCCGCGTAGACGGCGTGACCCGCCAGGACGGCTTCGATATCACCGTAGCCAGCGAGATCATGGCGGTATTCTGTCTGGCAACCGACCTCACGGATCTGAAGGAGAGACTGTCCCGGATCATTGTGGGCTACAATTATGACAATCAGCCGGTGACCGCCGGCGATCTGAAGGCGGCGGGCGCGATGGCAGCACTCTTAAAGGATGCGCTCAAGCCGAATCTGGTACAGACTCTGGAGCATACGCCGGCATTTATCCACGGCGGCCCGTTTGCGAATATTGCTCACGGATGCAACTCCGTTCTTGCGACGAAGATGGCGCTTCATCTGAACGATTATGTGGTGACCGAGGCAGGCTTCGGCGCGGATCTCGGCGCGGAGAAATTTCTGGATATCAAATGCCGCATGACCGGTCTTGTACCGGACGCGGTTGTGGTTGTCGCAACTGTTCGCGCGCTGAAGCATCACGGCGGCGTTGCAAAGGCAGAGCTTGGAAATGAGAACCTTCAGGCGCTGGAAGCCGGTCTTCCGAATCTTCTGCAGCATGTGGGCAATATGCGCGATGTTTACGGACTTCCGTGTGTGGTTGCCATCAACCGGTTCCCGACGGATACGGAGGCGGAGATCCGCCTGGTGGAGGACAAGTGCAGAGAGCTGGACGTCAATGTTGTTCTCTCCGATGTGTGGGCGAAAGGCGGCGAAGGCGGTAAGGATCTGGCAAAAGAGGTGATCCGTCTCTGCGAGGAACCGGAGAATCATCATTTTACCTTTGCTTACGATGTGAACGACTCCATCGAGAAGAAGATCAATGCCATCTGCACCCGGATCTATCATGCGGACGGGGCGGATTTTACCGCCGAGGCGAAGAAGCAGATCAGGATACTGACGGAGCTGGGCTTTGACAAGATGCCGATCTGTATGGCAAAGACACAGTACAGCTTCTCGGACAATCAGAATCTTCTCGGCGCGCCGAAGGGCTTCCGTGTGACGATCCGCAATGTCAAAGTATCCGCCGGCGCCGGTTTCCTGGTTGCGCTGACCGGTGATATCATGACGATGCCGGGACTTCCGAAAGTGCCGGCGGCAGAGAAGATCGACGTCGACGCGGACGGCGTGATCACCGGCCTTTTCTAAGGAAACACTGAGTATACCGGTATTTTCCGGGAGCCTCCGGCAGATGGCACAGTTTTTCAAAGAAAATTGCTGCTTCGCAGCGAAAATCCGGCCGGCAAACACATGAATCAGCGGTTCCCTTAAATCCGGGGGTTTCCTAATTCCGAAAAACCGTTATAATAGTCGGTGGACTGCTTTTTTGGAGGGTCCGCCGGCTTTTTATGAAAAAACAGATTGCAGGATGCTGTTCAAATGGTGCCGGAGAAAACAGGAATCGAAACGCCGCCGAATGGCAAGAGGAGATCAGAATGAAGATTGTAATCGGAAACGATCACGCAGCAGTGGAACTGAAGAACCAGATTTCGGATTATCTGAAGGAGAAGGGATATGAGGTTCTCAATGTCGGAACAGATACGACAGAGAGCATCGACTATCCGATCTACGGTGAGAAAGTAGCCCGCGCCGTTGTAAACGGTGAGGCGGATTTCGGTATCGCGATCTGCGGTACGGGACTCGGCATCTCTCTTGCCTGCAATAAGGTTAAGGGAATCCGTGCCTGCGTATGCAGCGAGCCGTACACCGCTCAGATGTCCCGCCGTCACAACAACTGCAACGTGCTCTGCTTCGGTGCGCGTGTGGTAGGTCTGGATCTCGCGAAGATGATCGTGGACAGCTTCCTGAACAGTGAGTTCGAGGGCGGCCGTCATCAGAGACGAGTTGACCTGATCATGGATATCGAGAAGAGAGGCTGATAGCAAAAGACTCAATTATTGCGATAGATAAAAAGATCGAAATAATTACAATAACTAAAAAAATACAAGCATGGTAATGGGAACGCCCGTTGCCTGTGTAAATATGAAACAAGAAAAGGGGAGGAAATCCGCAGTGAAAGCGGTTTTCTCCCCTTTATTCGTTGTTTCAATTTATAGAATATTCGTCACGTTTTATAGATTATCCGTCACGAAGAGCGGGGATGCGCTCATCTCACGCATTCTTCCCCGGCATCTTTGCTTTCGGAAGGCTGAAGGTAAACTCCGTTCCGACGCCCTCGGTGCTGACGACGTCGATATTTTCCCCGTGGGACTGGATGATCTCTTTGACGATGGAGAGACCGAGGCCGGTTCCTTTTTTGTCCTTGCCGCGGGAGAGATCGGATTTATAAAACCGCTCCCAGATCCGGGAAAGACTCTTTTTCGGGATGCCGATGCCGCTGTCTTTGACGGAGATGAAGTATTTTTCATTTCGCTCGGCGACGGCGATCTCGATCACGGAATTGTCGTGACTGAACTTGATGGCGTTGTCGATGAGATTGTAGAGAACCTGCTGGATCTTGCCGAGGTCCGCATTGACCATCTCAAGCTCGGTGCCAAAGGTGAGATCAAAGGTGATTCCCTTGCCGCGGCAGGTTCCCTCAAAAGAGGCCGCCGTGTCCTTGATCGTCCGGTTGATGTCAAAATTCGACCGGTTGAGGCAGTTCTTGCTGTCCAGCGAGTTCAGCGTCAGCATACCTTCCGTCAGCTTGGTCAGACGCTTGGTCTCATTGATGATCAGCGTCAGATATTTTTCATGGAGTTCCGGCGGGATCGTGCCGTCGAGGATTGCTTCCAGATATCCCTTGATCGACGTGAGCGGCGAACGGAAATCGTGAGAGACGTTGGCGATGAATTTCTTCTGATAATCCTCCACATCCGCAATCTGATCCGACATCATATTCAGCGTATCGGCAAGATAGCCGACCTCGTCCCGGCTCTTGACCGGAATATTGACCCGGAGATCACCGGCCGCGTATTGCTTTGCCGCATCCGTGATCTGATGGAGCGGACGGACAACGTAGCGCGAGACGATGAACAGCAGGACGAAGGACAGAAGAAAGAGTACAACGCCGGTGATGTAGACGATGGCCATGTACTGGTTTTCCCGGTAGAGGATGTCGTTCATCGGCACATGGATGACGACGTAGCCGAAGGTCTGCATATTGCCGGTGATCGGGGCCGCGACGGAGAGAACCTCATAGGGAAAGGTGCCGTAGAAATCCCCGACGCTGTAGATGTTGCTGCCTTTGGTGGTCGGATCAAAGGCAGAAATCGTCGTTCCTTCGCGTTTTCTTCCGCTGTCGGCGGTGATCCTTCCATTCCGGTCGATGATCCAGACTTCGGACTGGTGAAGCGCTGCGGACGCCTCAAGCCGCGGATATGTGTCCGCCGGATTGAGAACTTTTCCGCGGTAGGTGTTGCTGAGGTTGTCCGCGATCATGGTCGCCTCGCGGTAAATGCTGTCGGCGGAGCTTTTGACCATGTACCGGTGCGTGATCCCCGCCGAGAAAGTCGCAATCGTGAGAAAACCCATCACGGCGAAGATGAGATAGCCCCAGAATAATTTGCTGTAGAGTGAGTGAAACATCGCAGGTTCCTCTTGTGTTTCGCGAAGGCACGGTCATCCGACGCATGCTCTTATACGCGTGTCTCGAATTTATATCCGACACCCCATACGGTGACGATGGCCCATTCCCGGTGATCCTTGATCTTTTCCCGCAGGCGTTTGATATGAACGTCCACGGTGCGGGTGTCTCCCGCATATCCGTATCCCCAGATATGGTCGAGAAGCTGCTCGCGGGTAAACACCTGGTTCGGGGAAGAACACAGGAAATACAGAAGCTCCAGTTCTTTCGGCGGCATATCCACCGACGCTCCGTCGCAGACGACGGAGTAGTTGGTCAGATTGACTTCGAGATTGGGATACTCCACGTATTTTCCGTTCTTTACCGGTTCCGGTGCGGCGGCCGGCTCACTGCTGATGCGGGCCCGGCGGAGGATCGCCTTGATGCGGGCCACCAGTTCCTTGGTCTCAAAGGGCTTCACCATGTAGTCGTCGGCACCGAGCTCAAGGGCGAGGACTTTGTCGAACACCTCGCCTTTGGCCGAGAGGATGATGATCGGAATCCGCGGAGACTGCGCCTGAATGGCGCGGCACACCTGATATCCGTCGATTCCCGGAAGCATGAGATCCAGAACGATCAGGGCCGGATCGAATTCCGGGTATTCCCGGAGCGCGGCCTCGCCGTCATTGACGATTTTGGTCTCGTACTGTTCCTTCATGAGATACAGAGAGATCAGTTCCGCGATGTTGTTGTCATCATCAACGATCAGAATTCGTTGCTTTTCCATAACATTCTCCCCTTCATTCCCTTTAATCTTTGAATGTGACGATGGTTGCCCCGTTTCCGCCCTCGTTATAGTTTCCGTCACGGAATTCCTTGACGTAGCTGATCCGGCGGAGTCTTGCGTGGATCGCCTGACGGAGCGCACCTGTTCCGCGGCCGTGAATGACGCGGACTGTCTTCAGGTGGGCAATGTAGGCGTCGTCGAGGTATTTTTCCATCGCCGGAACGGCTTCATCGGTGGTCATGCCGATGAGTTTTACCTCCGATGAGACGGAGAGTGACTTCGACATGCCGATGCTGCCCTTTCCGCCGGTTCCGATGCCCTGGCGCTTCTGCTGTTTGCGCGAGAGATTTGACGGAATGTATCCCGGCGCCGAGATGCCCGATCCGGAGGAAACCGGCTCGAGATCGCGGATGTTGACCGAGGAGCGGAGAATTCCCATCTGCACGAAGAGGTTGCCCTTCGCGTCCGGAAGCGTGTCGACGGTTCCGGTCAGATTCATGGAGACAACCTTTACGGTGTCGCCAAGGCGCAGGGACTGCGCTTCCACGGTCTTGTGCGGAATGGACTTTTTCTTTTTCTCTATCTTTTTGCCGACGTCGTCGAGCTTTCCGCGGAGTTTGGCGCGTTCGGCCTCAAGCTGTTTGTTCACACCGGATTCCTTTGCCAGCCGGTTGATGCTGCGGATGGAAGAATCGGCGGTATCCTTGGCATCCTGAAGGATGCGCTGTGCTTCATTTTCGGCCCGTGAAAGGATCTTTTCACGCTGCTCGTCGAACTTCTGACGGCGGCTCTCAAGCTCCTGTTTCATGGCTTCGATCTGTGCCTTGTAGCTCTGAATCTCCGCTTTTTCGTTCTCGATGATGATGCGGTTATGTTCGAGCTGGGCGATGACATCTTCGAAGGATTCGTCCTCTTCGCGGATCCGTTTTTTCGCGTCATCGATGATGTAATCCGGAAGACCGAGCTTCTGCGAGATGGCAAATGCGTTCGATTTTCCCGGAATTCCGATCAGCAGGCGGTAGGTCGGCTGAAGGGTTTCGACGTTGAACTCGCAGGACGCATTTTCCACTCCTTCAGTCTGAAGAGCGTAGACTTTGAGTTCGCTGTAATGGGTGGTCGCCATTGTCCGGCATTGCATATTATGCAGGAAGTTCAGGATGGACATGGCGAGAGCGGCGCCTTCGGTCGGATCGGTTCCGGCTCCCAGCTCATCGAAGAGACAGAGGGAATTGGAATCCGCTTTCGCAAGGATCTCAACGATGGTCTTCATGTGCGACGAGAAGGTACTCAGGTTCTGCTCGATGGACTGCTCATCGCCGATGTCCGCGAAGACTTCGGTAAATACGCTGAGCTCCGAACCCTCGAACGCCGGAATGTGGAGGCCGGCCTGCCCCATCAGCGTGAAGAGGCCGACGGTTTTGAGCGATACGGTCTTACCGCCGGTGTTCGGGCCGGTGACGATCAGAAGGTTGAAGTCTTTTCCCAGCCAGATGGTCGTCGGGACAACTTTTTCCGGATCCAGAAGGGGATGGCGGCCGTCCTTGATCGAGATGTAGTGCTCGGTGTTGAACTTGGGCTCGGTTCCCTTGTAGGAGCGGGAAAGCTCTGCTTTGGCGAAAATGAAATCCAGTTCCGCCAGGATGTTCTGGTCCTCCAGAATGGTGTCGGAGTACGGGACGATATCGCCGGAAATCGCGGCGAGAACAAACTCGATCTCCCGTTTTTCCTGTCCTTCCAGCTCGCGAAGCTCGTTGTTCAGCTTGATCACCGCCATCGGCTCGATGAAGAGGGTGGAACCGGTGGAGGACTGGTCATGCACCATGCCCGGCACCTGCGCCTTGTACTCGGCGCGGACCGGAAGACAGTAACGTCCGTCACGGGTGGTGATGATGCCGTCCTGAAGATAGGCGCGGCTTGCGTTCAGGATCTGGTTTAACTGCGAGTGGACTTTTCCCTCGATCTGCCGCATTTCCCTGCGGACTTTGGCAAGGCCCGGGCTCGCGTCATCGGCCACTTCGTCTTCGGAGAGGATGCAACGGCTGATCTCGGCGGCAAGAGAAGTGCAGGGATCAAGCCGGCGGAACAGATCGTCCAGCGAGTCGTCCGGAATCTCTTCGCTCGGCTCGTGATAACCGTAGGCGATGGCTCTTTTGGCGACGTTCAGGACGGAACCGACCGCAAGAATCTCCGGGATGCCGAGGGCGCCGCCGATGTCCAGACGCTTCATGGAACCGCGGAGATCGCGGGTTCCGGAGAAATTCAGGCCGCCCTTCATGCGGATGCGGTCGACGGCGTCGGAGGTATGGGTCTGATCGGCGCGGATGGTGTCCGGGTCGATGGACGGCACGAGATTCCGGCACAGACTCCGGCCGAGGTCGCAGGTGGCAAAGCCGGTCAGACGGTCACGGATTTTGAGAAATTCAAGGGTTCTCAGTACTTTAGCATTCATATATGGTAATCCTTTGTGAATCAATGAAATAAGACTTTGTTTTCATGAGAGCATAAAATATCAGAATAATTATAAGCGAGAGACGGGGGATATTCAAGGGTACCGATGACTCCGTCCCTACGGGCCAACCTACGGGGCAGACCTGTGGGGCATATTGTAAATTTTTACATGAGACCGTATAATATCACTATGTATGCTCACCGGCAGAAGGAGAACAATCTATGGCAGATTTACATTCCACGGGAAGCGACAACGAAGGTTTCGACAGCAGAGAAGACACGGATTTTATCAGAGAAAAGATCGTCAGGCCGCCTCTGACCAAACGTCAGGTGGCAAAGCGTTGTCTGATCGATGCGGGATTCGGCGTTCTGTTCGGCGTGTCCGCTGCGATTGCTCTGTGTGCCGTCAAACCGGTTGTGGAGTCAAAGCTCGGCAGTCATGAGAAAAAGACGCCGATTGCGTTTTCGGAAGATCATCCGGGTGAAGGGAATATATCAGGAGAAAGCATCTCCGGAGAGGAGAACCCGTCTGAATCGGATGCTGCGGCGCAGGCCGCGCAGGAATCGGCGGAACAGGCACAGCAGGAGAAGATTGATGAGGCGGCAGCGAAGGCGGTGGAGAAATACCGCAGTTCGAGCGATTATGCCCTCGCGGTCGAGGAAGTGATGCGGACTGCAGCGCGCGATGCGGATGCGGGAATCGTTACGGTCAGCCCGGTTGACGCGACAAATGATATCTTTGGCAATCCGGTTTCGATTGAAAAAGCCTATGCGGGCGCGATCATTGCAAAGACCGACCGGGAGATTCTGATCCTGACGGATCTGGACGCCGTGAAAAATACGTCATCCGTCACGGTAACATTTGGTACCGGTGACAGTGCGCAGGCCACGCTGAAAGGGAAGGACGCGCTGCTGGAGATGGCGGTCATCTCGATTGATCCGTCCGCCCTCCGGTCACAGACTGTCGGCACACTGAAGGTGCTGGAACCGGGGAATTCGTATGCCGTGCAGAAAGGCGATATGGTCGTTGCGGCAGGCGCACCGATCGGCCGGGTTCATGCGGTGGACTATGGTTCGGTGGCGCTGACGGAGGACAGTGTGATCATTCCGGACGGAACGATCCGGGCAATGCACTCCTCCTGCAGCTGCAATTACGATAAGGGAACTTTTCTGATCAACCGTGAAGGAAAACTGATCGGCTTCAGCAGTCCGCTTCAGGGACCGAGGGACGGAGAAAACGGAAGTGTCTTCTGCGGAATCTCCGAGTACAAGCAGACTCTCGAAAGGATGTCGAACGGAAGCCGTGTTCCGTGGTTTGGCGCGTATTATCAGAACGTGACGGAAATGATGCAGGATAACGGAGCGCCGGAAGGTGTCTACATCACGGAAGTTGTCAACGGAAGTCCGGCCTACGCGGCGGGAATCCAGAGCGGAGATGTCATCGTCGGCGCAGGGAAAAAGATTATTGCCCGTCGGACAGACCTGCAGGACACTTTGTCCCGGACCGAACCCGGATCGGAAATGACGATCACGGCAATGCGGCCGGGCAGAGAGGGATATTCAAAACTCAGCTTCAAAGTAACGATCGGCGAGCGCTGAACCGGAAAAATACTGCCGGGAATGGACTGATGGCGGAGAATGACGCCTGTCTGCGGATTCTGCCTGCGGGAAAAGATACATGGAAATTCTGCCGGTTCGGAGGGAACGGCGGGGAAAATACATTCTGAAAGATCAGGATGAACACGGAACGGACTGCGGCGTCCGTTGTGGAAGATTTGCGGCACGCGGGGAAAGCGGTGCCGTCATAGGGAAGGAATTAAGAACATGAAGTATATCGGACAGTTTACCGAGGGATGCAGAGTAGCGGACGTGTACCTGTGCAAGCGCAGAACGATCGCGGTATCAAAAAACGGAAAAGAGTATGCAACCGTCGTTCTGCAGGATAAGAGCGGTACCATCGACGCGAAGATCTGGGATCTGGCATCCCCGGGCGTGACCGATTTTGACAATCTGGATTATGTCTATGTGGAAGGTGATGTCACCGTATTCCAGGGAAACAATCAGCTGAACATCCGACGGATCCGCCGGGCGGAGAGCAATGAATACGAGCAGGGAGATTATCTTCCGGTATCCACCAAGGACCTGAAGGCCATGTATCAGGAGATCAAGGCGATGGTGCTTTCCATCAGCGATCCGTATCTCAAAAAACTCTGCACGAGCTATTATGTGGACGACAAGGTATTTCTGAAGAAGTTCTGTTATCACTCAGCGGCAAAGAGCGTTCACCACGGCTTTGTCGGCGGTCTGATGGAGCACACTCTCGGTGTGATGAAACTCTGCGAGTTTTACGCTAAGGCATATCCGCTGATCAACCGCGATCTTCTGATTACGGCGGCGCTTTTCCACGATATCGGCAAAGTGAATGAGCTCTCGGATTTCCCGGAGAATGATTACACGGATGACGGACAGCTTCTTGGACACATCGTCATCGGCACGATGATGATCCGCGACCGGATCCGCGAGATTGAGGGATTCCCGAAGAAACTCGCGACGGAGCTGGAACACTGCATTCTGGCGCATCATGGTGAACTGGAATACGGATCTCCGAAGAAGCCGGCGCTTCTGGAGGCACTGGCGCTGAACCTTGCGGACAACACCGACGCAAAGATGGAGACCATGACGGAGGCGCTGAACAACGGCGGAACCGGTATGAACAAGGACGGATGGCTCGGATTCAACCGCTTCCTGGACAGCAACATCCGCCGGACAACCGGCAACGAGGGACCGGCGCAGGCGGCCGCATCGAAAGATGATTTCGGGGCGCATATCGGCCGCAGCCAGGAGAGAGGAAACGGCGGAAGGGAACATTTTTCCAATACGCTGGATCTGAGCGGATTCAAGTTTGAGAACTGAGCGAGAAATGGAGTTGAATTGAGCGATAGAGCGGGAATGATACATTCGTGATGTCCCGTTCGTAAAGTGCAAAGTGTGAGAATATATTGCAGATAATCCGTTGGGTTATCTGCAATTTTTTGTGTCCTAGGAAAGTCCTTCGACTTTTCCTAGGACACAAAAATGCTCCGCGAGGATGCGCACGCCGATGAATCGAAGATCTATGAAAAACATACGTTGACAACGTATATAACAGAACATTATACTTTGGTAAGGTATAGCCCGATGGGAGATGTAACTATGAATATTTCTGACAAGATAAAAGAATTACGCAAGAAAACAGGATTATCACAAAGCAAATTCTCCGCTAAATTTGGGATCCCTGTAAGAACTCTTCAGCAGTGGGAACAGGGAATCAGCTCACCGCCGGAGTATTTGATCAGAATGATGGCGTACATTATGCTGCTCGAGGAAAAAAGGGATAATGAGGAGAAAATGACAGGGGGGAAGACATGTGCAGACAATAAATGATAAAGTTCAATTATTTGAAGACCAGCCAATCAGAACAGCGTGGGTTGAAGATGAAGAAGAGTGGTATTTTTCAATTGTGGATGTGGTTCAGATTCTTACGGAGAGTGCTGACGGAAGAAAGTATTGGAACAAGCTTAAACAACGATTAAAAGAAGAAGGGAGTCAGTTGGTGACAAATTGTCACCAACTGAAAATGAAGTCACCTAAAGATGGAAAAAGATACAATACAGATGTTGCTGATACAGAGCAACTACTCCGTATCATTCAGTCAATTCCATCCAAAAAAGCAGAACCATTTAAACTATGGCTGGCGCAGGTCGGACGAGAGAGGATGGAAGAGGTTATAGATCCAGAACTAACGATAGAACGTGCGCTTGAAACCTACGCCACATAGAGATACATCATGATGAAGTGGCAGGCGCTTCCGCCCATCACAAACAGATGGAAGATCTCGTGCAGACCGAAGTTTTTGTGCTTTGCGTCAAAGATCGGAAGTTTCAGGGCGTAGATGACACCGCCGATGGTGTAGATCAGGCCGCCGGCTAAGAGCCAGCCGAAGGCGGCCGGCTGAAGCGCCGTCACGATCTCATGGAAGGCGGTAATGCATACCCAGCCCATGGCGATATAAATGATGGACGAAAACCATTTCGGGCAGTTGATCCAGAGGATGCTCACGAGGATGCCGGCCGCGGCGATTCCCCATACGAGTTCCAGCAGACGGATGCCCGATGCGTCACCCAGAACAACCATGCAGACCGGTGTGTAGCTTCCGGCGATCAGAACATAAATCATGGTGTGATCGAGACGCCTCAGCATCCGGTTTACCTTCGGAGAGATATCAAAGGTGTGATAAATGGTGCTGGCAGCGTACAGAAGGATCATACTGATGATGAAGACCGCGAGCGCCGGCATCCGGACGGAACCGGGATCCCGCGCCGCTTTTGTGAGCAGCGGAACTGCAGCGATCGCGGAACCGATCATGGCAATGCCGTGTGTAGCGGCACTGCCGGGATTTTTGACTTTTTTCAGAAGATCAGTCAGCATGGAGGACTCCTTTCCGCGCAATGTGCGTGAATAAAACCATGCATTTCGAACATGCCGGATGTTGTTCCATAGCCGTCAGGATCATCGGTGTATATGGCTTCATCGGAAATGCATTGGATGTTGTGTTTATAATTAAGAGGACAGATAAACGTGCGGTTGGATCTGCCGTCAGTCCACATACAAAAATATGGACTTGATAACAATACCATGTAGTTATTAAAACTACTTGTATGAACACTATATCTCATTCGAAACAGGAATACAAGGAGATTTGATGATAAAACTTAAAATTTTTTATGAGGATGAGGATATCATTGTGGTTCAAAAGCCGGCCGGCGTGGAATCACAGGAGGCCAGAGGTTTTGCACAGGATATGGTCAGCCTGATCCGAAATCACCGGATGTTATCCACACAATTATCAACCACTCCGTCCACACGCCGGACACCGCCCTATGTGGGAGTTATCCACCGTCTGGACCGGCAGGTCAGCGGCGTGATGGTGTACGCAAAGACGAAGAAGGCTGCAGCGGTTTTGAGTGCTGCGGTTCAGAAGGGGGAGGTTCGCAAGATCTATCATGCGGTGGTGTGTGGAAAACCTGTGGATAATCATGGGCAGTGGGTGGATTATCTGTTGAAAAACGGAAAAAACAATACCACATCCGTTGTGGATAAGTCTGTGGAAGAAGCGAAAAAAGCGGTGCTGAATTATAAGGTACTGGGTTCAGCAGTGGAAGAATCCGGACGGGAACTTACGCTTCTTGAGATCGAGCTTTTGACCGGCCGGCACCATCAGATCCGGGTGCAGTGTGCATCCCGGAATCTGCCGCTCTGGGGAGATGTGAAATACAATCCCGCATTTCAGGACAAACGCGGCGTGAATCCCGCACTCTGTTCCGTGCAGCTGTCCTTCCGGCACCCGGTGACCGGAGAGCAGATGACATTTTCCATGAAGCCGGAGGCAGAGGTGTTCCGGCTGTTTCGGGAGAAAGACTGATTTTAGATAATAAGCGGGCAGGTCTTCCGGATCCTTTTCAGGAAATACTGGAGAAAAAGAGGAAACAGACAGAAAAAACGCCAGTTGGTAAGGGGAAGACGGTTTCGTGTCTTACAGGAGGATGAAAATGACAAACGATATCACTGAACATATGCGGTCGGCCTGGGCAGGAAAAGAACCGGTTCTGCTCGGCCGGGGCGGCATTCACAATGCGGCGGTCATGATTGCGCTGGTAAAGAACGGAGAAGATTACGACGTGCTGTTTGAAAAAAGGGCGGAGGATCTGGACCGCCAGCCGGGTGAGATCTGCTTTCCGGGCGGTGCGATGGAGCCGGGAGAGACTCCGGAGGAGGCCGCGGTCCGGGAGACGATGGAAGAACTTCTCGTGCGCCGCGAACAGATCCGGGTGATCGCACCGCTGAATGAGATGGTGACCATCTCGGGGGACGACATTTTCTCCTTCCTTGCGGTGATCGATGACTATGAGGGGACATTTTCCGGAGATGAAGTCGGAGAGGTGTTCCGCGTGCCGCTGTCCTGGCTTCTGGCGCAGGAGCCCCTCGGCGCGGATGTGGAGCAGACAACGATTCCGTCAGAAGGTTTTCCGTATGACCGCATCCCGGGCGGAAGGAATTATCCGTGGCGTTCGAGCCGCCGGACAATCTGGTTCTACCGTTGGGAGAAGGATGGAAGGATTTACGATATCTGGGGGTTCACCGCGCATATGCTGCGGGCATTTTTAAAGAGATGTCATTCGGAGATCCCGGGGGCGAATCAATGACCTCCGGATTCTCCCTGCTGTTTTTTTGATCAATGAAACCGGCGAGGGACTGGCGGAAGAGGAACCGTAATCGGCGTCAGAACCGGCGCTGGCCGGCAGAAAAAGAAACTGGCAAACGATGTCAGAACCGGCGCCGGATGACGGAAGAAAAAAAGCGAAAACCCGCATAATCATTGACAAAACGGGCCTTGCGGCGTAAACTCAAAATGCTGTCTGTCCGCGGTATGCGGCATTGGCGGCAGCAGAAATACATATGATAAAAACGCACAGTGCATGGTGCACCGGGCGGTTTTCACAGGAAGGAAAATTATCATGGCTAACGACAAGAAACTTGTAGAAGCAGTAACATCCATGGATGTTGACTTTGCGCAGTGGTATACCGACGTTGTCCGCAAGGCGGAGCTGACCGAGTACACCAGCGTTAAGGGATTCATGGCAATCAAGCCGTACGGCTATGCGATCTGGGAGAGCATTCAGGGAGAGCTGGATCGCAGATTTAAGAAGACCGGAGTTCAGAACGTGTACATGCCGTGCATGATCCCGGAGAGCCTTCTTCAGAAAGAGAAGGACCACGTTGAGGGATTTGCACCGGAGGTTGCATGGGTTACACACGGCGGACTTGACCGTCTCGAGGAGAGAATGTGTGTAAGACCGACTTCGGAGACACTGTTCTGTGATTTCTACAAGAAGGATGTTCAGTCTTACCGTGATCTTCCGAAAGTATACAATCAGTGGTGCTCCGTAGTCCGCTGGGAGAAGACCACAAGACCGTTCCTGAGAACCAGAGAGTTCTTATGGCAGGAGGGCCACACCGCTCACGCAACCGCAGAGCAGGCAGAGGAGAGAACCGAGCAGATGCTGAATCTGTATGCGGATTTCGCAGAGGATTACCTTGCGATCCCGGTTGTCCGCGGTCAGAAGACCGAGAAGGAGAAATTTGCCGGCGCAGAGGCGACCTACACCATTGAGGCGCTGATGCACGACGGTAAAGCGCTTCAGTGCGGAACATCCCATAACTTCGGCGATGGCTTTGCGAAGGCATTCGGCATCCAGTATCTGGATAAGGACAACAAGCTGAAATATGTTCACCAGACTTCCTGGGGCATGACCACCCGTCTGATCGGCGCGATCATCATGGTTCACGGCGACAACGACGGACTGATCCTTCCGCCGAAGGTAGCTCCGATTCAGGTTATGGTGGTTCCGATCCGCCAGACCAATCCGGAAGTTCAGGAAGGCATGAAGAAGATCGAGGAAGTTCTTTCCAATTTCCGCGTGAAAGTGGATGATTCCGACCGCAGCCCGGGCTACAAGTTCGCAGACTGTGAGATGCGCGGAATTCCGCTGAGAGTCGAGATCGGACCGAGAGACTGCGAGAACGGTCAGGCAGTTCTGGTTCGCCGTGACACTCACGAGAAGATCACCGTTTCCATGGACGAGCTGGAGGCAAAGGTTGCCGAGATGCTGGAAACCATCCAGAAGGATCTCTTCAACAGAGCGCTGGAGCGTCAGAGGGAAATGACCTACGACGCGCACAGCTTCGAGGAAATGAAGGAAATCGCCGACAACAAGCCGGGCTTCATCCGTGCGATGTGGTGCGGATGCCGCGAGTGCGAGGACAAGCTGAAGGAAGAGCCGGGCGTAACCAGCCGCTGTATGCCGTTCGCGCAGGAGAAGATCGCGGATACCTGCGTTGTCTGCGGTAAGCCGGCAGTGAAGATGGTTTACTGGGGCAAGGCGTACTAATAATAGATTACGATAACTGCGATTCTATTAGCATTTCTCTGACAGGAATATTTGTACGGAACAGAATCGGCATAGCTGGAAGTATCCGGCTATGCCGATTTTTGTGCTATATTTGTATAATATACATTGTTTTTTCAGTTTGTCCGGTAAGCGGGAGGAATCACAATGAGAGCAAAGATTTGCGGAATAAATACCTGGGATAATGCGAAAATTGCACTTGACTGCGGCGCGGATGCATTGGGATTTCTGGTTGGAATAACGCATCTTGCCGAGGACAAAATCGAGGTGGAGGATGCGAAAAGAATCATCGATAAAATACCGCCTTTTGTTTCAACCGTGGCGGTTACCCATCTTCAGGACGTGAAAAAGATTATCGATCTGTGCAGATTCCTCGGGGTGACAACACTCCAGATTCATGATTATATCAGCCCGGAAGAGGTAGCGGTCTGCAAAAAAGAACTGCCTACGGTTAAGATGATCAAGGCGGTTCACGTTATCGACGGGGATAGAACCGGAACCATAGCGATGGCACATTCTTTTGAAAAGGTGGCAGATGCCCTTTTGCTTGACTCAAGGACGGCGGAGAGACTGGGCGGAACCGGCAAGGTTCACGATTGGAATATCAGCAGGGAAATTGTGGATGAAATGAATATCCCGGTTATGCTAGCCGGCGGTCTTACGGATCAGAATGTTTATGACGCGGTTATGAAGGTGAGACCTTATGCGGTTGACGTAAACTCCGGCGTGGAAACAGACGGAAATAAGAATTGGGATAAAGTATATGGCTTTATCACCAATGCAAAACGAGCAGAGATGGATTATAGGAGAACTTAAGAAATCCATGACGGTTGCCTGACGTGCGAGTGACGTGATAAGACCTTCTATGATAAACTGAATCATAGAAGACTTTTCAGTATCGCGGAGCATATTTCAAATCGTTGGTTCGTAAAGGATACGTCACGGTTTTATGAGTCTTAGATTTTAGAAGAAACAGGAGAAACACATCACAGATGATTAAGATACAGATACCGGCGGATGTCGCATGGATTCTTGGAAAAATGCGGTCGGCCGGCTTTGAGGCCTACGCGGTGGGCGGCTGCGTCCGGGACGCGCTTCTCGGAAAAGAGCCGAACGACTGGGACATCACAACAAGCGCCAAACCGGAGGAAACGAAGAGAATCTTCCCGAAGACCATTGACACCGGGCTCCAGCACGGAACCGTGACCGTGATGAAAAATCATGTCGGTTACGAGATCACGACCTACCGGATCGACGGAACCTATGCGGACGGAAGACATCCGGACAGCGTGGAGTTTACGTCCGATTTGAAGGAGGATCTTCGCCGCCGCGATTTCACCATCAACGCGATGGCCTACAGCGAGGAGACCGGAATCGTCGACGAGTTCGGCGGAATGGACGATCTAAAGAACCATGTGATCCGATGCGTGGGCAATGCGATGGAGCGGTTTACGGAGGACGCTCTCCGCATTCTCCGTGCCGTGCGTTTCTCCGCACAGCTCGGATTTGAGATTGAGGAAGAGACGTGGAACGCGCTCTCGGTGATTGCGCCGAATCTGAAAAATGTCAGCGCGGAGCGGATTCAGGTGGAATTGACGAAAACACTTCTCTCCGCGCATCCGGAACGGGTGATGCTGGTGGAGAAGACGGGAATGACGCCATTCATTTCAAAGACGTTTGGCCGTATTTTTGAAGAGGAAAGCAATTTCACGGGCACGGGACATGGCGGAAATACCGCAGTTTCCGGAAAAAGCATGGTTCGATCTCTTTACGCACGTCTTGAGCGGGCAGCCGCGCTCCCGCAGGAAAAAGCGGTGCGCTGGGCGGCTCTTCTTGCAGAACTGGAGGACAAAACCGCGGTTCAGATTCTCCGTGAGATGAAGCTGGACAATGACACCATCCGCAGTGTAAAGACACTGGTGGGACATTTCACTGACCGTTTTGACTGGGACACCGATTTCGTGAGTCAGGCGGAACATAAGAATATGGCGGAATCGAAGGAGAAAGAGTACCTTGCACGGAAGTTCATGAGTGAGATTTCGCCGGAGCTTCTCGACCGTCTGTTTCTTCTTATCCACACGCTGGACCCGGATCGGGGGAAAATGGTGGATGACGCGGCGGCTCTTGTGGATAAGATCCGGAAGAGAGGGGACTGCGTCTCCTTAAAGACGATGGCTGTGACCGGTCAGGACCTGATCCAAAAGGGTGTAAAGCCGGGGCCGGAGCTGGGCCGGATTCTGGCGGAAATGTTTGAGAAAGTTCTGCGGGATCCGGCGGAGAATGAAAAAGAGAAGCTTCTGAGAATGCTGGATGATGAAACGGCAGAGTGACGGCTGTTTTTGTGTCAGTAGGAATGTTCCCCGATTTTTTCTATGACGCAGAAGCGCTCCGCGAGGATGCGCATGCCGTTGAAAGGGAGATGTCACCTTACGGAGCTCCGCGGACTTTATTCAAGGGGACTGTCCGAAATTCCGCACACGTGTCAAGTATTGAATAAAACTCACAAAATAAATATAATATAGTCATACGATTTGAGGGGTTTCCGCAGGCTTTGGCAGATTAGTGAAGCCGCGAAACCGGTAAGTGAAAGACAATATTGTAGGAGGACAGCAGGAATTATGAAAGATTACATGAAGATCTATCAGGAGTGGCTGGACAACCCTTATTTTGATGAGAAAACCAAGGAAGAGCTGAAGGCCATTGCTGATGATCCGAAGGAGATCGAGGAGAGATTCTATAAAGACCTGGAATTCGGCACCGCCGGACTTCGCGGAATCCTCGGCGCGGGCATCAACCGCATGAATGTATATACCGTCCGCAGAGCGACACAGGGACTGGCGAATTACATCATTTCCCAGGGCGGACAGGATAAGGGCGTTGCAATCGCATATGATTCCCGCCATATGTCCCCGGAATTTTCGGATGAGTGCGCCAGAACGCTGGCGGCGAACGGCATCAAGGCGTACCGCTTTGAATCCCTTCGCCCGACACCGGAGCTTTCCTTTGCGGTCCGCGAGCTGGGCTGCATTGCCGGCATCAACATTACCGCCAGCCACAATCCGGGAAAATACAACGGATATAAGGTTTACTGGGAAGACGGCGCGCAGTTCACACCGCCGCACGACGAGGGTGTGACGAAAGAAGTTCTTGGAATCGAAGATCTCTCTTCCGTCAAGACCATGAGCGCGGACGAGGCGAAGGCAAAAGGCCTTTACATCATCCTCGGCAAAGAGATGGACGACAAGTACATTGCCTGTGTGGAAGACCAGGTTGCCAACATGGATGTCATCCGCGAGATGGCGGATCAGATCAGCATTGTGTACACACCGTTCAACGGAACCGGCAACATTCCGGTTCGCCGTGTGATCACAGAACTTGGATTTAAGAATCTCTACGTTGTACCGGAGCAGGAGAATCCGGACGGCGATTTCCCGACCACTCCGTATCCGAACCCGGAGAGCAGAGAGGCGTTTACACTGGCACTGAAACTGGCGGAAGAGAAAAATGCGGATCTGGTTCTGGCAACCGATCCGGATGCGGACCGTCTCGGTGTTTACGTAAAAGACGCGAAGACCGGCGAGTATCACGCTTTGACCGGCAACATGTCCGGCTCCCTCATCTGTGAGTATGTGCTGAGCCAGAAGAAGGAGAAGGGACTCATTCCGGCAGACGGTGAGGTGGTGAAATCCATCGTTACCACGAATCTGGTCGATGCGGTTGCAAAGAATTACGGCTGCCGTCTGATCGAGTGCCTGACCGGTTTTAAGTGGATCGGAAAGCAGATCCTGAAGGAGGAGACAACCGGAGACGGCCACTATATGTTCGGCATGGAAGAGAGTTACGGCTGCCTGATCGGACCGTATGCCCGCGATAAGGATGCGGTATCCGCAGTAGCGGCTCTCTGTGAGGCAGCGGCATATTATAAGAAGCAGGGCAAGACGCTGTGGGATGCGATGCTGGATATGTATGAGAAGTACGGTTATTACACCGATGCGGTCGTATCGCTGGAGTTTGAGGGAATTGAAGGACAGGCTAAGATGAAGCGCATCATGGATACGCTCCGCGGCGCTGCTCCGGCAGAGTTTGACGGCTTTAAGGTCCTCTCCGCAAGAGACTATCAGCTCGACACGATTCGCGACACCGCGACCGGAGAAGTCAAGCCCACCGGCCTTCCGAAGTCCAACGTTCTCTATTACGATCTGGAGAATAACGCATGGGTTTGCGTCAGACCGTCCGGAACCGAGCCGAAGATCAAGTTCTATTACGGCGTAAAGGGAGCATCTCTCGAAGATGCGGCAGAGAAGTCAAAGAGTCTCGGCGCAGCCTGCGAGAAGATCGTGAAAGCCATCGACTGATCCGGGATGGATTGAGACAAAAATGCCGGCATAAAGATGGAATGCCTGAAAAATGAATAAATGATGAGAAAAGACTCAAACTTCCTGTATTGGAGGTTTGAGTCTTATTTTGGTTATGTTTAACCATGCAAAATAGAAATTTGTAAAATCCAATTGACATATACCCCGATAGGGTATATAGTGATTGAAATAAAATACCCCTACGGGGTATTTAGAACGAAGAAGTGGAATTGCAAAAATAATTAGGAA
Organism: [Clostridium] aminophilum DSM 10710; assembly: GCF_000711825.1. Classification (GTDB taxonomy): domain Bacteria; phylum Bacillota; class Clostridia; order Lachnospirales; family Lachnospiraceae; genus Clostridium_R; species Clostridium_R aminophilum. The sequence continues at coordinate 345,481 of NZ_JONJ01000001.1, read as the reverse complement.
TCAAAAATGACCAATCGACGAAAGGTTTTGACCATTGATGGGATGACCTGCACCAATTGTCAAAAACGAATTGAGCAAACGCTAATTAAGACGGATGGAATCATGGAAGCTCATGTCTCATTCCGGCATGGTGAAGCGGAAATATGTTACCGGCCTCAGATAATAAACTTAAGCAAAATAGAAAGAATTATCGAAGAACTTGGTTACAGCGTAATACATCATAAGAAAGAGAAAAAAACAGTTATTCTGCGGAATGCCGGAATACTGGCAACCATTGGAATACTATATGTTTTGCTTCAGCAATCCGGAATGCTTAATATGTTTGTGCCTTCAAGGCTGGCAGATTCGGAGATGGGGTACGGGATGCTCTTTGTAGTGGGTATGCTGACTTCGATTCATTGTGTTGCGATGTGTGGAGGAATAAATCTGGCGCAAAGCATACGGAACACGGACTCCTCCAAAATGATCTTGGGATCGTTATTGTACAATGCAGGCCGCATAACATCGTACACTGCGATCGGGGGTGTTTTAGGGTTCGTCGGAATGCTCGCAACGGGCGGAACGGGTACGGGAATACCGGTTCTGTTGCAGGGAATCCTGAAACTGATTGCCGGAGCTTTCATGGCTGTGATGGGAATCCGTATGCTTGATGTTATTCCCGGATTTCGAAGATTTCAGATCCGTCTTCCTGTCACGGCGGGATTAAGGATCGGCCGGATCAGGCAAAAGGCCAACGGGTCCTTTTTTATAGGACTCTTAAACGGATTTATGCCATGTGGACCTATGCAGTCGATGCAGATAGTTGCGCTTGGAACCGGAAATCCGGTGGCGGGGGCAATGTCCATGCTGATGTTTAGCCTTGGGACCGTTCCCTTAATGCTTGGATTAGGATCATTTATATCAACTATCGGCAAACGACATTCAAAGATCGTGATGAACACCGGCGCCGTGTTGGTTGTGGTCCTGGGACTGGCGATGTTTACACAGGGAGGAAGTCTTGCTGGGATCAATTCCATCATTGTAGGATCATTTGCGGAAACGTCCGGAAATATAAAAAACGTAGCTGTTATTTCCGAAAAAGGAGATGAGCAGATCGTTTACAGTGATCTCGATTTTGGGGGATATCCTGAAATAACCGTATATAGCGGCATCCCGGTAAAGTGGGTGATCTCTGTTTCCGAAGAGGTAATCAATGGTTGCAATTACAGAATGATTCTGAGCGAATACGGTATTTCTCATGATTTTACTCCCGGAGAAAATATCATCGAGTTTATGCCATTGAATCCCGGAACCATTCCATATACCTGCTGGATGGGAATGATTAATGGGCAAATAAATGTAATTAAAGAATAAAGATTTGATAAAGAGGTGAATAAGTTTGAAAGTAAACTTTCAAACTTTGATTGACGGCTCAAATAGACAAGCAAGCTTGTCTGCTTGAGCCTGGAGGACAAAATTATGAAAAAAGGAAAAATATTTACGGCGCTTATGCTGGTAACTGCCGGCATTGCAGCAACTGGTTGCGGAGCGGTGAGCACGAACAGCGCGGCGATCAAAACGGGGGATCTTCAGGCGGAACAGAACAGTATCCCGGAGTTTATTACCCCGGATCTGTCAGATGATGGAACGGTATTGGTTGATACTTCGATACTAACAGCGCATCCAAAATACGTGAACTATGATGCTGGCGGAACTACCGTTCAGATGATTGCAGTAAAAGCATCAGACGATTCCTATCGATTATCACTGAATACCTGTCAATCCTGCAATCCTTCCCCAAGGGCATACTTTAAAGAGAAAAATGGAAGACTGGTATGTCAGAATTGCGGAAATACCTTTACGATGGATAGCGTCGGGAGTCTATCCGGGGGATGCAACCCTATGAATATTGCGTATGAAACCACGGGAGATCATCTTGCTGTTAAAAAGACGGATCTGAACAGGTATGCGGAAAAATTTCTTTCTTGGAAAGGGCCTACGGAATAAAAGGAAAAACGTATCGGAAAGCATAAATTTTTTTAAATCAAAACCTATTGAAATAGTATGCGATTGAGGGTATTATACTGTCTCTGCGACCAAACAATAGATTTTTCGAAAGGGTAATCGGGATGCTTAATCAGTTTTCAAGGACACAGTTGCTTCTGGGGAAGGATGGAATGGACTCATTGCATAACAAAAAAGTGGCTGTCTTTGGTATTGGAGGCGTGGGCGGATATGTCTGTGAGGCCCTTGCCCGCAGTGGGATCGGTTCATTTGATCTGATTGATGATGACAAGGTTTGTCTGACGAATCTAAACCGGCAGATCATTGCCACCAGAAAAACGGTTGGAAAGTATAAGGCAGAAGTGATGAGAGAACGCATGCAGGAGATCAATCCGGATGCCGATATTGAAATCCACAAATGCTTTTTTCTGCCGGAAAATGCAGATGAATTTCCATTTCGTGAGTATGACTATATTGTAGATGCAGTTGATACCGTGACGGCAAGGATTGAACTAATTCTTAGAGCACAGAAAGAAAATGTCCCGATCATCAGTGCAATGGGAGCGGGAAAGAAGCTTGATGCAGGAAGACTCAAGGTGGCAGATATTTATGATACAAGAGTCTGTCCGCTGGCCAGAGTGATGCGCAGAGAATTAAAGAAAAGAAATGTAAAAAAACTGAAAGTCGTCTATTCGGATGAACAGCCCATTAAACCATCGGAGGATATGTCAATAAGCTGTAGAAGTCATTGCATCTGTCCTCCGGGAGCACAGCATAAATGTACGGAGCGCCGGGATATTCCGGGAAGTACCGCGTTTGTTCCGGCTGTGGCAGGTCTGCTTATCGCAGGTGAAATTGTCAAAGAGCTGAGCAGACAATAAACAAAGGAAGAGTTCTGAAGGTTACGGCGAACTTTTCAAAGTCCGCGACATTTTCGGGAATCGGTGGATGTAGCTCCGCTGAGATACAGACGTTTATCCCTGAATCAGGGCAGTTTAAAGTGCGAAATCTGAAAGGAATGCAGGAACTTGTCTCACTGACAGGCTCCTGCCTTTCTTTTTTATCGGTACATATCTTCAACCGAAATCAGCACCGTATTTGCGGGCTTTGTTTCTTTAAACCAATCCGTAAAACCGCTCAGGGAAAACAGAAGGAAACGGGTGACGGCATATTTGCCGTTGATCAGTCTTGCTCTTCCAAGAAGCGTCTCATAGATTCCTTTATCGATCTTCTCCTTCTTGAATTTGCATTCGCCGATCACGGCTGTCTTATCTATTGTTGAGATTCCGACAACATCTATATCCGTTGCCTGCTGATACCATTTTCCATCCTCATCCTTAAGACGTTCTACGCCCCACCAGGTTCCGACTTCGGTCATAAAGGAACCGTATGAGCCGAGAATTCCCTGCTCCAGTGTGTAGTACCGGCACATTTCTTCAAAAACACTTCCCATAAAGAAATGGAGCTGAGGTTTTACAATCTTATCGTAATACAGGTCACCCTGACCCATTTCGATGACGCTGACAGCCTTTGGAATGAACTGGTACCAGAACTTAAACATGTGATCTTTCAGGACATACTGCGTCTTCTTCTTATTTTTTTCCTCGGTGATGCATTTTTTCTTCTCAATCAAGTCGACATCCATCAGCTTTTCCAGAGAATACAATACGGTGGATTCTTTCTCACCAATCTTTAATGCAATAACATTCAATGCGTTTTCACCGGCTGCAACCTGTTCGATGATGTTGTTGGCCAGAGTGACATCAGAAAACTCTTGTGTCAGAAGATTTCGGGTCTCGTCATAAAGATAGCCATCCGTATGGAAAAACTGGGTTTTTATATTCTCATCCAGACTTTTGTTCGGATCAAACAGGGACAGATATTTTGCGACTCCGCCGGTAACGCCATAGCAGATCGCTTTTTCTTCCGCGGAATAGTTCGGAACAAACAAGGCGGAATCACGGTAATTGAACGGTTCCAGACGGATCTGTGAATCCTTCCGGCCAAACACTGGACTCTTTTCACTGAGGACTTTCTTTTCCATAAAACTCAGAGAAGATCCGCATAAAATGACCATCAGGTTTTTATCCAGCCACTGCGTATCGATGTATTTCTGCAGGATCGATAACAGCGCTTCGTCTTTTTCGGCCCAATAGGGCAGCTCGTCGATAACCAGAACGAGTCTCTCGGCGCTTTCCGAAACCTTTCTTGTAATGAGATCCAGAACTGCTTCCACAGAGGAAAATGTTGCATCCAGATAATCCGGGTCCAGCACTTCCAATACCTGCCGGGCGAACAATTCCAGGTTGCGTCCGGCGCCGACCTTGGTTGCAGTATAGAAGATGGCCTTTTTACCTTTGAGGAATTCGGTGATCAAAAAAGACTTTCCGATTCGGCGTCTGCCATAGATGATGGTCATCCCGAAGGAGTCTTTGGAATAGACTTTTTCCAAAGCGTTTAATTCGCGTTCTCTGCCGATAAACATATGCCGGCACCTCCTTGCCTTTTTATTCAAATTATTTTTATTCAAATTGATTTTAATAAAATCTATTTGAATAAAATGTAGCACATGCTTTTGAGAAATGCAAATGGATTGAGGTGGTAAAACCGGCGTGGGTTTGCGGACGGAAGGACAGTGAAGATGAAGCTTAAAAAAGAAAGTACAGGAGAGAACAGCATGGGAAATGTATACGGTTATGTCAGGGTCAGCACGAAAAATCAGAACGAAGACCGGCAATTGATTTCTATGAGGGAGATGAACGTGCCGGAAGACCATATTTTCGTGGATAAACAGTCGGGGAAGGATTTTGAACGGCCGCAATATAAGAAACTGCTGCGGCGTGTGAAGGAAGACGACTTGATTTATATCAAGAGCATCGATCGTTTGGGGAGAAATTATTCGGAGATACTGGATCAGTGGAAAATGATTACGAAAGAGAAGAAGGTATCTCTGTATGTTTTGGATATGCCGATTCTTGATACGCGAAGAGAAAAGAATCTGCTTGGAACGTTTATCAGTGATCTGGTATTGGCGCTTCTTTCTTACGTCGCCGAAAACGAGAGAAATCTTATTCGCCAGCGTCAGGCGGAAGGTATAGCGGCGGCAAAGGCGAGAGGCGTTCATTTCGGCAGACGTCCTGATCCCCTTCCAGAAAACTTTTATGAGGTGTGGAAACTCTGGAAAATGAAGAAGATATCGGTTTCTGAAGCAGCAAAACGGTGTGGAATGGCAAGAACAACGTTTTTTGAAAAAGCGAGAGCATATAGGGAAGACTAAAAATAGGGAAATAATATTCGGGAAATCGTGATTTTATGAACGAATTATAATTTCGTAATAAAATCTACCACAATTTTATCAGATAATGCGATTGGTATCAAGGAAAAGTGTGATTTAAATTGATTCGATAGGAAAAGAATATATGCAATTAAACCAATTCGATAAAGTACAGATTGATGAACGGTTAAGCATATGCAGTTAAAAAGGAGATGATGTCGATGGCTGTGATAGATGTTGTTCGATTTGATGGATTACGAAGCCGTGAATGGTTGATATATAAATATCCTTCGGAAGAGTTGTCTTTGGGAACTCAGTTGATTGTTCAAACAGGACAAGTCGCTCTTTTTGTCAAAGGTGGAATGATTGCGGATGTTTTTTTTCCTGGAACTTATACCTTAACCACGGAAAATCTCCCAATACTAAAAAGCCTTGTCAATCTGCCGTTTGGAGGAAAAACTCCGTTCAGTGCTGAAGTGTATTTTGTTAATACTACGGTTCGATTAGACATTAACTGGGGAACCATTGATCCAATTCAGCTTATTGATCCAAAGTATTATGTAAAACTCAGAATTCGAGCATTTGGACAGATGGGTTTAAAAATTATTGATCCTTCAACTTTATTTAAAGAGCTGATTGGAGGTATGCAACAGGCGGATATTGTAAAGTTTGATAGAGTCAAGGAATACTACAGAGGAATACTGGTAATAAAGGCAAAATCAGCTATCGCGCAAGCAATTATTACGGACGGCATTTCAGCTTTGGAAATCTCTACTAAACTGGAATCACTTTCTGAAAAGGTCAAAGCGGAAGTGGCATCTGAGTTTGAACGATATGGATTTACTGTGCTTAATTTCTTTATACAGTCAATAAACTTTCCGGATGAAGATTTTGAAAAGATTAATAAAATTCTTGAAGATAAGGCCGCTTTTGAAATTATGGGCGATGGAAGATATGCGACAAAAAGGTCTTTCGATGTTTATGAAGGTGCAGCAAACAACCAAAACGGCGTTGCGGGAGCTGTTGCCGCAGGAGGAATCGGACTTGGTGCTGCAATCAACATGAGCACATCAATGAGCCAGACTATAGGAAATCCGCTTCAACGGGGAGAAACAAAAGAATGCGTTTCATGCGGTGCACAGATTCCAATTGAAGCAAAGTTTTGCCCGCAATGCGGATTTAATAATAGCGATATTAAGTGCGAATGTGGAAAGATATTAGCTTCAGGTACAAAGTTCTGCCCAGAATGCGGAAAGAAGGTGGAATAAATGTCGAAGAAGAGATTGACTGCCGGTCTTGCGATGTTTGCGACTTGTTTATACATCGTAATAATTATGTATGTTTTCATGATGGTACTTCGCATTCAAAACATGGAAAATTTTGAGACAGCAATCGGTTTTGAAATAGTCGGATTCGCTCTGTTAGCATATTTTATTTTGGGGAATATTGGTTCAAATAGAATTAAGACGGGATATTTTGTTCCACTTCTTATGGTAACGGTTATATATACCATTTTGTTGGATACCATCAATATTGCATTTGTTGCGAAAATATCGAATGTAATGTTTGTGCTGATCCATTTTGTAGTTCTGTTAGTGTATTGTATTGTATCTATCCCCATGTACATCTTGGGAAAAAGATAAAAGTGGCTTAGGAGGAAAATAAAATGGCAGAAAACAAATGTCCGCAGTGTGGGGCACCGATTGACCCGGGAGCAACTGAATGCAAGTTTTGCGGAGAAAAATTAGCAGGTCAGCAGGTTCAGCAAGTACAGCAAGTACAGCAGGCTCAGCCGGTTCAAACACAGCCTCAGACACAGGTTGTAATTCAGCAGGCAGCTCCGCAGCAGATTTATGTATCAGGGATTAGTCCGACATGGCCGATCAAGAGCAAAGTTGCTGCAGGACTGTTAGCAATATTCTTGGGCGGTATTGGAGTACACAAGTTTTATCTTGGAAAAACAGGAATGGGAATACTGTATCTGCTGTTCTGTTGGACCGGAGTTCCAGCTGTAGTAGGTTTTATTGAAGGTATTCTGTACCTTTGCTCAAATGATGAGAACTTCCAGCTGAAAAACCACGTGAGAATTGGTTGATGCCATGAAGAAAGCGATAAAATTTATATATTGGATAATGATGTCTGTTATGTTTCTTTTGTTGATTTGGAGAGAAAAAAAGGTTAATGAATGGAGTCATTTTACTTTGGATAAATAAAGTGACCATATGTTTATTTGCATATGTATGTGCCTTTTGATTGAACAATTGACATAATCAATGGGGAAAGATATTATCGCGAAATCAAAATGAATTATATGTAGTATTTATAGAGGCATATGGAAAGAGATCGTTAGAGATTCATTTTATGAATTGGTGATCGATGGGTAAAGGTTTATCGTGAGTCAGCTGGCTGAAAGCGCGAATCACAGATTGATTATTGTTACATCGGTTATTCAAAGTTGACCAAAATGGGAAATGATCGAAGCGCTCTTTTAATATGCCTCTATTAGTTAATTGTTACCATCTTGGATATTAAGTTTTTTGGGGAGGCGGCTGGTATAAGATGATTTGTAGCAAGTGTGGTAAGGAGATAAGTGACAATGATACCTTTTGTCAGTTTTGTGGAACCAAAATCAGAGACAACGAGCTCAATGATGGTTCGAAAATTCTAAACAATAGTTTACAAGATGGGTTGCATCACAATTATGAAAACCAAGAAAAAGCTTTTAATCATAGTAGGGAAAGAAGGAGTTTGATCACCCTGATTTTTGATTATAAAGTGTACTTGGTGGTTGTGACGATACTTACGATTGCGTCACTTATTATTGGATGGGCGAGTAATCAATGGAAAAAAATATCTGAGGATAGCAAAATTACAGGAGAATTATCTCGTTTTATCGGAGAATCGGAAGAATCGTTTTTAAAAGATACAGGATTAAGTAGAAATGATGCTGGATTCTATCCGACGATGGATGATATGATAGTCTATTTTGATGACGGTAAAGTAGCTACAATATTGCTTAATAAAAGTTCAAATAAAAATTATGATAAATGCTCTTTGTTTGGATTGAAAATAGGGGATGTTTTAGAAGATGTTCAAGATAAACTCGCTCAATACGAATATGTTGATACACAAGAAAGTGGTATGGGAGCACAAAACGCTAAGTGTGATGTGTATAGGGTTTCATCTGATAATTCGATGATATCAGTTACCTATGCTAAGTGGGATCATGCTATCCTGTCCATAAATTATGTTGGCGGAATCTGCGTAGAAGATGGGGGGATAACCCAAGAGGCATCAGGAGAAAGTGAAGAAACGTATTCGGCGGAAAATGTTAAAAAATTGGAAGAAGCAGGAGAGTTGTATAAAAAAACTGAAGAGAATAATACTAATTCGGGATACCTGATACCATATAGCAGTGATACCATTTTGTCTGATACGGATCTTGCGGATTTTTCAGCACAGGAGCTTACATATGCAAGAAATGAAATCTATGCACGTCATGGATATTTGTTTAAATCAAGAGAACTAAATAAGTATTTTAATAGCCAAACTTGGTATATTCCAAATCCAAGCTTTGATGGAACGTTATATGGCGTTGAAAAAGACAATGTTCTTTTCATAAAAAACTTTCAAGAGAAATATGGATTACAGTACAAACCACAATAATGAAATTGCAAGGAGAAAAAAACTATAAATATTTTGCGTTTGCGTCTTGTAAGCGCAATTGCTATTTTCGTTGAAAAGAATATTGCAGATTAGAATAGGAAAAACGATGATGATTGTGAAAATTATATGGTGCATAATTCTTGTTTACAGTATTGCGGAACTAATAGCAGTTTGGGCCGGATGGTTTAAGTATTTACATGTGGGGTTTAAAGAACAGAAACTATCTGCAGGAGGTGTGGCGGGCAACTATTTAAAACTGGCAGTTAAAACAATTATTCCTGGAATTATAGGAATGATTGGGGCAATGGTTGTTTTGGCAAAATAGATTATTCTTTCAGAGCTGAGAAGGTGCTGTTAGCATTATTGGTCGAATCTTGATATGTGACAGCACCTTACACATAATAGGTAGATATTGTGATGTTCAATGCAACAGAATACCAAACAATCTCTTTATTTAGGAACTTCTCAAGATTCTTTACCGAGGCATTTGATAGTGGCGGGAAATCCGTGTAACGTTATAAGGACGATTTCTTTTTATTGAATAATGATTTTTCAGTGCAGGTATCTCACGCGGGATAGCTGCTCTTTTTCAATAAAGGGAAGCATACTTAAAAAAATCGATTTAGATGTTCTGGACCGTTTTATGTTTTATATTTTACTCGCATGAAGATTTGCGTTATACCTGAAGTATGTAAGGGCATGGAAAACGCATAATCTTGCTTGATAGGGAGACGGATATGGATTACAGAAAATTTGGAGAGACATATTATGTAAGACTTGATCGTGGAGATGAGATCATTGGATCACTGCTGGATGTCTGCGAAAAAGAGAAGATAAAGTCTGCAACCTTTTCGGGAATCGGCGGATGCAGCTCCGCGGAGATACAGACGTTTATCCCTGAATCAGGGCAGTTTGAAGTGCGAAATCTGAAAGGAATGCTGGAACTTGTCTCACTGATCGGCAATGTTGTATCGGATGAGAGTGGAATACTGCATCATCATACCCATGCGGCATTTGCATATAAAGAAAACGGTGAACATCATATGGATGCAGGACATATAAAGTCGGTGGAGGTTCTCTATACGGCAGAAATCGAGCTTAGGCCGGTGGTGGGTGGGAGCATCGGACGAAAATCGGATCCGGAAACGGGAACCGGATTCTGGGATTTTTAAGGTCCTGACGATTACGCGCCTTCCTTCCGGATAAGCATAATCTCGATCTCCGGAAGAAACAGGACATTCTCAAAAAGGGGGGAGAGTCTCGAAATCGAGGCTCTCCTTCTTTCAAATTTCTGTTATTTTGCCATGATCATGCGGAACATCTCAATGACCTGCTCTTTGGTTGCTTCACGGGGATTGCCCGGATAGCAGGCGTCATTCAAGGCATCCGTTGCAAGCGTATCCAGATCTTCTTCTTTGATCTTGTCCAGGGTTGTCGGAATGCCAACGTCAGCGGACAGCTTTTTCACCGCTGCGATGGCAGCATCGCGGTATTCGTCCTGCGTCATATTGTCCACGCCTTCGACGCCCATTGCGCGAGCCACTTCTTTCAGCCTTTCACCGGTATACTCACGGTTGAATTCCATGGAAATCGGAAGGAACATGGCGCAGGCAACACCATGAGGAGTATCATAATGTGCGGATAAGGTATGAGCCATGGCATGATCGATGCCGAGACCTACATTGGAGAAGCCCATTCCGGCAATATACTGTCCCAGAGCCATTCCCTCGCGGCCTTCCTTCGTGTTTTCCACCGCTCCGCGCAGATTTCTGGAAATCAGCCGGATTGCTTCCAGATGGAACATATCGGTCATTTCCCAGGCGGCTCTTGTCGTATATCCTTCGATGGCATGGGTTAAGGCATCCATACCGGTTGCGGCGGTAAGGCCTTTCGGCATGGAAGCCATCATTTCCGGATCGACGACAGCGACAATCGGCATGTCATGGGGATCAACACAGACAAACTTTCTTTCCTTTTCAACATCGGTGATGACATAGTTGATGGTAACCTCTGCTGCGGTACCGGCTGTTGTCGGAACGGCGATAATCGGAATGCACGGATTCTTCGTCGGTGCAACGCCTTCCAGAGAACGGACATCTTCGAATTCCGGATTGGTGATGATAATACCGATCGCTTTGGACGTATCCATGGAAGAACCGCCGCCGATCGCAACAATGCAATCCGCTCCGGAGGCTTTAAATGCAGCGACTCCGTTTGTTACATTTTCGATGGTCGGGTTCGGCTTAATGTCAGAGTAGATCTCATAGGGAATCTTTGCTTCATCCAGGAGAGCGGTTACTTTACCGGTAACCCCGAATTTCACAAGATCCGGATCCGACGCCACAAAGGCTTTTTTGAAGCCGTTACTCCGGATTTCATTTACGATCTCCGCAATCGCTCCGGCGCCATGATAAGAAGTTCCGTTCAACGATATTCTGTTTGCCATGCTGTTAATACCTCCTCTTACACGATTAAAACCTCCAACTACAAAAGTATTTCAGTTCCTTCTTCATGATAACACACATGGATATCAAATGTCTGTTTGTCTGTCCGCCGATTGACGGATATAATGTCCGTGGCGTAAAGAGCGGAAGGATAATTTTCCGGATTTCTCTGAATATAGCCCGCAAATAAGCGGATGTTAATTTGCGTTGCTTGCGGTAACCGCTCTTTTGAATATAGAATTGGACAGCAAGAAGGAGGCAGTGATTATGCTTAACGAAAATCTCAAAAGAATCAGAAAATCAAAGGGGTTGTCACAAGAAGAACTTGCAGTCAAACTGAACGTAGTACGACAGACGGTTTCCAAATGGGAACGCGGACTATCCGTCCCGGACTCAGAAATGCTGATTTCTGTATCGGAGGTTCTGGAAACACCTGTCAGTGTTTTGCTGGGGGATACAGTAGAAAACAGCGAATCGAATGACTTAAAGTCAATCGCAGAAAAACTCGAAGTCATTAATTTACAGCTTGCAAATCAGAAGAGAACAAGACGAATAATTTTACATTGGATGTTTATTATGATAGGGGTTTTAATCGTCTTGATATTCGTGATGATTTGTGTGGCAGGAAGTCCATATTTGAATTGGGATTACAGTGATCCGGAAACGGCTGTTGTTGGTGTTGCAATGCATGCATTTGAATTCTTATTTGTCAGGATAGCGCCTTTGGCCTTTATCGCAGCGATTGTTGGTGCTGCGGTCACTCGGAACAGAGATTAGGGAAATTTCTTCTGATGACATTATTTCACCTGCACAATATTGAAAGTGACTCATCTTCCTGTTAAACTAAATTGCATATGACGCTGGCTCCTTCTCAGGAGGGATGGGAAAGAATCGGCGAAAAAAATACATAACAGGGGGACAAAATGAGAACGTACAAAAAAATCATGAACGCCGTAACGGCCGTAGAACATTTTGTGCTGGCAGTCAGTCTTCTGCTGGTGCTTGTCCTGACCTTCGGCAATGTCATTATGCGTAAAGTCTTCCAGCACTCGTTGGGATTTACGGAAGAACTGACCGTCGCGGTCTTTGTTCTGATCTCCATGCTTGCGGCCGGTGTCGCGGCGAGATCGGGGGAACTGGTGTCGCTCACCATTCTTCCGGATGCGCTGGACCGGCATGGGAAGAAAGTCCTGAACCTGATCCGCACGGCGTGCTGTGTCGCTTATTCCGCGCTTCTGACCGTGGAAGGTTTCGGCCGAATGGCGGCGGATTCGACCTATACGCCGATTCTTCATATCGCGAAGTCGGTTTTCTGGGGATTTATTGCGATCGGCGGCATTTCCCTGATGCTTCACTTTATTGAAAACTGCATTGATTTTCAGGCGCAGCCGGAAGCGGGAACAAATCCCTGTCCGGGCAGCGAACCGATGAATCCTGCGGAAACCGTGCCGCAGGATTCGATGAAAAAAACAGCGGAGAAATCTGAGAAAGAATTCACAGCAGAAAAGGAGGACAAGTCATGATCACAGCAGTATTGTTCCTTTCCTTTTTTGTATTTCTGATCCTTGGACTTCCGATCGCGATCTGCCTCGGCGCGAGCAGCGCGCTGGCGATTTTTTACGCGTCGAATTTCGTGCCGCAGTTCTCCACGCTGACGCTCAGCATGATTGCGACCAATACCTACACGGGAACCGCGAAGTTCCTTCTTCTGGCGATTCCGTTTTTTATCCTGTCGGGAAATATCATGGCGAAGGCCGGAATTTCCACGAGACTGGTCCGATTTATCGATGATCTCGTCGGCCATACGAGAGGCGGCATGGCGATCGTCTGCGTCATCGTTGCCTGCTTTTTCGGCGCGATCTCCGGTTCCGGCCCGGCGACGGTTGCGGCGCTCGGATCGGTTCTGATCCCTGCGATGATCGCCTCCGGCTTTACACCGGCATTTTCCGAAGCGCTCATGGCGGCGGCCAGCGCTATTGCGATTGTCATTCCGCCGTCTATCGCGTTCGTGGTGTACGCGTCCATCGTCGGTGTCAGCGTCGGCGATATGTTCATGGCCGGCATTATCCCGGGAATCATGATGGGTGCCGCGCTGTGCATGGTTGTCGTGCTGGAGGCGCGAAAGAGAAATATTCAGCCGGTTCATCCGAAGCGCTCGGCGAAAGAGCGCTGGACGAGTTTCAAGGATGCGTTCTGGGGACTTCTGATGCCGGTGATCATTCTCGGCGGCATTTACGGATCCGTCTTTACTCCGACGGAGGCCGCGGCGGTATCGGTTGTCTACGGCGCGTTTGTCGCAGTGTTTGTCTACCGTGATGTGACACTGAAGGATATGTGGGAGATTCTTGTGGAGTCCTGTAAGACCACCGGAAACATCATGCTGGTTGTCGCGTCGGCGTCCCTGTTCTCCTATTGCTGCACGCTGTTTGGTATCTCCCGCGGCGCGCAGATGCTTCTTGCCGGAATCGGTGAGAATCAGGTGGTATTCCTGATCATTGTCAACATTCTCTTCCTGATCGCCGGATGCTTCATCGATGCCAACTCCGCCATGTACATCTTCATTCCGATCATGGCACCGGTGGCAGAGAATCTGAATTACAGCCTGATCGCGTTCGGCGTTGTGGCGACGGTAAACCTCGCGATCGGACAGGTTACCCCGCCGGTCGGCGTCAATCTCTTCGTGGCCATGGGCGTTCGCATCGAGGATGCGGCAGAGAAACTGAAGGGCGAGGCGAAAGAACTTGTCCGTGTGACTCTTCCGATGATCTCAAGAGCGGTTGCGCCGATGATCGCGGCGACGCTCTGCGTACTGGCAGTTGTGACTTATATTCCTCAGGTGAGCACGGTTCTTGTGGCAGAAGCGGCCGGAAAGAGCGCGCCGAAGAGCAAGGCGACGTCGTTGGACGGATCGCTTCACGACTGGCGGGATTCCGAGCATCACAGTGCGGAGGAAAATGCCGCCGTCTACACGGGATCGGACCCGTGGCCGGATGTGACCTGGAACTTTGACTGTTCTCCGGGCGAAGCCTGCACCTGGGCACAGGCGGGCTACTATTTCAACGCGCTCATGCAGAAATCCACCGGCGGCATGGTGAAAGTGGATGTCTATCCGGGCGAGCAGCTCACCAACGGCGATCAGGTTGCCGGAATTCAGGCGCTTATGGACGGCGACACGATTCAGGTATCCTTCCATTCCAACCTGATCTATGCAAACTTTGATCCGAGATTTAATGTGGTGTCGCTTCCGTATATCTTCGACGATTACAGCGATATTGACCGGACATTTGCCGGAAAGGGCGGGGAAGAGCTGAAAAATGTTCTCGCCGAGTACGGTCTGGTCTGCGAAGGAATCGGAGACAACGGTTTCCGCCAGATCACGAACTCCAAGCATCCGATCCGGTCGGTTGCGGATCTGGAAGACATCAAGCTCCGCATCTGCTCCAATGATCTGTGCTCTCACGTCTACAGCCTGTGGGGCTGCGACGCGTCCGCAATGAACTGGGCGGAGACCTACACGGCGCTACAGCAGGGAACCATCGACGGACAGGAGAATCCGGAGCCGTCCATTGATTCCGCGTCGGTACAGGATGTGCAGAAGTATATGTCCTGTTGGAATGCGTATTACGACTGCATTTTCCTCTGCATCAACCAAAAGGCGTATGATCAGTTCACGGATGAACAGAAGAAGGTCATCGACGAGAATGCGAGGAAAGCGGTAGAGTATCAGAAGGAGATCAACCGCCTTCAGATCGAGGAACTTGTGGACAAATGGGAGACGACCGGTGCGATGGAGATCACCCGCCACGAGGAGATGGACAGTGATTCCTTCCGGAAGGCATCGGAACCGGCGTATACCTGGTATGAGGACCGTCTGGTTTCCCAGAAGGGCATGAGCAGTGCGGATGCAAAAGAATTTGTGGAAGCATTTCTGAAGAAATAATGGGAAAATGAAGAGCTTCGCGGGGATGCATAGCCGCTGAAGCGAAAGATGTCACCTTACGGGGACCAGCGGCGCATGTCGGCATAATTGTTTTGAGGCAGTCATGTCTCACCGGCGAGGATGCTACCGTGGTCAGAAATGTGAAACATAAAAAATGAAAAACAAGAAGCCCCCGGCTTTCGCCGGGAGCTTCTTGTTTTTTAGGGGAATGGTAGGTAAAAAAGGAGTAGTTCCTTTAACTTGTAAGCAATTTAATTTTTGGGGGGACCGGGCAGTTTTCACTGCCCGGCATGAGTATGAAAAAGTTTTTATTTGGTCGCTGTCCTCTCGAACAACTATCTAAAGTATAAAGGAGAGATGTGACAGGAGTATGTGGAATCTCTAAAAAAAGAATAAAAAATCTAAATTAATAATTTCATTTCGAAAGGAAATCAAAACGAATCGGGAAGAACAGAAAAAGAAGTGTAAGAATGAAGAACAGAAAAAGAAGTATAAGAATCGAAGAACAGATTCGAAATGGAGAACAGAATGGAGGAACAGAATCGAAATAAAGAAAAGAACCAAAATAAAGAACAGAATCGAAAAAGCTCTTCCGGAAAAATCCGGAAGAGCCTGATCATAATGGGGTGTATGGAATACTCACTGGACAATGAAGTTTACCACTCTTTGTGATAAACGGTTTTACCGCTCTTGATAACGGTTTCCACAAGGTTTACGCCGGTGTGGTACGGAAGATACTGGATGGATGGGAACTTCAGGAAGATAATATCAGCCTGTTTTCCTTCCTCGATGCTTCCGATCCGGTCCGCGCGGTCAACGGCAGCTGCGCCATTGATGGTCATCGCGGTAATTACTTCCTCGATGGACATATTCATGTAGATACATCCGGTGGCGATCATCAGCGGAATGCTGTTGCTGAAGCAGCTTCCCGGGTTGAGGTCGGATGCCATGGCAACCGCGCAGCCGGAATCGATCATTTTTCTTGCCGGAGCGTACGGCTCACGGAGGCAGAATGCGGTGAGCGGGAGAACGGTGGAGATGGTTCTTCCCTCCGCCATCATGCGAATACCCTCATCGGATGCCTTCAGAAGATGGTCTGCGGAGAAGGCGCCGACTCTGGCTGCCATCTCGGATGCGCCGAAGCCCGGCGTGATCTCGTCGGCGTGAACTTTCAGCTTGAAGCCCATTTCCGCGGCCTTCGTGAGATAGTACTCGGAATCCGGAACGTCGAAAACGCCTTTTTCGGTGAAAATGTCGGCGAATTCGGCAAGACCTTTTTCTTTCACTTCCGGCATGACTTCCGTCAGCATATAGTCGAGGAATTCACGCTCTTTGCCTTTCCACTCCGGGAGCACGCTGTGCGGGCCGAGGAAGGTGGAAACGACATCAACCGGGTGGGAATCATTCAGTTTCTTATAGGCTTCGAGCATGCGGATCTCGGTGTCGTGATCCATGCCGTAGCCGCTCTTTCCCTCAACGGTGGTTACGCCGAACTCGAGCATGCGGTTCATGCGTTCCAGACCGAGGGCAACGAAATCATCGACGGAAGCATTGCGTGTCGGCACAACGGTGGCATTGATGCCGCCGCCGCGTTCCATGATGGACATATAGCTGTCGCCCTTGAGACGCCAGCCGAATTCATCGGCGCGGTAGCCGCCGAAGAGAAAATGAGTGTGAGAATCGACAAAACCCGGCATGACAGCCTTTCCGGTTGCGTCGATTACTTCGTATTCCGGAGAATCCTTGACGATGCGGTCCAGCTCTTCGGTTGTGCCGACTGCGGTGATCTTATCATCTTCGATGATGACCGCTCCGTCATGAATCAGGCCGATATCGGACATTTCTTTGCCGCGTTTTGCGGTACGGCCCTTGCAGGTGACCAGTTCCGCTGCGTGGCGGATATAGCGTTTGCTCATGGGTAATCCTTTCTATTATGATTCAAAGGATGCAGACGTTCTGCCGGGCAGCTCGTCTGCATCCTTATCAGCTATGATGTAAGAAGGTTATTTGTGCTTTGCCTTTGCTGCCGCAAATGTCTTCTCAACAAGATCGTCATCGGCGATGAACGGTACGGTGATGTGATCGCTGTCCTTGAACTGTTTGTTGTAGGAAGCAACGGTCTCAACCGCATGCTCGTTTCTCGCCCAGTTTCTTCTGGAAACACCAACCATGGTATCCCACGGAACGGACTCCCGGATGATCTGGTCTGTGAGTTCGCTTCCGTCAAGGACAAGGCCGAAGCCGCCGTTGATGGATTTGCCGATACCTACGCCGCCGCCGTTGTGGAGAGCGACAAGGCTCATGCCTCTTGCGCAGTTTCCTGCGAAGCACTGTGTTGCCATATCTGCGGTGAACTGAGAACCATCGTAGATGTTGGATGTCTCTCTGTACGGAGAATCGGTACCGCCTGTATCGTGGTGGTCACGGCCAAGCATAACAGGTCCGATCTTTCCTTCACGTACCATCTCATTGAACTTCAGAGCGATATCGCGTCTGCCGAGCGCATCCTGATAGAGGATACGGCACTGTGTTCCGACAACGAGCTTGTTCTTGTCAGCGTCGCGGATCCATACCCAGTTGTCGCGATCCTGGAATCTGCGGTTCGGGTCGATGATTTCCATTGCAGCGTGGTCGGTAGCAAGAAGATCCTCATGCTTGCCGGACAGGCAACACCAGCGGAACGGGCCGTAGCCGTAGTCGAAGAGCATCGGTCCCATGATATCCTCAACGTAGGACGGGAAGATGAAGCCTTCGGTTGTGTCGTGGCCGTTCTTTGCGATCTCCTTGTTTCCGGCATCATAGATTGCCTTCATGAAGGAGTTGCCGTAATCGAAGAAGTAAGCGCCGCGCTTAACCAGCTCCTGGATGAGGTGGAAGTGCTTGGTCAGTGTCTCATTGACCAGCTCGATGAACTTCTCTCTGTTGTTGCCGAGCAGCTCGGTTCTCTCTTCGAAGGTGATGCCGGCCGGGCAGTAACCGCCGTCGTACGGAACGTGGCAGGAAGTCTGGTCGGAGAGAAGCTCGATCTTCTCGTTGTTATCTACAGCGTACTGAAGGAGATCAACGATGTTGCCGTGGAATGCGATGGACATCGGCTCTTTCTTCTCCATGTACTCGTGAGCGATCTCGAATGCCTCCTTCGGAGTCTCTGCGATCTTGGAAACCCATCCCTGTGTGTATCTTGTCTCGATACGGGAGTAGTCAACCTCGGCAACGATGCCGACACCGCGGGCGATCTCGATTGCCTTCGGCTGTGCACCGGACATGCCGCCCAGACCGGATGTTACGAAGAGGTGGCCTGCAAGGTCGCCGTCCTCCGGAACACCGAGGTACTTACGTCCTGCGTTCAGGATGGTGTTGAAGGTACCGTGAACGATACCCTGCGGTCCGATGTACATCCAGCCGCCTGCAGTCATCTGTCCGTAGGAAGAGCAGCCCATTGCGGTGAACTTTGTCCAGTCGCGAAGGTTGTCTGCCTCACCGACGAGAAGGCCGTTGGTAATGATAACACGCGGAGCCTGCTTATGGGAATGGAAGAGTCCGAGCGGATGACCGGACATAACAACGAGTGTCTGCTCATCGGTCAGAACTTCCAGATATTTCTTGATCAGCTGATACTGCATCCAGTTCTGGCATACAGCACCGGTCTCGCCGTAAGTAACGAGCTCGTACGGATAAAGAGCGACATCCGGATTCAGGTTGTTCTCGATCATAACCTGGAATGCTTTACCCTGAATGCAGTTGCCTTTGTACTCATCGATCGGCTTTCCGTATAACTTCTCCTTCGGCATGAAACGGTATCCGTAGATACGACCTCTGGTGAGAAGCTCTTCCATGAACTCCGGAGCGAGCTGCTCGTGAAGTTCTTCCGGAACGTAGCGGAGTGCGTTCTTCAGAGCCAGCTTCATTTCGTGATCGGTGAGCTCCAGATCTCTCATCGGAGCACGGCGGAGAGACGGATCAAACTTCGGATACTCCGGAAGAACCGGATCCAGTTTGATCGTCATGCATTCATTGATTTCCTTGTTCGTCATCATAGCGATATACTGTCCTTTCTTTATCCTTACGGATTCATAATGTTCTCTGTGGGGTTCATTCGTCTATTAGGGTAAATGGGCGAATGTCGGAGCATTTGCCGAAGGTTCTTTCGGACCGGAGAAGCTTCGCCGTCCGGGCGGTTCCCGTTATCCGGAAAGAAGTGGTAAATGCTCGGATGCAGACCGGAGATCTCTCTGCATCTCACTTTCTGAAGACAATTATAAAAATGACCCGTCCAAAAAACGTCTATTCTGTAGCAAAACGAAAAATAAACATAAGACTATCAAAAAGACTGAAAATAATGATGAGAATATCGAAATAGTGGATAGAAGATAAACAATTCCTAAACTGTCCCCGAATAATTTGACAGGGAAGGTGTGGCAAACTATAATGGGAATTGTGCATTATATCCAAGAAAAAAGCTGATATTGGCGGTTTTGCGGGCATAATACACTTGCGGTCATAGGACGGTATGGGGGTACCGGAGTATGATCGCAAAAATCGTCAAATAGGATGATTGAGGAATAGAAAACAAGGGTAAAACGTCAAAAACGTCGGATGACTCGAATGAGGAACCTGAAAAACGTCAAAGACGCAGCCCGGACAAATATGGGGAACCCCATATTCAGGAAGGAAATACGGAACATTGAAAGAAATCTCTGTAAGATTATGCGGTAATCCGGAAATCGTCTGCGACGGGAAGCAGGTGACATTTCCCTACCGGAAGGCGGAAGGCTTCTTTTACTATCTCTGCGTCCGGAAATCCGTGACAAGGGAGGAAGTAATCAGCCTTCTCTGGGGGGATGAGGATGAGACAAACGGAAAAAAGAAGCTTCGCGATGCGGTTTATCAGGTAAAACGGGCGATCGATCCGGAGATTCTGATCACGGCCGGACATACCGGCATTTCGCTGAACCCGGAATTTACGATCCGGACGGATCTGGATTCGGATTCACGGGGAAAAGGCGAAGATCTGTTTTTGAATCATTTCTTTATTAAAAACTGTTATGAGTTTGAGTCCTGGGTGGATTCGATGCGGGAGACGCTTTCGTCGAAGGTTTCCGACAGCGCGCGGAAAGGGCTGAAAGATGCGGCAGCGGAGCATGATACGGCAAAGATGCAGAAATACAGCGACATTCTGATCAAGAATGATCCGTATGATGAGAATCTGTACTATGAACTCATGAACATCTATGCGGCCAACGGAAGCTACAATATGGCCATCCGCATTTACTATGACCTTGTCAGGATGCTGAAAAAGGACATGGAGGCGGAACCGTCCCAGAAAACACAGGATCTCTTTCATCGCATATTTAATATGAAAGAACACGTCGCAAGCGGGACCGGCCGTGTGACGGCGGAGTTTTTCGGAAGAGAGCGGGAACTCTTTGAGATCAGCGGCATGATGGACTCGGATGACGGGAACCGGATGAACGTCGCGGTCATCGAAGGCGAGGAAGGCGTCGGAAAATCGACATTTCTGGAGTACTGCCGGAAGATGGCGGAAGGAAAGCGGATGCTGCCGCTGTCGGCGCTCTGCTACCGGCAGGGAGCGGACTTCTTCCTCAGTCCGTGGAACGACATCATGCAGGAGATCAGCCAGCAGATGGATAAGACGGACCGGGGAGACGGCGAAAAATATGATATTCTCCGGGAAATGGAGCTGAACGGGGAGAGCAGCGGAAAACTCCAGTATGCGGTCGCGGAAAAGAAAGTGCTGGAACTGTTCCGGAAGATCTCGGAGGATCAGCAGATTTTCCTGACATTCGATGAGATCCAGTGGATGGATGAGGCGAGCTATCGGCTTCTTGTCCGGCTGGTCTGCGCAGTCAGTCCGGACCGTCTGAAGGTGATCTGCACGTACGACGGAAACTACGAATCGGAGGTCATGCAGCAGCTGGAGGAACTCGTCCGGCAGGACCGCGTCCGCTTCATGACACTGGAACGTTTCACGGAGGCGGAGACGGAACGGATCATCCGGAATGCACTGCCGTCGCTGGCAGATGAGCCGGAAAAACGGCAGGAGATCTGGAAGCTGACGGAGGGAAACGCATTTTTCCTGACGGAGATGATTGATATCATCAGCCGGAAAGGCTTCACGCTGGAAAAGACGCCGAAGATCAATGTCGTTATCAAATCGCGTCTCTCGAGCATTACGGAGGACGAGAGGGAAGTTTTGGGCTGCATGTCCGTCTTCCCGGAAAAGATCCGGATCGACGAGCTCGAGCTTTTGCTGGCCGGACGGGACCGTCTCAGCATTATCCGGATTCTGGACCACCTGCAGCGAGAACATCTGATTTCCGAGATGCTGGTCGGCTGGAACGTCTACTATAAATTTGTGCACCGGATCATCAAAGACTACATTTATGAACATCAGAGTGCGGGTAAGACACAGGCCTATCACCGGATTCTCGCCGGATACTATGTGAAACAGCGGGGAGAAAGCTTTGCAATGATGCCGATCATCGCGTACCACTACCGGATGTGTCATGATGAGGTCAAGGCTTACGAGTATCAGATCCGGTATCTCCAGGAATTCTATACGGTGGTAAACGAGAATTTCCCGATTGTCCAGAACGAGGCGTCGGAGATGGGCGACACCATCGGAAGCATGGCGGAAGCGGAGAAAATGCTGAAACTGGCGGAAAATGTCATCCGGCTCCCACTGGATACGCCGGAGGTAAACCGGATCCGGATGAAGATGAATTATATTCTGGGAAGACATGATATTGCGCTGGGCGAATATGATTCCGGAATCGCGAACATCGAGGCGTGCACCATGCTTGCAAACCGGATCGGAGACCGCGGCATGGTTCTGGCGTGCCACAAGCAGCAGATCTTCCATGGGATCCAGATCGGCGACATTGACAAGGCGGAACAGTTTGTGGCGAAGGGCCTGTCAATGATCGGACAAGAAGAAACGGACGAATATGCGACGTTTCTGCGGCTTCAGGGCTGGACGAGACTGATGAAGCAGGACTATTCCGTTGCGTCGGAGGTGCTCACAAAGTCCCTGAATATCTTTAAGACGCTGGAGAGCCGGCAGGAGCCGAAGAACCGCGGACGTTACAGCGCGAGCATTGCGGCCTGCTACAACTATCTCGGCGAGATCTGCCGGGAGCAGGGAAACTACTATGACGCGCTCCGCTATTATAATGAAGCGGTTCAGATGGGACAGGGACCGGTCAAGACCAATGGTCTGGCGCAGGTTTATTCCGGTATCGGTCAGGTGAAGTACGATCAGGGAAAATACACGGAGGGATACATTTATCTGGACCGTGCAAGAGAAGACCTGGAGCACAACGGATACCGCTGGGGACTGGAACGGACCGAAGCCTATCTTGCAATGACGTGCATCCGGCTCGGAAAAACGGATGAAGCGAGAATTCATTATGAGAAGGGCCGTCAGATCGCGGCAAAGATCCGGAATCCGCTGACGGCGGAGATCCTCGCGGAAGTCGAGAAACATCTGAATGCGGCCGGATAACGGCCGGGACGGCAAGACCGGATATCATACAGAATCAGAAACACAATACATGATCCGGTCTGCGCAAGAAACGTCAGACGGATCATAGAGGACAGGGCGTCGGAAACGGTACCCTGTCCTCGTTTTTTTTGAGCGGCTAACCTGCCAAAGCCCACGCCCCCGGTGAGACCCTGATAACTGCCGTGAAACGATCGAAATTCGCGAAGCGTGTTTCGACTCGCTGGGAAAATGGGAGCTACGGTGCGTTCGAAGGGCATTTGGCGGTGGATTTGACACTTGATTATAGAGACAATAAGTCTAAGCTATGTTAGTTTTGCACGTTGTTTTTGTTGTGTACATTAACGTGATAACATGCTAAAATATCCATGTTTAACACTTTAACATGACAACGTGATAATGCAGTGCGAAACTGAATTGAAAATAATAAAAATAAAACAAAATTATCAGACGCAGATGTACTTCTTGGACGTTTTTTTGACGAAAATAAGGTATAATGACTACAGTTGGAATCACAAAGAAACCACAGACCGAAAGAAATTTGACTGCCGATGCAGACAAACGTCCGGAGATCATCAGTTTGAGCCTGCAAAGGGGGCGGCGGTCGAAGTTACGGAATGCGGTTTGAAAACCTGTAAGAATATTAAAGGAGAAAATATCATGTCTAAAGTAGTTATCACAGGTCAGGACCTGACTGTTGATCAGATCGTAGATGTTTGCCGCAATCATGCAGAGGTTGTTCTTTCCGAGGAAAGCACAAAAGCAGTTCTCGCTTCCAGAAAGATCGTGGATGATCTTGTCGATGAGAAGGCGGTTGTATACGGAATCACAACCGGATTCGGAAAGTTCTCGGATGTTGTTATCAGCACCGATGAGTGCAAGCAGCTGCAGAAGAACCTGATCATCACTCACGCGGTTGGCGCAGGTGATCCGTTTGCAGAGGACATCGCAAGAGGAATCATGCTCCTTCGTATCAACAACCTGTCCAAGGGCTTCTCCGGAATCCGTCTGGAGACCCTGCAGACCATGATCGACATGTTGAATAAAGGCGTTACACCGTTCATCCCGGAGAAGGGTTCCCTCGGAGCTTCCGGTGACCTTGCGCCGCTTTCCCATATGGTACTGGTAATGATCGGCCTCGGCAAAGCTTACTACAACGGCGAGCTTATGGACGGCGGTGAGGCAATGAAGAAAGCCGGAATCACACCGGTTGAGCTTTCCGCGAAGGAAGGTCTTGCGCTGAACAATGGTACACAGGCAATGACATCCGCCGGATCTCTTGCTCTTTACGATGCTATGCAGCTCCTGAAGGTTGCCGATATCGCAGATTCTCTCTGCTTCGAGGCACAGAACGGTGTTATGGATGCTCTGGAGGACAGATGCCATGCAGTTCGCCCGCATCACGGCCAGAGAGTAACCGCAAAGAACCTCAGAAGACTGCTTGAGGGAAGTAAGAACACCACAAGACAGGGCGAGATCCGCGTTCAGGATGCTTACTCTCTCCGCTGCAGCCCGCAGATCCACGGCGCTTCCAAGGATGCCGTTGAATATGTAAAAGAGCATGTTGATATCGAGATCAACTCCGTCACCGATAACCCGATCATCTTCCAGGAAGACAGAGCAGGAATCTCCGGCGGTAACTTCCACGGTCAGCCGATGGCTCTTCCGTTCGATTTCCTGAAGATCGCTCAGGCTGAGCTGGCAAATGTTTCCGAGCGCCGTATCGAGCGTCTTGTAAACCCGGCATACTCCGGTCTTCCGGCATTCCTTACAAACCACGGCGGTGTATGCTCCGGTTTCATGATCGTTCAGTACTCCGCAGCAGCACTGGTATCCGAGAACAAGGTTCTTGCTCATCCGGCATCCGTTGACTCCATCCCGTCTTCCGCAGGCCAGGAGGATCACGTATCCATGGGTACCATCGCAGCAAGACAGGCTGGCGAGATCGGACGCAACGTAAGAAGAGTTCTGGCAATGGAGCTCATGGTTGCATGCCAGGGTATCGACCTCAGAGGAAACAAAGGACTTGGTAAGGGAACACAGGCTGCTTACGATCTGGTAAGAAAATGCGTTCCGACTCTGGACGAGGACAGACCGCTTTACGAGGACATCAACTACTGCGAGAAGATCATCGAGAACGGCGAACTCATCGCAGCAGTAGAGAAGGCAATCGGCGGCGAGCTGGAGCTGTAATTCTGTAAAGAGGGAATCGATCGAAAATGTTTTACGGGTTCCAGGCATTCCGCGGCAGCGGTCAGGACTCCGGCAAAACATGAGATATGAACAGTTCATTTTGAAAAATGCAGTTTCCGCCGGGAGACGCCGGCGGAAACTGACTGATGTACGTTGAAAAAGGGAAATATTTTACAAGGAGCTTAGTAGCAGGAAAACGTCTTTTCTTCCGATGGTGAGAAGGAGGAGAGGGCGCAGGAATCTCTTTCTGCTATTATGCGGACAAAACCGCACAATAATATTAAAGGGGGATTTACTATGAGTTCTACTGGAAACACCGAAAAAAAAGTTCGGCAGCCTAATTTCATCGAATCGCTGATTCCGATCGTTGTCATGATGGCGCTGATGATCTACGGCTTTGTAGCACAGAGCGGATATTCTGATGCTCACATGCCGCTGATCGTGTCCATCTGTGTAGCCTGCATCATCGGCTGCATCTGCGGACATTCCTTCTCAGACATGCTTGCCGGTATGCTGGATCGTCTGAACGCTTCTATGGAAGCAATTCTGATCCTCTGCACGGTAGGTATCCTGGTAGCATCCTTTATCATGTCCGGTACTATTCCGGCCCTGATCTACTATGGACTGGATCTTCTGACACCGCAGCTCTTCCTGCCGATTGGCTGCATTCTCTGCGCAATCGTAGGTCTTGCATGCGGATCTTCCTGGACATGTACCGCAACCATGGGTATCGCATTCCTCGGAATCGGAGCAGGACTTGGAATCAACCCGGCTCTGACTGCAGGAATGATCATCTCCGGCGCGTATGTCGGCGATAAGTTCTCACTGCTTTCTGATACGACAAACCTTGCAGCAGCAGTTTCCGAGACCGGCCTGTTCGATCACGTAACAGCGATGGTTTCCACCACACTGCCGACTTTCATCATTGCCCTGATCGCATATGCGTTCCTTGGCCTTAACATCGATGCTTCCGGATATGATCCGACCATCGCAAAGGGTCTTCAGGCTGCAATCGCGGAGTCCTTCAACATCAATCCGGCAGTTCTGATCCCGATCATCGTCATCATTGCTGCCTGCGTTCTGAAGATGCCGGGCCTTGTCGGCATTGCACTCTCTGTAGTATGCGGCGTTATCTTCGCAGCAGTATTCCAGGGCAAGACCGGAATCGCAGATATCTTTGATGCTCTTCACTATGGTGTAACTTTTGAGACAGGAAACGAGCTTGCAGACAAGCTTCTTTCCAGAGGCGGTATGGATCACCAGATGTGGACCATCAACCTGGTTCTCCTCGCAGTTGCTTACGGCGGCGCACTTGAGAGATGCGGCTGCGTCAACACACTGTTCGGCGGTCTGAAGCACAAACTCCACAGCGTTGGTTCCGTTGTACTTGCAACCATGGTTACTTCCCTGTTCTGTGATGCAACCATGTGCGACCAGTTCCTCGGAATCGGCGTTCCGGCTCCGCTCTACGTTGACAAGTACGATGAGCTCGGCCTTGCAAGAAACATGCTTTCCAGAACTCTGGAAGACTGCGGTACTCTGTGGGCAGTAATGTTCCCGTGGACCGGCTGCGGCGCTTACCAGATGGGTGTACTCGGAATTCATCCGTTCGTATACTTCCCGTTCGCATTTGTTAACCTTCTGAACCCGATCTATGCTGCCATCACAGCATACCTCGGCAGAAACATCTTCTGGGCAGATGGTTCTTACACCAATGTTCTCGGCAAGACAACCATGAAGACTCCGTGCGCATGCCCGGAGGAGGCTCGTCAGCTTGCCATCAAGAACCTTGAGGCACTGAGAGCAGAAGGAAAGGCTCCGGTTCCGGTAGGCGCAAAGAGCGGCACGGCTGCATAAAACAGGGATAATATCCCGGAAAAGATCATGAAGACCGCTGCGATACTTCATTTCAGCTGAAAATTTCCGTGAAAGATCTGCGGAAAATGGTATAATTGATCGTGAGATATCCGGACAGCCGGACTGAAAAGCCCGGCTGTCCTTTTTCAGTAAGAATATCTTCAGATCAGTGGAAAGGAACATTATGGACGCTATGACATTGCCAGGAGTAAAGAAAGAACTTCCGTGGGCGGGGACCACCGGCCCGGTATATCACGCGCAGGAGATCAAGCCGAGAAAGGAATCGACAAAAACGCTCTGTTGGCTGATGTGCGGCTTTCTCGTTGTCGGCGGCCTGATGACTCCGTACAGACTGATCATCCTGTTCGCGCTTCTGTATATGCTGGTTCTTCTGATGAAGAAGGATATGGTTGTGACGGAGCGCGGTGTGGAGACGTTCTATCAGATGCGGATCACGACATGGTATGAAAAACTGGAGTGGAAAGACATCGATATGGTGGTCCGGGAAGACCGCGATGATCCGAAGCTTGTGGCTCTGTATTTCCGGGAAAGAGGAAATGATGACCGTGTGAAGCGCCTCTTCTTTACGAGAGAGGATGCGCAGAGCATTATGCGGATGGCAAAGCTTCAGCCGGATCACATTGAGGTCTGCGAAGCGGACAAAAAGTCCGGACATAAGTCCGCATCAAAAGATTATTACAAGACCGGTGTCCGTGCCGGAAAAAAGAATATGAAGCTGTGATCGCGGAGTGGTTTGCGATCCGGCGATGTTGCAAGAGAGCCTGCGGAAGCAGGCTCTCTTGTTGTATCGAATGTCAGGGAAAGCGCTCCGTACTTCCGATGTCATTCAAAACGCATTGTGGGATGCGTATGCCGCAGAGGGGAAGAACAGTACGTGATTATCGACAGAATATAACAAAAGAACGGTTGAAAAAGACAACAAAATAACAGCTGATATGATAAAATAATAATAGTATAGCATTGAGTTTAAGTGTAATACGGTCAATATTCAGTGAAATTTTTGCAAATTTCAAGCTTTTGAAAAAACTTTAGCAATTATTGATCAACCGAATGAGGAGGATGCTATGGATGCGGCAAGAACCAACAACAGTCAGATTATCCGGAAGACTCTCTTGCGCATGTATCCGGGAACCCTGATTTATGCGACGATGTTAGGCTTTATGTATATGGTGGACAATATCATCGCGGGAAATGTCATGGGGCCGGAGGCGATTGCGGCGGTGGCAATTGCGCTGCCTTCCTACGGCATGTTTCTGGCATTGATGAATGCGATTGTTCATGGAACCTGTCTGCGGATTACCTGGGCAAAAGGCCGCGCCAATCAGGGGGAGTTTCAGCGCGCTTTCGCGGGAGGCCTGACTCTTGCTGCGATCTCCGGCCTGTTTTTCTCCGGCGTCATTCTGTTTTTCTCTGAAAAACTGACGCTTAGTTTCGGAGGAGCGAAATCAACCGAAGCAGTCTGCCGATACAGTCTTCTGTACCTGCGTTTCTGCGCGCCCATGGTTTTCCTTTCATCCATTTCCGGCTGCGTGCGTGAAACGATCGGCGTTCTGGGATATCAGACGGAGCGGGCGTTTCTTGGATTGTTCAATATCATCTGCAATGTCATCGTTTCGGTAATCAGCGTCCTTCTTCTTCCGACGGAGTGGAAAATGGCAGGACTCGGGATCGGCAGCAGTACGGCGGCACTTCTTGAATTCGCCGGAGGATTGGCGGTTCTGAAATACCGCAATATCGATGCGAGGCTGAAAATGCTGCTGCTTCGTCCGTCTGAAATCCTGGATACCTTAAAGAGCGGATTGCCGGCGTCGCTCGACAATATTATCGACTGTATCGCACTGGCGGCGGTCAACAACATCATTCTGACGCTGATTCCGGGAGAACCGCTGATTCTTTCCGTTGTTGCCGTTGTCAACAACATAAAAAAGATTGTTCGTCTGCCGCTGATCGGTGTGGGGTATGATGCCAGTCCGTTGTTTGGCGTTTTCTATGCGCAGCGTGATGCCTACGCGCTCCGGAAAACCGTTGCGGAATCTCTGAAAATGGGAATGATCGTCGCCGTGATCGTGTGTGCGGCATGTTTTGCCGCAACGCCGGCTTTATCCCGGATGTTCGGCATGGAAATGACCCCTGATATACAGATGGGTGCGATGTTTGTGTGCCTGTTCCAGGTGGGGTATCTGGTGCAGTTTGTGCTGACGAATTTTTATGAGTCGACGGAGCGGTTCGGATCCTCTTTGATGATGGCGTCCATTCCGGATTCCCTCATCTATCCGCTGATGCTAATGGCACTGATCCCGGCTCTCGGAAAACCGGGATTATGGCTGGCGTTCGGCAGCAATCCTTTTGTGGGACAGGTGATTATGATTCCGGTAATGATGTTGTTAAGCTGGAAAAATCCCACCGCAGCGGACCGGATCCTGCGACTGAAACCGCATATTCTCAATCGATCCTCCCATTTTGAATTTGAGATCCGTGGAACGGATGAAAACGCGGTGGGTATTTCGGGTCGGATTCAGGAGTACCTCGAGAAGAATGGACACAGCCGGAGAATGGCTTACCTTGCGGCACTCAGCTCCGAAGAGCTTTCGGTGGATATGATTGCGCATCAGAGGAATGAGGATAAGAAAGAAAAAGCAGATGAGGATGGAAATCTTTTTGACATCCGTGTGTTCAGCGACGAGGGCAGTATCGAAATTCTGATCCGGAGTCTGGGCGATCCCTATGATCCGCTGGATTATGATGCTGCCAGTAATCCGGAAAGTAAGATCGGTGTCCGGATGATCCAGAAAATTGCGGAGAAAGTCACCTATACGTATGTTTACAAAATGAATATCGTGTCAATTGTTCTGAACTGATGCGATGTAATGGGATGGCATAAAGCTGAAAGACAGCCTTGATTGCCGGAACTGCAAATAAAAAAAGCGGCTCCTCAGCAGAGCGGGAAGAAGAAAGTACAGCAGAAAGTACAGGCGGGAAATGAAGTGTAAAGAATGCGGAACAGTATTGAAGGAAGGCGCATTGTATTGCCAGGAATGCGGCGCAAAGGCGGCGTCCCCGGAGCGGTGCTGCCCGAAATGCGGGGCGGGGATCGCCGACGGCGAAAAGTTTTGTTCTGTCTGCGGTGAAAAAATCCCGGTGAAGATCGAAGCAGGGCTGCCGTTCGATGACCGAAACCGGTTCTCCGGTAACGGGATCGGTGACGGCGCCGGCAGGAAAGCCGGAGAAGGAATACAGTTCGAGTATCATCGGGAGGAAGAGAGCCACGAAAACATGAACCGTCTTGCACGGTTTTTAAAGGTCTGTGAGGTCAGTGAACAGTTTGACTGGGAACGGGCCGGAATTCAACCTGCAAAATATGAAAAGAGCTCGAAGGATACTTCTTCCGAAAACGATGACAATCCCATCAGTCTGGCCTTGCAGGTCAGCCTTCTCGGAATGGGAATCACGGTTCTGATCAGTCTGGCCGCGCTTGTGCTTCACAAGCAGCTGGCGCTGTATCTTTCCATTGTTCAGATAATTCTGCAGGTTGCTGCTGTGCTTTTGCATGAGGACGCGGGCCGGATCCGGAAGAAATGGATACCGGCGGCGCTGTTTGCCGGCGCAGTGATTCTCAGCATTCTGAATATCGGGATTCTGCTCGCTTAAAGTTTTCTTTTACGAAGGATGCAAAGGCCTTTACGGCGGGCGAGGAAACTGCGGTCGGCGAAATCACCATCCCCAGAGAAATTGACTGAGGGGGATCCAGCGGGAGCACATTGACGTCCATATCCCATACATGTGTGCTTAATTCATTTACCAGCAAGACACCCATGTCGTTGGCGACCATGGCCGCGGCGGTGTAGGAGTTTCTCGTTTCGAATGTGATGTTGGGGTGAAGATGATACTTTGAATAAATGCCGTCCAGATCCTTGTCTTTTCCGTAGGAGGACTGGATCAGCGGTGCCACTTCACACTCTTTCAGGGGAAAATATCCCAACGAATTGTAGGGGCTGTTTTTGCTGACCACTGCGACAATCGGATTCTGGTCTAACAGAAAGAATTCCCCGGAGAAGTCGTGCTGATTGCTTAAAAATCCGATGTCTGCCTTTTCTTCCTTCAGAGCGTCTACCACATGCTGACGGATACTGTCATCAATCCGGATATGAATGGAAGGATAGCGTTTGCGGAACTCACCGATCAGAGAAGGGAGCCAGGTGGCGCAGATGCTGGGGTATGCGGAGATCAGGATTTCGCCGGTTAAAAGGCCGCTGATCTCTGCACTGATCTCGTAAATCCGTTCTTCCTGCCGGACCAGACCGAGGATGGGAAGATAGAGACGTTCCCCGTTGGTGGTCAGACGTACGCCGGTGCGGCTGCGATGGAAGAGGGGCACCTGAAGTTCTTCTTCCAGCGCGGCGATCAGCTGACTGACGGCAGAGGTTGTATAATCCATTTCCAGCGCGGCACCGGAAAAGCTGCCGGTTTTTGCGGCTGCAAGAAAGGCTTTGTATCGGGCTGTATCCATCGAACTCTCCTTTTTATAACAACAAATGGAACGGCGAATGCCGTGATAACGGGTGAATCTCGCGAGGCGGGGTTCACCCGTTATTTTATACCATAGGAGAGCGCTTTGCACTTCCTATGGCGCAAAATATCACTCCGCAGGTGTGCAGGCCGCTGAGCGCACATGCCGCTGACCGCACAGGCCGCTGAGCGCGCATGCCGTTGACCGCACAGGCCGCTGAGCGCGCATGCCGTTGACCGCACAGGCCGCTGAGCGCGCATGCCGTTGACCGGAAAATGTCGCCTCACGGTGCCCGGCGTCGAGCATGGTTTGCGAGCGCACACTCGGGAAGGCGGGGATGGGATGGAGGGCCGAAGTCCTCTTGCGGACGTCACTATGTTAAGCAATACTTAACGTCAATATAAGAACGTTGCGAATTACTTTCATAAGAGACTGTGGTATTTTGGGATCAAGGAGGACAAGCATATGTCAATCGTACAGTTGGATTTTGCGGAACCGTTCTTTCATGTGGAGTATCTGGAGAATGAGTCCCATTGCCGGATCGACCAGAAAAGTATGGTGATCAATCTGGCAGAGAGAGAAAAAAACAACATTCTTCTGCCGGGAGGAAGAAAGATTGTCCCACTGAAGGCGGCGATACTGCAGGACGTGGAGATCACCAATTTGCATAAGGCACTGGTGGTTCGGGATTTTGAACACTGCGATCTCACATCCGCAGAAACCGTAGAGGCCATCAAAAAGCAGTGGAAGACATTGTATGAAATGTCCGGGATTGAACGGCACAAAGGTCTGCCCTATTACAAATCACCGAAATTCTGTACGGGAGAGGGACGGGATCATATCGAGATCAACTTCTGCTATGTCAGTAAAGGTGGCGTTCCATCCGGACCGCACAGGGATCATGACAGAGACTTTGATGAAGTACATGCCCAGATTCTTGGGACCGGAATGATGCGTATTTATGATTACGATGACCGGGAACATGTGCATCAGGAACTGCCGATGACGGCGGGGATCGTCCATGACAGGATGTACGACAAAAAAGGAAAATATCCCTGGCATGAGTATATGAGCGTAACCCCGGGAATCTACTGTCCGATCGAACTGGATCGCAAATAGAACGCGAACGCGGAGCACAGGAAAACACAGCTGAGAAGAAAGCAGATCAAAAGCAGCGAACGAAGAAACAACAAAGAATCATAAAGAAAAAGCAGCAAAAGAAAAAAGCAGCAAAAGAAAAAGCAGCAAAAGATAAAGCAGCAAAAGATAAAGCAGTAAAAGAAAAGCTGCAAAGGAAGAAGTTTCAGGTAAGAAGCAAAGATAAAGCAGTAAAGAAAAAGCAATAAAGAAAACATCAGAGAAGAATCAGCAAAGGAGAGAATTATGAGTCAGAAACCGGTTACCATTGCAACAATCGGATACGGATACGGAGCATTTTTACATGCCAATGGATATAAGAATGCCGGAGGAATTCCCATTCGCCTGAAAACGGTCTGTGGTGTCGATCCGGCAGCGGCAGAGGAATTCCGGAAAGAGTACGGTTATGAGCGGATCTGCAGTGATTATGCGGATGTGATTGCGGATCCGGAGATCGATCTGATCGATCTGGCGGTGCCGCCCCGTCTTCACATTCCTTTCGCGATCCGGGCTTTAAAAGCGGGAAAGAACATCATTGTGGAGAAGCCGGTCACCGGTTTCTTCGGGGATGGAAGCGATAACATCGGAAGAACCATTTCCAAAAAAGAAATGTGGGAGGAAATGGACGGCCAGCTGGGCGAGCTGAAAAAGGCGATCGACGAGAGCGACGCGAAATTCTTCTACGCGGAAGATTTTGTATATGCGACTCCGGTTCAGAAAGCTGCGGAGATCTTGCGGGCGAAGAACAGCAAGATCATGTTCATGAACGGAATTGAATCCATCATCGGATCCACCAGCGCAGCTGCCGGGGAGTGGAAGAACTTCGGCGGCGGTACCATGATGAGAAACGGAATCCACATCCTTTCGACGATGCTGTATTTAAAGCAGGTGGAGGCGAAGGCCCGGGGAGAAAAGATCCGCGTCAAGAGTGTGATGGCGGAAATGGGACAGATCAGTAAGGTTCCGTTAAAAGAAGGGGAAAAGCAGTATGCTCAGGCACATCCCAACGACGTGGAAGACTGCGCAAACGTGATCCTGACATTTTCCGACGGCTCCATGTGCAATGTCATCGGCACGGATGCCGTAATCGGAGGATCGGCAAACCAGGTGACCATCTCCTGCAATGATCTGAAATTCGAGATGAATCTGACCCAGAACGATCTCCTGAAAACCTACTGCAGCGATGACAAGGGTCTGGATCACGTCTACTGGGGAGAGCTTACCCCGCCGAAGACCGGATGGAACAACGTATTTGTCAGCGATGAAGTCATCCGCGGATATACCGGGGAAATGAAGTCGTTCCTCGAAAGCATCGTGTATGGAAAGGATACGGAAACTTCGTTTGAACTGGCTTATGACATCATCCGCGTCATCTATGCCGCATTCCGCTCTTCCGAAGAGGGAAGAAGAATCGAACTGGAGGAAATGAAATGAGTATGAAATTCAGCGTCTGCGCGGTGGACCGCCCGCTTCCCGTGCAGACACCATTTCCGCTTCGCGGCAACAGCTATGAGGAATGTGCCATTGTAGCGGAACAGCTTGGATTTGACGGCATTGAACTGCAGATTCAGGATCCATCTTTCTACCAGGCGAAGGAGCTTCGAAAGACACTGGATGATCACGGGATTCACTGCTCCGCTGTGACCACCGGTCTTGCATATCTCTACGAAGGCATGAGCATGGTACATCCGGATAAAAAAATACGGCAGGCCACCGTGGAACGGCTGTGGCGGCAGCTGGATCTGGCAAAAGAACTGGATTCCCAGATTCTGATCGGATATCTCCGCGGAAGAAAAGCGGAAGGACAGAGCGATGAGGAATACGAGGACATTTTGACCGACAGTGTGTCCCGCGTTCTGGAATATGCGGAGAACATTCAGGCGCCCATGGTCATGGAACAGATTAACCGGAACGACGGGGACGTGTTCTGCAGTACGGAAAGGACGATGACTTTTCTGGAAAAGTTTCATTCCGACTGGCTTCTGTATAACGGGGATACCTACCATATGATTCTGGAGGACCCGGATGTTCCGGCCGCGATCCGGCGATCATTGAGCAAACTGGTGCTGTTTCATGTTTCGGACATCGAGAGAAGACTGCCGGATGACCGGCACTTCGATTTCCATGAAGCGGCAAAGACGCTGAAAGATGCGGGATATGACAAATGGGTCAGCATCGAGGCAAGACCCTGTCCCACCAGCTTTCAGTGTTCCAGAGAGGGTATTGCGTATTTGAGAAAGGTATTCCGGTAAAAGCATTCCGGTGCAGGAAACGGAGAAAAGCAGGTTATGATAGAAAAAATGTCATTTGGAGAACCGTTTTTTGAGGTTCATCATATCTGGAAGGAAGAGGAATTCCGGGTGAACGGAACCGGGATTCTGGTAAATGTGAGCGAAAATCAGCCGGTCTGCGTGGAAGGAGAATATTCCATTGCTCCTTTCCGCGCGCTGAAAGTGAGGGATGCGTGCATATCCGTGCCGGGAAATGCCATCCTGATTCTGGGAGCTGATACAATAGATCCGGATGATCTGAAAACACTGGACAGCATCCGGAGCATATGGAAGTCCAACTGGGAACTGACGCATGACGAGAAACAGCGGGGCGTACCGTTCTATAAATCCCCGAAGGCGGTCATGGACAATGTGCGCGCCAATTTTGTGCTGGTGGCGGAACCGGGATTTTCATCCGGAATTCACCGGGAACATGAAGTGCCGCTGAGAGAACTGCATGTGCAGATTGCCGGCGCCGGGGCGATGGATCTGCTCCGTGAGAATGATCCGGAAACGGTGTACGCAACCCTTCCGATGATCAGCGGGGGTGTCCATGACACCATGTGGGATAAGAACGGGACTTATCCGTGGCACCGGTATCGCAGCATTACACGGTCTGTGTTTCTTGTGATCGAGGTGCGGTAACCGCGGTCAGTCGTCCGCGGTCGTCACCGTATAGACTTTTTCCTCTTCGAGTGTGATCGGCCCGCCGATCCGGCCGGCGCAGACATGACCGTACTCTTTTTCCACTTCCGCGAGGAGACTTCCGCCCGGCTGGCGGAGCTCCAGCCGGTAGAGACCGCTTTTCAGATTGCGGGCCAGCCAGATGACGGACGCGAGTGTTCCGCTGCCGCAGCTGCTCTCCCATACGCGGGTACCGGTGGAGCGGACCCAGACATAAGGCGTCATGGAGTGCTGGACATCATCCAGAAAAATGGCGCCCCCTGCAGCGGCATTGGTCCGGTCACGGATCGTGTCGATGACCGCGTCCGCGAGCTGCGGGGTGCACTGGCGCTTGTAGAGGATTGCGTGGCTGATGCCGTCTAGCACAACAAAGGGTAGATTCAGGATGTTTTTGCTTCTCGGGTCGCCCGGATTATAATCGGGATTCCGGACTGCCAGACGGGCGATCCGGAGCGGAAGGGGCATGGCGCACCATGCGCCGTCTTTGTCAATCCGCACATTCAGCAGATCTGTACTGCCGGAAACCTCGGCCGAAACCATATCGCCTGGTTTCCGGCCGTTTTTTATTGCATAGAAATATCCGATGCTTCGCGTCGCATTTCCGCAGAATTCACCGCCGCTCATCTCCAGCCGGACTTCGCCGCCGTGGGACGGTTTTGTCTGAAAACCCGCCTGCTCAGCCTTCAGTTCCGGGAGCTTTAACAGCGCAGCGCCGATGGGAGCATAGTACTTTGGGGAGACCGGATCGGTTACGATCGCGGTGCGGTTTCCGGCCGGGTCGGCCATGGTGACGTGAAGCTGGAATTCCATTGTGGACACCTTCCTTTCGGATGATTGTTTACAGATACATTTTCGGCAATACAATTCGTGAATATGGAAATGGTGTTACAGATTGAAATAAAAATATATGCATTCCGCGAAGCGCTTTCCCGACGAGCCGAAACACACTTCGCGGGTTTCGAAGGTTTCACGGCAGTCGCCAGAACCTCATACAAGAGTTGGCTTTGGTGAGTTAGCCGTGCAAATGAAAAAACCGCGGAAAATCCGCGGTCTTTGAATCGGAATGTATTACAGGATCACTCGGTCTCGTCAACCGAAAAATCTTTCCGGCTAAAGTATGTGGAAAGCTCGATCGCTGTATTGGAAAGACCGTAATGTCGGATCTTTTCGAGTAGCTGGTCCAGCATATTGGAGTTGCGCACACGGATGCGCAGAAGAGCGTTATTCAGGCCGACGATGTGATGATGTTCGATGATCGACGGTTCCTGTTCGCAGAAGAGACAGAAATTGTCATACTCGCGCGGCGCGACATTGACCTGAATAAAGGCATTGATGCCGGTTCCGAGTTTGGAGTCATCGATCTGGGCGTGAAATCCCTCGATGACGCCGGTATCGCGGAGTCTGCTGATCCGCTCGGAAACCGCCGGAGCGGTCAGACCGACGAGACGTCCGATTTCGCGGGTCGGGGTTTTGCAGTCATGCTGAAGAATATTGATGATTTTGATGTCGGTCTTATCCATGATGATTTGAACTGCCTTTCCGTGCGATCACCGCGGCGCGGTATTTGCCGGCACGGTGAAATATACTTCTCTATTTTAACTCATATTCGTCAAAAAGGTAAATAAAATTTGTAAAGACAACGGAACTTTCTGCTTTCATTTGTTCAGCGATCGGTGTAGTTTGCAAAACGAAAACCATGTATTCTGACAATTCGAAAGAATATAATAGCACCATAAAGAACGGCCGGACGGAAAAGCCGGCTGAGGGAGGGAAAGAATCGATGGCATTCTACATTTCACAGGTTGTCCACCGAGACGATTACAAGACAACAGACTGGAGCGGAGGAAAAACGACAGAGATCGGCATTGCGCCGAAGGGAAGCGAATATGCGGACCGGGATTTTCTCTGGAGACTCAGTTCTGCTACGGTGGATGTCGAGGAAAGCGAGTTCACCAGTCTTCCGGATTACAATCGGATCATTATGACGCTGAGCGGCGACATCAGTCTCTCTCATAACGGGGAGCGGATGATCGATCTTCCGGAGTTTACGCCGCACCGGTTTGACGGCGGGGATAAGACGGTAAGCATCGGAAAGGTAACCGACTTTAACCTGATGCTCCGAAAGGGCGTCTGTGAGGGAACGGTCGTTCCGCTGCGCATGCAGCCCGGTGAGTCCGTCGATCTGTTCAGCATGCTGGTGCAGGATGTTCCGGCGCCGGATGAGGTGATGGTTTACTGCTATCGCGGAAAACTGACTGTGAAGGATGAAGACGACAAAGAGCACAGGATTGAGTGCGGCGACACCTTACGGCTTTCCGGAAACTTCCGTGAGACAAGCTGGCAGGCCAGTGCCGCGGAGAGCACGCTGGCGGTTGCCGCAGCGGTTCACTACATTCCGCGGAGCGAAGAGGAAGCAGAGGCGCAGGTCAAAAAAGATATGGAAGCTCTGAAAAAGAAAATGGAGCAATAAATATTTTTATTACATATAAGAAAGTTTTAGGAGGAGATCATGAAGAAGTTACTTGAGACAGTACCGAATTACAGTGAAGGCCGCGACATGGAGAAGGTTGCAAAGATTGCTGCCTGCTTCAAGAACAGAAAGGGCGTAAGACTTCTGGACTGCCAGACAGACGCAAACCATAACCGCTGCGTTATCACCGCTGTCGGCGAGCCGGAAGCTCTGAAGAACGCGGTTCTCGATTCCTTCGGCGTTGCTGTAGCAGAGATCGATCTGACTCATCATGAGGGTCAGCATCCGAGAATGGGCGCTGTCGATGTTGTACCGTTTATCCCGTGCCGCAATACTACCGTAGAAGAGGCAGATGCCATCGCAAAAGAGCTCGGAAAAGAAGTCGGCGAGAAGTACGGCGTTCCGGTATTCCTGTATGAGGATTCCGCAAGCGCTCCGCACCGTCAGAACCTTGCAAAGATCCGTAAGGGCCAGTTCGAGGGCATGGCTGAGAAGATGCAGGATAAGGAACTGTGGACACCGGATTTCGGACCGGATCACATCCATCCGACCGCAGGTGTTGTTGCCATCGGCGCAAGAATGCCGCTGATCGCATTTAACATCAACCTTGACACCGACAACATGGAGATTGCAAATGCGATCGCCAACGCAGTGAAGAACATCCGCGGCGGATATCATTTCATCAAGGCAATCGGCGTAGAACTGAACGATCACTATACCGGCAGACCGACGGTTGCGCAGGTATCCATGAATTTAGTAAACTATCAGAAGACTGCCGTTTATCGCGCATTCGAGGCAGTCAAGATGGAAGCAAGACGTTATGGCGTAAATGTCATCGAGAGTGAGATCGTCGGCGTAGTTCCGATGGAGTGCCTGATCGACTGCGCTGCATATTATCTGCAGGCTTGCTGCTTCGGACCGATGAAGTTCGATCCGCAGAAGCAGATCATGGAGAACTGGCTGCTTGAGGACGAGGAAGAGGAGAACTAATCATGGCTGAACTTTTAAAGGATATGACAGTAGAGGGATTTGCGGATCTGACCGCTTCCGATGCACCGGCACCGGGCGGCGGCAGCGTTTCCGCCAATGCGGGCGCTCTGGCGGCAGCTCTGGCAGGAATGGTTGCCAATCTGACTGTCGGCAAGAAGAAATATGAGGCAGTTGAGGAAGAAATGAAGGTTCTTGCGCAGAAGGCAGATGCCCTTCGCAAAGAGCTCATTGAGGACATCGACAAGGACAGCTCTTCCTTCAACATTTACATGGAAGCCATCGGTATGCCGAAGGACACCGAGGAGCAGAAAGAGGCCAGAAAGGCAAAGATGCAGGAAGGTCTGAAGGCCGCTGCAAAGGTTCCGATGGAATGCGCAGAGACCGCTGCAAAGATCTTCGAGATCTCTGAGGCAGTTGTCGCAAAGGGCAACACCAATGCGGTAACCGACGGCCTGGTATCCGCGATGATGGCGAGAACCGCAGTCATCGGCGCGCTGCTGAATGTCAAGATCAACCTCGGTTCCATCAAGGATGAGGCATTTGTCGCAGAGTACACCGCAAAGATTGAGAAGTTAGAGAAGACAGCCATTGAAGAGGAGAAGAAGATCCTCGGAATGAGCGATCTTTCTGACAAACTCTATTAAGACAGTACATGACGGTCCGGACGGACATTCCGGAAGACGGGCGGAATGCGAGGAAGAAACGGGTTCCGCTCCGCCTCCGGAGATAAATTCATCGCTGTGTGGGGGCGCGGCGGATTCCGGGGAGGAAGGACGGACGTTAAAATAGACAACATTGGAAGAAAGCAAAGAAGAGGGGAAACGTATATGAAGACAGATATCGAAATCGCACAGGAAGCGACACCGTTAAACATCACCGAGATCGCGCACAACGAAGGAATCGATGACAAGTATATCGAGCAGTACGGCACCGACAAGGCAAAGATCAGCTACAATCTTCTGAAGGATCTGAAGGATAAGCCGGATGGCAAGCTGGTTCTGGTTACCGCCATCACTCCGACGCCGGCCGGCGAGGGAAAGACCACCACATCCGTTGGTCTGGCAGACGGCCTTCACAAGATCGGCAAGACGGTAGCGGCTGCTCTCCGTGAGCCGAGCCTTGGACCGGTATTCGGCGTAAAAGGCGGCGCAGCAGGCGGCGGTTATGCACAGGTCGTTCCGATGGAGGAGATCAACCTTCATTTCACCGGCGATTTCCACGCAATCGGCGCAGCAAACAACCTTTTGGCTGCAATGATCGACAACCACATTTTCCAGGGCAATGCTCTCCGCATCGATCCGAAGCGCATCACATGGAAGAGAGTTGTCGATATGAATGACCGTCAGCTCCGCAACGTCATCAACGGTCTCGGCAAGAGAACCGACGGACGTGTGCGCGAGGATGGATTCGACATCACTGTTGCAAGTGAGATCATGGCGATCTTCTGCCTTGCAACCGACATTCACGATCTGAAGGAAAGACTCTCCAAGATGATCATCGGCTACAACGTAGACAACGAGCCGGTTACCGCAGGCGATCTTCACGCACAGGGCGCTATGGCAGCTCTTCTGAAGGATGCTCTGAAGCCGAACCTGGTTCAGACACTGGAGCACACACCGGCCTTCATTCACGGCGGCCCGTTCGCAAATATTGCCCACGGCTGCAACTCCGTTCTGGCAACCAAGCTGGCATTAAAGCTCAATGATTACGCGGTTACCGAGGCAGGATTCGGTGCAGACCTCGGCGCAGAGAAGTTCTGCGACATCAAGTGCAGAATGACAGGACTTAAGCCGGATGCGGTTGTTATCGTTGCAACCGTTCGCGCTCTGAAGCATCACGGAGGCGTTGCAAAGGCAGATCTCAACACTCCGAACCTCGAAGCTCTGGAGAAGGGACTTCCGAACCTTCTGCAGCACGTGGAGAACGTGACAAAGGTATTCGGTCTTCCGGCAGTGGTTGCCATCAACCGTTTCCCGTTCGATTCCGAGGAAGAGCTCAAGCTGATCGAGGATAAGTGCAAGGAACTCGGCGTAAATGTTTGCCTGTCCGAAGTATGGGGCAAAGGCGGCGACGGCGGCGTGGAACTTGCAAAAGAGGTTGTAAGACTCTGCGAGGATACCGCAAACAACCACTTCCAGTTCGCATATGATCTGGACGAGAGCATTGAGGACAAGGTTAAGGATATCGTTACAAAGATCTACAGAGGAGCCGGCGTAACCTTTACCGCTGAGGCAAAGAAGCAGATCCAGAGACTGACCGAACTTGGCTTTGACAAGATGCCGATCTGCATGGCTAAGACACAGTTCAGCTTCTCCGACAACAAGAACCTGACCGGCGCTCCGAGAGACTTCAAGATCACCATCCGCGAGGTAAAGGTTTCCGCAGGTGCAGGCTTCCTGGTAGCAAAGACCGGCGACATCATGACCATGCCGGGTCTGCCGAAGGTACCGGCTGCAGAGAATATCGATGTAGACGACGAGGGTAAGATTACCGGACTGTTCTGATCTCATACGAAGTAAGTTATCTGAGTTATCGCGTTTATCGCGCGATCCCGTCCGGCGGACCATTGCCGGACGGAAACATAGTTTGTCCCTCGAATTGAGAGAAGAGGGGACCAAAGTTCCGCTGCGGACTTTGATCTGTTTATGATTTAGGAGGAACCAAGATGGGAACACAAAGTGTGAGCCTCACATGGATTCGCTCGATCCGTGAGCTGAGACAGGTGAGAAATGTAGTCATCTGCGGCCTGATGATCGCTCTGGCGATTGTTCTTGGAAGCGTGGCGACAATCCACATCGGCCCGTACATCAAGGTTGGAATCTCCGGCGTCCCGAACCGTGTGATTGATATGATGTTCGGACCGGCAGTAGGAGCAATCTTTGGCGCTGTTGTCGATGTGTTGAAATGGATGGTGAATCCGGACGGACCGTTCTTTCCGGGATTTACCGTCAGCGCAGCGATGGGCGGCCTGATCTACGGATACGCGTTCTATAAGCACAAGATCACGATTCCGAGAGTTCTGATCGCCAACCTGATTGTCAAGATCTTTGTCAATGTGGGACTGAACAGCATCTGGCTGAATATGCTCTATAACAAAGCCATCATTGCCCTTCTTCCGTCCAGAATCATCTCGAATCTGGTCCAGCTTCCGGTGCACACCATCCTGATCTTCACGGTTCTGACCGCGACAAGACGGATGCTTGCCCAGAACGGCTGGGGGAACGGAGACAAGGCGTAACTCTGTGAAACTCCGTCGGGGGACAGCCGCCGGAGAGATAAGAAAGAATTCTAATATTTCCT
The DNA here is from genome assembly GCF_000711825.1 of [Clostridium] aminophilum DSM 10710. Classification (GTDB taxonomy): domain Bacteria; phylum Bacillota; class Clostridia; order Lachnospirales; family Lachnospiraceae; genus Clostridium_R; species Clostridium_R aminophilum. The sequence continues at coordinate 303,223 of NZ_JONJ01000001.1, read as the reverse complement.
GCATTGCGGGGGACCGGTTCGTCCGGTCCCCCGCTCGCGTGTTACTGCCGTAAAAATGACGCCGGACGATACAGACGGCTTGCGGTGACCGGTGTCGGCGAGCTGATGGTGTCAGGTTCACTGCCTGGGAGTGGAGCGGGAGGCGGAAGGCCGCCTGAGGGCCGTATTGTAATGAATTTTTAAGCATTTACGGGGCTTTCGGTGAAATTTCTTCTTTAAAAAGCGATGGCAAGAGTTTATAATATATTCGGTTTAGTCTGTGAAATATTATAGTAAACGCGGAAAAACAGCGTTCATGTATATTTGTTTTCGTTTAGGAGGATGAGAAAGATGATGTCCAATGATATCGGAATTGACCTGGGCACCGCCAGCATTCTTGTATATATTAAGGGTAAGGGCGTTGTACTGAAAGAGCCGTCCGTTGTGGCGATCGATCGCGAGACCAACAAGATCATGGCGATCGGTGAAGAGGCCCGCCTGATGATCGGAAGAACACCGGGCAATATCGTAGCGGTTCGTCCGCTGCGGAAGGGCGTTATTTCGGATTACACGGTAACCGAGAAGATGATGAAGTATTTCATCACCAAGTCGGTCGGAAAGAGAACGCTCCGCAAGCCGAGAATCTGTGTCTGCATTCCGAGCAATGCGACCGAGGTCGAGAGAAAGGCTGTTGAGGATGCGACCTATCAGGCAGGTGCGCGTGACGTATCGATCATCGAGGAGCCGGTTGCCGCTGCGATCGGTGCCGGAATCGACATCGCGAAGGCATGCGGAAACATGATCGTCGACATCGGAGGCGGTACCAGCGATATCGCGGTCATCTCCCTCGGCGGCACGGTAGTCAGCACTTCCATCAAAGTGGCCGGAGACGATTTCGACGAGGCGCTTGTGCGCTATATGAGAAAGAAACACAACCTTCTGATCGGTGAGAGAACCGCGGAGGAGATCAAGATTAATATCGGTGCGGCATTCCGCAGACCGGAAGTGATCACGATGGAGGTTCGCGGAAGAAACCTTGTCACCGGTCTTCCGAAGACGATCATGGTTACCTCCGACGAGACGCTGGAGGCGCTGAGTGAGCCGGCAATGCAGATTGTCGATGCGGTACACAATGTCCTTGAGAGAACTCCGCCGGAGCTTGCGGCTGATATCTTTGAACGAGGCATTGTGATGACGGGCGGCGGATCTCTCCTGAACGGTCTGGATCAGCTGATCTTTGAGAAGACGGGCATCAATACGATGATCGCCGACGATCCGCTGACAGCGGTTGCGATCGGAACCGGAAAGTATATCGAGTTCCTCCACGGCGATCCGCACTCCAAGAGAGAGTTTTGATCGTAACATCTGATAAATTGTAATTTTCAGGGAAAATGTCCCCTTTGCCGGACCTTTTACAAGAGGTCTGGCGTAGACGGAGACATTTTCCCTTCGTTTGTCTTTTGGGAGGCAGTCCCGGGAAAGATGGGAGAAGACATGGCGCAGGTGAAGGGTTACATCGAAAAGATTAAGTTCCGGAATGAAGAGAACGGATATACGGTCATGAGCGTATCCGGAGCGGATGACGGGGAAGAATATATTCTTGTGGGGACATTTTCCTATCTGTCGGAAGGCGAGATGATCGACGCTTCCGGTTCGATGACCGTGCATCCGGTATACGGCGAACAGCTTCAGGTGGAACACTACGAGATCCTGGCGCCGGAAGATACGGTCTCGATGGAAAAGTATCTGGCGTCCGGCGCGATCAAGGGGATCGGAGCGGCGCTTGCCAAGCGTATCGTTAAAAAATTCAGGCAGGATACGTTCCGGATCATGGAGGAAGAGCCGGAGCGTCTCGCGGAGATCAAAGGCATCAGCGAGCGGATGGCGATGGAGATCTCCGATCAGGTCGAGGAGAAAAAGGAAATGCGGCAGGCCATGATGTTCCTGCAGGGATACGGCATTTCCATGAATCTCGCGGTGAAGATCTATAAAGAATACGGCCCGATGGTTTACACGGTTCTGCAGAAGAATCCGTATAAGCTCGCCGATGATATCAGCGGTGTGGGGTTCCGCATGGCGGATGAGATCGCGGCGAAGGCCGGCATCGCCGTGGATTCTGATTTCCGGATCTGCAGCGGCATTCTGTACACGCTGGTGCAGGCTTCGGTGAACGGAAATACGTGTCTGCCGGAGTCGGAACTGCGCGCGCAGGCGGCTGAGATTCTCGGCGTTGACGTGGACCTGATCGACAAACATCTGATGGATATGCAGATCGACAAGCGGATTGTGGTCAAACTCCGCCCGGACGGGGAGCGCATGGTCTATGCATCACGGTTCTATTACATGGAAAACGGCATCGCGGGGATGCTCCACGATCTGAATATATCCGGAAACGAACCGGAGGAGGAGATCCGGAAGAATCTGGCGATCATTCAGGAACGGGACGGAATCACGCTGGATGAACTTCAGATTCAGGCGGTGGTTCAGGCGGTAAACAGGGGCCTTCTCGTGATCACGGGCGGACCGGGAACCGGTAAGACGACAACCATCAATGCGATCATCAGTTATTTTGAACAGGGGGACATGAAGATTCTCCTGGCGGCGCCGACGGGACGCGCGGCAAAGCGGATGACGGAGGCAACCGGACGGGAGGCGAAGACCATTCACCGCCTTTTAGAGATCAGCGGCATTCCGGACGAGGAAGACCGGACCAATCAGGCGCTGGAAGGCCGGAGTACCATGCATTTTGAAAAGGATGAGGACAACCCTCTCGAGGCCGATGCTGTTATCATCGATGAGATGTCGATGGTGGACGTCGCGCTCATGCATTCCCTGCTGAAGGCGGTCAGCGTCGGCACGAGACTGATTCTGGTGGGCGATGTCGACCAGCTGCCGAGTGTCGGACCGGGCAATGTCCTGCGCGATATCATTGGCTCCGCCTGCGTGCCGGTTGTGCGGCTGACGCACATTTTCCGCCAGGCGGCCAAAAGCGATATCATCGTGAATGCCCACAAGATCAATGAGGGGCAGCCGGTGGATCTCGGAAAGCGGAGTGAGGACTTCCTCTTCCTGAAGCGGACGGACGCCAATGCGATCATCAACTGCATGATCACTCTTGTGAGGGATAAACTCCCAGGTTACGTCAAAAGCGGCGTCTATGATGTCCAGATTATGACGCCGATGCGGAAAGGGGCGCTCGGCGTGGAGCGGTTGAACCGCATTTTCCAGCAGTACCTGAATCCGGCATCGCCGGACAAAAGGGAAAAAGAGATGGGGGATGTGCTTTACCGCGAGGGCGACAAGGTCATGCAGATCAAGAACAATTACCAGATCGAGTGGAAACGGCGCGGCCGGGGCGGCGTGATTCTCGAAGAGGGAACCGGAATTTTCAACGGCGATATGGGGATTGTCCGGGAGATTAATCTGCCGGCGGAACTGATCACGGTGGAATTCGATGAAGGACATCTGGTGGAATATGCCTTCGGTGATCTGGACCAGCTGGAGCATGCCTATGCGATCACGATCCACAAGTCACAGGGAAGCGAGTACCCGGCGGTGGTCGTTCCGGTGCTGTCGGGACCGCGCGTTCTGATGACGAGGAATCTGATATACACGGCAGTGACAAGAGCGAAATCCTGCGTTTGCATCGTCGGACTTCCGGATGCATTTGCCTCCATGGCGGAGAATGCGATGGAGCAGAAGCGGTATTCCGGCCTGAAAGACCGGATCATGGAGATCTGCCTGTGAGGGCGGAAGGCGAAACGGGGTAAAACGGGAAAAGATAATGCGTGAACCGGGCAGCGCGAGAACAGGACATCCGTGAACACGGCAGGACGTCACGGGGAAGATGGCGCGCAGGGTGAAACGCGAACCGGGCAAAGAGTGAACCGGATAAGCCGGGAATGCGGCGGGAGAGAACGCCGCGGAAAGGAGCGGCATGAACTGGAGGGAAGAACTGACAGGTCTGGTATTTCCGCGGCGATGTCCGATCTGTGATGACATTGTGCGTCCGAGGGGCGAACTCATATGCCCCGAATGCCGGTCGGTGATCTCGTTTGTCCATGAGCCATGCTGCAAGAAATGCGGCAAGACACTGGAAGACCCGGACCGGGAGTACTGCGGGGACTGCCTGCGGCGCACCAGGTCCTTTGAGGCGGGGATTTCTCTGCTGAATTATGAGGGGCCGGCGGCCGATTCCATCGCGCGGATCAAATATCACAACAAGCGGGAGTATCTGGATTATTATGCGGATGAGGCGGCAAGGCGGTGCGGAAGACGAATCCGGGAGATCCGGCCGGATGTGCTGATTCCGGTCCCGGTCCATCCGGCGAGACTCCGGAAGCGGGGGTTCAATCAGGCGGAACTACTGGCGGACCGGCTGGGAAAGCGGCTGGGGATTCCGGTGGAAACGGAGCTTCTTCGGCGAAGCCGGAAGACGGTTCCGAATAAGAATCTTACGCCGAGTGAGCGGCTGAAAAACCTGACGGCGGCATTTTCCGCTGATCCGGTGCTCGCGAAGGCCATGCAGCGCCACGGTGTGCAGCGAATTCTGATCGTGGATGACATCTATACGACCGGCGCGACGGTGGAGGCGTGCTGCCGGGTTCTGCATCATGCGGGATTTGAAAAAGCATGGTTCTTTACGATAGGAATCGGACATGGAACGTGATAGAATTATTAGCGTGATCCGCGGGATCACGGGATGCGCGGAACGGCGCTGAATGCATGGCAACAGATGATGACAGAGAGCACCGGGGAGAACGAACCGGCAAGTCGCATCATCTGCAGGTACATCTGCAGGTAGAAAATGGGACCGATAGGACCAATAGGACCGGTATGACCGGTATGAGGAGGCGTATCTGCCTGCGTTCCGAACGCTTACAGAAGAGACAGGAAGAGGAGAGGAAACATGGTTAAGGAATTGAATTACGTGCTGCAGGAAGAGGATTTTCGGAACTGGTTTCACTGGAATGTGGTTCACAATACCAGCAAGACCAGAAAATACGTCGGATATGTGCTCAGCGCCGGTGTGGCGGTAATCCTGCTGATTCAGGGATATATGTCTGCCGGACTGAATTTTCAGAAGCTTCTGCCGACGATTCTTCTGGCCATCGGTGTGGTATTTGTGATGGGATACACTTCATCGGATCGGGCGGTTGAGAGAGCGCTCTGGAAGCGGAGCGGACTGCAGAGAATGAAGAATTTCAATGCATTTCCGCGTGTGCATTTTGTCGCGGATGAGAAGAGAATCTCCATCACCACCGAAGCGCAGCAGGCGATCAATCAGGATGCGACGCATCAGGTGATCAGCTACTCTCAGCTCAGCGGAGTCGAGATGATCGACCGGCTGATTCTGATCAAGCAGCCGAAGCAGATTCAGTTCGTGGCCCGCAGCGCTTTCAAAAGTCAGGAAGAAGAGGCGGAGTTTATCCGGTTTATCGAGGAGAGAATTGCTGAAGCGAAGGAACATCCGGAAGAGTATGTACCGGAACCGACTGCGGAAGAGATCGAGGAAGAAGAGACGAAGAAGGCGGAGCGCGAGGAAAATGCCGCAGCCATAGCGGCAAACCCGGCTGCAGATGACGGCGACCGCAGCGTTGCGGAAGAAGACATCCATCGGGTGGACACCTCGAACATGGGAACGCTCGGAAAGATCGCGCACATGGTTGCTGCGGACGCGGACATGGACACCGATTCGGATGCTGATACGGCGGAAGAATGTACAGACAGTGCGGAAGAAACTGCGGATGAAGTGTCCGAAAAAGAAAATAAACCGGAAGATGATGCGGAATCCACACAAAAAGTATCGGGATCCAATGCGGATTAAGTGAGAAAGACCGCGAAAAAAGAGGCGATAAAACCGGAAAAACGAAAAGAATAATTCCGAAAGAGACAAACCTCGATATTCACGGGAAATATACACGGGAAGACAGGAAGAAAGGACGAATGGAAGTATGAAAGAATATCGAATCGCAGTGATCCCGGGAGACGGAATCGGTCCGGAAGTTATGGATGAAGCGGTACGGACTCTGAACGCCGCAGCAAAAAAAGACGGAACCTTTTCATTTCACTTTGACACCTTCCCGTGGGGATGTGAGTATTATCTGAAGAATGGGGAAATGATGCCGGCGGATGCTCTTGATACGCTGAAAGCATATGATGCCATTCTTCTCGGTGCAGTCGGATTTCCGGGCGTGCCGGATCACATTTCACTCCGGGATCTTCTTCTGAAGATACGCCATGGATTTGACGAGTACATCAATGTCCGTCCGGTGAAACTCCTCCCGGGGGCTCCCTGCCCGCTGGCGGGGGTAAAGCCGGAAGACATCGATATGATCTTTATCCGCGAGAACAGCGAAGGGGAGTATTACGGAACCGGTTCCTGGCTGTACAAGGATACGCCGCAGGAAGTGGTCATTCAGGACAGTGTCTTTTCCAGAAAGGGCTGCGAGAGAGTGATCCGGTATGCGTTCGATCTCGCGAGAAAAGAGAAGAAATCTCTGACCAGTATCAGCAAGGGCAATGCGCTGAACTATTCTATGGTCTTCTGGGATCAGATCTTCGAGGAAGTCGGGAAGGACTATCCGGACGTCGAGAAGAGGCATCTTCTGGTGGATGCCGCTTCGATGTTTATGGTGAAGGACCCGAAGCGCTTCGGCATCGTGGTCACGTCGAATCTGTTCGGCGATATCCTGACGGATCTCGGCGCGGCGATCTCCGGCGGAATGGGACTTGCCGCCGGAGCAAACCTCAACCCGGACCGCACTTTCCCGTCGATGTTTGAGCCGATTCACGGCTCTGCGCCGGATATTGCGGGACAGGGCATTGCAAACCCGCTCGCCTCGGTATGGTCGGCGGCGCAGCTTCTGGAATTTCTGGGACATAAAGATCAGGCCGACCGGGCTCTTGGGGCAATCGCGACGCTTCTCCGCGAGCACCGGGATCTGACACCGGATATGGGCGGTTCCGCTTCCACATCCGAGTGCGGAAAAGCGATCGAGGCTCTGATGCTCGCGTGAAAACGGGAATCGGGGCAAAAGAGCAACAGAGACACTGGACTCCGGAAAGACGAACCGGAGTGACAGGAGGAACAAGGTGGAAAGAGTTGAAATGATCGATGACGGAAGGATTATCCCGGAGACGGCGGATGATCTGATCGCCCTCGTTCACTGTTTTATGGATTTCGGAGAGACACTGCTCCTTTGCGGAGCAGAGATCAGCCGGGTGGAAGATACCATCATGCGCCTCGGACAGGCGTACGGCGCGCTCCGAACCAATATTTTTGCGATCTCTTCGAATATTACGGTGACACTGCAGTATCCGGGAAATCTTGAGGTGACGAGAACCCGGCGGATTCTGACCGGCTGCTCGACGGATTTTACCAAGCTGGAAGAACTGAATGAACTGAGCCGGATATGTTGCCGCAATCCGATTCCGGCGGCCGTGCTTCACCGGGAAGTGGCGAAGATCCGTGAGGAAAAGGCACCGGCGGCCGGTTTTTATGCCGGAAGTGTTCTGGGAGCGGCGGCATTTGCCCTGTTTTTCGGCGGTGACCTGAATGATGCGGGCGCGACAGCCGTTGCCGGTCTGTTGATTGCGTGGATGCAGCGGAAACTGACATCGCTGTTTCCGAACAGCATGGCGTTCCACCTGATCGCCTCGCTGGTGAGCGGCTTCCTGATCAGCCTGTTCGGAAAAGCGGCACGGTTTCATGTGGATATGATCACGATCGGCGCGATCATGCTGCTGATCCCGGGAATGGCGATTACGAATGCCGTGCGCGATATTCTGGTGGGAGATACACTCGCCGGCGTACTGCGGATTATCGAGTGCCTTCTGATTGCGGGATCTCTGGCATGCGGATTTATGTTTGCGATGGTTTTGACAGGAGGAATGTGATGGAGTGTTTTGAAGTGACACAGTTGTTTACGGCATTCCTTGCTTCTCTTGGATTTGCGATGCTGTATCGCCTGAGAAAAGGTCTTCTCCTTGCGGCGGCAGTCGGCGGCCTGATCGACTGGGCGACGTATCTTTTCGGAGTTCATCTCGGGTGGGATCTCTTTTTTGCGAGTCTTGCCGCGTCGGCGGCGACGGAACTGTATTCGGAGATCGCGGCGAGACGTCTTCACACTCCGGCGACGATCATCTATATTCCGGGAATGATCCCGCTGGTTCCGGGCGGAAGCCTGTATCACGCGATGGAAGCCGTAGTGGTCGGTGATACCGCGGCCGCGGCGGATTATGCCAACAGGACGCTTCAGTGCTCTCTGGCGATTGCCGCCGGACTTGCGCTCATCTGGTCGGCGATGGAATTCCACCGCAACGTCGTTCGCTGGAAAAACCATGAAGTTTTCAGCGGACGGTATTGATACCGGGATGTGTTTTGGCTTTGATAGAATATTTGACGGGATATTTAAAAGAATAACGGAAGGAATAAATGAAGAAACAAAAAAACTGCGCTGAGGCGGTGCCGCGTCGGAAGAGACCGGGGCGGAACCGTTTCTCCGCAGTTTTTTTGCCTGACATTATAGTTTGACATTTCAGTTTGACATTTCAGTCTGACATTTCAGTCTGATATTTCAATCTGATATTAAAACCTGACTTTAATATCTAACTTTATATTAAAGCTTGATATTAAAGCCTGACATTATAGTTGGATATTCAAGTTGGGCATTTATACGGAGAGCGGAAAAAGCGCCCGTGCAATCATCGTCAGCGCGAGCAGGTGCGCCGGATAAAAACAATAGAAGAAGTATGGGTGACGGATATTGCCCCGTGTTCCGTCGTACCGTGAGATCGGAATGAGGGCGAGCGCCGCGGAGCAGAGAAACTGCACGGATTCGATGGCCATGACAACGCCGGCCAGCTGGTTGCGGGACGCCGGAGCGGTGTACGGAATATAAAAAGCGCCGATCAGAAGGATACCGACGGCTCCGTAGTCACAGAACGTGAACTGTGCGAGAAGACAGGCGGCGGTAAAAACGGCCATCCGGAGAATGTATACCTGATGGGGGGATTCGGCGTTCGCCAGAATCCGCTGATCGAGGGACATGAAGATGAGGCCGATCAGCAGCGTAAAAAGCGTGTTGTTTTTATAGAGAAAAAACAGCTCGCCGGTGGAAGCCAGATTAAACGGGATCTCCGAGAGGACGGCAAACACGGCGACGGAGGCGATATAGCGCCGGAGGTGCCGGGTGTGCGCAAAACCCTCCACGAGAAGAAAGCAGTACAGCGGCATAGCGATTCGCCCGACGGCACGCAGGAAGAAAATGATCCAGGGGATGGCCGGATACAGGAATCCGGTCATTTCCGGCGTGAGCTTTGACAAAATGATGGCGGCGATGTGATCGACCGTCATGCTTATCATCGCGATTGTTTTGATCTGTGCTCCGGAGAGCGAGGCATCGGGCAGACGGCTGAGAATGCCGTCCTTTTCATTGGAAGAATTCATATCAGGACCTTTCCGGAAAAGAATCTGTGTCTAATAACGAACGAGGGCAAAGCCTCCGAAATACTATATCACAGAACAGCGGAAAGCAGGAAGGGTTGACAGAATTGAAACAGGAAGATAGAATACAATAACACAAAATAGATTTAACTAATCAGAATTAGAAAATGCTAAATTAGTGCAGACTAAAATTGCGATTTTTGAGGATAAAAAGGATATAAAAAATAGTTAAAATAGACTAATTGCCGCCGGGGAATGCAGATAAAACGGTTAGAATACTCTAATTTGCAGAGGCAAAAGGCTGCAGCGACGGAAAAACGGTATGATAGATAACCGGTAACCGTAGACCTGCAGGTGAGAAACCGGAAACCAGCATGAGAGAAAAACAGGAATCAGAACGGAGATAGTTATGGTAAACTTAAATATACCGATAAATCAAACAGATGCCGTAGTGCTTACGGTGCTCGGCGGAATGTTCCTTCTTGGCGTTCGCGCGCTGGTCGGCTTTTTCCGGGATCCGGCGAAAAAGAGACAATTGGCGGACGAGAAGGTACGAAACGGGACGGAGATCCTCGATGACCGTTCGAAGGAACCGGTCGACGGAAGGATTGTTCTCTCAATTGACGGTATGCAGTGCGGGATGTGCGAACTTCATATGAAAGATGCGGTCCGGAAAGCGATACCGGGAGCGAGCGGAGTGGAGGCTTCTCATATGAAGGGAGAGGTTTCATTTATTCTCCGCGATCCGGAAGTGATCTGCGAGATCTCAACAAAACTCCATCATGAAATTGATCCATTGGGCTACCGGATACTGGAGATGGAACGGAAGAAAATATCATAAGAGAGTATCATAAGAGAATATCGTGAAGAAGAAAAAATGCAAATCGGATGATTCATAAAAGATGAATATCGGCGCATGCAGGGGAACGACGAACGAAGCGGCAAACGGCGACGGGGCGTCAACCTTCTGGAAAGGAGTATTTATGGCAGATGTTATTGTGGCGGCAATTCTGATCCTGTTGATCGGAGCCGCGGTATATAAGGTGTTTTCTGATAAGAAGAAAGGAATCTGTTCGTGCGGACAAGGCTGCGAGTCCTGTTCCCACGGATGCAGCACAGAGAAAGCACCGGAACGATTCCGACTGAAGAAATGATTTATCATGCACCATTATGCACGAACCATTTTAGACGGTTTCATCTGTTTATAATATAAATGTCAGAAAATTCAGAATCAGAACAAAAATTTAATATTTTTCCATAACATAAACCATACAAAATGGCTTGACCCGCTAAAATTGGTATGTTATAATCACCGCGATATGGCGAAGCGCTATGAATAATAGTGCGTCGCTTATGCATAATTTTTCATTTTTTTGAATAATGATGCATAACGGAAAAGAGGAAACACAGTTTGTGGGACCGTATGAGAGAGTAGCATGTTGTGGAACATGAGAAAGGAGCGTTCATGAAATTCGATTTCATGGGCGTTTTTTTTCACGCGAGTGACAAGCCGGATTCCGTGCCTGCGCGACACCGGCAGCTGCAATGAAACTCTCAGAACCTGCGAAACGTGCTTTTTCCCGTTGGCAAAATAAAGGGTTTTCAAGGACAGAAAGGATGGTTGACGGATGGCTCAGAAGGTATATCTTCTGCTTGCAGATGGAAGATACTTTGAAGGAACGAATTTCGGCGCTCCGGTTCATGATGTGACGGGAGAGGTCGTTTTTACGACCGGTATGGTAGGATATCTTGAGACACTGACAGATCCGAGTTACAACGGACAGATCGTCATTCAGACATTTCCGCTGGTAGGCAATTACGGTGTGATCCCGGAGGATTTTGAGAGCAAAAAGATCTGGCTGTCGGGATATATCGTAAAAGAAGAGTGTACAACTCCGTCAAACTACCGCTGCGAAGGAGATCTGGATACCTTCCTGAAGGATCAGGGCATTCCGGCAATCAGCGGCATCGACACCAGAGCCGTGACGAGAATCATCCGCGAGGTCGGAGCGATGAACGGCATGATCACCGCCAAAGAGCCGCCGTATTCGGATGCACTTTTGGAAGAGATCCGCTCTTTCAGCGTAACCCGTGCGGTCGAGACCGTCACTCCGGAAAAGACCGAGATTTTCCCGGCAGAGGGAGAGAAGAAATTCCGCGTTGCCCTCTGGGATTTCGGCGCGAAGGACAATATTCGCCGCGAACTGCAGAAGCGCGGCTGTGAGGTGATCGATCTTCCGGCATCCACCACGGCAGAAGAACTTATGAAATATGAACCGGACGGCATCATGCTGACCAACGGCCCGGGCGACCCGAGCGAAAATGTCGGCGTCATCGCAGAGATCCGCAAGGCGGCAGACAAAAAGATTCCGATGTTCGGCATATGTCTCGGCCATCAGCTGATGGCACTGGCGATGGGCGCGGAAACCGGAAAAATGAAGTTCGGCCATCGCGGCGCAAATCAGCCGGTTAAATTCCTTGAAACCAACCGCATATACATCAGCAGCCAGAACCACGGATATGAAGTAAAGGCAGACAGCCTTCCGGCCAACGCGAAGCTGTCATTTATCAATGTAAACGATGGCACCTGTGAGGGAATCGATTACACAGACCGCCCGGCATTTACCGTACAGTTCCATCCGGAAGCCTGCAGCGGACCGCTGGATACGAGATTCCTGTTTGATCGTTTTATTGAGAACATGAAAGCCGCAAAATAAGGAGGAAGCACAATGCCGTTAAATAAGAATCTGAAAAAAGTAATGGTAATCGGTTCCGGTCCGATCGTCATCGGCCAGGCCGCAGAGTTTGACTATGCGGGAACACAGGCATGCCGTGCCCTGAAGGAGGAGGGACTGGATGTTGTTCTGGTCAACTCCAACCCGGCGACGATCATGACCGATAAGGCGATCGCGGATCAGGTATACATTGAGCCGCTGACACTGGAGACCGTCAAGAGAATCATCCTGAAGGAGAAGCCGGACAGTATCCTGTCGACTCTGGGCGGACAGACCGGTCTGACCCTGTCCATGGAGCTGGCAAAATGCGGCTTCCTTGAGGAACACGGTGTGAAGCTTCTGGGCGCAAATCCGGAGACCATCGACAAGGCGGAGGACCGCCAGTGCTTCAAGGATACCATGGAAGCGATCGGCGAGCCGTGTATCCCGTCGGAAGTGACCACCACGATCGAGGATTCCGTCCGTGTGGCGGAGGAGATCGGATATCCGGTCATTATCCGTCCGGCATTTACCCTCGGCGGAACCGGCGGCGGTATTGTAAATAATGAAAAAGAACTCCGCGTGATCGCGGAGGAGGGACTTCGTCTTTCCCCGATCACACAGATTCTGGTCGAGAAATGTATCTCCGGATGGAAGGAGATCGAGTTCGAGTGTATCCGCGACAGCAACGGCAACGTCATCACCGTCTGCTCCATGGAGAACTTCGATCCGGTCGGCATTCACACCGGTGACTCCATCGTTATCGCTCCGGCGGTGACGCTGGCGGATAAAGAGTACCAGATGCTTCGAAGCGCATCCCTGAACATCATTCAGTCCATGGGAATCGAGGGTGGCTGCAACTGTCAGTTCGCACTGAATCCGGAGAGTAAAGAATATGCGGTAATCGAGGTTAACCCGCGAGTATCCAGATCTTCCGCGCTGGCATCCAAGGCGACCGGTTATCCGATTGCCCGCGTCGCTTCCAAGATCGCGATCGGCTATACCCTCGATGAGATTCCGAATGAGGTAACCGGAAAGACCATGGCCTGCTTCGAGCCGGCGCTGGACTATGTGGTTGTCAAGTTCCCGAAGTGGCCGTTTGATAAGTTTGTGTACGGTCAGAGACGTCTCGGAACCCAGATGAAGGCAACCGGTGAGGTTATGGCAATCGGAAGAAACTTTGAGCAGGCACTCCTCAAGGCAATCCGCGGCTGCGCCATTTCCCAGAATGATCTGAACATGAAGACCATCATCGCTCTGTCCGATGAGGAACTCAAGGAAAAGATCCTTGCGCAGGATGACGAGAGAATCTTCGCGATTTACGAGGCGCTGAAGCGCGGCGTGACCGTCGACGAACTCCACCGCATGACGATGGTGGACGAGTGGTTCCTGGAAAAACTGCAGCACATCATTCGCATTGAAAAGGATCTGTGCGGCGGATACTCCGATGAAGTATACGATGAGGCAAAGATCTACGGATTCCCGGACAGCGTGATCCGTCAGCTGACCGGAAAAGAGGATCTTCCGCACAAGCCGTTCAGCTACCGCATGGTTGATACCTGCGCGGCGGAGTTTGCGGCGAGCACCCCGTATTTCTACAGCACCTACGGCGAGGCGGATGAAGCGGAAAACTTCATTAAAGAGCATGCTTCCGGGAAAAAGGTTGTCATGGTATTCGGTTCCGGCCCGATCCGGATCGGTCAGGGTATCGAGTTCGACTTCGCTTCCGTTCACTGCGTATGGTCTCTGAAGAAAGCCGGTTATGAGGTTGTCATCGTCAACAACAACCCGGAGACGGTTTCCACCGACTTCAACGTTGCGGACAGACTTTACTTTGAGCCGCTGACACCGGAAGACGTCATGGACATCATCCGTGTGGAGAAGCCGATCGGCTGTGTGGTTGCCTTCGGCGGCGGAACCGCTATCAACCTGACCAAGACGCTGGTGGAGAACAACATCCCGGTTCTCGGAACCAATGCGGACTCCATCGACCTCGCGGAGGACAGAGGTAGATTTGCAAATCTTCTGAAGAAACTGAACATGAAGCAGGCTCCGGGCACAACGGTATTTACCGAGGAAGAGGCGCTTGAGGCGGCAAACCGGATCGGATACCCGGTACTGATGCGTCCGTCCTACGTTCTCGGCGGTCAGAACATGATCATCGCCTACAGCGACGCGGACATCAAAGAATACATGAAGATCATTCTCTCCCACAAGATTGAGAATGCGATCCTGATCGATAAATACCTGATGGGAAAAGAGCTGGAAGTTGACGCCATCTGTGACGGCGACACCGTTCTGATTCCGGGTATCATGGAACATGTCGAGCGCGCGGGCGTTCACTCCGGCGACTCGATCGCGGTATATCCGAGCTTTTTGCTGACACAGAGCCAGATTGACCGTCTGGTGGATTACACAATCCGTCTTGCTCACGCAATGGATACCAAGGGACTGATCAACATCCAGTATGTTCTGCACGAAGACACCATTTACATCATTGAGGTAAATCCGAGATCGTCCAGAACCGTTCCGTACATCAGCAAGGTAACCGGCGTTCCGATGGTAGATCTTGCAACCCGCGTCATGATGGGCGAAAAGCTCGAGGATATGGGATACGAGACAGGACTCTATCCGTGCTCCAAGTACTATGCGGTCAAGGTTCCGGTATTCTCCTTCGCGAAACTTCCGGACGTAGACACACAGCTCGGCCCGGAAATGAAGTCGACCGGTGAGGTTCTGGGAATCTCCAAGTCCCTTGAGGAGGCGCTCTTTAAGGGAATGCTGGCAGCGGGCTTTAAGATGAAACACTCCGGCGGTATTCTGGTCAGCGTTCGCGATGAGGAAAAGAAGGATCTGAAGAATCTGATCAAGGCGTTTGTCACCATGGGATTCACGATCTACGCGACATCGGGCACTTCCAAGTATCTGAACAGCGTAGGTATCTCTTCCAGCGTCATCGCAAAGATCAGCGAGGCGAAAGAAGGCGAGCCGGATACCATTTCCCTGATGGAGTCCGGAAAAGTCAGCTACGTGATCTCCATCTCCGCGAAGGGAAGACTTCCGCAGCTGGATTCCGTAAAGATGAGAAGAAAGGCTGTCGAACTCGGAATTCCGTGCCTTACCGCACTGGATACCGCATCGGTTCTCGCCCTTGCGCTGGAAGGAAAGTATGACGAGGACAACACTGAACTCGTCGATATCGCGCACATTGACCACGGTCATGCAAACAGCGAGGAAATGAAGCGCATGGAAGAGCCGGATATCGTAATTCCGGGATATGTTCTTCAGGAAAACGACTGATCATAACCGCTGCCAAAAAGCACGGAATCAGAAATGAACATCCATAACAGCGGGATCAGCGAAAAATCCCGAAAACAGAGAGCAGGCGGAGCAACGGCAGGAACAGCCGGGGCTCCGCCTGCTTGATGTGCGTAAATATTTTACAAAATAACATGATAATACAGCAAAACTCACAATAATCTTTACAGGTGCCGAAAAAGGAAGTATACTAAGTTACTACACAGCAGTCAGCGATACATGAAATGAATGAAATAAACAGGAGCGGCAGTGAAACTGCCGGTTAGACTATGACAAATGTGAAGCGGGCTTTGGCGATTGCAGGGGTGATAGCGCTGTCGTCGGAGCTGTATTTTAATGTTTTTGTCAACTCCTTCCGCATATCTCCGGCAGTCATTCTCTTTCCGATTCTCCTGATGACAATCGGAAAACAGCTGAGAGTTATGCCGGTTGCATTGAGCACCTCGCTGTGCATCTATATTTTCCGGACCCTGATTCTGGCGGTTACGGGAACGAACGGAGCATCTCTCTGGGAAATGAACATCCCGGCGGCATGCTTCTATGTATGTTACGGCTTCGTATTCCGCGCACTGGTTCAGGACCGGTATGGGGCTTCACCGGCGAATATTGCATGGGTGGCATTTGCCGCCGATCTGCTCTCCAACTTCACGGAAGTGATGCTGCGAGAGGCGACGCAGGGCAATGCGTATTCAGACTTTAACGTGTTCACAAGACTTGCGATCGTGGCATTGTTCAGTTCGCTGCTTGTGTTCCTCGGGATGGTCTGCGCGCGCTGGTATTCGGCGCTTTTGAAAACGGAGGAACATGAACGGCGCTACCGCAGGCTGTTTATGCTGAGCACCGGTCTGAAGAGCGAAGTGTATCTGATGCGCCGCAACAGCGAACAGATCGAGCGGGTCATGGGCAACGCCTATCGCCTGTATGAGGAGCTTCAGAAAAGAGGGCTTCCCGACGATATGCAGAGGATGGGACTGGAGATCGCCCGGGAAGTGCATGAAGTGAAGAAAGATTATCTTCGCATCATAACCGGACTGGAGAAGGAGATCTCGATCGATCCGGCCAGTCCGGATATGAGCTTTATGGATCTGATCGCCATTCTGGAAGATACGATGCACAATGCCATCCTCAAGAAAAATGTTGATATTCAGATTATCACGAACATTTCGTATCCGTTCCGTCTGACGGAACATTATTCCATGATGTCCATTCTGAATAATCTGGTCAACAATGCGATTGAGGCAATTGAGGGCGACAAGAAAAAGGGAACGATCTGGATCAACGAGAAAGAAATCGGGAAAGATATTGTGATTCGGGTCCGGGATAACGGTCCGGGCATCTCGGAACGTCATCTGCAGAACATTTTCCGGATGGGGTATTCGACAAAATTCGATGAAAAGACCGGCAGCATTTTTCGCGGTGTCGGGCTGAACGGTGTGCAGAACATTGTGGAGGACCAGTTCGGCGGTGTAATCACTGTCGTGTCCACGGTGGGAGAAGGAACGGAATTTACGGTCATGATCCCGAAGGATAATCTGGAAAAAGGCGGTCATCGTATGACCGAGGCGGTTCTGGCCGAACCGAGGAATTATGCGTCCGCGGAAAACAGAAACAGTACCGGCGATGTGAAAGAAGAATAAGAAGAAAGTAAGGGCAGGAAAGTATTATGGATAAGATGGAAATCTACATTGTAGAGGATGATCTCTCAGTTATCAGTATTCTGGAGGATATTATAGAAGACAATGATCTCGGAAGCGTCAGCGGATCCAGCGGAGAAAACGGCGCGGATATCGACGAGATCCTGATCCGGAAGCCGGATGTGATCCTGATTGATTACCTGATGCCGGGAAAGGACGGCATGCAGGTTGTACGGGAACTGAAAGAGAAGGGCTGCCGGGCAAAGTTTGTCATGATTTCCCAGGTGTCCAGCAAGGACATGGTCGGAAAAGCCTATGATGCCGGCGTTGACTTCTTCATCAGCAAGCCGATCAATCTGATCGAGGTCAAAAGTGTGATCCAGAATGTGGAGAGCCAGCTGAAGAATGAGAAGACCATCGCCAATCTCCGCACGATGTTCATGAATGAAATCTCTGATATGTCCGGCAACTCCGATCGCTCGAAAGAGGTTACCAATGTGGATTACGAGAAGAAAGTCCGCTATATTCTGAACCGGATCGGCATGTCCGGAGAAAAGGGTGCGGAGGATATCGTAAAGATCTGCGAGTATCTGAAGAGCAGCGGTCAGCCGATCGCTACGGTCAGCATCGGCAGACTGTGCGAGATTATCTCGGATGCGCCGAAAAATATGGAGCAGAGAATCCGCCGTGCGATTTCGGTCGGAATGTCCAATCTTGCTCACCTCGGAGTAGAGGACTTCATGAATGAAACATTTACCGAGTATTCCAATTCCCTCTTCCCCTTCGAGGAGATCCGAAGCGAAATGGATCATATCCGCGGAAAGAGCAGATACGGTGGAAAGGTCAGCATCAAGAAATTTATTGACGCGCTGATGCTGGAAGCGGACCGCAAATAAACATCGGTAACAAACATCGATAACAAACATCGAAAATATACATCGAAAATAAACATATTGGAACGATGTGTCCGCAACATAACAGGACGACTGAAAAATAGATCTGTCGGGATTTCCGGTTTTCCGGAGATCCCGATTTTTTTGGCTAAAAATGAGATGTGAAAAATGACTACAGAAAAGTGCGGATTGGATAAAGAAAAAACAAAGTATGTGCATATCGCACTATGAAATGAAAATATACATAGTATGATTATCCAAAATAACCATGCGAAATAATTATTTTTGCCATAACATTGTGATGTATCCTGTAGTTTTTTGATGATGAATGTTTAGGATATGGTCAGTTACAAAAGTTACATAATTTCATATGGGGGGTAACATTATGGTAGTTAAGCTTGACATGTATCAGGCGGCTGCGGTTGCTACTTTCATGCTGGTTATCGGCCAGCTCCTGGTAGACCGCATTGAGTTCCTCAGAAGATACTGCATCCCGGCACCGGTTGTCGGCGGCTTTATCTTCGCGATCGCACATGCAGCTCTCAGAGCAGCAGGCGTCGTTGAGTTCGATATGGATACGACACTCCAGTCCGTATTCATGACCGGTTTCTTCTGTTCCGTAGGTTATATGGCTGCTTTCGGAATGCTGAAGAAGGGCGGAATCGACGTTATCCGTTTCCTGATCCTTGCAGTTCTGATGTGCTGCGTACAGGATGCTGTCGGCGGATTCGGCGCAAAGGCATTCGGACTTGACGGAAGACTTGGACTTGCAATGGGTTCCATCCCGCTGGTAGGCGGACACGGAACAGCTGGTTCCTTCGGACCGTTCCTTGAGGATCTCGGTGTCGCAAATGCAACTGTAGTAGCAGTAGCGTCCGCAACATACGGACTGATCGCAGGATGCCTGATCGGTGGACCGATCGCATCTGCAAAGATCAAGAAGTACGGCCTTAAGCCGAAGACAAGTGCAACCGGCACATCCACTGATGCTCCGGATCTTGGCGATGGCGATATCAAGGGCGACAACCTTCTTCCGGCTGCTGCTTACATTATTATCGCAATCGGTCTCGGAACCATCGTTTCCAAGCTGATCGGTATGGTTCTTACAATGCCGGCTTACATCGGTGCGATGATCTGCGCAGCAATCATCCGTAACGTAAGGGGCGATTCCACACCGACAACAGAGATCAATGCACTCGGCAATGTTTGCCTGTCTGTATTCCTCGGACTTGCAATGTGCAACCTGAAGCTGTGGCAGCTTGTTGACCTGGCTCTTCCGATGATCGTACTCCTTCTGATCCAGACCGTGATCATGTGGGCATATGCTTCTTACGTCGTATTCCCGGTAATGGGAAGAGATTACGATGCGGCAACCATGGCATCCGGCTTCTGCGGATTCGGAATGGGCGCTACACCGAACGCGATGGCAAACATGTCTGCAGTTGTAAAACAGCACGGACCGGCTCCGGTAGCATTCATGGTAGTACCGCTGGTAGGTTCTCTGTTCATCGACTTCTTCAACGCAGCAATCATCACAGCATTTGCAAACTTCCTGTAATTCTTGAAAACCGATATTTCAAAAATTTTGGGATAAGTCAGTGATTCTTGCGGCCGGTCCCTCTGGGGCCGGCCGCATTTCTTGTTTCATAGGAAATTTCTCCGAAATTCCCTATGAAACAAAAACCGCGTTTACAGACTTTGCCCTGCGGTTGACAAGCCTGTCTGATCGCGGAAGACGGAGAGCTGCGAAGCATGTTCCGGCCTGTGGCTTTGAGCAGAGAATGGTTCGCAGTCAGACCAGTCAAAACAAAATATGGTATATTCTGTAGCTTATATCCTGAATCGGCACAAGATGCAGACGGAACATACGAAAAACCGCTAAAACACTTTAAATCGGCAAATTTGCATTATATCGTCGCATTGTGTAGGAAGTTGTAGAATATAAACAAACGTAAATAACCCGTATCACATGATATGTATTTGATTCGCACATAACACAGCGATATAATGACGACGTAGATAGGAAATGTTCACAAAATCATTCCGGTAAAACATCGGAAAATGTGAATGTTAAACTATAGAATTCATTGATCAACATTTAATACGCAGGAGGTATTACAATGAACGCTTACATTCAGAGAGTTATCGACGATGTAAAGAAGAAAAACGCATCTCAGCCGGAGTTCTGCCAGACCGTAGAAGAGGTTCTTGGCTCCCTTTCCCCGCTGATCGATGCACACCCGGAGTACGAAGAGAATGCTATTCTCGAGAGAATGGTTGAGCCGGAGAGAGCTTTCTGCTTCCGTGTTCCGTGGGAGGATGACAACGGCGTTCTTCACGTAAACCGTGGTTACAGAATCCAGTTCAACTCCGCAATCGGACCGTACAAGGGCGGCCTTCGTTTCGCTCCGAACGTAAACACTTCTGTAATCAAGTTCCTTGGTTTCGAGCAGGTATTCAAAGATGCTCTTACAACTCTTCCGATCGGCGGCGCTAAGGGTGGTGCTGACTTCGATCCGAACGGCAAGAGCGACAAGGAAATCCAGAGATTCTGCCAGTCCTTCATGGAAGGTATGTTCAGATTCATCGGACCGGATGTTGACTGCCCGGCTGGTGACCTTGGTGTAGGCGGCCGTGAGATCGGTTACATGTTCGGCGCTTGGAGAAGACTGACTGGTTCTTACGCTAACGGCGCTCTGTCCGGTAAGGATCCGCTGTTCGGTGGTTCTGCATTCCGTCCGGAAGCAACTGGTTACGGTGCTGTTTACTACCTTGAGGCTGTTCTTGGCCACGAGAACGATGACATCAAGGGCAAGAGAGTTGCAGTTGCTGGATTCGGTAACGTAGCATGGGGCGTTTGCAAGAAGCTTGCAGAGCTCGGCGCTAAGGCTGTTACACTGTCTGGCCCGGATGGTTACATCTACGATCCGGAAGGCATTGCTACAGAAGAGAAGATCAACTACATGCTTGAGATGAGAGCATCCGGCCGTAACAAGGTTCAGGATTACGCTGATAAGTTCGGCTGCCAGTTCTTCGCAGGCCAGAAGCCGTGGGGACAGAAGGATGTTGATATCGTAATGCCGTGCGCTACTCAGAACGATGTAGACATGGACGAGGCTAAGAAGATCGTTGCTAACGGCGTTAAGTACTACATCGAGGTAGCTAACATGCCGACAACCAACGAGGCTCTGAAGTTCCTTATGGAGCAGAAGAACATGATCGTTGCTCCGTCTAAGGCTGTTAACTGTGGTGGTGTATCCGTATCCGCACTCGAGATGAGCCAGAACTCCGAGAGACTGTTCTGGGATGGTGAGGAAGTTGATAAGTGGCTCCACAAGATCATGAAGGGTGTTCACGACAACTCCGCAGCAGCTGCTGAGAGATATGGCCTTGGCTACAACCTGGTTGCAGGCGCTAACATCGTCGGCTTCGAGAAGGTTGCTGATGCTATGATCAAGCAGGGTCGTGCATACTAATTTAAAATCGACTTTCATACAACGAACTGAAAGTTCCGAAAGCCTTGAGGGCCTCGTGCCCTCAGGGCTTTCTTTTTTATAATGAGAAGTTTCAGGGAAAATCCCTTATTAATTCCATTCACAATGAAAGGATGGGGAGCGGAAGCCCATATGCGGACGTTGACACGATGATCGTTCGTTGACACTGAAAAGATCTTTCCATATAATATCAGTACAAATTACGGTTATACATACAATAGACGGTCTGACGGATGCTTCGGCAGATGAGCAGACCGGTAGGGATAGGCTGAAAGGAGACAATGATATGATACCGAGTTTTTCTGTAGACCATCGATATATTGTTCCGGGAATCTTTGTGAGCCGTGAAGACGAGCTGGGCAAAGAAAAGGTAACTACATACGATATTCGCGTAAAAAAACCGAATGTGGAGCCGGTGATTGATGTGGCGGCGATGCATTCTCTGGAACACATTATCGCAACGTTCCTCCGCAACGATCCGGAATGGAAGAATGAGATCATCTATTGGGGACCGATGGGATGTCTTACCGGATTCTATCTGATTCTGAAAGGAGACCGTCCTTCCAGAGAAATCTATGATCTGATTCTGAGAGCGTTTGAGGATGTTCTGACGACAGATGAAGTTCCGGGCGCTACTCCGAAAAACTGTGGCACTGCGCTGATGCACAATCTTGGAATGGCAAAATGGTACGCAAGGGAATTTGCGGAATATCTGAAGGCGAACGCGGATAAGAAAGAGATCTTCGAATATCCGATGACCGAGCGACTGGTTACCGATGACGGAAAGCACTTCTTTGATTCATAAAAGACGCAGGAACCGGAGCCGTGAGGCATCCTTTCTTCCTGAGGGAAAGCAATCAGAAGAATAGAACGACAAAATAGCATAATAAGATAAGACAAATAATAATACAGCAATATAACAAGATAACGTTATATTACAGGAATGCCCCGGAGGCCGGAACGGAAGTCTGGTCTGCGGGGTCTTCCTGTTTCGTAGAAAGTGCTTTGCCAACGCATCTGTCACTTTGCCGTGATCGGCGGGGTGAAAGCTGGCAAGCTCCTGTTAATCTGCCGTGATCAGCGGGGTGAAAGCTGGCAAGTTCCTGTCAATTCTGAGGGGGAACAAAGGCTGCTCGCGAACGTTGCTCCGCAGCAAAACTGCCATCCCTATTACAGTTCGCGGACATGACGACTGCCGCAACACGTCCGGAATTCTCGAAACGTACTTCTCCTCGTTCGGGAACATTTTGTGAATATTCTGTGAAAAATGAGCGGACGAAAAGCGGTGAAAATGGCGGTCTGGTGCGGAATAACGCGGTTCTGAGGTCAGGGGAAAAAACTTGTAGTCGATGGTAATCTGTGGTTAAATATAGATAGAATAGCTGTAATTATCGGACAGCGGAGAACGTAGATTGAATAGGGGAGGTATTCTGAAATGTCAGATGAAATCGCTAAGAACTCCGTGCAGGAAGGCGCAGAGAAGACTATGGCAGATTTTGCCGATGAACTGGACGCATCGTTCAAGAAGATTCATACCGGGGACATCGTCACGGGAACGGTGGTCGGTGTGAGTGAGACGGAAGTGCTGCTTGACCTCGGCACCTATACTGAGGGAAGAATCAGCAAGCAGGATCTGAGCAATGATCCGGCATTCAATCTTCTGACGGAGGTTCACAACGGTGATGAGATTACCGCTACCGTGATCCGCACCGATAAGCGAAACGGCCAGTTGGTATTATCCAGAAAGGAAGCGAACAATACCCTGGCATGGGAGAAATTCAACGCGATGAAGGAAGACCGCACGGTCTTTCCGGTGACAATCACCGAAGCGGTTAAGAGCGGTGTTCTGACAAAAGTAGACGGATTCCGCGCATTTATCCCGGCAAGCCGTCTGACGGATTCATTCGTTGAAAATCTGGATGAGTGGGTTGGAAAGACCGTGGATGTCACGGTGATCGACGTCAACGAGGAGAAAAAGAGTCTGGTTCTCTCCGGAAGAGAAGCGGCCAGAGCGAAAGCGGCAGAGTCGAAGAAGGCGAAGATCTCAAAATGCAAGGTTGGCACCGTGATGGAAGGTACGGTCGAGAGCATTATGCCGTATGGCGCGTTCGTCGCACTGAGCAACGGACTGACAGGACTGGTTCATGTGTCACAGATCAGTAAAAAGAGAGTGGCGAATCCGGCGTCCGTGCTTCAGGAAGGACAGAAAGTGACGGTTAAGATCATCGCGCTCAAAGACGGCAAGATCAGCCTCAGTATGAAGGAAGTTGAGACGGAAGAGGCACCGGACGATGAGGTTCCGGAGTACAAAAACAGCGAAGAACTGACCACGACGCTGGGCGATCTCTTCAAGGGACTGAACTTATGAGGATCGTTCTTCAGGTGGTAAAACATGCGGATGTGAAAGTGGACGGTGAAGAGATCGGATCCATCGGAAGAGGATTTCTGATTCTTCTCGGCGTGGAGGACACGGATACCGAGGAATTGACTGACCGCATGATCGACAAGGTTTGCAAACTCCGAATCCTCTCGGATGAAAATGACAAGACGAATCTCTCACTGGCGGATGTCGGAGGAGAAATTCTCGTCGTCAGCCAGTTTACGCTCTACGCGGACTGCCGGAAGGGACACCGGCCGGGATTCACCCACGCGGGGAAGCCGGATCTGGCTGAGCGGCTCTATGAGCACGCCATTGAGCGATGCAGGATGTATTCGGACAAAGTTGCGCACGGAAAATTCGGCGAGCACATGGAAGTATCTCTTCTGAATGACGGACCGTTTACTCTGATGCTCGACTCCGATACACTTCTGAAATAAAACTTAGAATCCGGCAGAAGAACGCCGGACAGGAAGGACAAGAACAGAAAATGACAGCAAAGGAACTTCAGAAAGAACTCACCTGGGAATTTCCGGATGTAGCAAAAGCGGCACCGGATCAGGTGAAGGCAGCTTATGATTTTGCGGAGGGATATAAGGATTTTCTTGGCAAAGCAAAAACAGAGAGGGAGTTTACCGAAGAATCCGTGAAGCTTCTGGATGAAGCGGGATATCGCCCGATCGAAAAGGGAAAGACCTATCAGCCGGGTGACAAGGTTTATTATGTAAACCGCGGAAAATCCCTGATCATGACCACTTTCGGCAGGAAGCCGATGGAAGAGGGGCTCCGGTTAAACGCGGCACACATTGATTCCCCGAGACTGGATTTAAAGGCCCAGCCGCTTTTTGAGAAAGACGGAATTGCGTATTTTAAACCGCATTATTACGGCGGCATCCGCAAATATCAGTGGGTGACTGTTCCGCTGGCGATGCACGGCGTTTTTGTAAAGAAAGACGGCAGTGTGATCAAACTGAACGTGGGCGAGGAGCCGGGCGATCCGATGTTCCTGATCACCGATCTTCTTCCGCATCTCGGTGCGAAGCAGAATGGAAAGAAACTGTCGGAGGCGATCACCGGAGAGGATCTGAACATTGTGGTCGGATCTCTTCCGTTTGTGGATGATTCCGATGACAAGATCAAGGAACCGGTGAAGTTAAAGGCACTGGAACTTCTCCATGAGAAATACGGCGTGACGGAGAGAGATTTTCTTCGCGCGGAGATTGAGTTCGTGCCGGCGGCAAAACCGGTGGACATCGGCTTCGATCGAAGCATGATCGGCGGTTACGGACAGGATGACAAGGTCTGCGCATATCCGGCACTGATCGCGGAGATTGAGGCGAAAGATCCGGAGTATACCACGGTGACGGTTCTCACGGATAAGGAAGAGATCGGTTCCGACGGCAATACGGGACTGAATTCGGACTACATGCTGCATTATATTGAAGATCTGGCAGCTGCATACCATGCGGATGTGCGTGAGGTTCTCCGCAAATCCATTTGCCTGTCTTCGGATGTCGGTGCAGCATTTGACCCGACGTTCCCGCAGGTATTTGAGAAGAACAATTCCGCATTTCTCGGAAAGGGCGTTTCCCTGATCAAGTACACCGGTTCCCGCGGAAAATCCGGAAGCAATGACGCATCGGCAGAGCTGATGAATCAGATTATGAATATTCTGGATGACCACAATGTCATGTGGCAGGCCGGTGAACTCGGAAAGGTGGATGAAGGCGGCGGCGGCACGGTTGCAAAATATGTGGCCGGCAAGGACATCAACGTCGTGGATCTGGGTGTTCCGGTGCTGTGCATGCACTCCCCGTTCGAGCTGACCAGCAAAATGGATGTGTACAGCGCATATCTTGCCTACAAGGCATTCTATGATTGACACATATTCTCGCAGGGAATATTTGCCATAAAAAATAAAAGAAATTTGAGAGGTTTTAAATCAACATGAAGAAGATGATCAAAGCAAGCATACTTTGTGCTGCGGTAGCAATGGTTGTTGCGTCCGGTTGTTCGAAGTTTTCGTCCAACGCAAATCAGACGACAGCGGCGGAGACGACGGCAGAATCCGCAGCAGATGCGGCGGCAGATGTACAGACGGAGAGTTATGCGGACGAAAGTTCCATCACACTTGGCGAGTACAAGAAGATTCCTGTAGAGGTTACCAAGAGAGATGTGACGGACTCAGACGTTGAGGCTCAGATCAATCAGGTGCTGGCTGCAAATCCAAATTATGTGGAAGTTGATCGTGAAGCACAGGACGGAGATACCGTAACGATCGATTACAAGGGAACGGTTAATGGTGAAGAATTCAGCGGCGGAAGCGCAGAGGGATATATCCTTGTGCTCGGAAGCCATACCTTCATCGATGGTTTTGAGGATGGCGTTGCCGGCATGAAGGTCGGGGAGAACAAAGATCTGAACCTGAAATTCCCGGACGGATACGGCAACAAGGATCTTGCCGGCAAGGACGTTGTATTTAACGTTACTCTGCAGAAGGTAACGGAAAAGAAGGAAGCGGAACTGAACGACGAGTTTGTTCAGAAGGTTGCTCCGGATGCGAAGACGGTGGATGGCTATAAGGCACAGATCCGCAAGAGTCTGGAAGATCAGGCGGCTCAGTCTAAAAAGAGTGAGATGGATCAGCAGATCCTTCAGAAACTCGTGGACAGCTCAACCATTGTTCTCGGAAAAGAGGATGTGGAGAAGGAGTTTAATTCTCTTCTGATCCGCACCACACAGCAGGCACAGCAGTATGGAATTGACTTCGATACCTACGCATCCTATATGGGAACCAATGCGGACGGACTCAGAAAGATGCTGCGCGCCCAGGCTGAAAATACTGTCAAGAGCCGTCTGGTACTCGGCGAAGTTGCGGCGAAGGAGAATCTGAAGGCAGAGGACTCCGACCGCCAGGCGATCGCATCCATGTATGGCTTTGATAATATCGATGCTCTGAAGGAGAGTTACACCGATGCTTCTGACGAGGATATCGATAAAGATGCACTCTACATGAAGGTGATGACTTTCCTGGAGAAGAATGCAGACGTAACTGAAGTGGAACCGACACAGGCGGCAGCGGAGGAGACTTCTGCTGCTGACGAGAGCACGGCCGATGGTGAGAGCGCTGAGGAGACAACTGCAGCACAGTAAGGATTCTTGTCTTTAAACGGTTTCGCCGGACGCTGACATTGCCATTTGGCTGAAGGGAGGATTGTTTATGAGTGAGTACACGAAGATTCAGACTGCCGGAACAAATGTAGCGTTAAAGGTACGAAAGGGTCATTTTGCCACAAATCACGCACACGTCAATTATCACATTGACCTGGCAACCGCAAAGAGCCGCGCGAGCGAGGCGCAGGGACTTGCGAAGGCGCTGGTCAACAACTATCTGTTTGCCACGGTTGTTGACACCATCGTTTGTATGGAAGGTACTTCGGCGATGGGCGCGTTCCTCTCCGAGGAACTGACCAGGAGCGGATTTTTGAACACGAACGCGCACAAGACAATTTACATTGTGCGTCCGGAGTTCAACAGCAACAGCCAGATCATCTTCCGTGATAACCTGAAGCCGATGATCGCGGGAAAGAATGTGATGATTCTCATGGCATCGGTTGTAACCGGCCGCTCGCTGAACCGGGCGATGGAGTCGATCAATTATTATGGCGGAAAGATTTCCGGTATATCCGCGATCTTCAGCGCGATCGATGAGCTCAACGGCGTGCGGATCACCAGCGTATTCGGAAAGAAAGATATTCCGGATTATGCGTATTATGATTATCATGACTGCCCGATGTGCAAAGAGGGACAGAAGATCGAAGGTCTGGTCAATGCATACGGACTGTCCATGATCTGATGACGGGCACTGACGGTTTCATGGAGTAAGAGTATCCTGCGAATGCAGGGAATCACCTTCGGGAAACCGGATGAGAGATAGGAAATCAGAATATGAATGATGAGGGACCTGCCGAATGGCAGGTCCTTTTTGCGGTATGGGAAACTTTTCCGAAATCCCTATACCATAAGAACGCTCCGCGAGGATGCACACGCCGCTGAGCGGAAACTGTCACCTTGCGGTGAGCTGTGGCGGCGCGCAAAACCCACGCTTGCGTGAGGCCGTGACGACTGTCACGATAACGAGCGGAACCCGCGAAACGTGTTTCGGCCCGTTGCCCTGTTGAACGCATAAAAAAAGAGAAGGAGCGCGCGGCTCCTTCTCGGATAGATTAGGTATTTGGTTTTGCCCAAATGGCGGAATTACTTCAGGTTTAAGAACTCCTTGATCTTTCCGGTGATCATTACGCCGATGTCGTAGGAAGCGTCTACGGACTGAGCGCCCAGATGCGGAGTTACGAGGAAGTTGTCACAGTCAAACAGCGGGGATACGAAAGTATCGTTTCCTGTCAGACCGCCGCCTGCAAGCTCATTTTCCATAACGTCAGCGCCGTAACCGCCGAGCTTGCCGGACTTCAGAGCCTCATACATATCAGCCTCGTTGCAGATGCCGCCGCGGCTCATGTTCAGAACAACTGCGCCGTCTTTCATCTTTGCGATGGAATCCTTGTTGAAGAGGTCCTTGGTCTCCTTTGTCAGCGGAACGTGGATGGTTACATAATCAGCAACCTTGAGCATCTCCTCAACGGTAACGCCCTTTGCGTGCTCCTTCTCGAAGTCTTCCGGCTTAAGGAACGGATCGTAAGCGACAACATCCATCTTGAATGCTCTTGCAAGCTCGCCAACGCGGCGTCCGATACGGCCAAAGCCCATGATTCCAAGGGTCTTTCCTCTCAGCTCGCAGCCAACGAACTTGTACTTATCCCACTCGTGGTTCTTGGTAACGTCGATGTGAGCGGCAACAACGTGACGGGAGATGTCGAGGAGCTTGGAAATGGTAAGCTCTGCAACTGCGTTTGCATTCATTCCCGGTGCGTTGTAAACAGTGATGTTGTTTGCCTTTGCGGCATCCATATCGATATGGTTCAGACCAACGGAGCAAACACCGATAACCTTCAGGTTCTTTGCTGCGTCAAGGATTGTTTTATCGATCTTCGGGTCAACACGCATGATCAGGACATCATAGTCCGGGATGATTGCTGCGAGTTCTTCCTGTGTCGGAAGGATCTTTGTGTCCACCTGCATGTACTTGCTGAGTTCTTCTCCGATAAGAGCGTGTACGCGGTCAATAATCAGACATTTCATAGTTATACCCTCCATGAGTAAATGTTGTACCATACTTTTTAAAGTATAAACCATCCCATATAGGCAGTCAAGGAAGAGCAGGCCGGAAAAAGCCCGTTATCCTATTGCTTTTTAATAATACGGGATATAAATTTGCGCTATGTTTCGTGCACAATGACGATGAAAACTGTAGTTTTCTGTCGGAAATGGTGGCGGCGGGGATTCGGGAGGCACAGGATCGGAATTTTATAACCGGATGTTTATAATCAGGACCTGAAATTTCCCTTTTTGACACCGGAGGATTTTAAATTTCCGTGATGATACACTCCGGCGGAAGGAAGGAGAACGCTTCATGCGGAGACTGACTTTATCATGCGAAAAAGTATGGAACGTGATAGAATGAAGAGTGGCAGGAGGTATCAGCGGAAATCATGGAAAGAGACGTTGTATTTAAGATGGAACGGCCGGGTCTCGTGAAAGAGGGACAGGTCGTGGAGGTGACGGAATCGGTCACACCGTATAATGTGAATTATATCGTTGAGCCGGCGGTGGCGATGTCGGGACTGTTCCGGCTGAATGACCGTCTGAAAAGTGATCACGGAACGGTAAAGAAGATCGAACAGAATGACCGGGGATACTACATTACGGTCACATTTGACGAGTAATTCGTCTTTTAATATAATAATCTAAATATGCACTGAATTCAGATAATTATGAGAGATCAGGGCAGGGAAAGAGGTGCAGGAATGTTTCGACTGATTCACGTAGGTGTCTATGTGGTGGGGTATCTTTTGCTGAAACTTGGAAAACTGAAAACGCTGATGAAGACGGCGGAGACGGATCCGAGGAAGGCGGAAGAGGAAAGCCAGATCTTTGTGAAACAGGTTATGACCGGAATCCTGAAGGCCGCCGGCGTTCAGGTTCATGTCACCGGACTGGAGAATATACCGAAGGATACGGCAGTGCTCTATGTCGGAAATCACCGCAGTTATTTTGACGTCATTTCGGGATATGCCTATGCGCCGGGAAGACTCGGTTTTGTCGCCAAGGAAGAGATTCGGAAAGTACCGGTTCTTGCCGAATGGATGAAGCTGCTCCACTGCGTATTTCTGAACCGCAGCAATCCGCGGGAGGGTCTCAAGGCGATTCTGGAAGCCATCGGCAATGTCAAGAACGGAACCAGCATGTGGATTTTTCCGGAAGGAACCAGAAGTACCGGAAGTGAACTCGATATGCTGCCCTTCCGCGAAGGCAGTATGAAGATCGCGGAGAAGACAAAATGCCCGGTGGTACCGGTCGCATTTACCGGAACCGCAGAAGTGTTTGAGCAGCATTTCCCGCGTATTACCGCCGGAGAGATCACACTTCATTTCGGAGAACCGTTCTATATCGCGGATCTTCCGGACGACTGTCGAAAGGCCAGCGCAGCTTATGTACAGAACCGGATCCGGGAGATGATCTGCGAGGATCTTGGGCTTCCGTATCAGCCGGCGGCCGGGATCGGGGAGAACGGGAAAGAATCCTGATCTGAGGGAAGCCGCTGCTGCAGCGGGGCCGAAGGAGAGGATCGATGGCAGCCGCGGCTGCGGCAGAAAAGCGGAACAGTGGAAGAGGGACCCATTAAAGGGAACATGATGAAAATGCAGCCGCCGTCCAAACGGCGCTGCGAAAGGAAAGGAGTATCATGGCGAACAGCAATCACCCGGAAGAGGATTCTGCAAAGCACGGGGCAGATGCGGAAATGGCAGCAGGTG
Source organism: [Clostridium] aminophilum DSM 10710 (assembly GCF_000711825.1). Classification (GTDB taxonomy): domain Bacteria; phylum Bacillota; class Clostridia; order Lachnospirales; family Lachnospiraceae; genus Clostridium_R; species Clostridium_R aminophilum. The sequence continues at coordinate 272,434 of NZ_JONJ01000001.1, read as the reverse complement.
AGACGGTTGCGGATGTCCGGAAAGAACTGGACGAACTGGATCCTCAGCTGAAGGAACTGTTTCTCCGGCGTATGGAACTGAACCGGCGTCTCGGGGAAGCAAAACTTCGGGATGGCCGGGAAGTATACGATCCCGCCAGAGAGAACCGGAAGCTTCAGGCGATTTCCGGTGACCTGGAGGACGAGTTCAATCGCAACGCGGTCCGTGAACTGTTTATGCACGTCATGACACTCGGCCGCCGCTACCAGTACCAGACAATCAAACAGGTCGGCGGAGTCGGAGACGAGAATGCCGACACCTTCGGCTTTGAGCGCATTTCGGAGCTGGACTACGAAAACAGCAAGATTGCCTATCAGGGGCTTCCGGGGGCATACGGACAGATCGCGGCGGAGCGCTTCTTCGGGGAAGATGCCGACATTCACCATGTGAAAAAATTTGAGGACCTGATGCGGGAGCTTCAGTTCGGCGATGCGGATTTTGCCGTGATGCCGATCGAGAATTCCACGGCAGGCGTCGTGTCCGGCAATTACGAGCTTTTGCAGGCGTATGACAATTACATCGTAGCCGAAACGTTTGTTCCCGTGAATCACTGTCTTCTCACGGTGCCGGGGGCAAAACTCTCCGATATCCGCAAGGTTTATTCGCATCCGCAGTCGCTGATGCAGTGCGCCGGATTTCTGGAGCACGCGGGATGGGAACAGCACCCGATGGAGAACAATGCCGTCGCTGCGAAAAAAGTTCTGGAAGACGGGGATCCATCGTGCGCGGCTGTCGCAAGTGAGATTGCCGGAAGAATCTACGGGCTGAATGTTCTGAAGCGGAGTATCAATGACCGCAGAGATAACACCACCCGCTTTCTGATCATCGCGAACCGGCCGGTCTATCTTCTCGGTGCGGAGAAGATCAGTCTCTGTTTCGAGGTGCCGCACCGGAGCGGTTCTCTGTACAGCATCCTTGGCAATTTCATTTACAACAATGTCAATATGACAATGATCCAGTCGCGTCCGATTCCGGATATGAGCTGGGAATATCGTTTCTTTGTCGATATCGAGGGCAATTTATCCAGCTCCGCCGTTCGAAGTGCGCTGACGGCGATATTCCGCGAGGCACAGAACGTCCGGATTTTGGGAAACTATTAAGCGCAGCGTCAAACAGGCAGGTAAGTAAGCAGATCGCCGGGGGAAGACAGTGTTATGAAAATGTTTGCGGCAATCGATGTTGGATCATTTGATACGGAGATCGCGATCTATGAGATCTCGGAAGAACACGGGATCCGGAAGATTGATCATGTGCGGCGTCAGCTGACCATCGGACGGGATACTTACAATGACGGAAAGATCAGTCTCCCGGTCATGCGTGAGCTGATCCGGGTTCTGGAACAGTTCCGAGAGCGGATGGACGGCTATCATGTCGAAGATTACCGGGCGTACGCGGCCAGTGCGCTTCGTGAGGCCACAAACAGCCGGATTATTCTCGACCAGATCCGAAATGCCACGGGACTGCAGGTGCACACGATCAACAACTCGGAACTGCGGTTTATGACACATAAGGCGCTGGCCCTCCGCAGCAGCCGGTTTGACCGTGGGACGGGCGGCCGGATGGCCGTCATGGACGTGGGATTCGGAAGTTCCCAGCTGTCCCTGTTTGAGGACGGGGTTCTGGTGTCGACGCAGAATCTCTCCCTCGGGGTTCTCCGCATTGCCGAGATGTCTTCTCACTGGAAGACCGAGAGCCGGCTGATTCCGGACATTGAAGGTGAGCTGATGGACAAGGAACTCGCCACATACCGGGATATTTATCTGGGCGGTATGCGGGTCGAGACGCTGATTGCCACCGGCGAGAGCATCAACAATATGGTACTTCGCGGAATGAAGGAGAAGCCGGGGAAAATGTATACGGCGGCGGAGTTCGGTGAATTCTGCCGGCGGATCAGCCATATGACGGAAGAAGAAATCGCGGAGTTCTGCGACATTTCGGGCGCGTACGCCCGGGTCATGATCCCCAGCGCGGTCCTGTACGAAAAGGTGTTGGAACTGACTGGAGCCGGGGAAGTGTGGGTCGGAGGCGTGACACTCTGCGACGGAATCGCGGCGGACTATGCGGAAGAGCAGAAACTCGTCCGGTTCCGGCATGATTTTGCGGACGACGCGCTGTCGGCCGCAGGAAATATGTCGGTCCGCTACAAAGGAGACCGGAAACACATTGCGGCGGTGGAGAAGGCGGCGATGGCGGTTTTTGACATCCTGCAGGAAAAATATGGTCTGAACAGCCGGAGCAGACTTCTGCTCAGGCTTGCCGCCATTCTGCACGACTGCGGAAAGTATGTTTCCATTACCCGTGAGACCCTCAGTTCGTATCAGATTATCATGTCGACGGAACTGATCGGAATCTCTCATCTGGAGCGGGAGATCGTCGCCAATGTGGTCCGCTACAACACGAGAGATTTTGTCTATGACGAGATCCATCTGGAATCGGATCTGTCGCAGTATGACGGACTGGCCAAGGGAAAGTCGGAGATTGTGCTTGAGATCGCAAAGCTTGCGGCGATCCTGCGTCTCGCCAATGCCGTTGACCGGAGTCACCGTCAGAAGCTGAAGGATCTGGAGGTCCGGTTGGAAGACGGAACGCTTGTGATGGAGACATCATGTGAGGAAAATCTCACGCTGGAACAGTTTTCTATGGAACAGAAAGCGGAATTCTTTGAGGAGATCTACGGCATTCAGCCTGTTCTGCAGAGAAAGAGAAGATAAGGGGTATGGGAAAGATCAGATCCAGGTACAGAGATCCGGAAAACTACTATAACCGTGAACTCAGCTGGCTTTTGTTTGACCGCCGGATTCTGGGTGAGGCGGAGGATGTGACCAACCGGCCGTTTGAGAGAATGAAGTTTCTGTCGATCACGGCCTCGAATCTGGATGAATTCTTTATGGTCCGCGTCGCGTCGCTGAAGGCGCTGGATCATGTCGGCGATGCGACGCGGGATGCGGCCGGCATGACACCGAACGAACAGCTGTCCGCAATCAGCGCGAAAACCCATGAGATCGTGGAAGAGCAGTATCGCCTGTACAATGAGGAGATCCGGCCGATCCTCGAGGAGGCCGGTGTGCCGGTTGTCGGCGGACATGAGAGGATGACGGAAGAAGAATGCGAATATGCGGACCGTTTCTTTTCAAGAGAGGTCTATCCGGTTCTCACACCCATGGCGGTGGACTCCGGAAGACCGTTTCCTCTCATCCGGAACCGGTCGCTGAATCTGGCAATCCTGATGCGGAAAAAAGGTGAGATACAGGAACCGACGGTATTTGCGATGGTACGGGTTCCCGATGTGCTGAGCCGGGCGGTGGAACTTCCGGGCGGGCGCGTGATCTATCTTGAAGAAATCATTGAGCGGAATATCGGGAAACTGTTTCTGAATTACGATATCATCGCCTGCAGCCCGTTTCGCATCATGCGGAGCGCGGATATGAGTATTGACGAGGACGACACGGAAGATCTCCTTCATGAGATCGAACAAAAGCTCCGGGAGCGCCAGTGGGGCGATGTGATCCGTCTGGACATTGACGATCACATGGATTACCGGCTTCTGGAAGTGCTCCGCGTAAAGCTTGCGGTCGGCGATGACGAGATCTACCGGATTCCCGGGCCGCTGGATCTGACGGTTCTGGAGGAACTGTACGGCCGTTACGGAAGGCCGGAGCTGGTTCTGGATCCGTTTACACCGCAGCCGGTGCCGGAACTGATGAACGACGAGGACATTTTTGCCAATATCCGGAAAGGGGACATTCTCCTGTCGCATCCGTACGAATCGTTTGATCCGGTGATCCGTTTCATCCGACGGGCGGCAAAAGATCCGGATGTTCTCGCCATCAAGCAGACGCTCTACCGCGTCAGCGGCAGGTCACCGATCATTGCGGCGCTGGCGGAAGCGGCGGACAATGGAAAACAGGTCTCTGTTCTTCTGGAACTGAAGGCGAGATTTGACGAGGAGAATAACATCACCTGGGCGAAAATGCTGGAGAAAGCCGGATGCCATGTGATCTATGGTCTGGTCGGCCTGAAAACGCACGGCAAGATCACTCTGGTGGTGCGCCGGGATGCGGACGGAATCCGGCGGTATGTCCATCTTGGGACCGGAAATTATAATGATTCCACGGCAAAACTCTATACCGACTTCGGACTTTTGACCTGTGATCCGGAGATCGGAGAGGATGCGTCGGCGGTTTTCAATATGCTCTCGGGCTATTCGGAACCGCTGTTCTGGAACTGCCTTTCGCTGGCACCGCTATGGCTGCGGAAACGTTTCCTTTTCCTGATTGACCGGGAGGCGAAAAATGCGGCCGGCGGAAGAACGAGCGGCATCATTGCCAAGGTGAATTCCCTTTGTGACCGCGAGATCATTGAACATCTCTATGCGGCGGGGGCAGCAGGGGTGCCCATCACCATGATTGTCCGCGGAATCTGTTCCCTTCGGGCTGGCGTTCCGGGACTTTCCGAGAACATCAAGGTCATCTCGATTGTCGGGGATTATCTCGAACATGCCCGCGTATTCCGGTTTGAGAATGCCGGCGATCCGCAGTACTACATGGCGAGCAGCGACTGGATGCCGCGAAATCTTGACCGGCGTGTGGAGATCATGTTTCCGATCCGGTCTCCGGAGTTGAAGGCGCGTGTTCAGCATGTGCTGGAAGTGCAGCTGAGCGACAACACAAAGCTCTACGAGATGCGGCCGGACGGTTCTTATGAGAAAAGGAAGCGCGTCGGCAAACGGATTGTGGCGCAGGAAGTCTTCCGGAAAGAGGCCGTGCGGAACGCGAAAGCGGTGCGGGATCTGGATGATCCGGTCAAGACGAGGACATTTGTGCCGCGCCAGGCATTGCAGGAAAACCGGGACAGGAAAAAGCCGTAGCCGGAGAAGCTGCAGTGGGAAAGAACGGCCGGAAAAGATATCAGCCGGAGAGACTGCGGCAGGAATGGGCATCCGTCCGGAGAAGCTGCAGCGGGAAAGAACGGCCGGAAAAGATATCAGCCGGAGAGACTGCGGCAGGAATGGGCATCCGTCCGGAGAAGCTGCAACCGGAAAGAAAACGTTAATAATTATAAATGAGAAATTGAGATACAGTATTTAGGAGGATAATATGTCAGACATCGGAATTTTAGTAGTGGACGATGAGCCGGAGATCGCCAACCTGGTAGAGATTTATCTGGTCAGCGACGGATACAAGGTCTACAAGGCGAACACCGCGCAGGAGGGATTCGACGTCCTTGCGAGAGAAAAGGTTCATCTGGTCCTTCTCGATATTATGCTTCCGGGCATGGATGGACTGACGATGTGCCGAAAGATCCGGGAAAACAATAATATTCCGATCATCATGCTCAGCGCGAAATCGACGGATCTGGACAAGATCCGGGGACTCGGAACCGGCGCGGACGATTACGTCACAAAGCCGTTTAATCCGCTGGAACTCACGGCGAGAGTCAAATCGCAGCTCCGCCGGTACACGCAGCTGAATCCGCAGAGTTCATCGGATGCATCTTCCGGTGAAATCTCCATTCACGGTCTGACCATCAGCCGGGAGAATCACCGCGTCACCGTGTACGGGGAGGACGTCAAGCTGACGCCGATCGAGTTTGATATTCTGTATCTTCTGGCATCGAACCCGGGCAAAGTGTTCAGCACAGATGAGATCTTCGAGCAGGTATGGCATGAGAAAGTTTATGAAGCCAACAACACAGTCATGGTTCACATTCGAAGACTTCGCGGAAAGATGAAGGAGGACTCCAGACAGAACAAGATCATCACGACCGTCTGGGGAGTGGGATACAAGATTGAAAAGTAACAGAAAGAACCGGGATATGAGCGGCCAGTTTCATTCACGACTGGTCGAGAGTATGGTTTTATCCGCGGTGGTTGCCTGTGCGATTGAGCTGATCATCGTATTTCTGGCGGCCACTCTCCGGGATTACCTGCAGAGTACGCGGGGAAGGGAAAATGTTGTCTTAAGACTTTTGGAGATGGACACGCTGATGATGCTTCTGTACGTCATCAGCGCTGTTGGCATTTTCTCTTTTATCTTTTTCAAGCGGATCGGCGGCTCGATCCGCTATCTGGGTCGGATCTCCGCGGCGATGCAGAACATTTCCGAAGGGGATCTGAATACGACCGTCGATGTAAAGGGCGATGATGAGATCACGGCGATGGCGGACAATCTGAACAAGATGGTGGAAGAACTCCGCATGCTGATGGATCGAGAGCGAGAAGCGGAGCGGACGAAAAACGAGCTGATCACCAATGTCGCTCACGATCTGCGAACACCGCTGACGTCCATCATCGGCTATCTCGAACTTCTCTCCGTCAACACGCAGCTTCCGGAAGAGACAAGAAAACGGTATACCGACATTGCGTTTGCAAAATCCAAACGCCTGCAGCAGCTGATCGAGGACCTGTTCGGATTCACGAAGCTTGGCGGCGGAAAGATAGCGATGAAGATCGGCAATGTCGATATCGTGCGGCTTTTAAGCCAGCTTCTGGAAGAATTCTATCCGAGCTTTCATGCCAGAAATCTCTCCTATGAGTTAGAGAGCAATGTTCCGGCGAAAGTCATTTCCGCGGACGGAAATCTTCTCGCAAGACTGTTTGACAATCTGATCAACAATGCCATCAAGTATGGCGCCGACGGGAAAAAGGTCATCATCGGTATTCATGCGGAAGAGGATGTGGTCTCAGTCACGGTAAAGAACTATGGATATGTGATTCCGCCGGATGAGCTTCCGCAGATCTTCCAGCGGTTTTACCGCGTGGAACACGCGCGGACGAGCAGTACGGGCGGAACCGGCCTCGGACTTGCGATTGCGAAAAATATTGTCGATATGCACGGCGGAACCATCGGGGTGACGAGTGATATGAACGGTACGGTATTTACGGTGCGGCTGCACACAAAACTCAGCGCGGACCGGGAAAACTTCAGCCTTCCGGGGGAGAAGCGGAACGGTCGGACAAGGACCGCGCGGATGAACCGGAACTGAGGGAAATGTCCGGACAGAAAATATTCAAACATTGGTTGGCGGCTCAAACAGACAGGATAGATTGTCTGGCGGAGTCTGGAGAACAGGGAAAATGATGAGTGAGAGGAAGAAGGGCCGGATCATCCTTGCGGCTGTGGCGGCGCTGGCAGCCGTGCCGGGCACTGCGCCGATGTGTGCGCTCGCAGCCCAGACACAGACGGATTCTCCGGCTGCGGATGCACCGGCCGTCGGAAAAGAGGAGATTGCAGTCAGTTTCGGTTTTGAGAACACGGTACAGACCGGCCGGTTTACGGCAGTTCATGTCCGGATCAGCCCGGAGCTGAACCGGCAGGCGGAATCCCTGTCGATCCGCACGGCGGATCCGAGCGGCGTGACCATTCTCTATGAATACAATCTTCGCGAAGAAAAAAACGGGGAAGAGTCGGCTGATCCGACTGTTTCCGCAGAGGGAAACGGGGAAGAATCGGCTGATCCGACTGTTTCCGCAGAGGAAAACGGGGAAGAGCCGGCAGAGCCAATCGTTTCCGCAAAGGGAAACGGCAAAGCCGCCGGTATGAATTCCTCCGGAATGTCTGCGCAGGCACTGACCGGACCGGGCGCGGAGGAACAGGACGATTCGGAGACCTACACCTACTGTGTTCCGTTCGGGAGCCGCATGAAGTCCATGCAGATCATTCTGAAAGACGCTTCCGGCCGGATTCTCGCGGAGACGCAGTCTGATCTGCCGAAGACAAAATCCGATCCGCAGAGCTATATCGGAGTATTTTCCGACCGATCGGATCAGCTGGACTGGATGAACGGCGTGGAAGTGGACGACGGCGCATTTTCCACGAGAACCATTCTTCTGGACAAGAATACGGCGCCGGAAGATCCGCTGGAATACGATGAACTGGATATGATCGTGATCTCCGATTACGACACGTCTCTTCTGAATCCGGAACAGGTCGACAGCATTTACAGCTTTGCCGCAAACGGAGGCATTCTTCTGTTCGGAGGCGGGGAAGCGTACCGGTCGGGTTTCGGCCCGTTTGCGGAGCGCTTTCTGACGAAGACACCGTTAAAAGAAGCCGAGAAACGCATGGTGAATATGGGGCCGCAGTATGCGCGGAAAAGCCCGGACGACTCCCTCGTGGAACTTTCCTGCGCGGATGTGACGCTCGTTGGCGGGAACACGCTGATCTCCGGGGAGAGATTCCCGCTTCTCAGCATGGCGGCCTGCCAGAAAGGTTTTGTTGAGGCGGCGGCGTATTCCCTTTCGGATATCAGCGGGTTTGCGGCGGAAAACCCGGCTTATACCCAGAATTTCTTTGAGGAAGCTTACGGCGGAACGATGAAAAATATTGTTCAGGCCGATCATATTGCGGAGGACACCTATTTTGACATTCTGGATCTGACCGGCACAGGCGATATGGATAATCTTCCGAACGCGACCGTATATGCGCTGATTCTGATTCTCTACCTGATTGCGGTCGGACCGGGCGTGTACCTGATCCTTCGCGCGCATCGCCGTCAGCGGTATTATCTGGCGGCAGTCGCAGCGTGCAGCGCACTTTTTACATGCGCGGTGTATGTGGCCGGCGTGCGGACCCGTTTTTCCGGACCGTTTTATACCTACGCGACGATTCTGGATGTGACGGGAGGCGGACAGCAGGAGAATACCTGTCTGAATCTGCGAAGTCCGAACGGCAGGAGTTTCCGGACGGTTCTCTCCGAAGGATACCGTGTAATTCCTGTCTCGTATCCCTATGATATGGGCAAGGGAGTGCTCTCACCGGATCCGAACAGCTATCATATCGGGGTTTCATCGGATGAAGACGGAACCCAGATCCGGATCCGCGGACGGGAGTCATTTGCATCGTCCATGTTTTGTCTGACCAGAAATGAGAACAGTCTTCCGGACGGAAATACAGGAAACGACGCGGCGGAAGCGGTTCCGGAGAGTGGAGAACACACTGCTTCGGAACAGACGCCGATGAAATACCGCATCGGCGGACAGGCTTCCATCATGGAGATGAAAGCATCCGGAACCGTGACAAACCGCAGCACGGAGGCGATTCGGGACGCGGCAGTGCTCTTTGGGGGAAAAGCGGTTCTGATCGGCGATATGGAACCGGGAGAAACGGTGGACTTATCGAAATGTTCGGTGCTGAACATTCCGGTGGGCGACAGTGCGCTGGCGGCGGACGGCATCATTGCCTCGCTGCGGAGCAGTCTCGATCCGCAGACCGACAGGATCCGGAGACTCGAGAAGGCGCGGCTTCTGCTGTTCTATATGCGGCGTGACACGATGGAATACGCCGGCAGGGGCCGTTTTATCGGATTTCCGCAGAACAGCACGCCGGAATTCCTCCGCGAATCCCTTACGGACAAGGACCCGGACGGGCAGCGGATTACCGTTTCCGGACAGACGATTGTGACCTGTGAGCTGGATGAGCCGGATCGCGCAGATGGGCCGGACGGCCGGATCTACAGTCCGGCACTCCGCCGGCTTCCGAGAGTGATCAGCGGAGAATACTATGCGGACTACAATCAGATGAACGGAACGGAGAACGGACCGCTGACTCTCGAGTATGCGTTTGACAGCAGACTGGTCATTGAGAAGATTGATTTTGAGAAGCTGTCGCCGGTATACACCGAGCAGAGCGGAAAGAGTCCGGATTTCTCAAAGGTTCCGATGTTTAACGGGAATATTTATTTTTACAATTACGATACCGGAAAGAATGACCTGATGGAGACGAAGGACAGCTACACGGCGGAGGAACTTGCCCCGTATCTGTCTCCGGCGAATACGCTGATGATCCGCTATTCCGGCGGAAATGAAGGCCTGCAGTATCTTCCGGTTCCGTGTGCGGTCGGAAAACGGGCCGAGAAACAGGAGTGAGGCCGATTCATGGCAAAGACGATTCTGGAATTGAAAAATCTGAAAAAGTCGTACGGGACGGAAATGGTGCTGAACGGTCTTTCTCTCACAATCCGGGAGGGAGAACTCTACGGATTTGTGGGAGCGAACGGCGCCGGCAAGACGACCACAATCCGCATTGCGGCCGGACTTCTCGCACCGGATGAGGGGGAAGTCCTGATTGAAGGGGAAGATCTCTGGAAAGCGCGGTCGAGGTCGAAGACGTCGGCAGCCATCATGAAGAAGATCGGCTATGTTCCGGATTTTTTCGGTGTGTATGAGAATTTCCGTGTCAGCGAATACATGGAATTTTTCGCGTCCTGCTATGGCCTCTCGGGACTTCGGGCCAGAAGACGGTGTGAAATGCTTCTGGATCAGACGGGACTCTATGACAAGGCGGAGTATTACGCGAGCAGTCTCTCCCGGGGAATGAAGCAGAGACTGTGTCTTGCCCGCGCGCTCATCCACGATCCGGATCTCCTGATTCTGGATGAGCCGGCGTCGGGACTCGATCCGCTGACGAGAAGCCAGTATTTTGAGATTTTGAAGGAACTGAAAAATCAGGGAAAGGCGCTTCTGATCAGCAGTCACATTCTCTCGGAACTGTCGGGAATCTGTTCCTCGGCCGGCATGATCGACAACGGAACGATGATTGTCAGCGGAACGATGGAGGAAATCTTTGAGAGCGTCGACATTTCACGGCCGATTCTGATTCAGGTGATCGGAGATCCGACGGGGGCGCTTGCCGTCCTTCGCGAGGATCCGAACGTGGAATCCGTCATGGTGGACGGGGAGATGATGAAGATCGAGTACATCGGCACGAGAGCGGATGAGGAAATGCTCCTGCGCATGCTGGTGAATAGCGGCGTGCACGTGACCGGTTTTATGAGACAGCAGGGAGATCTTGAGACCGCATTTCTGCAGCTGGCGGGCAAAAAAGCAGACGGAAAGGTATTGATCGATTATGAGATGGAATCCGATATTGCGGAAGGGAATTATCATTGACAGCCGAAGTTCGAGGCTTCCGGTCATCATTTTCTTTTTTAATCTGATCCTGTCGGCGGCGGGGATCTTCAACCTGGCACATCTGACGATGGATGCCCGGGAGACGGCCACGATTCAGTATGAAGCGATCATTCAGCTGTACACTCTGATTTCCACGATGGAGTTCATGATGCTGCTGGTCATCACGCCGGCACTTACCGCGCCGGCGATCTGCAGCGAGAGGGAGGGACAGATGATGGACCTTCTTCAGACCACCTCCATCGGGAGCGGCCGGATCGTCGCGGGAAAACTGGAGAGTGCCGTCATTGAGATGATGGCACTTCTGATCTCCGCGCTTCCGGTGCAGTCACTGGTTTTTATCTTTGGCGGTGCGACGGCTCTGGATGTGCTTCTTCCGCTGATTGCCTTTTTTGTGGCAATCCTGTTTATCGGCGGAATGGGGATCTTTTCCTCCGCAATTTGCAGAAGAACCGTGGCGGCAAATGTGGTATCATATATCCTGACGGTGTTTATGACCGGCGGCACGTGGCTGATCGCGTATTTCGCGCAATGGGTATCGGCAAGAGCCGCGGACGGGGAGACAGTCGGAACAGCCGGTGGCTGGCTTTACGGACTGCTTCTCAATCCGGCGGTGACGTACATGTGTGTGATTGACAGACAGGCGGGGGACATGACAGCCGGACTCACCGGCCTGATTGGTTATGTTCCGAAGAACCTGATAACGGAGCACTGGATTCCGGTAAGCCTTTTTCTGCAGCTGATGGCGGCGGCCTGCTTTATTGCGGCAGCGGTGCGGCTGATCGCGCCGGGACGGGGATATTTTACCGGCAGGGATTAAGGATACATGAATATGTCAGCGGCGCGTAAAACCTGCGGCGGACCCGGTTCAAACGCGGAAAATCATTGCGCATGGCATACATATTCAGCAATCCGGATTATGAAAATAAAAGCCGTGCAGAAAAGATATAGTACGAGGAGTGAAAAGAGATGTCATCTGAGAATACGGCAGAACTTCGGAAAAAAGGAATGGATTCTCTTTATAAACAGTGCGATTCTTCCCACTATGAGGAGGCGATCGGCTGGATCGATGAGGCGGCCCGGGCAGGCGATGCGGATGCATGGTATGTGCTGGGGCATTGCTTCAGCTGGGGCGACGGCGGCGTCGGTTTCAACAAAGAAAAAGCATATGACTGTTTCCTGCGCGGAGCCCGCGGAGGAAGTTCGCTTGCGGTTCTGGGAGCACTCCGGGCAGGACTTTTTGATGACACGATGCGGCGGGAGGCTCTCTACACAGTCCGGGAGTGCTGGAACCGTGTCCGTTCCGAAGCGGATATGGGAGACGAATATGCGGCCTGGCAGGTGGCAGAGACTCTCGAGTGGGGGGATCTGTCCAGGCTGACCGAGGAAGAACTGAATGTTCTTCTCCCGAGAGAAGAGGATACGGAGGATGGCGGAGCGGCCGGAACCGTGGGAGACGGGGAGGTGGAAGAACATTCCGCATCCGCCGGAGAACAGGCGACTTCGGATCCTGCCGTCATCGGAGAGGAAGAGACCGCGGAAGCCACGGCGGCTCGTGCAGCCGCGGGGACTTCCAGGGACAGTGCAGCCGATCGTGTAGCTGAGAGGATGGATGTGGACAGCGCGGCGGATCGGGCAGGCGAAGGAACTGGTGCGGAAAAGGATACCCGCCTTCGCATTCGCCGGGTGATCACGAAGCCGTTCCCGAGATTTATGATCCCGGAGCCGAGAATCAGCATGGTTTATTACAGCAAGGCGGCCGAAGCGGGGATTGTCTCCGCAATGGAGAAGATCGGAAAGCACTGCCGGGAGGGACGACTCATTCCGGTCGATATCGAAGGTTTTCTTCTGTGGGCCAGAAAATGCGCGTCTCTCGGAAATGCATGGGGTCTCTGTGAGATGGGACTGTACAGCCTCGAAAAGGGAGACGATGAGGCTGCCTTCCGCTATCTGGAGGCGGCTGAGATTCAGGGAGATCCGCGGGCATTTTATCCGCTCGGCATGTACTATCTGGAAGGAAAGGTGACGGAGCGGGATCTCGATAAGGCGGTTTCCTGTCTGGAAAAAGCCGGAAAGATGAACGATAACCGGAGTTTCATGGCGCTCGGCAATCTGTTCTATCAGGATATTCTGGTGGAACGCGATGACGGAAAAGCCTTCTACTGGTACAGCAAGGCGTATGGCGACGGATACGGTGAGGCGGCACTCGCACTCGCGCATCTCTATCTTCGGGATACCGAGTATCAGGACAATGAGAAAGCCGTCCGGCTTCTGGAAGAGGCAGGCGCGGCGGTCGATCCGGCGGTTTCCGGGGAGGCCAATCTGATGCTGGGCAATATTTTCCGCGACGGCCTCATCGGAATTCAGGATCCGGTCCGGGCGGTCTATTTCTACGAGACCGGCGCCAGAACCGGAAATCCGGAATGCATGGAGCTGGCCGCAATGATGTACTATCAGGGCGAGGACGGCCTCGAGCCGGATTACGATAAGGCCTTCTACTGGCTGAACCTCTGCGAACAGAACGGAACACTCCAGTCCTGTTCCAAACTCGCGACACTCTACCTGGAAGGCTGGGGCTGCGAGGCGGATGAAGAGCGGGCAAGAGAACTGTTTGAGAAAGCGTCCCGAACCGAATATGACGGCTATGCCTTTTATATGCTTGGGAAAATCGCGGAGCAAAACGGTACGCCCGACGATCTGGAATATGCGGTGCGGATGTATGACACCGCGATTGACATGGGTTATTCGGAAGCGACTAAACGGCTGTCACATTTCCGCAAAACGATCTTCGGACACTGGAAAGTGACCCGGTGAGAATCCGGGGATTCGGTTTCGCCCGGCAGTTCGGCAGCACACTTTCCAGACGGAGAACTTCCGGTTATCGGAGCAAGCAAAAAGAGTTATGCCTCTTCAGTGGAAAGTTGCGGTTCAATACGCTATAATACATGGTATTGCAAAAAGGTGGTGCCCGGCCATTCGTTCCGGATGGTTGATGAGTGAAGGTTTATGGAGGAACTCACATGGGAATTCTGTATAACAGTACAAGAGGCGGAGAAAAAGGTGTTACGGCATCCCAGGCTATTCTGAAGGGACTTGCGGATGACGGAGGACTCTTCATGCCGGATTCATTTCCGACACTGGATAAGACACCGGAGGAACTCTCCAAAATGACCTATCAGGAGACCGCTTATGAGGTCATGAAGCTTTTTCTCACCGATTTCACCGAAGAGGAACTGAAGCACTGCATTAACGGTGCCTATGATTCCAAGTTCGACATCGAGGACATCGCGAAGCTGACGTATCTGGTGGACGAGGCGTATTATCTGGAGCTGTATCACGGCAAGACCATCGCGTTCAAGGACATGGCGCTCTCGATTCTTCCGTATCTGATGACGACCGCCGCGAAGAAAAATCATGCGGACAAGGAGATCGTGATTCTGACCGCGACCAGCGGCGACACCGGAAAAGCGGCGATGGCAGGTTTTGCCGACGTTCCGGGAACCCGCATTATTGTATTTTACCCGAACGGCGGTGTCAGCCGCGTGCAGGAGCTTCAGATGCTCACACAGAAGGGAGACAATACCGCGGTTGTCGGCATTGACGGCAATTTTGACGATGCCCAGAGCGGCGTGAAGAATATCTTCAGCGACCGCGCATTCGGCGAGAAACTTGCGGCAGCGGGATTCCAGCTCAGCTCTGCAAACTCCATCAACATCGGCCGACTGATCCCGCAGGTTGTCTACTATGTCTACGCGTACGCGAAAATGCTTGCGGATGAGGGAATCAAGAGCGGTGAGAAGATCAATATCTGTGTTCCGACGGGCAATTTCGGCAATATCCTTGCTGCCTATATCGCAAAGAGGATCGGTCTTCCGGTTGGAAAACTGATCTGTGCGTCCAATGACAACAAGGTTCTTTATGATTTCTTCACCACCGGCACCTATGACCGCAACCGTGATTTCATTCTGACCAGCTCTCCGTCGATGGACATCCTGATCTCGAGCAATCTGGAGCGTCTTATCTATCTGTCCTGCGACTGTGACTGCGCAAAGACCGCAGAGCTCATGAAGGAACTCGCGGAAACCGGAAAGTATACCGTTACGGACAGCATGCGCGAGAAGATGTCGGATTTCATCGGCGGATATGCATCCCAGGAGGAAAATGCCGCAGAGATCCATCGCGTAGCCGAGACCGGATATGTGATCGATACCCATACCGGTGTTGCGTCCTGCGTATATCAGCAGTATCGCAAGAGAACCGGCGACCGCACCAAGACCGTGATCGCGTCCACCGCAAGTCCGTATAAGTTCGCGAGAGCCGTGATGTGCGCGATTCTCGGCGACGGAGAAAAAGATAAGGATGACTTTGAACTGATCGATGACCTGCGCAGCTTCAGCAAAGTGGAAGAACCGCAGGCGATCGCGGAGATCCGTCATGCGGAGATTCGCCACAACAGAAAGTGCACTCCGCAGAACATGGAAGAGACGGTTGCGGAGATCCTTGGTATGTGAGGGTTTCTTCGTCATACTGTAGGGAAAGCGTAAGTATATCGTCAGAAATAATATGATATAATAAAAGCGGAGATATACGCGGGACGTGTATCCCCGCTTTTTGTAGCAAAAGACCGGCGAGCGGCTGCCGTGCTTGCACGAGCAGACATTGGCCGGTCGCAAGAACATGGAGCGCAGCGTGCGGAATGTTCGCTTGCGAAGACGAGTAAGGTGATGAAATCACCGCACTCGAGCAAAAGACCGGCGAGCGGCTGCCGTGCGGAATGTTCGCTTGCAGATCAGGCGGGAATCAGTGAACCGCTTCGTTTATAACAAGGGGACTGTTACGGTTCCGGGGGGAGAAAGAAGGGGTAATATGCGCTATCCGAAACAACTGGTGGTTCTGAGTACAGCCGCAGCAATCGGCTTCGGCGTTTTTGCGGCAGGGCCGGCAATGCACAGCATTGCGGCACCCACCACATTGCAGGAAGGCTGGGTAAAAGAGAACGGAAACTGGTATTACCGTAAATCCGACGGTTTTTACTATAAGGGCTGGATCCAGGTTGGCAAGAAGTACTATTACATGAATCAGGACGGTGCGATGCAGACCGGCTGGCTTCGCTACAATAACAACTGGTACTATCTGAATACCGACGGAACCATGCGGACCGGCTGGCTTCACCTGAACGATGCCTGGTATCATCTTGCGGACGACGGCAAGATGCAGACGGGCTGGACCGAGATCGACAAGTCCTGGTACTATTTCCACTCGGCGGGCAATATGCAGACCGGCTGGAAACAGCAGGGAGAGAAGAAATGGTATAACCTTGGCGACGACGGTAAGATGAAGACCGGCTGGACCAAGATGGATGACAAGTGGTATTACTTCAGCAAAGAGGAGAATTCCCTCGGACTGATGCAGACCGGCTGGCAGAAGATCGACGGCGTCTACTACTATCTGGATGATTCCAAGGGTGTTATGCTGACCGGCTGGCTTCAGGATTCCAACGGAAAGTATTATTACATGAAAGCTTCCGGCGGAATGGCCACCGGCTGGCGCCAGATCGATAATTCCTGGTATTACTTTGACACCAACGGCCATATGATGACCGGATGGATCAAGATCGAGGACAAGTACTACTATCTGGACACCAACAACGGAAAGATGTATGCCAATACCAGCGTCACGATCGACAATGTGACCTATAACTTCAATGCATCCGGTGAATACACCTCTCAGAGCAAGGGAAGCGGACAGAGCAGTCAGACGACACCTGGCGGCGGTACCGCGTCCTCCTCGGCTTCCCAGACAGCACCGGGCGGAAGTTCCTCGGATTCTTCTTCCGGCGGACCGGCGGGAACGACATCCTCTCAGAGCAGTCCGGGCGGAAGTTCTTCCAGTGTGTCACAGAATGCTCCGGGATCGACCTCTTCATCTTCCGAGAGCGCCCCGGGTGGATCTTCATCCTCCTCGTCTTCCTCTTCCGGAACGACGCAGAGCGCTCCAGGCAGCGTACAGCACTGGAATTAAGGATAAGACCGGATTCCGATCATTCGAAATACAATCAGAACAGACGGCAGGCATGGCGGTTTTCGCCAAGTCTGCCGTCTGCTGTTTGTCGTCTGCCATTTGCTGCCTGCTGTTTGCTGTCTTCTGTTGGGATCCGGATGCGGCAGACGCGCCGGAAAGAGTGAATGTTTCATAAAAACGTTGAATAAATGTTAATAAACGATGATATAATAATAAAAATGATTTTATCACTAATGGGTGTACTTGCCCGAAAAAACTTAAGACGGATTTTTTCGGGGGGGGTAATTAATGTATTATTCGATTATCGGAGTTTTAGCATCGATTATTCTCTTGATTGAAAATCAGGATATTCTGTTTGGCCGCGGTCAGGCCTATACCAAGCGGCCATGGAACATATACCGGCGCTTTCTGATTGCGGTTTTTCTGTATTATCTCACGGATGTTTTCTGGGGGGTTATCGAAGAACGGAAGATTCCGCCCCTTTTGTTCGCGGACACCTCCGTATATTTCATTGCCATGGCGGCGGGAGTGCTGCTGTGGACACAGTATATTGTGGCATATCTGGATGAAAAGACGAAGCTGGTCGGCTTTTTTGTTCAGGCGGGAAGAATGATTGCCGTTCTGGTCACGGTAATAACCCTGGTCAATCTGTTCCAACCCATACTCTTCCGGGTGGATGAGAACGGTGTATATTATCCGCTTTCATTCCGGCATGTGCTTTTATTTCTGCAGATCGGGCTGGTGGTTACACTTTCCGTATACGCATTTTCCACCATTCTTCGCCGCGGTCCGGATATGAATTTCAGAAAAGGAAAACGGTACCGGACGCTGGGGCTGTTTGGGATGATTATGGCAGGATGCCTGCTTGGCCAGCTGTTTTTTCCGTATCTTCCCTTCTACGCCGTCGGATATATGCTTGGGACCTGTCTTCTGAGAGCCATCATTATCTCGGATGAGAAGGAGGAGTTCCGAATCAGGCTGGAAAATGCATATGAGGCGGTGAAAGGCTCCAATGCGGTTTATTCCAGAATTTCGCAGGCGCTTGCCCACGGATATATGGACCTGGTATACGTGAATCTGGATACCGAAGAGTACACGGAGTATCGTCAGGGGCAAAAACGGAACGGGATGATGGAAGTCCACCGTGGTCATAATTTTTATGAGGAATTCCGGGAGAAAGTCAATAAGTTCGTATATCCGGAAGACCGCGCCGAATTTCTCAGAATTATGGAACCGCAGCGTCTGATTGAGCGCATGGGACGGAACGGCACCATGGCACATACCTGCCGGTTGGTGGACAATGTCGGACCGCAGTATGTCGATGTGAGAGTGACTCACATGGAAGATCAGGATAATGTAATCGTCATCGGCGTGACGGATATCGACGAACAGATGCAGCAGAGGAGAGTGATTGAACGGATTAAAGAAGAGCAGACGGCGTATGCGCGGCTCAAGGTGCTGATGGGAGGATATCTCTGTATTTATATTGTGGATCCGGTGCATGGCTATTACCGGGAATACAGCACGACAGAAGCTTTTCAATCGCTGAAACTCTCCAAATACGGGATGAATTTCTTCGACACGACGCATGATCTTGCATATTCGTTTGTTCATCCGGAAGATCTTAACCGGTTTCTGGCGCTTTTCAGCAAAGAACACATTCTGGCAGAGATCGAGAAGGATGGAATGTTTACTCTGAGCTATCGGATGCTGATTGAAGACCGTATCGTATATGTTCAGACAAAGGCGGCAATGGTGGATGAGCCGGAAGGAAAACGGCTGATTGTCGGTATCGGCGATGTCGATGCCCAGGTAAGGCGTGAGGCACAGTACGCGGAACATCTCGCGCAGGCGAAGAGTGAGGCGATGCAGGATGCCCTCACCGGCGTGAAGAATAAGCATGCCTATCTGGAAGCGGAGAAGAATCTGAATCACCGGATCGACGACGGTTCCAGCCCGGCATTTGCCGTGGTGATTCTGGATCTCAATGATCTGAAGAAAGTGAATGATGAGCAGGGACATCAGGCAGGCGATCAGTATCTCAGAGATGCGTGCCGGATTATCTGTAATGTTTTCAAGAAAAGTCCGGTATACCGCATCGGCGGTGACGAATTTGCCGTGATTGCCCAGAACGATGATTACCAAAACATCGATGCACTGATGGAAGTGATGAATGTGCATAATGCAGAGGCGGTGAAAAACGGCGGAATTGTGATTGCATGCGGTATGTCCCGGTTTGATCATGACAGCAGTGTGGCGGCGGTCAACGGGCGCGCGGATCAGCTCATGTATGAGAATAAGCGGATTCTGAAAGAGCAGCAGTCCGGTATGCAGATGCCCTCCGGTGAAAACAGGGAAGCCGGGAGTGAGGAACCGAGGGAAAACGGCGAAAATGAGTCAAAGAAAACCGAAGAACAATAAGATGTTCATAAGATGAAAACGAAAAATCCCCTGCGGGACCGATGACGGATGAGCCGGTATCGGTCCCGCAGGGGATTTCTTTTTATTTCATAGGAAATTTCTCCGAAATTCCCTATGAAACAAAAACGCTACCCGCGGACTTTGCTCTATAGGAGTTTTTTATGGAATTCCTATACCATACAAAAAAACATTGCAGACTTTGAACGTTGTTTTCAACCGGGATCGGCGGATCCCGCCGTCCGGAGTTTTCCGGGGACGGGAAAGGGATGATTACATCATCTTTCCGAGGATCTCGTTACTTCTCTTGATGAAGCTGGTCATTCTCTCCGGAGTCAGGGTTCCGTGACTGAGCTCGGCCAGATCATAGAGCTGCTCGCAGAAGAGATTTACATTTTCACTGTCCTTGTTTTCCAGGACATATTTTACCAGTTTGTTTTCGCTGTTCAGAATGAGGGTTTCCGCCTGCTGGGCGAACATAGAGGTATCCATGCCGCCGTTTGCGCTGTACATCTTCATCATGTCGTCCATACGTCTGGATTCCTCATCCACCGTGATCATGGAAGAAAGGGATTCGTCCTTCAGCTTCTCGACTTTCACTTTCAGACGGTCGTTGGAGAGTGCCTTGCGGAAGACATCGGTCAGAGTCTTCTCGTTCTCCTCCAGGACCTTCTTGTCATCCTCGGAAACTTCACCCTTCATGGTGTCATTCAGGTCGGCGTCGACACGGATGAACTTCAGGTTCTCGCTCTTCTGCTCCAGGTTGGAGATGAACGGGCTGTCGATCGCAGTCGGCAGGATGACCGCATCCTGCTTCGCCTCACGGAACATATTGATGTACTGGCTCTGTTCCTTCACGTCGGTGGCGTAGAAGATCTTGTTTTCGTGGTTCTCCTTCTTTGCCTCTTCCATCAGATCCTTCAGAGTCAGGTATTTGTTGTCGAGATTCTTGAAAATGATGTAGTCATTCATCTTCTCGGCGAACTTCTCATCGCGCAGGCAGCCGTACTTGATGAACGGAGCGATGTCGTCCCAGTATTTCTCGTAGGACTCACGGTCTGTCTTGCACATGCCGGAGAGCTTGTCAGCGACCTTCTTGGTGATGTAGTCGGAGATCTTCTTGACAAAGCCGTCATTCTGCAGTGCGCTTCTGGATACATTCAGCGGCAGATCCGGGCAGTCGATGCAGCCCTTCAGAAGAAGCAGGAACTCCGGGATGACTTCCTTAATGTTGTCGGCGATAAATACCTGATTGTTGTAGAGCTTAATGGTTCCCTCCGCTCTCTCGTACTCGAGATTAACCTTCGGGAAGTAGAGAATACCCTTCAGGTTGAACGGATAATCCATGTTCAGGTGGATCCAGAACAGCGGCTCACGGTAGTCACGGAACGTCTTGCGGTAGAATTCCCTGTACTCCTCGTCGGTGCACTGGCTCGGGGTTTTGTTCCACAGCGGATCGGTATCGTTTACCGGAACCGGTCTCTTCAGGATCTTGTATTTTTCTTTCTTCGGAGAAACTTCCACGGTCTCTTTTGTGCCGTCTTCCTTCTCTTTCTCCTCGGTCTTTGCCTCTTCAATGACCGTCTCGATCACTGTGTCCTTATCGGTGAGTTCGTCCTTCTCGATCTCCTCGTACTGCGGCTCGGCGTCTTCATTGATCAGGAACACGCGGATCGGCATGAAGCTGCAGTATTTGTCCAGAACTTCCTTTGCGCGGTATTCATTGCAGAATTCCACGCTGTCCTCGTTCATGTGGAGAACGATCTTTGTGCCGACGGTCTCTTTGTCACCGTCTGCCATATGATATTCCGTGCCGCCGTCGGACTCCCAGTGAACTGCCGTCGCGCCGTCGCGGTAGGAGAGAGTATCGATGGAAACGGTATCCGCAACCATGAAAGCAGAGTAGAAGCCGAGACCGAAGTGACCGATGATCTGGTCTTCATTGGCCTTGTCCTTGTATTTCTCCAGGAAATCCTTTGCGCCGGAAAAAGCGATCTGATTGATGTACTGCTCCACCTCGTCCATGGTCATTCCGAGACCGTTATCCTCGATGGTGATGGTTTTGTTCTTCTGGCTGACTGATACCGTGACTTTGTAATCCGGATCCGCCGGCTCGGTGTATTCGCCCATCAGAGCCAGTTTTTTCAGTTTGGTGATCGCATCACAGCCGTTGGATACGAGCTCGCGATAGAAAATGTCGTGGTCGGAGTAAAGCCACTTCTTGATAATCGGAAAAATGTTTTCGCTGTTGATCGATAAGCTTCCAGATCTTTCTGCCATGTTCTTACATCCTTCTTTCTCTATGCTTTTCCGGGAGAAATCCCGGTTCCTGTTTATACAACACCACATATTTTAGTACGAGGAAAACGGAAAGTCAATAGCACTCAATCAAAGTGAGTGCTAATAGTTCCACTGACGGAATCGATGCGGGCAGATTGTCTCTTGTTTTTCAGGAAAACTGTGCTATCATATTCAACATACATACTTTAACATTTAAAAGCGTTAAAACGTTTTGGCTGTGACGATTTCAAATGAAAGCAATCGAAGCTGAGAGCAATCGAAGCTGAGGGCAATCAAGGCTGAAAGCAACCGAAGCTGAAAGCAATCAAAGCTGAAAGCAGTCAAAGCTGAAAACAATTTAAGCTCAAAACAATTTGGAAAGGAAATCCGATATGAAGCTTCAGGTCAATGTACCCGGAAAAGAATATGAAATCCTCTGTGAACGCGGCCTTCTGGACCGGGCGGGAGAACATTTGAAGGGACTTCTCTCCGGACAGCTCTGCGCGGTCGTCACCGATTCCAATGTCGGTCCGCTCTACGCGGACCGCGTCGTGAAAAGCCTGGAGAGCGCCGGATTCCGCACCGGATTGATCACCATTCCGGCGGGGGAAAAGAGCAAAAATCCGGAGATGCTCCTGAATCTCTGGAATGAGCTGATCGAAATGGGAATTACGCGATCGGATACGGTCATTGCGCTCGGCGGCGGTGTGGTCGGTGATCTGGCCGGTTTTGCGGCGGCCTCCATCCTGCGCGGGGTCCGATTTGTTCAGATTCCCACCTCGCTTCTCGCTCAGGTCGATTCCTCTGTGGGCGGAAAGGTCGCCATCGATCTTCCGTCCGGCAAGAATCTTGCCGGGGCTTTCTGGCAGCCGGCGGCTGTCCTGATTGATCCGGGCTGTCTGGACACGCTGAGTGACCGCGTCTTCAACGACGGAATGGGTGAGGTGATCAAATACGGCGCGATCCGGGATGCGGAACTGTTTGCGCAGCTGGACCGCGACGGCGGCCGGGCGGGGGTGATGAGCCATATCGGTGACGTCATTCTCCGTTGCTGTGATATCAAACGGGCGACGGTGGTCGAGGACGAACTGGATAACGGCGGCGCGCACGGCGGCCGTCTCGTCCTGAATTACGGACATACCTTCGGTCATGTCTATGAGCAGACCTACGGTTTTGAGACCTACACTCACGGAGAGGGCGTGGCGGCCGGTATGGTGACGGCGGCACGGATCGGCGAGGAGATGGGCATTACCCCTGCGGGGACAGCGGACCGGATCTGCGCGGTGCTTAAAAAATACGATCTTCCGTGTGAGATTCGCGTGACCGAGGAAGAAGTGCGGCATACCATTGGCAAGGATAAAAAGAACCGCGGCGCAAAGATTCACTTCATTTATCTGAAGGAACTCGGCGACGGAGAAGACCGGTTTATGCTGATGGAGGAACTGATAAATACCGCATTTCATTTACACGGGGAATGAGCCAAAGCCCACGCCCCGGTGAGGCTTCGGCGACTGCCGCGAAACGCTCAAAACCCGCGAAGCGTATTTCGACTCGTTGACAGACATTTTTTGCATTTTGCATGAAATCGTAATATAATTGGGATATCTCAGTGTTTTGCAGTCGCGCACGACGGACTGCACTTCCAAACATAAGGAGGAAATATTCATGCTCGTTAATGCAGCAGAGATGGTCAATGCGGCAAATGAAGGCCATTACGCAGTAGGTCATTTCAACATCAACAACCTGGAGTGGACAAAGTCCTCTCTTCTGGAGGCAGAAGCAAAGAAGGCTCCGATCATCCTTGGTGTATCCGAGGGTGCAGGAAAGTACATGGGTGGTTTTAAGACCGTTTCCGCGATGGTACATGCTATGGTGGATGAGCTCGGAATCACGGTTCCGGTAGCACTTCACCTGGATCACGGAACATATGAGGGCTGCTACAAGTGTATCGAGGCAGGATTTACATCCATCATGTTTGATGGCTCCAAGTATTCCTTCGAAGAGAATCTTGAGAAGACAAGAGAGCTTGTCAATGTGGCACACCATCTCGGACTGTCCATCGAGGCAGAGGTTGGCGCAATCGGCGAGAACGGTGTTTCCAACAAGGGCGAGTTTGCGGATCCGGAAGAGTGCGCAAAGATCGCAGAACTCGGCGTAGACTTCCTGGCAGCAGGTATCGGCAACATCCACGGCAAGTATCCGGCAGACTGGGCAGGCCTCAGCTTTGAGACACTGGATGCCGTTAAGAAGGCAGTAAACGGACTTCCGCTGGTTCTTCACGGCGGTACCGGAATCCCGGATGACCAGATTCAGAAGGCAATCAGCCTCGGTGTTGCAAAGATCAATGTCAACACGGAGTGTCAGCTGTATTTCCAGGAGGCAACCCGCAAGTACATCGAGGCAGGAAAAGACCTCGAGGGCAAGGGCTACGATCCGAGAAAACTCCTTCTGCCGGGCGCAGAGGCGATCAAGGAGATCGTTGGAATCAAGATGGATATGTTCGGTATTTCCGGAAAAGCGGAATAACAGGACAGTGATAATCGGCATGCAGCGGAGCATCGGCTTCGCCGCATGCCTTTTCCATGCCCTTCGTTTTCACGGATGAAGGAAACGAAACATCAAATTGAATTTTTTTGAGATTTTTGGTATATATATGTCAGACTTTTTGAGTAACTCGATCACCGCGCCCCGCCGGAGCAACAATCCCGGCAGTCAGGAAGCTGTCAAATGAAAGAAAACAACATCAATGTTCCTGCATTATTCGGAGAGAATGTATTCAACGACGATGTCATGAAAGAGAGCCTGCCGAAGGCTGTATACAGGAAACTCCGCCGCACCATCGATGAGGGCACCGATCTGGACCCGACCATCGCTGATATCGTTGCGGAGGCCATGAAGAACTGGGCAATCTCTCACGGGGCAACCCACTATTCTCACTGGTTTCAGCCGCTGACCGATGTCACAGCGGAAAAACATGATTCTTTC
Source organism: [Clostridium] aminophilum DSM 10710 (assembly GCF_000711825.1). Lineage (GTDB taxonomy): Bacteria > Bacillota > Clostridia > Lachnospirales > Lachnospiraceae > Clostridium_R > Clostridium_R aminophilum. The sequence goes on along the minus strand of NZ_JONJ01000001.1, from coordinate 247,785 downwards.
ATCTCCGTACCGGATGAAAAACGCCATGTCATTATGGAGTTTTCCGGAAAAGAGCTGATTCGCGGTGAACCGGATGCATCCTCCTTCCCGTCCGGCGGACTTCGTTCCACCTTCGAGGCGAGAGGATATACGACCTGGGATTGCACGTCCCCGGCTTTCCTTCGCTATGATGCGCAGGGGCCGACTCTCTACATTCCGACCGCATTCTGCTCGTATACCGGTGAAGCTCTGGATAAGAAGACGCCGCTTCTGCGGTCTCTGCAGGCGATCAATACGCAGGCACTTCGTATCCTTCGTCTGTTCGGCAATACCACGTCCCATCGTGTGTATGTTTCGGTCGGACCGGAGCAGGAGTATTTCCTGATCGATAAGAAGCAGTATCTGAAGAGAAAAGACCTGATCTACACCGGAAGAACGCTGTTCGGCGCAAATCCGGCCAAGGGTCAGGAGATGGACGACCACTATTTCGGCGCGATCCGCCCGAGAGTCGGCGCGTTCATGAAAGAGGTAAATGAGCGTCTCTGGAAGCTCGGCGTTCCGGCAAAGACGCAGCATAATGAGGTTGCGCCGTCCCAGCATGAGCTGGCTCAGATCTACGAGGAGGCGAACCTCGCGCAGGATCACAACCAGCTGGTAATGGAGACAATGAAGCGTGTTGCCGAGGATCAGGGACTGATGTGCCTTCTGGCGGAGAAGCCTTTTGCCGGCATCAACGGTTCCGGTAAGCACAACAACTGGTCTCTTTGCTCCGATGACGGAATCAATCTCATTGATCCGGGAAAGACTCCGCATGAAAACATGCAGTTCCTTCTGGTTCTGGGCTGTATCCTGAAAGCGGTCGACCGCCATGCCGATCTTCTCCGTCAGTCCGCCGCTGTTCCGGGCAACGACTGGAGACTGGGTGCCGCGGAGGCTCCGCCGGCGATAATCTCCGTGTTCCTGGGCGAGCAGCTCGAGGATGTCATTGACCAGCTCTGCAGCACCGGTGAGGCGACCGGTTCCAAGCAGGGAAGAATCATGAAGACCGGTGTCAACACGCTTGCGGACTTCACAACCGATGCGACAGACCGCAACCGTACGTCGCCGTTCGCATTTACCGGAAACAAGTTTGAGTTCCGTATGGTCGGCTCTTCGGCGTCGATCTCGGGGCCGAATGTTGTGCTGAACACCATCGTCGCGGAGGCGTTCCGTGAGGCGGCGGATGTGCTGGAAAAGGCAGATGACTTCCAGCTGGCACTTCACGATATGATCAAGAAACTCTTCCTCGATCACCGCCGCATTATATTCAACGGCAACGGTTATTCGGAAGAGTGGCTGAAAGAGGCGGAGAGAAGAGGACTTCCGAACTATAAGGCCGGCATTGAGTCCGTTCAGGCGCTGACCACCGACAAGGCGGTCAAACTGTTTGAGTCGTTCGGCGTATATTCGAAGGTTGAGCTGGCCTCCCGCGCGGAGATCGAGTATGAGATCTACGCGAAGACCGTGAATATCGAGGCGAGAGCGATGCTGAACATCGCCGGCAAGGAGATCATTCCGGCGGTTGTGAAATACACTACCCGACTTGCGGATTCCATCAACAGCGTCCGCATGGCATGCCCGGAAGCGGATATCAGCGCACAGCTTGAACTTCTGAAGGAGACGTCCGGCCACCTCAGCGAGATGCGGAAGGCACTCCATGTACTCCGCGATGAGACGGCCGAGGCAAGCGGGATTGCGGATGCGAAGGAGAGAGCATTTGCCTACCTGCGAAAGGTTGTTCCTGCGATGCAGGCACTCCGCACTCCGGCGGACACGCTGGAAATGATGTGCGACAAAGACCTTTGGCCGTTCCCGAGCTACGGCGATATGCTGTTCGAGGTTTAAAACGGCCGGGATACAATCCACGGCAAAGCCCTGTAAAAGATCCGGAGCAATCCGGTGTGAAAAAGAGCGGAGCGAAGCTCGCTTCGTGTCAACGAAACAGAATCAGGCCGGCGGAGTGCTTTCGGGCACTTCCCGGCCTGATTTTTACAGAAAAGAGAATATCATGCAGAAATATTTTGATATCAACGAAGGCGGATTCAGCATCCGCTGTAAGATCTATTTTCAGAAAGACATCCGGGCGGTAAAGAATATCGTCATTGCGACTTACGGCTTCGGCGGAAATAAAGACAACAAGGCATCCGAAAAGTTTGCGGACCGGATTATCGGCAAGTACAAGAATTATGCGGTGATCTGTTTCGACTGGCCGTGCCACGGAAAAGACGCCCGCAATAAGCTCATTCTGGACGAGTGCCTGACTTACCTCCGGCTGGTCGGCCGTTATGCGAGGGAAGAGCTCGGCGCGGAGCATCTTTACAATTATTCTTCTTCGCTCGGAGCCTATCTCACGCTCCTTCTTCTTGCGGCGGACGGGACAAGTGAGTATGAACGCATGGCGTTCCGGTGTCCGGCACTGCGGATGTACGATTCTTTTGCGGCCGGGATTACGGAGGATGATTGGGATAAGCTTCGGAAGGGAAAAGAAATCCTGCGGGGTTATGACCGTAAGATCAAAATCACGCAGGATTTTCTGGACAGTTTAAAAGAAAATGATGTGATGCAGAAGGATTATCTGGATTATGCGGATCAGATCCTGATGATTCATGGAACCAAGGATGAGATGGCGCCGATCTCCGTTACGGAGGAATTCTGCGAAAACAATGTGGTGGAACTGATTCCGGTGGAAAATGCGGATCATCCGTTTTCGAATCCGGATTATATGGATTTTGCGATCGGAAAGATCATTGAATTCTTCGCACCGGAGTCAAAATGACATATTCTGCGGATTTCGCCCGCCATGCCTGGTCGGCGCGGATTTCGGTCCGTTATGCCTGACAGGCGCAGATGCCGGTCCGTTACGCCTGATCGGCGCGGATTTTATCGTCTGTCTGAGCCTTGTCCGGCACGGAACGGCCGGTGCGGAGCCGGAAGCAGATCCAGCCGATGAAAAAGCCGGCAATGGTCGGAAGGAGCCATCCGAAACCGTCCGCAAAGAACGGAAGTTTTGCCTCAAGGAAAGACAGCGCACCGCCGAGGTTTGCCGCCGCGATCCAGTCGGCCGGAAGCGCGCGGACGAAGTCAAAGACGGAACTGATCACGGCTGCCGTCATCATGCCGAGACGGATCTCAACCGGGAGAGGAACGATGTGTCCTGCCACGGCAAGAACGATCAGCGTGATGGCGATCGGATAGAGCATCATCAGAACCGGAAGAGAGATCTTGATGATGGAGGACAGTCCGGCGTTCGCGATGACAAAGGTAATCGTGGAGAAGAGGATTGCCCATTTTTTGTAGGAGAGCACGCCCGGGAACATTTCCACGAAGCAGGATGAGCAGCTGGTAACCAGTCCGATGACGGTCTTCAGGCAGGCGAAGAAGACGATGCCGGCCAGAAGAAGCGCGCCGTATCCGTGGAAATAGTAGGATGCAATGTCGGAGAGAACCGCGCCGCCGTTATCGGAAAGAGCAGCGAAGCCACGGCTTCCGGCCCCGGCGAGAGCGACAAGGACATAGATGAACGCCATGAGTACACAGCTCAGGATTCCGGCCCGAACCGTGTTTCTGGCAACGGCAGACGGTTCGGTTACGCCGCGGCTGCGGACAACGTTGATGACAACGATGCCGAACGCGAGACCTGCCAGTGCATCCATGGTGTTGTATCCGTCAAGGATTCCCTGCGCGACCGCGTTCGTGCCGTATGCGCCGACAGCGTCGAAGGAAGCGATATTTCCGGTCGGATGAGTCAGTGCGGTGATGAGAAGGATGCCGAGAACCACGAAAAAGATCGGGTTCAGGATGCGGCCGATCCAGGTCAGGATGTTGCCCGGCTTCAGGGAGATCGCGAGGGTCAGAATGTAGAACAGGAGAGAGAACAGAAACAGTCCTGTCTGACTGCTGATTCCGGCCGGAAGAATCTGACGGATGCCGACTTCATACGGAACCGTCACGCATCGCGGGCAGGCAAAGAACGGTCCGATGGCGAGATAGAGCGCACAGGTAAATGCGTACGCAAAGCGGTCGCCGATCCGCTTCCGGCACAGGTCACGAAGACCTTCGGAGCCGGTGATGCCAATGGCGACGACACCAAGAAGAGGCATACCGACGCCCGTGACGAGAAAGCCCGCAAGGGCCGGAAGGACGGCGGATCCCGCCATCTGTCCCATGTAGACCGGGAAGATCAGGTTGCCGGCACCGAAGAACAGGCCGAACAGCATACTGGTCAGGGAGAGGGTTTCTCCGAACGTCAGGTTTTGTTTCATAATAAAGCCTCCTGATATGATGTAATCGAATGGTAACAGTGTATCAGAGGAATGAAAAATAGAAAAGCACAATCAAGTTTCGTTTCGAGAAACAGAAAAAATATTTTTGTTTCCTGAAATGAAATTTTGCGTTATAATCCGGGCAACAGAAGAAAAAAATACGGTTTCCGGGCGAAATGGATATTTATAAGAAACTTTTTGGAGGAAGGGCATTTGGAGACGGGAAGAGGCAGGACAGGAGGAACCACGATGACAGAACAGGATGCGGGAAGCCGGATCGGCAGCAGAATCCGGTTTTTCCGGAAATCAAAACATATCACGCTTCAGCAGCTGGCGGACCGGATTCACAAGAGCCGGGCGACGATGTGCAAATACGAGAACGGAGACATTTCCATCGATGTGAATTCGCTCTATGACATCTGCTGTGCGCTGAATGTGCCGATGAACGAACTGATCGATATGCCGCTTCCGGAAAAGGAGGATCCGGGGGATATTCTTCCGGGGCATACGGACGAAAGCCCGTTCTTTAAATCCAAAAGGATGTATTTTTATTTTTATGACGGCCGGTATAATCATCTGAAGGACGGAATCATCAATATCGGTGAGCGCGATCCGAAAACGGGAGATTACAGCTGCACGCTGTCGATCTGCATTGTGTCACCCAGCGGACGTACCAGCGAACTGTTCTACACCGGAAGAGTGATCTACGGTGAGATGCTGATCCGGTTCTCCTTCATCAATTCGTGCAACACGCTGGAGGAAGCGCTACTGTATATTTTTAATCCGCTGGAGCTCCGCGATGAGACGGTAGGACTTCTGTGCAGTATTTCCACGGCAGATCTGGTTCCGTGCTCGTTCAAATGTCTTTTGACGCTCACGCCGAAGGAGCCGACGGAGGATTTCCGGAGCAAGCTTCTCTTTACCGATGCGGAGCTGAAGCGGATGAAGAAACTGAACCGTCTCCTCGTGACGAATGTGTGATGGCAACAAACGGCAATTCTTGACAGCAACACGGGGTCTTACTATAATAAATCGTATCGAAAACTATGTTACGCGGTTGCGTAATTTTACCAGGAGGCCGTAATGAGCTACAGAATTGTTGGTGACAGCTGTTCCGATCCGACAGAAGCAATGAAACAGGACCCGCATTTCCGCTTTGTCCCGCTGACACTGATCGTCGGAGACACCCATGTCACAGATGACGAGACTTTCGACCAAAAGGCATTTTTAAAACTGGTCGCCGAGAGCCCGGAAGGACCGAAGACCGCGTGCCCGTCACCGGAGCAGTATCTGAGAGAATTCGAGTGTGATGCGGATATGGTTTTTGCGGTTACCCTGTCCAGCAAACTCAGCGGCTCTTATCAGTCCGCGGTTATCGCGAAACAGATGTATGAGGAGCACCACGGAGAGGATAAGAAGATCTTTATCGTGGATGCGCTGTCGGCCGGCTGCGGACAGACCAATATCTGCCTTCGCCTGCAGGAACTCTGCGAGGAGGGAAAATCATTTGAGGAGATCGTGGAGACGATCACCGAATACCGCGACGGGATGAAGACACTGTTTGTTCTGGAAAGCCTCGATGCACTCAAGAAGAACGGACGTCTGACCGGACTTGCGTCTGTGATTGTCACGGTTCTCAATATCAAACTTGTCATGGCCGGAATCGGCGGAGTGATTCATAAGCTCGGACAGGAGAGAGGAATCGACCGCGCTCTGAAAAAAATGGTATCGATCGCGGTGAACGAGGGGACGGACTTTGAGAAGAAGCGCCTCTGCATCACGAATGTGAACTGCCGGGAGCGCGCGGAAAAAGTGCGGGATATGCTGACATTCCAGGTAAAATTCCGCGATGCGGTGATCGTGGATGCCGCCGGTGTATCGACGGTATACGCCAGCGACGGCGGAATTATCGTAACGTTCTGATTCTGCGGAAAAGACCGGGATGTTCCGGCGCGGGGAGCGCTGCGAGCATATCCGGAGACGGTGAGAATAATGAAACGGAATGTGAGAAAAACATTCCGGCGTAAAAGCTGCGTCCTTGTCCGGAATTCCGGGTGGGGATGCAGTTTTTTTGTGTTATGGAAAAGAGCTTTGTACTTCCGGTGGCACGAAAAACGCTGCGCGAGGATGCGCGCCGCTAAGGAGAAGAGGTCACCTTTCGGTGACCGGCGGCGGCGCGAAAAGTTCACAGGCCCCCCACAGGAGTGAGGAAGGGGGAGTTGAAGTGCGCCGGCGGAATTTTTCTTACAGGAAATGGCCGCTGAAAACCGGCAGACAGGGGTATCTGTGTGAAAAAGTCCTGAAAAAATCATATCTGTCTTTCGAATTGACGAACAATGTGGTAATCTTTTAATAGGATAACATCCAAAATAAATTCATGGAGAAGTCCTCTCAAAGGGGGACTTGTATGAAAGGAGAACATTATGCTTCAGATCGATAAGCATGCGGAAGAAAAGGCACTGACACTGGTACTGACGGGAAGACTGGATACGACAACGGCTCCGGAACTGGAATCGGTCGTTAAGGAGAATACCGCCGGAGTGGAAAAACTGGAATTTGACTGCTCGAAGCTGGAGTACATTTCATCCGCAGGTCTTCGTGTGCTGCTGGCATCCCAGAAGATCATGAACAAGCAGGGAAGCATGGTTGTGCGCAATATTTCGGAAGAAATCAGGGAGATTTTTGATGTAACCGGATTCTCGGATATTCTGACTATCGAGTGATAACCGGACAGACGATCCTGATGACCGGATCGCGCAGCAGCGATTCGGTAGGACGTTCCGAAAAGGAGTGCTTTCAGACGGCTCCGACGTGAGGAAGGAGGCGATCACGGTGATAGAGAAACATGAACTGCAGATTGATGCGACGACGGAGAATCTGCAGACAGTGTTGGATTTTGTGGACGAACATCTGGACAGATTGAATTGTTCCGCAAAAGCCCGTATGCAGATTGATATCGCTGTGGAAGAAATTTTTGTAAACATAGCAAGTTATGCATATTCGCCGGAAACCGGAAAGGCAATTCTGAAAGTGGAATCGGACGAAGAAAGCGGAATGGTCCGGATTGCCCTTGCAGACTGCGGGATCCCGTATAATCCGCTGGAGAAAGGGGATCCGGATGTCACTCTGGCAGCAGAGGACAGGGAGATCGGCGGTCTCGGAGTTTATATGGTAAAAAAGAGCATGGATGATGTGCTCTATGAGTTTAAGGACGGCTGGAATGTGCTGACGCTGATAAAGCATTGCTGAGTCCGATATTGCGGAAAGACGGGACGGCATGAGCAAAAATCATTACAAATATGTGAGAATACAGGGAAAAGCCCTCGCGGAAAATACAATGTTTGCCAAGGGCGTATTCAGTATGTGCTGGCAGATGATACGGGATCAGGTGATGGACGGCGAGGACGCGGATCTCTTTCTGGAGATCGACAGCTGGTTCGCTGAGCACCTTCCTTTTCCGCCGCAGTGCAAAAAGCAGGAGGCGGTTATCTGCTGGTTCAAGACGGAGAATTCCGAAGAAATGATGAAAATGATCCGGCCGGCACTGTGGCTGCTTGACCGGTATTCTCAGCCGTATTATCTCGTCTACACGAATTATCCGGGCGAGATCGTCTATGAGGATCAGTATCAGGTGGCAGCCAGAACCGACGGGATTTTACAAATTGACAAACTGCAGGAGTCCTGGTCACCGGAAGAGTGACGAGGACTCCGTATTCTGCCGGCGGAGGGGAAGATCATGGCCGCTCACAGCACAGAATAGAGAATAAGAAAACGAAGCATCATCAGGACGAATGGAAGAGAACAGAGGAAAGAGCAGGAAACAGGAGAAGCAGAAAAGCCGGCGCATGGTTTTCGGGATTCTGGCTGTGGGTGTGGTGATCCTTCTTGCGGCAGGGACTGCGGGATGGCTCCATCGACAGGTCAGAGAGGACCGGGAGGCGGCTGCCCGTGTGGCGGATCTTCAGCGCGAAGTTGCCCGGAGTGCGAGAACCGGCCCCGGAGGCGAGACCGGACCGGCCAGTGAGGTTGACGTGCCGACCGGAAGTGCGGGAGAGGAAAACTCCGGACCGGAGGACGGTGCAGAGAAGAACGCTATCGTGATCAACAGCGAGCCCGGTTCGGACCGGGAAGCACAGAATGACGGCAGTGACGGCGACACGGAACGGCTTCTCAGTTTTGCCGGCGATATTTATCTCTCGGATCATGTTCTGAACGCATACCGCAATGCGGGCGGCATCGGAGGAATTCTGGATGAAGGGCTGCGCAATGCGATCGCAGCCTCTGATCTGTTTCTTGCCAATGAGGAATTTCCGTTCAGCGACGGCGGGACACAGGCGCAGGACAAGCAGTTTACGTTTCGGCTTCCGACGGGAGACGTCCATATCATGAAAGAGATCGGTCTGTCGGCGGTGACACTGGCCAACAACCATGTTCTCGATTATGGAGAAGCGGGGCTTTTGGATACGCTGAAGACACTGCGGGAAGCGGGAATTCCGTTTACCGGAGCGGGAGCGAATCTGAAAGAGGCGAAAAATCTTCTGATTCTGGACGCCGGAGAAAAGAAAATCGGCGTGATTGCCGCATCCCGGGTTTTCCCGGAAGGCGGATGGGCCGCCGGAGCATCGCATCCGGGCGTATTTTCCGCCTATGATCCGGCACCGGTCGCGGAGGCGATCCGGGAGGCCAGGAGCCGGTGCGATTTTCTGATCGTCAGTGTCCATTGGGGGCTGGAGAGGCATACGGAACCGGAGAAATACCAGCGGGATAACGGGCACGCGTATATTGACGCCGGCGCGGATCTCGTAATCGGAAGTCATCCGCATGTTCTGCAGGGAATCGAATTCTATCAGGGAAAACCGATTTTCTACAGCATGGGGAATTTCATCTTCGGAAGCTCCATTCCGGCCACGATGCTCGGACAGGTAATTTTTTCGCCGGACGGTACGGTTTCATACCGCGTTATCCCGGCGTCATCTTCGCACGGATTTACCCAAAAGAAAGAGAATGCCGCGGACTTTTATGAATCGCTGCGGGCACTGTCGCCGGGCGTTATGATCGGCGATGACGGGAGTGTATCCCCGCAGTGAACGGCGGCGTGACGGGGATGACCGGAATGTTGTGTCGAAGTGACGGAGGCATAAGCGGTGATGACCGGGACATACCATCGCAATGAACAGCGGCATGAGCGGCGGAATACGGAGTTTTGAATCAGGTTCAGGAGGGATCGACTATGGCAAACAGCAATCTGATTATCACAATCGAGCGGGAATACGGAAGCGGCGGCCGCATCGTCGGGAAAAAGCTTGCAGAGCAGCTTGGTGCCGGATTTTATGACGATGATCTGATCCGGATTGCTTCGGAGAAGAGCGCCGTCGGCGAACAGTATTTCCGAATGGCGGATGAAAAGGCCGGAAAGAACATTTTCTCCCGTTTCAGCGGTCATCGGATTGACCTCACAGAGCCGTCTCCGGACAGCAATCTGACCAGCCCGGAGAATCTGTTCCGTTTCCAGGCACAGGTGATGCGCGAACTCGCCGAGCAGGGACCGTGCGTGTTTGTCGGCCGTGCATCGGGATTTATTCTCGATCAGTTTGAGGAGATCGAGCATCTGGTCCGCGTCTTTGTTCTGTCGGATATCGTGACCAGCGTGCAGCGAGTGGTGGAAGTCGATATGGTCGACGAGGAGCGCGCCAAGAAGCGCATTCGCCAGATCAGCCGTGAGCGGAAAGAGTATTACCGTTACTTCACGGACAGCGACTGGTATGACATGAAAAACTATGATCTGACGGTCAACACGACCCGTTTTGATCTGGATCAGACGGTAGAACTGATCAAGAATTATATCAGACTGAAAGGGTACATCGAATGAGATATTCGGCAGTGGGCATTCTTGCCCACGTAGATGCCGGAAAGACAACTCTCTCCGAGGCTATGCTGTATGAATCCGGCTCGATCCGGAAGATGGGACGCGTCGACGACGGCGATGCGTTCCTCGATCATTACAGCCTGGAGAGGGCCAGAGGCATCACGATTTTTTCCAAACAGGCGGTCATTCATGGGAAGAACATGGAGATCACACTGTTAGACACACCGGGACACGTGGATTTCTCAGCCGAGATGGAGCGCACACTGCAGGTTCTGGACTGCGCGATCCTTGTTATCAGCGGATCGGAAGGCGTGCAGGCGCATACGGAAACGCTTTGGAGGCTCCTGAGAAGATACGGGATTCCGGTGTTTCTTTTTGTCAACAAGATGGATCTTGCAAGGCACTCCGGAGAAGAGATTCTGGAAGAGCTGAAGGCGAAACTGGGCGGGAATTTCATGGACTTTTCGGATGAGGGGAGCAGTGCATTCTATGAGAATGCCGCAACCATCGGCGAGGAGGAGATGGAGGAATTCTTTGAGACCGGGCGAGTGTCGGAAGAACATATCCGGGCCGGAATCCGGTCGGGGGAGATCCTTCCGTGCATGTTCGGGGCGGCGCTGAAAAATGACGGCGTAAAAGAATTCTTATCCCTGCTGGAGCGGTATGCGCCGGCACCGGAGTATGACAGCACGGCAGCCTTCGGCGCAAAGGTATACAAGATCGAGCGTGACAGCGACGGAAAACGGCTGAGTTTTATGAAGATTACAGCCGGGAGTCTGTCGGTGCGCGATGAGATCGGAGAAGAGAAAGTCAGCGGAATCCGGATCTATTCCGGCGGAAAGTTTGAGTCGGTCACAACGGCGTGTGCCGGTCAGATTGCCGCGGTCGTCGGAATCCAATCAACGAGGGCAGGCATGGGGCTCGGAAGTGAAGAGGATTCGGAACTTCCGGTTCTTGAGCCGATCATGACCTACCGGGTGATTCTGCCGGATGACGCGGATGCCATGAAGATTCTCCCGAAACTCCGTGAGATCGAGGAAGAGATTCCGGAGATGCATATGGTCTGGGATGAGGAAAAAAAGGAGATCCATACGCAGATCATGGGCTCGGTTCAGATGGAGATTCTTCAGAATATCATCCGGGAGCGAACCGGTTATACCGTGGAATTCGGCGGCCGGAGTGTGGTTTACCGTGAGACGATCGCATCGGTTGTCGAGGGCGTGGGACATTTCGAACCGCTCCGCCATTACGCGGAAGTTCATCTGAAACTGGAACCGGGAGAGCGAGGAAGCGGCGTGACGATCGAGGATGAGGCAGATCTTGACAGTCTTGCCGGAAACTGGCATCGCCTGATTCTGACACATATTGCGGAGAAAGAACACCGGGGTGTTCTGACCGGAAGCCCCGTGACTGATATCCGCATCACGCTGATGAGCGGACGGGCCCATCTGAAGCACACGATGGGCGGCGATTTTCGACAGGCAACGTACCGCGCGGTGCGCCAGGGACTCATGGAAGCGGAGACGGTGCTTCTGGAACCGTACTATCATTTCCGCCTGGAGATTCCGGACAGCTATGTCGGGAAGGCGATGACCGATCTCGGCCGGATGAGCGCAAAGTTCGACATGCCGGTGATGGAAAACGGAACCGCCGTGATCGAAGGAACCGCGCCGGCTTCGGAGATCGACAGCTATCCGGCGGAGGTGGCCGCATCGACCGGCGGAAAGGGAAGAATTGTCTGCACCCCGGCAGGATACGGAGAGTGTCACAACACCGAGGACGTGGTGCAGGATAGAAATTACGATCCGGAGGCGGATCTGCGGAATCCGACCGGATCGGTATTCTGCACGCACGGGGCGGGTTTCTACGTCCCGTGGGATGAAGTGAAGGATTATATGCATCTGGAAAGCTGTTTTTCTGAGAATTCGGGACGGCTGCGGAGCGATTCCGAGATCGAGACAGCCGCGGGAAGCGGCATGGGAGAGCGGAGCGGCCGGCAGGCGGACGGAAGCGGTTCGGAAGAAATCTTCCTCGGCACGGATGAGATTGATGAGATCATCAACCGCACCTATCATGCAAACCGGAAAAAGAGCGATGATCCGGGCAGAAACCGGTGGGGAGCAAGGCGAAAGAAGGTTGCAGCCGGTGAGACGGTGATCTCTGCGGCCGGCGTCCGCGGGCCGGGATATGACGCGGCCGGCCGTGAGAACGCAGGCCAGGGCGGGGCGGATCCGAAAAACAGATCGGAATCCCGTCAAAAAGCCGGAAAACCGAAGGTTTCCGGGCGGAAATATCTTCTGGTGGACGGCTACAATGTGATTTTCGCATGGCCGAAGCTGGCGGCGCTCGCGGAAGAAAACATCGACAGCGCCCGAAGCGCTCTGCTGGATATCATGTGCAACTATCAGGGATACACCAATTACTACCTGATCGTCGTATTTGATGCCTACCGTGTGCAGGGGCACCGGACGGAGTGGTTTGACGACCGAAACATCCATGTCGTCTTTACGAAGGAAGCGGAGACCGCGGACCGGTACATCGAGAAATTCACACATGAAAACGCGAAGCAGTACCAGATTACGGTGGCGACATCGGATGGCCTTGAACAGACCATTATCCGCGGACAGGGCGCGGCTCTGATCTCCTCCCGGGAGTTTGAGGCAGAGGTGAACCGCGTGGAGAATCTGATCCGCACGGAACACGCGGAGAGAAAACTGATGCAGCAGGGAACCAGGACCTATCTGATGGATCATGTGCCGGATGAGGTGAAGGCAAAACTGTACGAAAACGGTGAAAATACGGGAAAGTAAGAGAAAAGGGGCTTGCATCCCGGTAAACACTATGTTATACTTTGTCAAGATATATTGTAACTTATTGGAAGAGTGGGCCGAGCGGTCCACTCTTTCTTGTGTAATAGGAAAGTGCTGCGCACATCCTGTCACACAGGAAATGCTCCGCGTGGATGCGCACGCCGATGAGTGGTAAAAGTCACCCTGCGGTGACCGGCGGAGGCGCGCAAAGTCTGCGAGCTCTTCTCAGGAATGAGGGGATGGGGAGACGAAGTCCGCTTGCGGATTTTGATCTTGCAAAAGCCCGGAGAGCGGGCAAAGGATGGTGAATTTGTGACAAAAGCAGAAAGCTACATAACAAAAGTTGAGCAATGGCTTGAGCCGCAGCTCGGCCCGATGGGATATGAGCTGGTCGACGTGGAATACGTCAAAGAAGGCGGAACCTGGTATCTTCGCGTATTTGTCGACAAAGAAGGCGGAATCAGCGTGGATGACTGCGAGAATGTCAGCCGGATTATGAATGAATGGCTTGACCGGGAAGATTTCATCTCGGACAGCTACATTTTTGAAGTGAGTTCCCCGGGACTCGGAAGACCGCTGAAGAAAGAAAAAGATTTTGTGCGCAATGAAGGCTCTCCGGTGGAGATTCACCTCTACAAGGCGGTGGACGGAAGCAAAGAGTATGAGGGTGTGCTCACCGCATGGGATCAGGATACCGTTACAATAACCATCAACGATGAGAAACTTACATTTGACCGCACGGACATTGCACTGATCCGTCAGTCGATTGATTTTTAAGCCGCGGCAGGAGGACAATGGAAAATGAAGAAGAAAGCGAACAGCGCTGTCGATGAGACACAGGAGAGAGAGTCCGCATTCAAGGCAGTCGTTAGCGAACACAATATTGACACCGAGACGCTGATCAATGCGATCAAGGACTCCATTCTCAATGCGATCCAGAAGAACTACGGAAGCATCGAGCATGTCAAGATCGATCTCGCACCGGGCATGTCAAAGCTGAGTGTTTACTATGATAAGGTTGTTGTCGATCAGGTGGATCCGGAAGATCCGACCGGTCAGATCAGCCTTGCGGAAGCAAAGATGAAGGATCCGACGGTAAGAATCGGCGATCATGTTCACATTCCGATCGATACCAAGGGCTTCGGAAGAATCGCGACTCAGAACGCAAAGAGCAAAATGCTGCAGAACATCCGCGAGGCGGAGAGAAGATCTCAGTACGCAAAGTGGTATCAGCTGGAGAAGGATATCGTAAAGGGCACCGTTCAGAGACAGGTAAGAGGCGATTACTATGTGGATCTCGGACACATGGATGCGGTTCTGAAAGAGAACGAGCAGGTTCCGGGCGAAGAGTTCCAGCCGTACGATACCATTACCCTCTATGTTCTTGAGGTAAAGGATACCAACCGCGGACCGCGCATCACCGTTTCCAGATCCCATCCGGAACTGGTCAAGAGACTGTTCGAGAAAGAGTCTCCGGAAGTGCATGACGGTATTGTCGAGATCCGTGCGATCGCGCGTGAGGCGGGATCCAGAACAAAGATTGCAGTCAGCTCCTGCGATGAGAACGTCGATCCGGTGGGCGCATGCGTCGGACCGAACGGTTCCCGTGTCAACGCGGTTGTTGACGAGCTCTGCGGCGAGAAGATCGATATCATCAACTGGGATGAGAACATCGCGCTGCTGATCGAGAACGCACTCAGCCCGGCAAAGGTTATCCTCGTTGCAGCCGATGAGGAGGCGAAGGAAGCACAGGTTATCGTTCCGGATTACCAGCTTTCCCTTGCAATCGGCAAAGAGGGTCAGAACGCGAGACTGGCAGCCAAGCTGACCGGTTACCGCATTGACATCAAGAGTGAGACACAGGCAAGAGAATCCGGACTTCTCGATGAACTCGAGCAGGGCTACGAGGAAGGCTTCGAGGGCTATACCGATGATGAGATTATCGGTGAGGCTGTGGAAGAAAGCGAGATGGACGGACAGGCGGAAGAGGAAATTCCGGCTGACGAGAACTGACAGAAAAGATTCTGAAGGAGACATTTCCGCCGAAGGCCGGCGGAAAGCTCCGAAGGGAATCTGCATCGAACGGGAAGTGAAAAATTGAGTACCAGAAGAATACCGCTCAGAAAATGTATCGGCTGCAATGAGATGAAGCCGAAGACGGAACTGATCCGTGTAATACGAAACGCAGAGGGAAATGTGGAGCTGGACGGCACGGGCCGCAAAAACGGACGGGGCGCCTATCTCTGCAGGAATACTGCGTGCCTTTTAAAGGCGGAGAAGAACAAAGGACTGGAACATTCGCTGAAGATGGCAATTCCGAAGGAAGTCTATGAAGCACTGGAAAAGGAGTTGAATTCACTTGGAAGCGAAGAGTAAGATTCTGAACTTTTTGGGACTTGCGCGCAAGGCAGGAAAGCTTTCGCCCGGCGGGTTCATGACGGAGAAAACCGTTAAGGGGAACAGAGCCTGCCTGGTGCTTGTGTCCGAGGAAGCTTCCGATAATACGAAGAAGTCCTTCCTGAATATGTGTACTCATTATAAAGTTCCCATATATTTATTTGCAGGAAAGGAAGAGCTCGGCGGTGCGATCGGAAAAGAAATGTGCACCACGCTGGCCGTGACAGATCCGGGTTTTTCCAGACAGATCGAAAAGTTACTTATTGAGAACGGAGGTAGTGAGTATGAGGGTAAATGAGTTATCGAAAGAACTCGGAAAGACAAACAAGGAAGTGCTTGAGGTATTGCAGAAGCACAATTTCGATGTCAAGAGTCACGCCTCTAATATTACGGAGGAACAGGCAGCAGTGGTAAAAAAAGAATTTAATGCAGCACCGGCCGCGCCGGCAGCAAAAGAGGCAGTCGCCGGCCAGAAGAGCGAGGCAAAGGCTCCGCAGGCGGAAGCGGCAAAACCGGCTGCATCGGAAGAAAATAAAGAGACAGTAAAGCCGAAGAAGAGATTTGCGACGGTATTCCGTCCGCAGAACAGCGTACAGAAGGGCGTGCATCAGGGTAACGGCGCGAAGCGTCCGGCAAGACCGCAGCACACCGGCGCACCGGCAGCACAGTCCGCGGTACAGGGAGTCAAGGTTTCCGTACAGTCCTCAGAGGCGGCAAAGCCGGCAGCGAAGGCAGAGACTCCGGCAGCAGCTCCGCAGGCAGCAGCACCGCAGGCTGCACCGGAAACAACGGCACCGGCACAGGCGCCGAAGAAGGAAGGACATCAGCCGAGAGTCTTCACCGGCCCGATCTCCATCGGCCGCGATTTCAACAGTGAGGCGAGAAGAACCGAGCTGAACCGCGGAAATATCACAGGCGGTGCAAACAGCGACGCAAGAGCGCGCGGCACAAGAGACGGCGCACGTTCCGGCGGCTATCAGGGCAGAAATGACGGCGCACGCTCCGGCGGCTATCAGGGCGGCAGAAATGACGGCACACGCTCCGGCGGCTATCAGGGCAGAGACGGCGGCGCACGCTCCGGCGGCTATCAGGGCAGAAATGACGGCGCACGTTCCGGCGGCTATCAGGGCAGAAATGACGGTGCACGTTCCGGCGGTTATCAGGGCGGCAGAAATGACGGCGCACGTTCCGGCGGTTATCAGGGCAGAAATGACGGCGCGCGTTCCGGCGGCTATCAGGGCGGCAGAAATGACGGCGCACGCTCCGGCGGTTTCCAGGGAAGAGGTGCCGCTGCACAGGGCGCTTCCCGCGGAGGATTCGAGGAGAAGCCGCTGCAGAAACAGCAGAATTCCAAGCAGAACCGCAACAACTATAAGGGCGAGAAGGGCAGCCGTTTCGACCGCGAGGAAGAGAAGTTCGCAAAGGGAAGAAACGGACAGGATCAGAGAGGCCCGGTAAAGCCGCAGCGTAAGCCGGAGCCGAAGGAAGAGAAGATCAAAGTGATCACCATTCCGGAGCAGCTGACCGTTCGTGAGCTCGCGGAGCATATGAAGATGAAGCCGGCTACCCTGATCATGGATCTCTTCAAGCAGGGCAAGGTTGTTACCATCAACACCGGTGTCACCTATGAGCAGGCGGAAGAGATTGCCATGGCCTATGATATTCTCTGTGAGAAGGAGAAGGTTGTCGATGTGATCGCCGAACTCCTGAAAGAGGATGAAGAGGATGAGGCCGATATGGTTGAGAGACCGCCGGTTGTCTGCGTAATGGGTCACGTCGATCACGGTAAGACATCCCTTCTGGATGCGATCCGTAAGACCGCTGTAACCGAGAAAGAGGCAGGCGGCATCACCCAGAGAATCGGTGCTTACCAGGTTGAAGTCAAGGTTGCGGACGGCAAGAAGAAGATCACTTTCCTGGATACTCCGGGACATGAGGCATTTACCGCCATGCGTATGAGAGGCGCGCAGTCGACCGATATCGCGGTTCTCGTCGTTGCAGCGGACGACGGCGTAATGCCGCAGACCGTAGAGGCGATCAACCACGCAAAGGCGGCAAAGGTTGAGATGATCGTTGCGATCAACAAGATCGATAAGCCGAGCGCAGATCCGTCCAAGGTTAAGCAGGAACTTTCCCAGTACGGCGTTCTGACCGAGGACTGGGGCGGCGACGTTCCGGTTGTGGAGGTTTCCGCAAAGTCCGGTCAGGGTATTCAGGATCTTCTGGAGGAACTCCTTCTGGTTGCGGAGATCTCCGAGCTGAAGGCAGATCCGAAGAGAAATGCAAGAGGTCTGATCATCGAGGCGAGCCTCGACAAGGGCCGCGGTCCGGTAGCGACCGTTCTGGTTCAGAAGGGTACTCTCCATGTCGGCGATCCGATCGTTGCGGGCCACTGCCACGGTAAGGTTCGTGCGATGACCAATGAAAACGGCCGCAGACTGAAGGAAGCAGGCCCGTCCACTCCGGTTGAGGTCATCGGTTTCAACGATGTTCCGGCTGCCGGTGAGGTATTCATGGAACTCGACAGCGAGAAGGAGGCAAGAAGCTTTGCCGAGACCTTCATCGCAGAGCACAAGAACAAGCTGATCGAAGAGACCAAGATGAAACTGTCTCTGGACGATCTGTTCAGCCAGATCAAGGCCGGAACCGTAAAGGAACTGCCGATCGTAGTCAAGGCGGACGTTCAGGGTTCCGTCGAGGCGGTTCGCCAGTCTCTGGAGAAACTCTCCAACGACGAGGTTCTGGTAAAGATCATCCACAGCGGTGTCGGTGCGATCAACGAGTCCGATATCAGCCTTGCATCCGCATCCAATGCGATTGTCATCGGATTTAACGTACGTCCGGACGCGACCGCAAAGGCGCTCGCCGAGCATGAGAAGGTTGATGTGCGTCTCTACAAGGTTATCTACCAGGCAATCGACGATGTCCGCGATGCGATGAGCGGCATGTACGAGCCGGTATATGAGGAGCAGATCATCGGTCACGGTGAGGTTCGTCAGGTATTCAAGGCATCCAAGGTCGGCATGATCGCCGGTACCTATGTTCTGGACGGAAAGTTCAGCAGAGGCTGCAAGGCCCGCGTTTCCCGCGGCGGCAAGCAGATCTTTGACGGCAACATTGAGTCCCTGAAGCGTTTCAAGGACGATGTCAAGGATGTCAATGCCGGATACGAGTGCGGTGTTGTATTTGAAGGCTTCAGCGATGTTCAGGAAGGCGACCAGATCGAGGCTTACGCGATGGTCGAAGTTCCGAGAGATAAAGTAAAGGCAGCCAAGGCGGCGCAGGCAGCTGCAGCAGCGAAGGCGGCTCAGGAATAAAGACAGACAGCTTGCAGGGAGTTCCGGGAAAATGTAGAGTGCAATTTCCGCAGGGACTCCCTGCAAAGCAAATGGAGGAACGATTATATGCGCAGAAACAGCGTGAAAAATAACCGGATCAACGGGGAGGTTGCGAAGGAACTCAGCATGATCATCCGCGACCTGAAGGATCCGCGGATCAGCCCGATGGCCAGCGTTATGACCGCGGAAGTGACCGCTGATCTGAAATACTGCAAGGTGTTTGTCAGCGTTCTCGGCTCGGAGGAAGAGCAGAAGGCGACCATGCAGGGACTGAAAAATGCGAACGGCCACGTTCGCTCCGAACTGGCAAAACGTCTGAATCTCAGAAACACTCCGGAGCTCCTGTTTGTTCTGGATACCTCAATCGAGTACGGCGTCCGCATGTCGAAGCTCATCGATGAGGTGACGGAGAATGACCGTGCAAACAGCACCGGAACCGATGCGGAAGAGGAAAATGAATCCGAGGAATAAAGATGGACAATATTCTGATCTCCGCGCTGGAGAACCGTGAGAACATTGTGCTTCTGGGACATCTTCACCCGGATGGCGATGCCATCGGTTCGACGCTCGGATTGTACAATTATCTGAAAGAGAACTATCCGGAAAAGAAGGTGGATCTCTATCTCGACGATCCGGCAAAGAAGTTTTCCTATCTCGCCGGTTTCGAGGAGATCCGCACCGAATATGAAGAGGGCAGGACCTACGAACTATGTATCAGCCTCGATTCGAGCGATACCGAACGCCTGGGCGTGTTCCTGCCGTATTTTGAGACGGCGGCGCACACCCTGTGCATCGACCATCACCGCACCAACCCGGGATTTGCGGAGGAGAATCTGGTAGTCCCGGAGGCGAGCTCCTGCTCGGAAGTGCTCTTCGGACTTCTCGACGGAGATAAAATCAGCCGCAATACGGCCGAGTGCATCTACACCGGCATCATTCACGACACCGGCGTATTCAAGTATTCATCCACATCCCGCGCGACGATGGATGCCGCAGGATTTCTGATGGAGAAGGGGATTCCCTTTGGCGACATCATTGACGGCAGTTTTTACCGCCGGAGTTTTGTGCAGAACAAAATGCTGGGGATCGCGCTCTTAAAGAGCCGCCGGATTCTGGACGGCGACTGTATGATCTCGGTGGTGACCAGAAACAACATGGAGGACAATGGCGCCGGCCCGCAGGATATGGACGGCATCATTGACCAGATGCGCAACACCGACGGCATCGAGTGCGCGGTGCTTCTCTATGAGGGAAAAGAGGGCGAATTCAAGGCTTCGCTCCGCTCCAATCACTGGCTCGATGTCTCTGCCATCGCGCAGAGTCACGGCGGCGGCGGGCACATCCGCGCGGCGGGCTGCACGCTGAGAGGAGATGCGGACACGGTGACTGCGGTGATCACCAATGCTGTTGCGGAGGCAATCAAAAAGGATAAACCGAATGTTTGATGGTGTAATCAATATTTACAAAGAACCCGGCTTCACGTCGAATGATGTGGTGATCAAAATGCGCGGGATTCTTCACATGAAGAAGATCGGTCACACCGGGACGCTGGATCCGGCGGCCGAAGGCGTGCTTCCGGTGTGCCTCGGAAAGGCGACCAAGCTGGTGAGCATGCTGACGGACGAGACGCACAAGACCTATCAGGCCGTGATGCTGCTCGGACAGGTGACGGACACGCAGGACACGACCGGACAGGTCACTGCCTCTGCGGATGTGGATGAAATGATCCGGTCCGGGACTCTCACGGAGGAGGCGGTGAGAAGTGCCGCTTTGTCATTTATCGGCGATTATGCGCAGATTCCGCCGATGTACTCCGCCCTGAAAGTGAACGGAAAACGGCTCTATGAGCTGGCCCGGGAGGGAAAAGAGGTGGAACGGGCGGCCCGTCCGGTGCATATCTATGACCTGACGGTGGACAGCATTGCGCTGCCGCGCGTTACGATGACCGTGACTTGCTCCCGGGGAACCTACATCCGGACACTCTGTCACGATATCGGCGAAAAACTCGGCTGCGGCGGATGCATGGAACATCTTCTCCGCACGAAGGTCGGAAACTTTGCGGTTGACCGCGCGATCCGGCTCGGAGAGCTTGAGACGCTGGCCCGGGAAGGGCGCGCAGAGGAGGCGGTGATCCCGATTGACGGGATCCTGGCGGATCTTCCGGCCGTTCGCTCGGAGAATGAGATTCTGGACCGGCTTCTGGATAACGGCAATCCCTTCGGCGCGGAGTTTCTGGACCCGTCGGGATACGGAGACGATGCCGAGGTTCGGATGTATGACGGTCAGGGACGTTTTATCGGTGTCTACGGCTACCGGCCGGACGAAAAAAAATGGAAAGCAGTACGGATTTTTAAATAGGAGACAGGAATGCAGTATATAATCGGAACAAGAGAGTTTCAGATAGAAGAGCCGACCGCGGTGACCATCGGTAAATTTGACGGGCTCCACCGGGGGCATATGAAACTTCTCGATGAAGTGTTCCGTTTCCGCAAGGCGGGAATGAAGACTGCGGTGTTTACGTTTGAGACGGCACCGGGTTCGCTGATGTCGGGCCGGATGCAGACGATGATCACAACCAACGAAGAGCGGCGCAGAAACCTTGAACAGGCGGGAATCGACTATCTGGTGGAATATCCCTTCAACACGACGGTTGCGCACATGTCTCCGGAAGATTTCGTACGCAAAGTTCTCACTGACCAGATGCACGCGAGAGCCGTGATTGCCGGCACGGACTGCAGTTTCGGCTATAAGGGCGCGGGCAATGCGGCCCTCCTCCGGAAACTGGGACCGGAATACGGTTTCCGCGCCGTGATCGTGGACAAACTCATGGACGGTGACCGGGAGATCAGCAGCACCTATGTGAGGGAAGAGCTGGCGGCGGGACATATCCGGAAGGCCAATGAACTCCTCGGCTATGAATACAGCATTTCCGGAGAGGTGGTTCACGGTCAGCACCTTGGCTCGACGCTCGGCTTTCCGACGGCGAATATCCTTCCGCCGGCACAGAAGCATCTGCCGGTATTCGGTGTCTATCTCTCCGAGACGGAAGTGGACGGCGTGTGGTACCCGAGCCTGACGAATATCGGACGCAAGCCGACCATTGAAGGGCTTCACCCCGTCAGCGCAGAGACTTTTCTTTATGATTTCGATCAGAGCATTTACGGAAAAACGATCGAAGTGCGGATGCTGGACTTTTTCCGGCCGGAGATGAAATTCGACAGCCTGAATCAGCTCCGTGCGCAGGTGGATTCCGATAAAGTGCGCGGAAGACAGGAACACGAAAAGCGAAACAGAGTATAATGTTATATAACAGGCGGGAGAGTCTTGAAAGGAGAAGAATCGGTATGAAAGAATTCGAGTACGTAATCAAAGATGAGATTGGAATCCATGCGCGTCCGGCCGGAGTTCTTGTAAAGGCGGCTAAAGAGTTTTCCAGCCGAATCATCGTGGAAAAGGGCGAAGAGAAGGCGGATATGCGGAAAATGATCCAGCTGATGCAGCTCGGCGCAAAATGCGGGGATACCATCAGGGTATTGATCGACGGCGAAGATGAGGAACTGGCAGCGGAAGAGATCGGAAAGAAAATCTCTGAGAATCTCTGAAGAACAGTCTGACGTCGGAAAGGGATTACTCAAATTACACTTGACGGTTCAGTTGCGGGCCCGGATACATCCGGACCGTGTCAGAGCCCGGAGGAAAAAATATGCAGGTAGTTACAGGAAAAAGCGTACTGAACGGCATCGCGGTGGGCAGAATCAGGGTATATAAGGCACCGAAGTTTGAGATCAGTGAAAAGACCGTTGACGATGCACAGGTTGAGATGGAACTCGGACGATTTGAGGCGGCACGTCTTGCGGCAATTGACCAGCAGAACGAGCTTCATGACCGCGCCGTTGAGAGTGCGGGAGAAGAGAGCGCGGAGATCTTCAGCGTTCACGCGATGCTTCTGGATGACGAGGACCTTGTGGATGCGGTCAATGAGATTATCTCTGAGGAAAAACATACGGCCGAGTATGCCGTAAAGACCGCGTTCGACAACCAGGCGAAGGTGTTCGCCGAGATGGAAGATGCCTATTTCCGCGCGAGAAGCGCCGACATCATCGACATTGAAAATGCCGTTCTCGGCGTGCTGCTGGGCATGGATCTCGGGAGCAAGCAGGGAGGCGAACCGGCGATTCTGGTGGCGGATGATCTCGCTCCGTCCGAGACCGTGCGTCTCGATAAGTCCCTTCTTCTCGGCATTATCACAAAAGAGGGAAGTCTGAACAGCCACACGGCGATTCTTGCCAGAAGCATGAATCTCCCGGCGCTGGTGCAGTGCAGGGAGATCTCCGACGACTGGGACGGTCATGAGGTGATCATCGACGGATACAATGCCTGCGCATATATCGACCCGAACGACGATCTTCGGAGGAATCTTCTGGCGAGAAAGACCGAGGACGACAAGCAGAGAGCCCTTCTTCAGGAGCTGAAGGGACGCACCAACACGACCATCGACGGAACAAAGATCAACGTTTATGCCAACATCGGCGGTCCGTCCGATATTGAGGCGGTTAAATTAAATGACGCCGGCGGTGTGGGCCTTTTCCGCTCGGAATTCGTCTATCTGAACAGTTCCACCGCTCCGACCGAGGAGCAGCAGTTTGCGGCGTACAAAGAGGCAGTCGAGGCGCTTGCACCGAAACTGGTGATCATCCGTACCTGCGACATCGGCGCGGACAAGCAGGTGGACTACATGAATCTGGACAAGGAAGAGAACCCGGCGCTCGGTTATCGCGCGATCCGGATCTGCCTGACCAGAAGAGATTTCTTCAAGACACAGCTCCGCGCGCTTTTACGGGCGGCGGCCTACGGCAATCTGGCGATCATGTTCCCGATGATCATCAGCGCTGCAGAACTCAATGAGTGCCGTAAGATTCTGGATATCTGCCGCAATGACCTGATCAGCGAAGGCAAGAAGGTCGGCGACGTTCAGGTCGGCATCATGGTGGAGACCCCGGCGGCGGTATTCTGCGCGGATGAGCTGGCGGAGAACTGCGATTTCTTCTCTATCGGAACCAATGATCTGACACAGTATATCTGTGCGATCGACCGCCAGAATGCAAAGCTTGAGCCTTTCGCCGATACGCATCATCCGGCGGTGCTCCGCGCGATCCGTATGACAGTGGAGGCGGGACACCGGCACGGCATCTGGGTCGGCATCTGCGGTGAACTCGGCGCGGATCTGTCGCTGACCGAGAGCTTCCTGCGCATGGGCATCGATGAACTCAGCGTCAACCCGACGAGCGTTCTTCCGCTTCGCAAGAAGATCCGCAGCATCGACCTTTCCAAACCGCAGGAGCAGTAATGAAAAAAAGGGGAGAAAATGGAGACGGCCGGTCGGGACGACGATGGCTGGCTTTTCTTCTGACAGGAATTCTGGCGCCGCTTTTTATGAATCTCGTGTATCTTCCGAGGATTCCGGCGCCCTTTTTCCCCGGCACGGCATTATACGGTATCACGACGCTGATGATCAGTGTCGTGATGCCGTTTGTGCTTTATGCGTGCTGCGGGATGTTGTTTCCGTTTTTCCGGCGCTGTGGTGAAGACCGGGAAAACGGATGCAAACCGTACAGCGATGGACAAAACACGGGAAAAACCACGCAGAAAAGTTACAGCGCGGTTTTTCGGAAGGCGTATACACTGCGGAATTTCAGCGCAGGAATGCGGGGAATGATCCCTGTTTTTGTGATTTCAGCGGGGACAGTCCTCTTTCACATCAGCAGCCGGACGCCGCTCCGCACGGGGGAGGATCTCTTCTGTGCGTTGACTGTGACCGCTGTCGCCGCGGCGCTGACGGAGGAGGCGGCATTCCGGGTTTTTGCGATCCGGTTATGTATGAATCTCCTGTCACCGGTGAATAAAGGAGAGCCGCGGAGGAACATTTCCGGCGGGAAAGTCTGCTATGAGTCTGACGCGGAACGGGCACAGGCATCCGTCCGGACCAGTTCTGACGCGGAACGGGCGCAGGTATCTGCCCGGATCAGCTCTGACGCGGAACGGGCGCAGACTTCTGTCTGGATCAGCGCTGCCGTCTTTGCACTCGTGCATGCGGGAAATCTTTTTTCCGGGCAGCCTGTCCCTGTGACCATTCTTCAGATCGGATGGGCGCTCGGGATGGGACTGCTCCTCGGAGGAATTTTTATACGGACCGGAACCATCCTTCCGGGGATTGCCGCCCACGCGGTGAACAACGCGGCGGATGCATGCTTTCTTTCCGCGCAAACAGCGGGCGCGGAGCTCATTTTCCAGACGGCGGCCTGCGCGTTTCTCCTTCTTGTCGGGGTTCGGACGGTAATGCATAAAAATCCCTTGATTTATCAGAAATATGAGTTATAATTCATATTCAGTAGCTTGACGAATAAAAGTTGCATTTATGCAAAGAATGTGCATAAAAATGATCCTTCTGTGCAGCAGATGACCCCAAAAGGTCATGAAACAGAAGAATCACAGACGATCGGAGGAGGAAAACATATGAAGAAACAGTTTTTTGCCGGTGCAATGGCAGCAGTAATGGCACTTTCCATGGCAGCATGCGGCGGAAGCGGCGCAGCTGCAACAACCGCAGCAGCATCCAAGGCAGAGGAGACAACTGCGGCAGCAGAGTCTCAGAGCGGTGAGGCAAAGAAGGCAGAGGTTTCTTTCGAGACCATCAAGCCGGGAAAACTCGTCATCGGAACCAGCCCGGATTTTGCTCCGTATGAGTTCTATCACATTGAGAAGGACGGTGAGCCGAAGCTGGCCGGATTTGATATCGCGTTTGCTCAGAAGATGGCAGATGACTTCGGCCTTGAAGTTGAGTTTGCAACCATGGATTTCGACGGAATTCTGATGGAGCTTCAGAACGGAAGCATCGATCTCGGAATTTCCGGTTTCTCCCCGGATCCGGAGAGACAGAAGGTATTTGACTTCTCCGACATCTACTACAAGGGCGGACAGAGCTTCTGCGTATCGAAGAAGAATCTGGACAAGTACAAGGGCTTTGAGGATTTCAAGGGACTTGCCGTCGGCGCTCAGACCGGTTCCATTCAGTACGGTCTCGCAGAGAAGAATACTCCGGATGCCAACATCATCGGTCTTCCGAAGGTTACGGACATCGTATCCGAGCTGACCACCGGAAAGCTTGAGGGTGCATTCATGGAGACCGCAGTAGCAGAGCAGTACGCAAAGAATTATCCGGATCTTGCCATTGCATGGGAGGTTCCGTATGATACCGAGGGTTCCGCAGTTGCCGTAAAGAAGGGCAATCAGGCACTTCTCGATGCGGTCAACGCAGAGATCAAGGCTCTTCAGGCGGATGGTTCTCTGGACAAGTTCGTTACAGAGGCTCAGGAGCTTGCTTCTGATGACGCAAATGTGTACCAGGGCCAGCTTGACGAGAACGGCAAGGTTAAGGCAGAGGCTGAGGGAGAGACAGCAGATGCTGCGGAGACAACCGAGGCTGCTGCAGAGACAACCAAGGCTCAGTAATCATTTCTGATATTTTTCACAGAAATAACGTTTCAATAAGATCACTTTTTGTCCGATTCTCCCCGGTCCCATCCGGGGGGAATCATTGTGTCTATAAAGGAGGCCGCGCCCATGGTAATCAGCATGGAACATCTTCTTTCTGTCCTTGATTACGGGAAAATGCTTCAGCAGGGACTGATCGTAACTGTACTTCTGTCCCTGTGTACCGTATTCTTTGGATTTTTCCTCGCATTCGCTCTGGCAATGATGCTGTTGTCGGATATCCGTCCGTTCCGGAGTTTCGGAAGGGTTCAGACCGATAACATTGAACAGATGAAGCGTCATGAATTCTTCGCCCGCTTTAACCCGGTCAAGATGATCGCGGGAGCGTATGTGCAGTTTGTTCGATGCACACCGATGCTGGTGCAGATCTTCCTTGTTTACTATGTTGTATTCGGACTGATCACACTTCCGAAGTTTACGTTCCTCGGATTCATCCAGTTCGAGCGGTTCTTCCCGGCGGCCGTTGCGCTTGCGCTCAACAGCGGCGGATACATGAGTGACGTCATCCGCGGCGGTATTGAGGGCGTCGATGCCGGCCAGACGGAGGCGGCGCGAAGCCTCGGCATGAGCAAGAAGCAGACCATGATGACGATTGTCCTCCCGCAGGCGGTGAAGAACATTCTTCCGGCGGTAGCCAACGAGTTCGTCACCATCATCAAGGAGAGTTCCGTCTGCTATACGATCGGTGTTCAGGATATCATGTTCAACATCAAGAGCATTCAGTCCGCAAGCTTCATTATTCCGGAGCCGCTGATCGTTGCGACATTCCTGTACTTCTGCCTGTGCTTCCCGACATCAAAGATTATCCAGTATTTCGAGAGGAGGATGCGTGCAAGTGACAAACGCTGAGAAAATGATCGAGGTCCGCGATCTGAAAAAACACTATAATTACGGACAGATCAAGGCTCTGGACGGAGTGACCGTCGACATCAATCGCGGCGACGTCATGGTTGTGATCGGACCGTCCGGAAGCGGAAAGTCCACATTTCTGCGCAGCCTGAATCTTCTGGAAGAGCCGACCGGCGGTTCCATCGTCTATAAGGGTGAGGAGATCGTCGGGACAAAGATTGACATTGACCAGTTCCGCCAGAATATGGGAATGGTGTTCCAGCATTTCAACCTGTTCCCGCACAAGACCATTCTGGAGAACCTTGTGCTTGCGCCGGTCATGGTAAAACATGCGGATCGCGCGGAATCCGAGAAAAAGGCAAAGGAACTTCTGGCAAGAGTCGGACTGTCCGATCGTGCGAACGCCTATCCGGTACAGCTTTCCGGCGGTCAGAAACAGCGTGTGGCGATTGTCCGGGCCCTGATGATGGAGCCGGAAGTCATGCTCTTTGATGAGCCGACCAGTGCGCTGGACCCGGAGATGGTCGGCGAGGTTCTGGACGTTATGAAAGAGCTTGCCGAGGAAGGAATGACGATGGTCTGTGTGACCCATGAGATGGGATTTGCCCGTGAAGTGGGCAACCGTGTTCTGTTCATGGCAGACGGCAGACTGATCGAAGAGGGAACCCCGGACGACATCTTCAATCACCCGAAGAGTGATCGACTGAAGGATTTCCTGAGCAAAGTACTGTAATGATAATGCCGTCGGCCCGTGTCTGGCCGGCGGCTGTTTTGGTTGTGCGCCATGGGAGGTTTCTGCGAACGTCCTGCGGCACAAAAAAGCGAAACTGCCGGTCTATGATGATGACCGGAAAGCAGAAAGGGAGAAAATATGGACCGCTTCAAACAGAGCGCAGTGGACTACATTGACAAGAATAAAAAGATCTTTACCGGTATCAGCGATGAGATCTGGGCGAATCCGGAGCTGAGCCTCAAGGAATTCAAGGCGGAGAAAATCTATGCGGAAGCATTGAAAAATGCGGGCTTTGAGGTGACGGAGGGCGCCTTTGGCATCGAGACTGCCGTGATGGGAAAGTTCGGTCACGGCCGTCCGTACATCGGAATTCTGGGTGAGTATGACGCTCTCAGCGGACTGAGTCAGGAAAAGGGAGCCGCGGAACACCGGCCGATCACGGAGGGCGGTAACGGCCACGGCTGCGGACACAATATGCTCGGAGCGGGTGCATTTGCCGCAGCCTGCGCGGTCCGCGCGTATCTCGCGGAGAATCCGGACCGGGACGGAACGGTATTCTTCTATGGCTGTCCGGGCGAAGAGGGCGGCGCCAGCAAAGCGTTTTTTGCAAGAGACGGCGTCTGGGCGGAACTTGACGCGGCGCTGACCTGGCATCCGGAGGATGTCAATGAAGTCCGCACGGGAACCTGCAATTCCTGCATTCAGATTCTTTACGATTTTCACGGCGTCTCGGCGCATGCGGCGGGAGATCCGTGGGACGGCCGGAGTGCGCTGGATGCGGCGGAACTGATGAACACCGGCGTTCAGTATCTGAGAGAGCACATGACCAGCGACTGCCGGGTACATTACGCCTTTCTCAACGCCGGCGGCGTATCGCCGAATGTGGTGCAGGACCGCGCCTCCGTTCTCTACATGGTGCGCTCCATCGACGTGAAGGATTCGGTAAAACTTCTCGCGCGGGTCGATAAGATTGCGGAGGGTGCGGCCATGATGACGGAGACGACATTTACCCGGCAGTTTATCGACGGCACGGCGAATCTCGTGCCGAACTTTGCGCTGGAAGAGCTGCTCTACCGGAATTTCGAGGAAGTGGGGCTTCCGGAATACACGGAAGAAGAGCTTGCATTTGCACAGGCACTTCGGGCAACCTGCAACGAGAACCCGGCGCCGGGTACCGCGTCGAAGTTCGACGATGCCATCGCGCGCCGGGCAGCGGAGCTGAGCGATCACGGCAGGAAAGCCATCAACGACTTCCTGATGCCGCTTTATCATTCTACCGGTTTCCGCGCCGGAAGCACGGACGTGGGCGATGTGAGCTGGCAGACGCCGACCGCGCAGATTCACTGTGCGGGCTTTGTCAGCGGCGCGGCCGGTCACAGCTGGCAGAATGTTTCCTGCGGCGGCTCAACGATCGGTCACAAAGCGCTTCTGGAAGCGGGAAAAGTGCTGGCCTGCACGGCGATTGATCTGATGCGCGAGCCGGAAGTTCTGGCGAAGGCAAAAGAGGAGTTTAAAGAGAGAACTGCGGGCGGATATGTGTGCCCGATCGAGGACGGAGCGGTGCCGACAGCGCTGTGAGTCCGAAACAGTCTGAAGGAAGGTGCGGATTGTCGGAATATGGAAGACACTTTGAGTCCGAAACGGTCCGGAGGAAAATGCGGATTGTCGGAATGTGGAAGACGCTGTGAGTCCGAAACAGTCTGAAGGAAAATGCGAATCGTCGGGATATGGAAGACGGATATAAGCCGGAATGGAATAAAATGAAACTGTTCGCACGGCGGAAGACAGACCGCCGGGATCGGGTGACGCGCCGGGCAGGGGAAACGGGCTGCAGTCTTGTGGGTATCTTTCGGTTGGGATATAATGAAAAAGACAGCGGCAGGAACTGCCGCAGGTGGGATGTTTATCAGTGTAGGAGAAACGGCGATGTTAAATTTCAGCAGTGACTATATCAAAACCTGTCATCAGGAGATCCTGAAGACTCTTCAGGATTCGATGACAACGACGCACACCGGGTACGGAACCGATGATATCTGCGAGAAAGCGAAAAAGCGAATCGCGGAACAGACGGGGACCGATCCGGAGGATATCTTCTTTATCAGCGGGGGAACACAGACCAATCAGCTTGCCATCGATACCATGCTGAAAGAGTATGAGGGTGTGATCTCCGCCGATACCGGCCATGTGAACACACATGAGGCCGGAGCGATCGAGTATACGGGGCACAAGGTGATGCACGTTCCGGGACACAACGGTCTGATCGACGCCGCAGAACTGAAGGATTTTGTTGAGACCTTTTATCAGGACGGAAATCACGAGCACATGGTATTTCCGGGCATGGTCTACATCAGCTTTCCGACAGAGTACGGCACGCTGTATACGAAAAAACAGCTGGAGGATATCGCAGCCGTGTGCCGTGAGTATCACATGATCTTTTATCTGGACGGCGCGCGTCTCGGTTACGGACTTGCCGCGGATACCGATGTGACGCTTCGCGACATCGCGGAGCTGACGGATGCCTTTTACATTGGAGGCACCAAGGTCGGCGCAATGCTGGGCGAAGCGCTGGTGTTCACAAAGCACAACACACCGACTCATTTTGTTCACCGGATCAAAAAGCATGGCGCGCTGATGGCAAAGGGCTGGATCATGGGGGCACAGTTTGAGACGCTTTTTCGCGACGGCCTGTATGGACGGATCTCTGCCAATGCGATCGAAAAAGCGAGGGAACTCCGCCGGGAACTGGAGAAGAGAGGATTCCGCTTCTGGCTGGACTCTCCGACCAATCAGCAGTTTGTCGTGCTCGAAAACGGCTTTGCGGACCGGCTTCAGAAAGAAGTCGTCCTCTCTTACTGGGAGAAGGCGGATGAAGACCATACCGTTTACCGTTTCGCGACAAACTGGGCGACAACCGAAGAAGATCTGGACGAGCTCTGGAAGGTGATCGACCGGATCTGAGGACGAAACCGGGAAGCGGCGGAAGAAATGTCAGATAAGGGAACGGTTTTGTGATAATACGGAATTCAGGAGAGGTGGATTATGCAGATCAAAACAATAAAAGCGGTCTATTTCAGCCCGGTGGCAAACACGAAAAAAGTGGTGGAGGCAGTCGCGAAAGTGATGGCAGCCAGACTCGCTGTGCCGATGGAGGTTCTGGATTTTACGCTTCCGGCAGCGAGGACGCATTCCTATTCTTTCGGAGGTGATGAACTGGTCGTGTTCGGTGTTCCGACCTATGCGGGCCGTGTTCCGAACAAGGTTCTTCCGTTCGTGAAGGAGCTGTTCCACGGCGAGGAAACGCCGGCAGTTCCGATCGTCACCTTCGGCAACCGGAATTACGATGACTCGCTGGCGGAGCTCCGCAACGAGCTGGAGCACAACGGCTTCCGCACGTTTGCGGCGGCGGCATTTTCCTGCAGACATGTATTTTCCAATAAGATCAACCTGCTTCGGCCGGATCAGGCGGATATGGAGGTTCTGAGCAGCTTTGCGGATAAAGCGGCGCAGAAACTGAAGGATGCGCGGAAGACAGAGGATCTCGGAAGTCCGGTACAGGTTAAGGGAAATGATCCCGTAGGCCCTTACTACCGTCCACTGGGCACAGACGGTCAGCCGGCAGTCTTTCTCAAGGCAAAGCCGCTGACCAATCCGGAGCGGTGCGACGAGTGCGGACTGTGTGCGGAAGTCTGTCCGCTCGGATCCATTGACCCGAAGGACGTCTACTCGGTTCCGGGCGTCTGTATCAAGTGTATGGCCTGCGTGCGCAAATGTCCGCAGCGGGCAAAATACTTCGAGGATGAGGCGTTCCTGTCGCACATCGCGATGCTGGATCAGAATTATACGAAGCGAAAAGAACCGGAAGTGTTTATCTGAACAAGGGAGTAATATTGTTGGAACAGCGTCATAACCGGATTTATCTGGACCATGCGGCGACAACGCGGACCCGGCAGGAAGCCGTGTCCGCGATGCTGCCGTATTTTACTGAGTTATACGGAAATCCGAGCTCCGTCTATGAATTTGCGGCGGAGCCGAAACGGGCCATTGCCGCGGCGAGAAAGATTCTCGCGGACAGCATCGGTGCCGCGCCGTCGGAGATCTATTTCACATCCGGCGGATCGGAGTCGGACAACTGGGCGCTCACGGCGGCAGCGGAGCTGGGCGAAAAAGAAGGAAAAAAACATATCATTACGACGGCGATCGAGCACCATGCGATTCTGAATACCTGCTCCTATCTGGAAGAGCGGGGATTTGATGTGACCTGCCTTCGTCCGGACGAGCAGGGCTGCGTCTCTCCGGAATCGGTGGAGGCGGCGATCCGCCCGGATACCTGCCTGATCTCGGTGATGGCAGCCAACAATGAGATCGGAACGATCGAGCCGGTCCGTGAGATCGGCATGATCGCCCGAAAACACGGAATCCTCTTTCACACCGACGCGGTTCAGGCATACGGACATATGCGGATCGATGTGAAGGAATGCGGGATCGATATGATGAGTGCATCGGCGCACAAGCTGAACGGACCGCGCGGCGTCGGCTTTCTCTATATCCGACGCGGCGTCAGAGTCCGGTCTTACATTCGCGGCGGAGCGCAGGAGCACGGCCGGAGAGCGGGAACGGAAAACACGCCGGGCATTGTCGGCTTCGGAAAGGCGGCAGAACTTGCCTTTGCGGAGCTGGATGAACACGCGGAAACCGAAAGGAAACTGCGCGACCATCTGCTCGGCC
Organism: [Clostridium] aminophilum DSM 10710; assembly: GCF_000711825.1. Lineage (GTDB taxonomy): Bacteria > Bacillota > Clostridia > Lachnospirales > Lachnospiraceae > Clostridium_R > Clostridium_R aminophilum. Next base: position 215,236 of record NZ_JONJ01000001.1, on the reverse strand, counting down.
GGATTCTCACGGAGATTCCGGATACCGTTCTCAACGGAGCGGAAAGCAGGCTTTCCAATAACATCAATGTCACATTTCGCGGCGCAGACGCCGAGTCCATCCTGATTATGCTGGATATGCAGGGAATCTGCGCGTCCGGCGGCAGCGCGTGCGCATCGGGATCTCTTGATCCGTCCCATGTTCTGACGGCCATCGGACGGTCGGAAGAGGATGCGAGGGCGGCCGTCCGGCTGACGGTCGGCTATGAGAATACAGAGGAAGAGATGGATTACGCGGCAGACCGGCTGAAAGAGATCGTGGCGAGAATCCGCAGAATGCGCGGGGCGGAACACAGCAGTGGCCGGTGATATCCGGAGAACGGACCGCCAGGATTATTTCGGAAGAGTGACGCGGAAGAGCGTCTGAAGACAGAGACAGGAGAATACATGTCAGAAAAGAAGAAAGTGGTAGTGGGAATGTCCGGAGGCGTCGACTCCTCCGTGGCGGCATGGCTGCTGAAAGAACAGGGATATGATGTGATCGGCGTGACCATGCAGATCTGGCAGAGCGAGGACGCCTGTGCGGTGGAGGAGAATGGCGGCTGCTGCGGCGTCAGCGCGGTCGAGGATGCCAGACGTGTGGCCGAGACCATCGGAATTCCCTATTATGTCATGAACTTCCGGAATGAATTCCGGAAGAATGTCATTGATTACTTCATCGATGAGTACCGGAAGGGAAGGACGCCGAATCCGTGCATCGCGTGCAACCGTTATGTCAAGTGGGAGTCGCTTCTTCGGCGCAGTATGGAGATCGGTGCGGACTTCATTGCGACCGGCCATTACGCGCGGAAAGAACTCCTGCCGAACGGAAGATATGCCGTGCGCAATTCGGTGACCGCGGAGAAGGATCAGACGTATGCGCTGTATAACCTGACTCAGTTCCAGCTGGAGCATACGCTCTTTCCGGACGGGGCCTATACAAAACCGGAGATCCGGCGGATCGCCGATGAGGCCGGAATTCCGGTGGCGAACAAGCCGGACAGCCAGGAAATCTGTTTTGTATCAGATGGAGATTATGCGTCATATATCGAGGAGAACAGCGATTACCGCGCGGTTCCGGGCAATTTTGTCGATAAAGACGGAAACGTCCTTGGCCGGCACCGTGGGATCATTCATTATACGGTCGGCCAGCGCAGAGGGCTGGATCTTCCGATGGGACGGAGAGTTTTCGTGACGGAAGTCCGACCGGAGACCAATGAAGTCGTCGTCGGTGAGGGACAGGATGTCTTTTCCAGCCGTCTGGTCTGTGACCGCCTCAACTGGATGGGCGTTCCGGAGCCGGCGATCGGAGAGGAAATGCGCGCGCTGGTCAAAATCCGCTATGCGCATCGCGGCTCCATGGCGACGGTGCGCCGCATTGACGAGACAAGAGCCGAGTGCATATTTGATGAGCCGGTTCGCGCGATCACGCCGGGGCAGGCGGCTGTCTTTTATCAGGACGACTGGATTGCCGGCGGCGGAACGATTCTGTGAGTGTACGCCGATAAATTCTGATAATTCCTCGAAAACTGGATGACAAACCCTCCGATCTTTAGTATAATGACACTCGTGCAGTATAATACTGACACTCGGAGGATTACCCAAGAGGTCGAAGGGGGCGCACTCGAAATGCGCTAGGTCGGGTAACCGGCGCGAGGGTTCAAATCCCTTGTCCTCCGCGTTACATCAATCCTGATTGCAAGAAAAAGAGCCCACCGGTGTATTCCGATGAGCTCTTTTTCTTGTTAGTCTTTAATCAGTTTTTCAATTACAGCATACATGGCGTCATTTTTTACCGCTCGCTTAACCGTATCAATCGCAGGTTTGGCGGCTTCACGCATTTGGGCGCGTGTATCATCAGAGAGCGTGCATTCTTTCAGATGATAGTCGTTGATCAGCTGATCGTGGAAATGCTGTTCTGCCATTTCTGTCACATCATAATCGTATTTTTCCAGATCTTTACAAGCCTGTAACAGTAACTGCTGATATTCTGCCGGCATGGAATCAAATTTCGACTTATTCATGCACACATCTAAGCTGGGCATCATGGACTGGGTTGGAATGAGATATTTCTGGACTTCGGCGGCGCCGGATACCACAGCATTTTCCAGGTTATTATCCTGTGCATCCACGGTGCCATTCTGAAGTGCCATGTAAAGCTCACTGAATGCGAGTGGAGTTGGATTTGCACCCAGAGCGCTCCAGACTGCCATTCGGGACTCCGCCTGAGCGGTGCGGATCTTAAGACCCTGGAGATCCGAAAGACTGTTAACCGGGCGGTTCGATGTCAGATTCATGGATCCCCAAACGCGGAGCATCAGGCATTTTAATCCGGCCTTCTCATTTGCCTCGTTGTACATAGTTCGGAATTCGCTGTCCGTAATGATTTTCATCACTTTATCTTTGCTGAGTCCGGAAAAGAGAAAAGGAGTGTCGAAAATCTGTGTTTCCGGGACCTGACTGGAATGCGTTGATCCAGACTGATAGGCAATGTCAATATCTCCTTTCAGACATGATGTGATGATCTCTGCATCACTCCCAAGCTGGCCATTTGGATAAACTGTCACTTTCAGTTTACCGTTACTTTTTTCTTCGAGCGTATTTTTCAGGGCGTTCATAAGAACCTGCTGGCCTGAATTTTCTGCGCCGGCGTGGGCAATCGTCAGGGCAATTTCCGGTCCGTTTGCAGGAATGGATGGATACTGTGCGGAAAGATAATCTTTGTAATTGAGTCCGGTATCCGATGTGACCGCTTCTTTGTTTGCGGATGCTGTCTGTTGAGTTGATGGGGCTGTGGGCTGAGAGGCGCCACAGGCTGAGAGGCCGGATACCAGAATTCCAGTTGCGATGAGTGTGCGGATTGTTCTTAATTTCATGGCAATTCTCCTTTACGATGTAATTTGATGGCTAAATTCCGAAAAGTGACTTTCTATCTTACAAAAGGAACATGGAAATCTGAGGGATAAAGGTAATTAAAAGCAATGCAGCAAGAAACGTTGCGATAAACGGCATTGCTCTTTTCCCCAATGCCATAGGGGATTCTTCGACGATCGGAGCGGCAACAAACAAAGTAACGCCAAACGGCGGGGTCACGAATCCAATTGCCATGTTCACCGTCATGATAATGCCAAGGTGTACCGGATCCACTCCAAGGGCGGATGTCATTGGTAAGAGCATGGGACCAAGGATCATCAGGGCAGGTCCGGTATCCATTACCATACCGATGAGAAGAAGCAGGATATTCATTATCAGCAGGACCGCGATCTTCGAAGTGAAGTGCGTTGTAATAAAACCGGACAGCAGCATAGGAATCTGAAGAAGTGTAAGAATTCGACCAAATGCAGTTGCCACGGCCAGAATAAGACCAAGCGGCGCAAGTGTCTTACATGCTTCGGTCAAAAGATTCCGTACTTCAGACAGCTTTACCGTTTTATAAACGAAGATGGAAACGAGAAGAGCGTAAACGACAGAGATGCATGCTACTTCTGTTGTGGTCACGATGCCGGAATAGATTCCGCCAAGAAGAATAACCGGTGTAAGAAGTGCCCAGATTCCGTCCTTGAATAAAGGCCAAAAGCCATTTTTGCGGATATCCGCAGTCGATTTCAAAATCTGTTCGCGGTTTTCACCTTTCCGGACACAGAAAACAATAGAATATATCATTAGGCAGAGCGCGATAACAATACCGGGGATTACACCGGCGATAAACAGTTTTCCGATGGAAACACCGGTTGCTGTTCCGTACATGATGAAAGGTACCGACGGTGGGATAATGACACCAAGACCGGCCGCTGTTGCAACGAGTGCACCGGAGAATTTGGTGTCATATCCAAGCTCAAGAAGAATGGGAATGGTCATTGCTCCGACTGCAGCACAAGTTGCAGTCCCGGATCCGGAAATCGCTCCGTAGAACAGGCAGGTAACAATTACTGCGCAGGGCATTCCGCCGGGGACTCTGCAGAGAAAATAGGCAAAGACATTGAATATTTTTCTGGAAATACCGCCTTTCGCCATAATAACTCCGGAAAGAATAAACAGGGGCGCTGCCAAAAGGCTGCTTGAGTCCGCACCACCGATGATGCTGCGCATCACAAACTGTACGTTGCCGATGAAAGAAGGATCCATGATTCCGGGTACCATTGCGGAAAAAATCAGGACCCATGCGAGCGGAAGACCAATCAATAGAGTGATTGAAAAGCAAGAAAACAGAGCGAGTGTCATGAATACGCCTCCTTTTCATGTTTATGTTTCTGATGCTGAACCTGTTTCAGGATCATCTGGGTATATCGAACGATCGATAGACCAAAGCCCGTTGGCATGGACATATAGATATACTGCTTTGGCAGATGAAGGCCGGTGCTGACTTCTTTGGCGATAACTGCTTCGTAAACGGTATCAACTGACTGGGAAAAAAGAAATAGCGTAAAGATCAGACTTGCTACTGACAAAGTCAGTTTCAGCGAATGGTTTACTTTCTCCGGTAGAGCGGAGATAACGGCATCCATGCGTAATTCAGTTCCTAATCGAATGCTGTATGGAAGTGCAATGAAAATAAACCAGATAAATGCATATCGGCAAAATTCTTCAGACCAGCTTAAAGAAGAGTTAAAGATATACCGCCGAATAATCTGGTAAAGCATGACAATGACAATAGAACAAAGAATTGCGATCAGCAGGAATTCTTCGATATAACGATTGAGCCACTTCAGCACTTTCATATTTTCAGATCCTCCTCTTTATGGACGTTCAAAACAGCTTCGATAGTATTCGGTTAGCTGGCTTTGCCGATACATTTCCTGTATTTCTGCCGGCGTCATTTTCAGGAAATCGTGAAACCGATCTTTCAGTTCCTGTAGAAAACGGTGCCATTCTGTTGGATCCAGAAATGGATCGTCCTCACCACGGCATCGGCGCATGTATTTCTGGTAGACATCATTATGAAAAGGATGGTTTCCCAACATCAGATCAACCGGCTCATCCCAAACTTTGTCGATCGAATCCAGAAAAGCCTGCTGAAGTGAGAGCGGAAGATGATTTCGATGGAGTGCCTCCTTTGAGAGCGAGATAAAACCTGCTCCGCCGTATATTCCCACATGGACTGTCTCACCGTGGTAATCCATATCCCAAAAGTGTGACATAACACCAACCGTGTGGCCGGGGGTGAGAACACAGCGTATGGATGTGTTTCCGAGCTCAATCCGGTCTCCGTCCTGTAACTCAACGTCCGGTATGAAGGATTCGTTGTATGGGCCAAGATCACGGTTCATCATTTCGATCCGATCGAAGTTTCTTCGCATATCCTCAGAGTCTATAGCACTAAGAAATGTTTTTGCATGCGTGCGGTGGATCAGAGCGTTTACGCATCCGAAATGATCACTGTGTGCGTGAGAAATGACGATGTACTTCACATCCCGGATATGGAATCCGAGGTAATCAATATTGTAGAGGAGCCCGGGGAGACCCGAGGCGGTCGGAACATCTAAGAGAATTAACCCTGCACCGGTGTCGATAAGATGGGAACTGCACCATTCATTTCCGACAAAATAGAGGTTTCCGGCAATCTGAAAGGGTGTTCTGTCAAGAAGATAGGGGTGAGCTACCGCTTCCGGCGGAGGCATCATATTTCCAAAACGATTGATTTGGGTCATTTTATTCCTTCTTTGCTATAATGCCGGCTGTGCGCGCTTGCCTTGTTTTTTGTTACATATATAGAGTAAGACAAATTACATATACTTACAATTTTGCAGATGTTATGCTAATATAGCCAAAAAGGAATAAAGAAACAGACGTATAGTTGTGCAATATAAGGAAGATAAGTGGATGGATTTAAGACAGATTCGTTATTTTATTGAGGTTGTTCGAAATGAACATATTTCCAAAACAGCAGATTTTTTGAATATCACACAGCCGACACTTAGTAAAGCGATTGGTTCCCTTGAAAGGGAGCTGGGCGTTTCTCTTTTTGACCGGGTAGGAAACCGCATTCGGTTGAATCAGAATGGACGAAGGTTTTACGAGAACGTACGATTATCAATGAATTACCTGGACTCCGGCATTTTAAGCGCGAAGCAAACGGAATATGATGTTACGGGAACGATTTCTATCTCCTGTTGGTGTTTTGCACCTATTTTATGGAGATGCATCGATGGGTATTCGCGGTTGAATCCAAAAACAGATTTTATGGTTTTCCAGAGTTTGTACGATCAGAAAATGCCGGAAAGTGATCAGACGATTGATTTTATCCTGCGGGGATATGCAGATTTTTCGGAGGAGCATGTAGCGGATCAGTTTTGGGTTCGGCAAAAGCTGTTTTCAGAAGAGAACCTTCTGGTGATCGGACCGATGTTTCCGCAATTTCATGAGCTTACTGACCACACGGATACGGTGGATCTGACCAGACTGAAAGATGCACCGTTTATCACAATGAAAACAGACTCGCCGTTTTTTCATGATATAACGTATCAGATATGTAAGAATGCCGGTTTTTGGCCACACACATATTTTCAAACAGATGATTTTGTGATGAAAATGCAGATGATTAATTCCGGAAATGCGATTGCATTTCTTCCTCAATGCTGTCTGGACAATGCACGTGCATTGTGTCCGGGGCTAAAAGCGATGAAGATTCAGGGATACCATGCGAAACGAAATGTTGCACTCTTGAGGAAAAAGAGAGTACTCCTCTCAGAGGCGGCGGCCGACTTTTGGGATTATGTACTCGATTATTATAATCTTCCTCCGGATACCAGAGATTAAACTTCAAAAAGAAGCGATTGATGAGCTAACGCCTGATTTTCATCAATCCAAAGTGGAAGAGGAGCGGCGAAAATGGCAGGAGATGGACATTATTCTAAACGGATGATGACCACAGATGATTTTGATTATTAACTGTTGTCCGGTGATTGACCACACAAAAAACTGATCTTACATTCAGAAAACGCTAAGAAACGAGAGTTGCTTTTTAGAAAACAAGATTCTAAAAAGCAGCTCTTTTTTCTGGCAAGCGGCTTCCTGCACGGATCATTTCTTCTTTTTGGCGTTTTTTCTGTTTAATGCCGCCAGCTGCTGCGCCATTTTCTTTGCTTCTGCCTCTTTGCTGGCCTTATTCTTTTTTCCGAGCTTACCCATGATGAGTCCTCCTGAAGATAAGTGAAATAGTTTTGACGGTTTCTTATTGTAGCACGGACCTTCCCGCATGAAAACTGAAATTTTTGGATGAGCGCAAGCACTCGCCTGGTTCCTGCTTTTCGTGTATCACAGAATCTTCGATCCTGTGATCACGTAGCGTCGCCGGATGAGCACAAGTGCTCGCCCGGCTCGTGCTTTTCGTGTATAATATGATGGGAATTGAGGGGCCGGCGCGGCGGGACTTGAATATATTTTTGAAAAAAATGCAATAATCACGCGCGCCTGCGCATTACCAATATAGAAAGGAACTTCCTTCATGTTTTTTATGGGATTGCTGATGGCAGTTCCGGAAACGGATCCGCTGGAGGAGATGGGCGATGAGAAACTCCTTCTTCAGACAGCGGAGGGCGACCGGACTGCCTTTGAAAAACTTTACAGGAATACATACCGGAAAGTATACAGCTATATCCTCTCACTGATGAAAAATCCGACCGAGGCGGACGAGATCCTTCAGGAGACCTATATGAAGATCTGGACTTCCGCGAAGAGTTATCAGCCGCAGGGGAAGCCGCTGGCATGGATGTTTACCATCGCCCGCAATTTCTGCTATATGGCATTTCGGGCCAAAAAGCGGGAGTCGGATCTGAACCTGGAGGAACTGAGTGAGGGTGAACTGGTGGATCACTGCTCGCAGCTGGAAGACGCCGCGGACAGGGATGCGCTGAACGCCGCACTGAATATTCTCGGTGAAGATGAGAGGAAGATTGTGCTGCTTCACGCCGCGTCCGGCATGAAGCACCGGGAGATCGCCGATGCGATGGAACTGCCGCTTTCCACAGTCCTTTCCAAGTACAACCGGGCGATGAAGAAACTGCAGAAATATCTGAGAGAGGAGGGATGACATTGCCAGCAAGGAATATCAAATGGGACGATGAAGAGATAGAAGCACATCTGAAGTCGGCAATGGACAGCCTGACTCCGGATATTTTCGATAAACTGGATCTCAGCACACCGCAGGACCCGGGACCGATCGACATGGATACGCCGGAAACGGCACACAACGCGTACGGACGGGACAGACGGGAAGATGAGAATGGAAAGATTCTGAAAATGTACCGCCGGATGAGGGCGTTTGCCGTGGCCGCTGCCGCATGCCTTGCTCTGATCGGCGGCGGTGCCGGTTATAATCTGTATCAGAACAGCAGGGTTGATTCCGTCATCGGGCTGGATGTCAATCCGAGTATTCAGCTCTCGGTCAACCGGAATGACAAGATTCTGGAGGCGAGGCCGCTTAACCGGGACGGTGAGGAGATTCTGGACGATATGGACCTCAGCCGTGTGGACATGAATATCGCGGTCAATGCGGTGATCGGTTCCATGGTGCGGCACGGATATCTGATTCCGGATGAGATGGACGAGAATGCAATTCTGGTTACGGTAACCAACAGCGATAAAGACAAGGCAACCGAAGTCCGGAAGAATGTTGTGGACGAGATTGCGGATTCCCTTCAGGAACATAATGTTTCCGCTGTGGTCTACGATCAGCAGTCCGGTGAAAAAGAGGATGCTGCGGTGCGGGAGATTGCCGACCGCTACGGCATTTCCTACGGCAAGGCATATTTCCTTCAGGAACTTATCCGGGAAAATGGTCTCGAAGAGAGTGATATCGAGAAATTTGCGGGAATGTCGATGGGTAAAATCGCCGGAGAGATCAACGACCAGTCTCTAATCATCCGCGGAGCGGGTGACGGCGGAGAAAAAACCGACGTTGTGAAAGTGACAGCCGCAGCCGTGACGGAGGAATCCGCGGAAGAGTCCGGAAGTGCGGAAGAGACTTCGGAGAGCGCAGAGGAGACGACGCAGGAGGCCGCGTCGACAACCGGCAGCACTTCGGTGCAGACCACCGCGGAGGAAACGACCGCCGCGGAGACGGTTCCGACCGAGGAAGAACCGGTCAACACCGGAACGATTCATGTGAACTATGTGGATTATGAATCCGGCGTGATCACCGTCACCTTTGCCGATAAGGTCGAGTGGAAGAACGCATCGGTATCTGTTCTCTGTGACGGGGACAGCTACTCTGCCCGCGTGATCGATACCAGTGCAAATGACTGCGAGATCGATGTCAGCGGACTGCCGGGAGGAAAGAAATGCAGCTTTACGCTGGCGGGCGTCAGCCTTCGCGGAAAGCACAGCTACACGAGCGTGAGCGGACGGTTTGAGACGCCGGATATCGCGGACGGCGCGATGCCGGATACCTGGAAGGAATCGGAGAAACAGGAGCGCGATTCCGAGGACGACAGCGAAGAGACGACCCGGGCGGAAAAGAAGACGTCAGCCGCGGAGCGGACCGAGGCGGACACGGATCCGGAGACGGAAAACCATTCGTCAGAGGAGGCGAAGGATTCCTCGGCGGAGTCTGAGTAAGAAGGTTCCGGAGGGGAGTTTTTCCTTCCGGTGCAGGAGTGCGGAGAGCCAGAGCGGGTTTTCGCATTGGCATGGATAATATCATATCGAAGAATACATGGGCAGCCCCGGAGAGCACAGGCTTTCCGGGGCTGCCCATGTTATGCACGGCCGATTCTGTTGCGCACGTCAGCGTTTGTTGTACACGGCCGATTCTGCTGCGTACGTCAGCGTCTGTTGTACACGGCCTTTTCTGTTGCGCACGCCTGCCTCGCCAAAGGCTGTTGCCGGCACGAGGCCATGGCGGCTGCCGCGATAAAGGGCGGAATCCGCGCAGTATGTTTCGCATCGTTGATTTCGGCTGAAAATACGAGTATCTTTAATGTATCAGAAAAAATACATGTTATGAACCGACTTCAGAACCATCCGGCAGAATGATTGCCGGCATAAGTTATCATTTTTCATTAAAAAATACTAACGTTTTACGATAATTCGGACGATGATACGGATATATGGAAAGGAGAAGGATACATGCTGTACAGACATGGGATAACGGGAAAGATCCATTTTGATCGGGATATGCTGGCACGCGAGTTCATTGTGCTCTGCGGCGTCACGCTGAATATTGTTCTTTCCTTTGCCGCGCAGAAGATGGGACTTCCGCTGTACCTCGATTCGATCGGCACGATTCTGACTGCCTGGGAGTGCGGAATGCTGGCTGCGATTGCGACTGCGCTGATTTCCAGCATGATCAGCATACCGTTCAGCAGCATGTCCATCTACTTCATGATCGTCAACATGCTGATTGCCATCAGTGCATCGAGAATGTTTGACAAAGGCGTGGTAAGACGGAAAAACTGGTTTTTGATTTTCTGGGGAACGATCACTCTCATCGGCAGCGTGGCCGGCGGTTGTGTCGGATGGATACTGAACAAGGAGATTGCGATTGCGTTTCAGTCGGTCCCGATGGTGGATTCGGTCCTGTCAGGAATACATAGTAATAAGATAATCGGATTCTTTCTGGTCAATATTCTGATCAATATTGCAGATAAGCTGATCGCGACAGTGGCGGTCTGGGCGACGGTCCGGAAACATCCGATCCGGTTCTATCATTTTTCCATGGTTCGGGGACGAAGCGACCAGTCTGAAAATTTTGATATGAACCGGCAGTACCGCCGGGTTTTGATCTCTGTTGCCGTGGAGGCGATCGGTCTTGTTGCGGCCTGCGCCTGGATCAGCGTGTCACTCTATACCCAGAATGCGCGAAGAGAACGCATTATGGTGGCGAGGGGCGCCGCGCAGCAGGTAGTCAATTCGGTTGATCCGAGACTGGTCGACGTCTACCTCGAACGGGGGACGTCAGCGCAGAGTTATGAGGAAGTTCGAAACATTCTGCAGGGGATTCGGGATAATACTCCTGACCTGCAATACGTCTATGTATACCGGATCGAGGAGGACGGCTGTCACGTCGTGTTTGATACCTCGGAGCCGGGAGACGATACGAATCAGCCGGGCGATGTGATTCCGTTTGATCCGTCGTTTTTGCCGCATGTCTCGACTCTCCTTGCCGGCGGTCACGTTGAGCCGATCGAGAGCAATGACTCTTACGGATGGCTGCTTACGGTCTATCAGCCGATTTGGGATTCCGACGGCAACTGCGTCGCTTACGCGGGGGTTGACGTCTCCATGCAGAATCTTCGAGACTACGTCCGGGATTTCCTGCTCCGTGTGGTACTGATCGCATCCGGGTTCCTGATTTTTTCTCTTGTGATCGGAATTCGCACGTCCGACAGCTATCAGCGGGTCATCCGCCGGCAGTACGAACAGATCAAAGAGGCCAAAGAGGAAGCGGATTACGCAAACACGGCGAAGTCACATTTCCTTGCGAATATGTCTCATGAGATCCGCACACCGATTAACGCCGTTCTCGGCATGAATGAGATGATCCTGCGCGAAAGCGAGGATGATGCCGTTCTGGAGTATGCGGAAAATGTGAAAATGGCGAGCAATACGCTTCTCAGCATTATCAATGATATTCTGGATTTCTCCAAGATCGAGGCCGGGAAGATGGTCATCACGCCGGCGGATTATGATCTTTCTTCCGTGCTCAATGACCTGGTCAATATGATACGGACAAGGGCGGACAGCAAGGGCCTGGTCCTTCACCTTGCATTTGATGAAAAGACGCCGAAAATGCTGTACGGTGATGAGGTGCGGATCAAACAGGTCATCACCAACCTTCTGACCAATGCGGTGAAATACACCGAGGAGGGAAGTGTGACCTTCGGAGTCGGTTACGAGAAGACTGAGGATCCGGAGGAAATTGTTCTCATCGTTTCCGTGACAGACACCGGTATCGGCATCAAGAAGGAAGACGTGGAGAAACTGTTCTCCGAGTTTGTCCGCATTGAAGAAAAGCGAAACCGCAACATCGAGGGTACCGGTCTTGGAATGAATATCACCAAGAGCCTTCTGGAAATGATGGGAAGCGCCCTGCAGGTCGAGACCGAGTACGGAAAAGGCTCGACATTCTCCTTCCGGCTGAAACAGAAAGTGGTCCGGTGGGATGAACTCGGTGATTATGAAAAGGCATACCGTGAAGCGATCGCAAGCCGGGAGAAATATAAAGAACAGTTCCGCGCGCCGGATGCCCTCGTCCTTGTTGTGGATGATACGCCGATGAACCTGATGGTTTTCAAAAACCTTCTGAAACGGACCGGCATCCGCATTGACACGGCGACCGGCGGAGACGAGGCGCTGGCTCTCACAAGGGAAAAAACATATGATCTGATCTTCCTGGATCATATGATGCCGGATAAAGACGGCATTGAGACGCTCCAGGAACTCCGGGCGGAAGAAGAGAATCCGAACGCGCACACGGTTACCATCTGCCTGACGGCAAATGCCATCTCCGGCGCGCGCGAAAACTACATTGCGGCCGGGTTTGACGACTATCTGACCAAACCGATCAAGGCGCAGAATCTGGAAGCCATGATCATGCGGTATCTGCCGGAGGAGAAGATTCAGACGGCGGAGCCAGAAAAGCCGTTCCGCGACAATCCGGCGGAGGCGGAAAAGAAAGGGGAATTCTCCCGAAAGCCGGAGGCGACCGTGGTTCTCGTGGTGGATGATGATCCGATGATCGGAAAACTGGCTGCCAATCTTCTTGGCAACGAGTATCGCGTGGAATCCTGTCTGCGCGGCGATGAGGCCGAGGAACGGGCGCTGGCTCTTCAGCCGGACCTCATCCTGCTGGATATCAATCTCGGTTCCGTGACCGGGTTTGACGTGATGAAGATCCTTCGGAAGAATCCGGTTACCAGCGAGATTCCGACGGTCATTCTTACCGGCGACAGCGATGAGAACGCTGAAATCCGGGGATTCCGGGAGGGAGCGGCGGACTTTGTGCGCAAGCCGTTCATACCGGAAGTGCTTCGTCAGAGAATCCGGAGAATTGTTGAACTGGATCATCTCCAGAGAAATCTGCAGCAGGAAGTTCGGCATCAGACCGACCGGGCGGAGCGCCTGACCCGTGAGATCATGCTTGCACTCAGTAAAGCAGTCGATGCGAAAGACCATTACACCAACGGTCACTCCGAACGTGTGGCGGCGTATTCTGCGGAGATCGCCCGCCGGATGGGAAAGAGCCCCAGTGAACAGGAACATATCTACGAGATGGGACTTCTCCATGATATCGGAAAGATCGGGATTTCGGAGGGAATTATCAATAAGAACTCCCGCCTGACCGACGAGGAATTCCAGACGATCAAACAGCATCCTGCGATCGGAAGCGACATTCTCCGGCTGATCACCGAGATGCCGGGGCTTGCGGACGGTGCGCGCTCGCACCATGAAAAATATGACGGTACGGGATATCCGGACCGGCTGAAAGGGGAGGAGATACCGGAGGTTGCCCGTATCATCTGCATTGCAGACTGTTATGACGCCATGACTTCGACGAGAACCTATTCCACTCCGAAACCGCAGGAAAAAGTCCGCGCGGAGATTGAGCGGTGCGCCGGAACGCAGTTTGATCCGGAGATCGCGAAAGTCATGCTGGACATGATCGATGAGGATAAAGACTATGTGATGAAGGAGAACACCGCCGATATCCATATATGGAAAGGCAACGACCGGCTGTGGCGATCTGTTGAGGAAGATCAGAAGAGAGCGGAGCGGTCTCTGGATGACTATATGACAGAGACGGCAGAAGAGACGGAGGAAACTCCGGAAGCCGGAGTCCCGGAATGGCTGCGCGACATCGGTGAGATTGACGTGGACACCGGACTCCAGTATTGCGGAGATGAGGCGACATATCTGGAAACCCTGAAAATATATGCGGCCAATGCGGCAGCCTCCGCCGGAGAGATTGAGAATTTCTGGACTTCCGGTGATCTGGCGAACACAACCGTCAAGGTTCATGCGATCAAGAGTCTGTCGCGAACCATTGGTGCGACAGAGATCGGTGCTCTTGCCGAGAAACTCGAATATGCCGGGAAGGCCGGAGACCGGGAGACCATGGGAGCGGAGCTCGGCGGACTTTTGGATCGTATCCGCAGTGTCTGCCGTTCACTTTCACCGCTCTGTGAATCGGAAGACGAGGAGACGGAAGATGAATCGCTTCCGATGATCTCGGATGAGGAACTGCAAGAAGCGTATGAGGAACTGAACGGCTGTGCCGCGTCCATGGATGTGCAGAGCGCGGAGTATGTATTCGATTTTCTGGCAGGATATCGTCTTCCGGAGAACGAGCGTGAACGCATGAAGAAAATCAAAGAAGCGATCGGCAGTTTTGAGTGGGATGAAGTGACAGAACTGCTGAAAAGAGGAGGAGAGAACGGATGAATAAAAAAGTGCTGGTGATTCACCAGGGAGGTGCGCTGATCGTAAACACACTGACAAATCTGATGAAAGATGCCGGTATCGAAGTGCGTCATGCGGCACCGGAGACTGACCGGATCAAAGCGGCGGCGGAAGGCGTCGAGCTGGTGATTATGGTTACGGGAATCTATGTCCTGGAATCTCTGGAAATTTCGATATTTCTGAGAAACCTCTGTCAGGAGGATCATAAACAGCTGTGTCTTGTGGGGAGCGGAGATGAGATTGCGACAGTGAAGAAAAACATCCCACGGGAGATCATTTTGAAAGAATTCGTCCGTCCGTTCAATATCCGGAATGTTGCGGAGGAGATCTGCGCTCTGTTCCGGGACGGTGAGGCGCAGACGGAGGAAAAACAGATTCTGCTTGTGGACGACGATGTCATGTTTCTTCAGACCATGCAAAACTGGCTCAGAGATTCCTATAAGGTCAGCGCCACCAAATCCGGCATGCAGGCCATCACGTATCTGGCTTCCAACAAGCCGGATCTGATCCTCCTGGACTATGATATGCCTGTCACATCGGGGCCGCAGGTTCTGGAAATGATCCGAAGCGAGTCGGCTACCGCATCCATTCCGGTGATTTTCCTCACCGGACGCAATGACCGCGAGAGCGTGATGAAGGTGATGAGTCTCAAGCCGAACGGGTATCTCTTAAAATCCCAGTCCAAGGAGAATATCATCGCTTCCGTTGACCGTTTCTTTGAAAAGGGAGAATGGGATCACAGCTGACAGGAGTATTGCATATGAATTCACAGGGATACCGCTCATTACGGAAATATTGAGATGAGGGAGGACTTGCGATGAGAAAATGGCTGAAATGTGCCGGACCGCTTCTTGCAGCCGGCATACTGGGCGGTTGTCTCGGCGTATCGGGTCCAAAGGCTTTGAACATGACGATGCCTGTGACACCGGACCAAACGGAAAAACAGAGTTTACAGGAGCTTCCGGAAAAACTGACTTATGCGAATGGCACCGTTCTCAGGATGGCGACCGGTTATAATTCGAGGCAGACCGGACTCAGTTTTGATAAGGAGACAGCCGGGGACGGCGTGACGCTGGCCGACGGCGTTACCTATCACGCCGGTGATCTGAAGCCGACCTGGAAAGAACTGGAGAAACGGCTGCAGATCCGGATTGAAGATAAGTATCAGGGAAACAGTTCCGGAATGGAACTTGCTTTCTGGAAAGACCGGATGGATGAGATCGATATGGTCAGCGGTTCCACGGACAGCCTGACCGAATACGGAGAGGCGGGCAGGCTGATTGACCTGTCCAAATATCTTTCACTGATGCCGAATCTGAGAGACTATCTGGAGAAGAATCCGATCGTGCGGCTCTCCATAACCGGAAATACCGATATCGGATCCTTTTATGTCGCACCGTATTCGGACGGTCACGACGACGTCGAACGGATGCCGCTGATGCGGACGGACTGGATTGAGAAACTTCTGGACGGAGAGGGACCGTTCGAAGCGGAAATCTGCGGCAGAACCGGGAAGTGTTATTATCAGCCGTATATGCCCATTTCCGGGAAAAAGGTGGTCTACGTCGTGACGCCGGACGGCTCAGACGTCGAAAAACTGGTCAAGGATTATGAAGCAGGCGGCAATATCATCCGGAGCATGAACGCCGTCGGATCGATGTCGGGAGTAAGAGCGGTCAATATGTTCCGCAATTACATTGACCGCACATATCACGGTTATTACGGAAGCAAACGATCGGATCTGTTTGCCGGACAGAATGCGGCCTGGGATGCGGATGAGCTGGTTGCACTGCTCCGGTGTGTGAAGGCCAATGCGTATACGCTGAACGGAACAGCCTCCGTGCAGGGGATTTTCACCCGCGATGACGGCAATAACCAGCGCAGGGATGACATGTACCGGCTCGCGGGGCAGCTTTTTGGCGTGAGAGGCATGGAGGCATGCCAGGACTATCTCTATATTGATGTCTATGGACGGCTTCGCGACGCGCGTCAGGAGCCGGATTCCTATCGCGCGCTCGGACGGATGCATGATCTGCTGAGCGAAGGTCTGCTGTCGGAATCATTTGCGAACAAGCGTCCCATGACCAGTGAAGAAATGCTCCGGAATGATCAGGGCTTTATGCAGTATGATTATAACCAGACCCAGACGGTATACAATGAGACGGTTCTTCAAAAAAATGCGGGAGAGCAGTATATGGCGGTGCTGTTGCCGATTTCCAGCTGGCAGGATAGCGTGAACGGGAACAAATATATGCGTTTCACGGAATCCTGGCGGAGCGTGAAGCAGATTGGATGGGCGATATCCGCGGAGGGAGTGAAAGACCATCCGGACCGTCTTTGTGCGGCATTAAAACTGATTGATTACGCTTACAGCCCGGGAGGGAAGATTCTGATGTCCTACGGACCGGATGAATTTATCAAGCGGGCAGAGGACGGAAGCACCATGCTGTTTTCCTTCCGGGGGGAAATGATGCCGGAGATTTCCGACGCGACATACAATGAGCTGTGGACGCGTTCCGGCGGCAATTATACGGATTACTGCCGGCGTTACCTCGGATCCACACTGAGTTTTGAGAAGAGCCAGGCATTTGAGTATCAGTGTCTGAGCAGTGTCGGCAAAAAAGGCGCCGACCAGATCTCGGCGGCCATCTCGCTCGGTGTGATCAAACATCCGGAGCTGGAGATCACGAGCAATCCATGGTATACCTCCGTTCCGACGGTATTTCCGGCCACGAAGAGGGAGCTGGATCTTCTCAGCATCCATAAAGAACTGGAAGATTTATTCTCTCAGAGTGAAAACGGGGAGAACCGGTTTGTCGATGTGATCATTGACGGATTCGGCGATAAAAACGCGGATCAGCTTGCGGCCGAGATCCGGAGAGAAGGCGGTCAGGAATATCTGGAGGTCAAGCAGCAGACATGGACCAGACTTCAGACCGGCACATTGGGAAAGACGGAGTGAAGGGATGGAAGCTGAGAATCCGAACGCAAAAAGAGTCGAAACCCGCTTCGCGGTTTTCGGGTGTTTAGCGGCAGTCGATAGGGCCTCACCGGGGCGCGTGGCTTTGGTGAGTTAGACACATAAATGAGAGGGGCATCGTACCAAGGGATGAGTACGATGCCCCTCTGAGATTATGTTCAGGATCAGTGTTCAGGGTCAGGAGCGAAGTGTACGGATCGCGCCTTCCAACTGCGTCAGCGCCTTCTCCAGCAAGCTGCGCGGGCAGGCAATGTTGAAGCGCTCAAAGCCTTCGCCTTCCGGGCCGAACATCGCGCCGCTGTCGAGCCAGAGCTTTGCCTTCTCGCGGATCAGCGTCTCGAGCGCTTCCTCTGACAGGCCGAGCTCCCGGAAGTCCACCCATACGAGGTAGGTTCCTTCCGGTTTCATGATACGGAGCTCCGGAAGCCGTTCTTCGATGAAGGACTCCATGAATGTCAGGTTCTCCAGAAGATAGGCGGTCATCTGCTGATACCATTCTTCGCCTTCGGAATAGGCGGCTTCACACGCCGTCAGGCCGAAGACGTTCATCTGGCTGTATCCTGCGGCATTGATCTCACGGCGGAATGCGCGGCGCATCTCCGGATCGGAGATCAGAATGTTGGATACCTGTGTGCCGGCAAGATTAAAGGTTTTGGACGGAGCGGTGCAGGTCATGGTGATCCCGGCGAACCGTTCGTCGAGGGATACAAACACATGGTGTTTGTGACCCGGAAAGGTGAAATCGCAGTGGATCTCATCGGATACGACTTTAACGCCGTGTTTCAGAAGAATTTCACCGGCCCGGCGGAGTTCCTCCTCTGTCCAGACGCGGCCGCCCGGATTGTGCGGATTGCAGAGAAGAAAGAGCTTTACGTTGTGCTCCGTGATCTTTTTCTCAAAATCATCGAAATCAATCTCATAGTGACCGTTCCGTTCCATTAGCGGGCTGTTTATCAGGGTTCTTCCGTTACTTTTGATGGCCTCGGAGAACGGATAGTAGACCGGCTGCTGAATCAGAACGGAATCTCCCTCGTCTGTGAAGGCGCGGATAGCAGCGGAGATCGCAAAAACGACTCCCGGCGTCTTGATGAACCAGCGCCGTTCCGGCGTCCAGCCGTGATGCCGGGTAAACCAGTCGATGACGGCCTGATAATAGGAATCCGCCGGCTCGCTGTAGCCGTAGATTCCGTGCGCGGCGGTTTCCGCGAGGCGGTCGATGACCGGCTGCGCGGTCCGGAAATCCATATCCGCAACCCACATCGGAAGTTCATCCTCCTGATGACCGCGCTGTTTCCAAACATCGTATTTGATGGATTTCGTGTTTCTCCGGTCGATTATTTCGTCAAAGTTGTATTTCATGCTGCACCTCTTTTGGGGGCAGAGCGCTTCGGAAATCATTGGCTGAGCCGATACCGTCCGCACTGTGCCCGCGATATATCGATTGTCTGTCCTGTTGATTTCAGTTTCTCAGGAATTCATCGCCCGGTCAAGATCCGAGATCAGATCTTCTGAATTCTCGATTCCGGTACTGATCCGGAGGAATGTGTTATTGATTCCCAGCCGTTCCCGCTGCTCCATCGGGAGATCTTCGTGAGTCTGACACATCGGATAAGTGATGAGAGACTCAATGCCGCCGAGACTCTCTGCGAAGGTGAGAAGCTGAACATTCAGCAGGATCTTCCGGGCGGTCTCTTCGGAATCTACATGGAAGGAGATCATGCCGCCGAATCCTCTTGCCTGACTGCAGTGGAGGTCATGTCCCGGATGATCTTTCAGTCCGGTATAGTATACGTGTTTTACACGCGGCTGTGTGCGGAGCCATTGGGCAATCGCAAGGGCATTTTCCTGCTGGCGGTCCAGGCGGACGGCCAGCGTCTTCAGACCGCGAAGACACAGATAGCTGTCGAACGGAGACAGGTTGTAACCGGTGGACTTATAGATGAAGCGGATGCGCTCGGCCAGCTCCGGGTCTTTTGAGCAAACAAATCCGGCGAGAACATCATTGTGGCCGCTCAGGTACTTGGTTCCGCTGTGGACGATAATGTCGGCGCCGAAATCAAACGGTGTCTGGAAATACGGCGTCATGAATGTGTTGTCCACGATCAGGAGAAGATGATGCCGGTCGGCGATCTCACGCATTGCGCGGAGGTCGGTCACCTGCATGGTCGGATTGCTGGGTGTTTCGATGTAGAGCGCGCGGGTTTCCGGACGGACCGCCGCTTCCACGGCAGCAGGATCCGCGGTGTTGACAAACGAGAAATCAAGACCGTGCGGTCTTCCGATGTTGTCGAAGAGACGGAAGGAACCGCCGTACAGATCCTCGGAGCAGACAAAGTGATCGCCGATGGAAAACAGATCCAGGACAATGGAGACGGCAGACATGCCGGAAGAGGTGGCAACCGTATCGGCAGCGCCCTCCAGAGAAGAGATGATTTCTTCCAGATCACTCCGGGTAGGATTGCTGACGCGGCTGTAGCTGTAGCTCGAGAAGTCCCCGATCTTCTCATGACCGAATGCGGATGCCAGAAAGATTGGAGTCGGGATCGACCGGTAAGGGTGCTCCTTTACATTGGATTTATCGCCGTAAATACATCGTGTCTCAAAATGATATGCCATGCTGTCTCCTCCTGACGTCCTTCCATTGAGATGATTTGCGGAATCCATCGGATCGGCCGGACAGCAGGCCAAAGCTTCTGTTTGCGGGAAGCCGGGAGCCTTCCGGAATACCGGTAGGATATTCGCAAAAGGAATTACTACAATAACTATGAAAATTATAGGTAATTTATAATTGCTATGATTGTATTTGATTCGTCACATTTCGTCAAGAAGAAATATCCCGATTCAGAAGTCTGATTCGGAAGTCCGATTCGGAAGTCTGATTCAGAAGCCTGATTCAGAAGCCCGATTCAAAAGAACGGAGGGAACGCGAATCGTTTCTTTCGTATGTGTAAAACAAAAAATTACATCATTTAAAAAAATGCTTGACACTTTTCTATAGAGTGATATAATAACTTCTGCAGTCGGGCGACGCACCACTGCGAAACAGAATATTGGGCTATAGCCAAATGGTAAGGCAGCGGACTCTGACTCCGTCATTGTGAAGGTTCGAATCCTTCTAGCCCAGTGAGTGCCTCGGGATACATCCCGGGGCTTTTTCGATATCATAGGAAAATGCTTCGCATGTCCTGTAAATCGAAGATTACAGATGAATTGAGGTTGATCGATGAAATCAATTACAGTTGAAGAGTTGGAGAAGATCTCCGCAGAGCACCGGACGGTCGTGGATATCCGGAAAACGGAGGATTTTGCCGGCGGAACGATTCCGGGCGCCGTGAATATTCCGGCGGAGGAATTCCGAGACAGAAAAAATGAAATCTCCCGCGAATATCCGGTCTATCTTCTCGGTTATACCGGCCAGACCAGCGCCGGGTTTACCGACCAGCTCCAATCAGACGGATATGATGCGTTCAATATTGACGGCGGCTGGCGTTCCTGGCTCCGCCTGGCTCTGAAGCGGGAAACCGGATCGGATGAAAAACAGGAGCTTCACGCGAGAACCGCGGCGATCGAAAAGAGCATCATCACGACCTACCGCCGCTCCGTCTGGAGACCCTTTACCAAGGCTGTGCATGATTTTGAGCTGATCAAAAAGGGCGATAAGATTGCGGTCTGTATCTCCGGCGGAAAGGATTCCATGCTTCTGGCCAAGCTGATGCAGGAATTGCAGAAACACGGCAAGGTACATTTTGACCTGGTTTTTCTGTGCATGAATCCCGGATATAATGAGGAAAACTGGTCGATCGTACAGAATAACGCCAGAATTCTGGGCATTCCGCTGACATCCTTTGATTCCGAGATCTTCGATGTCGTCGCGGACATTCCGAAGAGCCCCTGCTATCTCTGTGCGAGAATGCGGCGCGGTTATCTCTATTCGAGAGCGAAGGAACTCGGATGCAATAAAATCGCGCTCGGACATCATTTTGACGATGTCGTGGAGACGGTGCTCATGGGAATGCTGTTTGCCGGAAAGTTTGAAACCATGATGCCGAAGCTTCACAGCAAGAACTTTGAGGGGATGGAACTGATCCGCCCGATGTATTTTGTTCATGAACACGATGTGAAAGCGTGGAGGGATTACAATCATCTTCATTTCATTCAGTGTGCGTGCCGTTTTACGGAAAACTGTGCGACAGCGGACAACGGCAAGGAATCCCGCCGTGCGGACATGAAAGCGCTCGTGGAGGAACTCCGCAAAAAGGATCCGAACGTCGACCGCAATATCTTTCACGCGACCACCAATGTCAGTCTGAAAACCATGATCGGTTATCATACGGACGAGTGGGAGTACAGCTTTCTGGATGACTATGATGAGAAAGACGCGGTGAAACCGGGCTTTTCCGTCCGCCGGGATGCCGTGGAGGAGATCCGAAAGGCGGCGGTACGGAAACAGGCTGATCCGGGTGAAGGATAAGGAAAACGTTCGGGCTAAGATTAAGGCAAACGTTCAGCCGAAGGAAGAGACATCACATCAGACAACACGGAAATTCTGAAAACGATCAGATCAGGCATTAAGGAGATTATCTGCCGCAGATCATGCAAAAGAACTGGAAACATACGGCAGAGCGATGGCAGAGTCCGCTTAAGGATAGGGAGGTTCCCATGGATCATTTTGTTCTTCACTCCGAGTTTTCGCCGACCGGCGATCAGCCGCAGGCGATCGATGCGCTGGTAGACGGCTTCAAAGAAGGAAATCAGGCGCAGACCCTTTTGGGTGTCACCGGTTCCGGAAAGACGTTCACCATGGCAAATGTGATTGCGCGGCTGAACAAGCCGACGCTCATCATTGCCCACAACAAGACGCTGGCGGCGCAGCTTTACAGCGAGTTTAAGGAATTCTTTCCGGAAAACGCCGTAGAGTATTTTGTGTCCTATTACGATTACTATCAGCCGGAGGCATATATTCCGCAGACGGATACCTATATCGAGAAAGATTCTGCCATCAACGATGAGATCGACCGTCTGCGGCATTCGGCCACAAGCGCCCTCTCAGAGAGAAATGACGTCATCATTGTCGCTTCGGTCTCCTGCATTTACGGCCTCGGATCGCCGATCGACTATAAGAAGATGGTCGTCTCACTGCGCCCGGGAATGGAAAAAGACCGGGATGAGGTCATCACAAAGCTGATTGAGATTCAGTACAGCAGAAATGACATGGACTTCAAGCGAGGAAGTTTCCGCGTCCGCGGCGACACCCTTGAGGTGTATCCGGCGTATTCCTCCGGTGAAGCGTACCGGATCGAATTCTTCGGCGATGAGGTGGACCGGATCGCGGCGATCGATTCCACGACGGGCGAGATCAAGTCCCTTCTTCAGCATGTGGCGATTTTTCCGGCGTCCCACTATGTGGTTCCGCACGATCAGATGATGCGGGCGACGGAAAATATTCTGGAGGAGATGAACGAGCAGGTCACATTTTTCAAGAGTGAGGACAAGCTGATCGAAGCGCAGAGAATTGCCGAGAGAACGAACTTTGACGTTGAGATGATGCGGGAGACCGGATTCTGCTCCGGCATCGAGAACTACACCCGGCAGCTCAATTTTGGAAAAGCGGGGGACCCGCCGTGCACGCTGATTGATTATTTTCCGGATGAATTCCTGACGATCATCGATGAGTCGCACATCACCATCCCGCAGATCGGCGCCATGTACAACGGCGACCGCTCCCGGAAAAGTGTCCTTGTGAAATACGGCTTCCGCCTTCCGTCCGCTCTGGACAACCGTCCTCTGAACTTTGAGGAGTGGGAAGGGAAGATCGATCAGATCCTGTTCTGTTCCGCGACGCCGGCGCAGTACGAGGCCGACCACGAGCTTCTCCGGACCGAACAGCTCATCCGACCGACGGGACTTCTGGATCCGGAGATCGAAGTCCGTCCGACAAAGGGGCAGATCGATGACCTTCTCGGCGAGATCCGGAAAGAGACCGATCATCACAACAAAGTTCTGGTCACGACACTCACGAAGCGCATGGCGGAAGATCTCACGGATTATCTGCGGGAGGCCGGCGTGCGCGTGAAATATCTCCACTCGGACATCGCTGCGCTGGAACGCGCCGAGATCATCCGTGACATGCGAATGGATGTATTTGATGTTCTGGTCGGCATCAACCTTCTGCGGGAAGGTCTGGACATTCCGGAGATCACACTGGTGGCAATTCTTGACGCGGACAAGGAAGGCTTCCTTCGTTCCGAGACTTCGCTCATTCAGACGGTGGGCCGTGCAGCCCGAAATGCCGATGGTCACGTCATTATGTACGCGGACTCCATCACGGATTCCATGCGGCGTGCGATCGAAGAGACCGAGCGACGCCGCACGATCCAGAAACAGTATAATGAAGAACACGGCATCACGCCGACCACGATCCGCAAAGCCGTGCGCGACCTGATCACGATCTCGCAGGCGGCGGACGGCATCACGAACCGGGTCGAGAAAGATCCGGAGAGTATGAGCATGGACGAGCTGAAGAAGCTCTCCGACAAGCTCACCAGGAAAATGCGTCAGGCAGCGGCAGAACTCAACTTTGAGGAGGCCGCAGCTCTTCGCGACCGCATCGTTGAGATCAGGAAAGTGCTGTTGGATCTCGAAAACGGCGGTTGAATATGTGACATCGCCTGTCTTGAAGTGAAACCAAAAAATGTATGCTGAAAACAGCTCTGACTGCGCCGGAAATGACGCGGCAGGGCTGTTTTCTGATTCGTGGAGCTCCCCTGTATTCTTCAGGCAACCGCGCACGGCATCATCTGTGCGAAATTTAGCGACTGCGCCGGAATCTCCGGACAGGTCGGCGCAGAGATCGTATTGTCCTTTCGATGGAAGAGATAATGGTGATCGGAAAGCCGTTCTTCCGGAGAAACCTGTGTCGCGTTGATCTCGCGGATCATCTTGTCCACGTCGTTCAGGCTCAATACCATCGAACTCGGCAGAAGCAGGATTTCGTGAATGCTCGACGGCAGAATCAACAGGTCCTCGCCGAGGGAGTCAGCAAAATTCTTCAGGAGATTCGGGTACAGGATAGCGGCTGCGCCGGATGCGGCCCAGGGGTTCGTCAGAACGTAGAGAGGAAGCGGATCGTCGACATTTTCAAGGTGAAGTTCCTCGTCCATCGAGTGAAGCGTCGGCGGGAAAAGCCGCACCGTGTTTTCCAACGCAAGCTGCATCAGCTCTTCTTCCGTGATGTCGAAATTCTGCAGATGACTTCGGTGAAGAACTGCCGTCATCCGCCGGTCTTCGTGCTCGCCGAGGCAAAGATACGGAATGATGGAAAAATCCAGAAAATCGATATGCGGAACATCCGCCAGAAACTCGGTGTTGCGGTCGCGGCTGACCAGACGGAGACAGGTATTGGTTCGAATGGTGTTCTCACTGGTCAGGTCCGGGATGGAAACCGGAAGCGGAGCCGGCGTCTCCTCTGCGGTACGGACGATCCGGTCAGCCAGTTCATCGACGGTCATTCCGTCCTCGCAGAGCGAATAAAGCGGTGTCAGATACACTGTCGGAGAAATGCTGCAGCCCGGTGTCAGAAAAGACAGACCGTCCAGACGGCAGCCGTTGTTCTTGAGAACCTGAATCGGCCGGACTTCACAGCGGTCCTTCATGCGGTCTGAGACAAGGGACAATAAAGTGTCGAGAAAGAATTCGTATTTCATAGATGAACCTCCAAAGACAGGAAGCAGGGCGCGTGCAGGTCGGGGGCACGCGAAAGAAATGTGTGGCGCGTGCAGATTGGCGGGCACGCGAAAGAAATGTGCGACATAACGGTCGCGGGCAGGCGCGGAACAGCGCCCGGATATTCTAACTATAGCACCCGTATGAGAGAAGTCAATGTGTACGGCGGAGGATGTTTGCGGCAAGGAGACAACCGGAAAAGCGTAGAAGGGAAAGAGTGTCAGAACGTCAAATCGGGAATTTCGCGTCCAACACAAAAATATATACAATTCAAATAAATTGTGTAAATATAATAATCGTGATAACAAGTAGAAAGATAATCTGAAAAATATTTGAAAAAAGTATTGACAAATGAAACCGCATTCGCTATACTTAGGTCAAGATAAGAGTTGATAGCAAAAAACCATACTAAAAAAAGAAAGGATGTGAGTCCGAAGTACAGGATAGTTCGTCTTACCAAAGATATAACGTTTATAAAGGTCAGGTAGAAAACCCAGAAGTTGGAAAAGGACAGATGGAAGAAGAGTAAAGATATTTCGTTAAGATATATTTACATAGATCGACCGATATAAACAAAATGGATAAGACAAGGCCAACAACTCCAGCAGACAGGAAGAAGAACACCGAACAATTCCAAGTATTGAACAACTGAACAGGATTCGGTTCATTAATATGACGAGAAAGTATTAGTGGGAAGAAGCGATTCAGAGCAATCAGGAAAGTAAATAAATCGATAGTTCGGCGATGTGGATAAAGGAGTTGCGAAGAGAAAACTGAATACAGCAAATTCTACGAGGTACAGACCATTGGATAATGTAGAACGATAGGGTATCGATAATTGTAAAGAAAGTTATCGATACCCTATTTTTGTGTGCCCAAAATCGGGAATGTAGACGGTTATTATGAAAGGTCATAATAAAAATCAAATTATTAGCAGAATATCAAGGCTGTATAAAGAAAACTTTTAATGATAGAGAAATCGAAGTTTTGTCTAAAATTGGGGTCTCCCCTCGCATGTGGGGAATATGCGATTTAAAAAATGATAACAAACGAGATAAAATAATAACAAAAGATGACAAAAACGGCAAAAGAATAACAAAAGATGACAAAAACAGCAAAAGAATAACAAAAGATAACAAGATAAGAAAATAATAACAAGCGAGGGATAAAAATGAAGATGACGGATTCTTTTCCGGGATTCCTATGATTTGATCTGGAAAAGTATCTCAGAGAGAGAAAAAGAACTGATTCGCTGTATATACAGATCAAAAACCGGAAAAACCAGTGATATCAAGGAACTGATGACCAATAAGGCAAATTACTCTGTTGTGAGAGAGCGGCTTATCAATAAACATATCATAGATGGCGGTACCAGAGGCTACCTGAGGATCAGGCTGCCGAGATTTGATCGATATATTGAACTTTGGGGAGACGAGTGATCTCGTCTCCTCTTTTTGGTGGAGCACTTAGCGACGCATATTTCACTTAGCAGCTATGCTGCTTAGTGAAATAGCGTGCTGAGGCTGGTGTTTTCGAGCTTAGTGCGTACCATGGAAATCCACTTGGCGACGCATGCGTGCTGAGGCTGGTTTTCTCGAGCCTAGTGGATTTGCTTCGTTTATGCGTGAAACATCTCCAAAGACCCGGATGAAAAGATCTGGAAAGTGTGATAAATAGCGTGTTTCCATACTTCCCCTGATCATATCAGTAATCCGATTTATAGTTACACTATTAGTGTATATAGTTTTTTTGTTGACGCCGGAAATGGTTTGTGATAATCTCCTATCCATAATCCTACTAAACAGATAGGAGATATAAAGATTAACATCCGAAAATAACGGGGAATGGGAAATGGAGGAACTGGCTGATGAAGAAAAACATGAAGAGAACAGCAGCACTTGGGCTTGCAGCAGCATTTACTTTAGGACTTGCCGCATGTGGAAGCAGTGCGGCAAACACAGCATCCACGGGGGCGGCCTCTGCAGGCGCCGCTTCCGCTGAGGCGACATCAAAGGCAACGGAAGCAGCCGCCGAGACGGTGAAAAGCGAGAATCCTTCCACCGGCGAAGTACAGACGATTCAGGTAGCACATACCAATTATTACAAGCCGTATGATTTCCAGACACCGGACGGCGGATCTGACGGATATGAAGTAGCGGTCATGAAAGCGGTCGACGAACTTCTTCCGCAGTACGAATTTAAATTCACTCCGACTACCGATGATGACCTTCTCGTCGGAGTCGAATCCGGAAAATACGATGTCGGAACCAAGGGCGTCTGGTGGACCGAAGCGAGATCGAAAACCTATGTTTTCCCGAAGAATTACATCGGTGCATCGGTTATCGGAATTCTGTTCCGGGCAGAGGACAAAGACAAGTACACCGATCTGGAGGCATTCGCGAAGGACGGAGGCAAACTTGTTCCGATCGCTCCGCAGAACGCGCAGTACAACATCGTAGAGAACTTTAACAAGAATCATCCGGATTCTCAGATCAAACTGGAAGCATCCGATGCCTTCCAGGTATCCGACGCATATCAGTGGGTAACCGAGGGCAGATATGACGCATATTTCGAGATTCGCACATCCTACGAGGCGAACATCGTAGGCGATGACGGCGAGTATCACGATTACGTCGACAAGCTTTCCTATGTACCGTATGAAGGCATCCCGACCTGGCCGCTCTTCAATAAGAACAATCAGGAACTGGCAGATGCATACGACGGGGCGATCGAAAAGCTGAAAGCAGATGGAACGCTGTCCAAGCTTTCCAAAGAGTATTTCGGATACGATCTGTTTGAACTGGTTCCGAAGGGTTACAAGAAGGGCGATCAGCTCTGATTTCAGTGAATAACCGGGGAGAATGTCCTGAAACAACATGGAATGAACAGGTAAATAAAAAGAAGTAAAAAGTAAAAAAGAGAAAAAGAAAAAAGAGAAAAAAGAACGAACAGGAAGAGGAGGACAACATTATGGCAGAGAATAAGAGACAGCTGGTACTGGATGCACTTGACAACAAGCCGGTAGAGAGAGTTCCGGTCGGATTCTGGTATCATTACGCATTTGACGCACTGTATGAGGACAGCCCGAAGATCCTTTCCAGAAACCTGGCAGGTCATCAGAAGTTCTTCGATGATTTCCATCCGGACTTTGTGAAGATCATGAGTGACGGATATTTCCGTTACCCGAACCCGACGGTGGATGCCGTGAAGACTGCAGCAGATCTGAGAAATGTCAAAGCGGCGGATCCGCAGGACTGGATCGACAAGCAGGTTCATCTGGTAAAGGAAGTGAACCGGAAACTGGATCACAAGCTGGCGACATTCTACAATGTCTTCGCTCCGGCGACATACCTGAAATGGATTCTGGATTATAACAATGCGATTCCGGGTTCCGGCACCAATTTTGTCGGAACGCTGTTCAATCAGTTCCTGAAGGAAGATCCGGAGGCGGTACGGATTGCACTCAGCGAGATCGCAAAGGATGTGAAGCAGCTGGCAGCGGCAGTGATCCGCGAAGGCGGCGCAGACGGCATTTACTACAGCTTCCAGAATATTCAGGGAGCGGGACTTTCCAAGGAGGAGTATCAGGAACTGATCGCACCGAGCGAGCTGGAAGTGCTGGAGGCTGCCAATGCGGCCGGCGACTACAACATTCTCCATATCTGCGGTTATGAAGGTGCGGTCAATGACCTGACAACCTATGTTGACTATCCGGCAAAGGCGATCAACTATGCGGCAACCGTAGAAGGGCTCAGCCTTGGCGAAGCGAAGAAGCTTTTCGGCGGAAGAGCGGTGATCGGCGGCTTCAACAATACAAAGGACGGAATTCTCTACAAGGGCAGTAAGGAAGAGATTCAGGATGAGACCAGAAGAATTCTGGAGGAGTCCGGCACAACCGGAATCATTCTCGGCGCAGACTGCACCGTTCCGGCAGATACGCCGGTTGAGCATTACCAGTGGGTAAGAGAGGCGGCAGAACTCTTTGTAAAAGTAAAGGCGGCGTAAAGAACAGGGAAAATGATTTGAGCAGGAGGTGACCATATATGAGGCCGTTTCATCCTTCATTTATTCTCACGGCGCTGGCAAGCATTCTGCCATATATCGGCGTGACGCTTGGAACCATGCTGGGAACGTGTTTTTTCGGCGGTCTGATCGGGCTGATTGTGGCGAGAGCGAGAATCCGGAACAGAAAGATTTCCAATGCAGTTGCACAGGCATATATCTATATTGTGCGATGCATCCCGTCCATTGTGCTGCTGTTCATTGTGTATTACGGGCTTCCGGAGCTGCTGTTATCGTTCGGTGTGAATATCAATGATTCGAGCAAATGGTTCTTTGTGATCACTACCTTTTCAATTTTGTTTTCCGCAAACATGGCGGAGGTGTTCCGCTCTTCCTATGAGGCGATCGATCCGGGCCAGCGCGAAGCAGCGCTGGCAGCCGGAATGAGTGAACTGCAGGCGTTTCGAAGAATTGTCCTTCCGCAGGCCGCAGTTGTGGCGCTTCCGAATTTCTGCAACGCGCTGGTCAGCCTGATGAAGGAAGGTTCCCTGTCCTACACCATCGGTATGATTGACGTTATGGGTCAGGGACAGCTGATGATCGGTATAAATCACGGCTCGTACGGACTGGAAGTATATATTGCGCTGGCATTGATCTACTGGAGTCTGACACTGATTTTGGAGAAGACGTTCGGAATGCTGGAGAGTGTTCTGGCGAGAGGAAAGAAGAGAAATCATCCGGAGACAGGAGGGAAAGAGCATGGAACTGAACACAGAATTTATCCTGCAGGCTCTGATGGAATCGATGAAGGGCATACCGACAACACTCATCATCACGATCGTGACCATGCTCCTGTCTTCGCCGATCGCGTTCTTCTTTGCCATCCGGCGGCTGGCCGGAGGGGAGAAAGGGAACCGGATTATTCGCGGCTACATCTCCTTCGTGAGAGGAACGCCGATCGTTCTTCAGATCCTGTTTTTTTACAGTCTTCTTCCGACCACGCTGAATCACGTGTTTAATACGATACTCGGACTTCATCTCCCTATTTTTGACATGAATCCGATCGTATATGCGTTTGCCGTTTTTACCCTGAACACGACGGCGGTTCTGACGGAGGTATTTCGGTCAGCACTGTTTTCCATCGGCCCAGGTCAGATGGAGGCGGCGCTTTCGGTGGGACTGACAACCGGACAGGCGTACCGACGGATCATTGTTCCGCAGGGACTGACGGCGGCGCTGCCGAATATCTGCAACACAACCATCAGCGTTCTGAAAAGCACATCGCTCGCGTACATGATGACCGTACAGGATATCATGGCGATTGCGAAGAAGGAAGCTGCATTTGGATACAACTACATTGAGGCATATCTGGTGGTGCTGATTCTCTACATCGTTCTTTGTACCGTGGTACAGCTTCTCTTCCGGGTGGCGGAGAAACGGATCTCGGCATTCCGGAGAACGTCTGTCGCCTGACAGATGTGGGATAATAGATGAAATGTAGGCTTATGTTCCGGTGAGGAACGAAAAAAGGAAAGGCGGTGCCGCTATGCTGAAATTGCACAATGTACACAAATCATATGGAAACAATGAGATTCTCAAGGGCGTGGACCTGGAAGTGAAGAAGGGAGACATCATTGTCATTCTCGGACCGAGCGGCTCCGGCAAGACGACCTTTCTCCGGACCATCAATTATCTGGAGCGGGCGGATCAGGGAACCGTGGATTTCGACGAGATTCACGCGGACCTGAAGAACGCATCGAAAAAGGACATCAGTGAAATCCGCAGACGGACCGGATTTGTGTTCCAGAACTACAATCTCTTTGCCAATAAGACCGCTCTGGAAAATGTAACCGAAGGCCTGATTGTTGCCAGGAAGATCCCGAAAGCGCAGGCGATCGAGACGGCGAAGAAAGCGCTGGAGAGGGTCGGCCTCGGCGACCGGTGCGACTACTATCCGTCCCAGCTTTCCGGAGGACAGCAGCAGCGCGTCGGCATTGCGAGAGCGATTGCATCGAATCCGGAGGTGATCCTCTTTGATGAACCGACCAGCGCACTGGATCCGGAGCTGGTCGGCGAGGTTCTCAATGTCATGAAGGATCTTGCAAAAGAGGGGGCAACGATGATTGTTGTCACCCACGAGATGAGTTTTGCGCAGCAGGCGGCGACGGAAGTTGTTTACATGGAAGGAGGCGTGGTGGTAGAAAAAGGATCTCCGCAGGAGATCTTCAGTCATCCGAAGGATGAGAAGACGGTTCGTTTTCTGAAGCGGATTCTCCGTCAGGATTTTGATTATGCGATCTGATGTTCATGTCATAGCAATCATCCAATGCAGTTACTCAAGCTCCCCGCAGAAGTGAGTGGACGGGGAGCCGAAGCCTGTTTGCGGACTTTGTCAGATTCCATCCAGTTCAAAGGGCGGCGTGTATTCTTCTTTCGCGCTGCTCTTTTCCTGCATAAAGCCCTCGGTCAGCCCCAGCTCGATGGCGGCGTCAATGACACGGTTGTATTCGAATGAGGTGATGCGCCGGCTGATTTCCCTGAAATCGGTACTGTGATAGAAGGGGGTGTACTGGCTCATAATGCTGATGAGGTATTTCCCCTTCGGGAGTTCGCCGGCGATCCATTCGAGCAGGCGGATCGAGTCGTCCCGGTGGGACGGAAGAACCATATGGCGGATGATCACGCCGCGCTGAAGCAGGGTAGTGTCATTATCCGTTTCAAATACCGGTTCGCCCGCAACCTCAATCATGGTGCGGATGGCTCTTGAGGCATATTCAAAATAGTTTTCTGCGCCGGAATATTTCTTTGCAAGATGCGGCGAGCAATATTTCAGATCCGGAAGCCAGACGGAGACATACGGTGCGAGAGCCCGGATGATCTCCGGCTTTTCATATCCGCCGCTGTTGTAAACCACCGGAATGGTGAGTTTTCCGCGTACCGCTTCCAGGGCTTCGAGGACTGTGGGCGCATACATGGCGGCGGTGACCAGGTTAATGTTGTGCGCACCCTTTTCCTGCAGTTCGAGGAAGATTTCGGAAAGACGGCCCGAGGAGACCGGTTTTCCAAAGCCTTCCTGGCTGATTTTATAGTTTTGGCAGAAACAGCAGCGGAGTGTGCAGCCGGTAAAAAATACGGTTCCGCTTCCGCGGCCGCCGCTGATGCAGGGTTCTTCCCACGGATGGAGCGCCGCTCTGGCCGCAACGGCATAAGCCGGACTCTGGCAGTATCCGCGTGTTTTCAGGCGGTCTACGCCGCAGTTGCGCGGGCAGAGGCGGCATTCGCGGTAGCTGAGCGTGCTCTTCAGATGGAAGGTCACCCGGCGCCATGCATTGACCAGATCGTCAAATTTCGAGGCGGCATTTGCCGGGCTCGTGGACGGAAGCTTTGTGGCCGGAATCCCGAGAACCGGCCGGATGTATTTTTCATACAGCTGATAGGAAGCGTTGCCGTTGGTGTAGATGGCTTCGATCCGGCTTCCGTTCAGGATGGGAGTCAGATCGTTCGGAACCGCATTTTTGATCGAACTGTCGCTGGAGGCGTGAATATCGCAGCTGGCGATGGTATCCCAAAGCGCGATGTGGTTCCGGTGGAGAAATGCGGTCTTTTCCTCGATCGTCTCCGGACAGGCCTCGCCGCAGAGGTGGGAGATGAGCTTCCAGAAGCGGTTTCGGGGATGCCCGTAGAAGAAATTGATCTCGCGGGATTTTACGGACGGAAACGATCCGAGAATCAGAATCCGAGAGTCTTTATCATAAATTGCCGGGAACGGATGCTCCACGTGCATGAGTTCATTTTTCGCCATAATCGGCTCCTTTCTTCCCGCAAGTATAGCATAGATTTCGATTGATTGTACGAAATCAGTTTGTTATAATCTATTTTATGCAGCTAACCGTGAAAATCGGCGAAACTGCTCAAAAAGGAGATAATGCCGACCGGAGAAAATTGTCCGCGGCGATATCTCGAAAGTAAGATACGGCGAAAAATACAGCGCGTACAGCGTTGACGGAGTACAAGTCTGAAAGAGTGCTTTCAGACTTTATTTAGCGGATCGGATGCGAGGCCGGATCAGGCCGGCTCATGCATGATCCTGGAGAATAAGATATGGACGAAAATAATCAGAACAACCGCGGGGGACGGGATCCGAAGAAAAAACAGAATTATACCGCATTGATTGTAACCCTTGTGTTCACGCTATTTATCGTGGGCGCGATGCACAGCTGGTGGCAGCAGAGCCGCTCGGAAATGATTCCTTACAGCCAGTTCAAACAGATGCTGAAGGACGGTGAGATCGAATCGGTTGTGGTCAGCAATTCCAAGATCACGATCACACCGAAAGAGGATTCGAAGAACGGCAAGAGTTCTGAACTGAGTGAGGGCGGAATCCTTGGCATGGAGTATTACACCGTGCCGATGTATGACCCGGATCTGGAGCAGACGCTGAGCGATTCCGGCGTGGCGCGCTATGAGCAGCAGGCGGTGGACCCGACGATGAGCATCATCAGTATGCTGATCGAGTGGATTCTTCCGATTGCGGTCATGATGTTCCTCTTCAATTTCATGATGAAGAAGGTCGGCGGTGGCGGCGGTCTGATGAACGTCGGCAAGAACAACGCCAAAGTATATGTTCAGCGGGCGACCGGCGTGACCTTTGCCGATGTGGCCGGTGAGGACGAGGCGAAGGAATCTCTGACCGAGATTGTCGATTTTCTGCACAATCCGGCAAAATATACCACCATCGGTGCGAAACTCCCGAAGGGTGCCCTTCTTGTCGGACCTCCTGGAACCGGTAAGACACTTCTGGCGAAGGCGGTTGCCGGAGAGGCAAAAGTTCCGTTCTTCTCCATTTCCGGCTCCGAGTTCGTCGAGATGTTTGTCGGCGTCGGCGCGTCCCGTGTGCGCGATCTCTTCAAGCAGGCGGCACAGCAGGCACCGTGCATTATCTTCATCGATGAGATCGATGCCATCGGCCGGAGCAGAGACAGCCGTATGGGCGGAAATGATGAGCGCGAGCAGACACTGAACCAGCTGCTCTCCGAGATGGACGGTTTCGACGCGTCCAAGGGACTTCTGGTTCTGGCGGCCACGAACCGTCCGGAGATTCTGGATAAGGCGCTCCTTCGACCGGGCCGTTTTGACCGCCGTGTCATCGTCGACAAGCCGGATCTGAAGGGCCGCGTATCGATCCTGAAAGTTCACGCAAAAGATGTCAAATTGGATGAGACCGTTGACTTCAATGAGATCGCTCTGGCTACGTCCGGCGCGGTCGGCGCGGATCTCGCCAACATGATCAATGAGGCGGCGATCATGGCCGTCAAAAATGGAAGAAAGGCAGTCTGCCAGAAAGATCTCTTTGAGGCGGTTGAAGTCGTTCTTGTCGGAAAAGAGAAGAAGGACCGCATCATGAGTCAGGAAGAACGCCGGATTGTGTCCTATCACGAGGTCGGACATGCCCTTGTCAACGCGATCCAGAAGGATGCGGAGCCGGTTCAGAAGATCACCATCATTCCGAGAACGATGGGGGCGCTCGGATATGTCATGCAGGTGCCGGAAGAGGAGAAATACCTCAATTCCGAGAAGGAACTCCATGCGATGCTGGTCGGCTTCCTTGGAGGCCGCGCCGCAGAGGAAGTGGTCTTCGGCAGTGTGACGACCGGTGCGGCCAATGATATCGAGAAGGCGACCAGTGTGGCGCGCCAGATGGTAACGCGCTACGGAATGTCGAAGAAGTTCGGCCTGATCGGTCTGGAGACGATTGAAAATCAGTATCTGTCCGGGCGTTCACAGCTGAACTGCAGTGACGCGACGGCGGCAGAGATCGATAAGGAAGTGATCCGGATCCTGAAAGAGTGCTATGCGGAAGCAAAGCAGATTCTCGGCGATCACCGGGAAGCACTGGATAAGATCGCGGCTCACCTGATCGAGAAAGAGACCATCACCGGCAAGGAGTTTATGAAGATCCTTCATCAGGTTGAGGGAACCGGAGACGAGGAGGAGAAGACGGAAGAGGATTCCGATATGACTCCGCGTCAGCAGGAAGCCGGCGAGGTTCTGCGGGAAATGCAGGCCGAGCACGAGGCGGCGGAAGCGAACCGTCTGAAATGGAGCGCTCCGGCGGACGAAGCGGAAGCTGCGGAAGGAGAAAACGGTTCGGCGGGTGATGCGACCGGTACGGATGCGGCTGATGCGGGCGCGGTAGAGATTACGGCCGAGGAAAGCCCGGCGGAATCCGACGCGACGGAAGCCGTGACAGAAACGGACGAAAGCGAAGTGACCGCGGCGGAAACGGATGGGGAAGAGACGACCACCGCAGAAGCGGATGAAAAAGACGTGGCTGCGGCGGATGCCGACACAGAGGACCGCAAAGACACCGCAGAGCATGTGGTAAATGAAGAGACACCGGATCAGAACCGGTAATCCATGAGGTGACATTACGTATTCTCCCGAGGCCGTCGGCCCCGGGGGAATATTTGACATTAGAGATAAAAAAGCAGACAGGACGGCGGAAACCGGCGCTTCAGGCCGGAAAATGCCGGAAGGAGGCAGACGATGCGCGAATGGCCGAAACCGGGCGAGCGTTACCGCCATTTTAAGAACAGGTATTATCAGATCATTGCGGTGGCGACGCATTCGGAGAGCAGGGAGAAGATGGTCGTCTACCAGGCTTTATACGACGACTTCGGAGTGTATGTGAGACCGCTCGATATGTTTATGAGTCCGGTTGACCGGAAGAAGTATCCGGAGGTGGAGCAGCACTGGCGGTTTGAGCGGGTGGCGGAAGTGCCCAACGGAATGGTCGGCGAGTACGCCGGAGAGGAAGCGGGAAAGCCGGCTTCAGAATCCGCGTTATCGGCCGTGGCAGCGGATCGCCGGATCAATTCCGAAGGAAGAAAGACAGACGTGCCGGCTGCGCAGACGGCGGCCCAGACAGTGTATGCAAGCGACACAAAAGATATAAAAGCCGCACCGGGCAACGCGTATGCCAAAGATACAAATGACGCAAAAGCCGCACCGGGCACAGCGTACGCCAGAGATAAAAATGACGCAAAAGCCGCACCGGGCACAGCGTACACGAAAGATACAAATGACGCAAAAGATGCACGGGATGCAGCGTATGTCAGAGATACAAAGGACACACAGGACGCACGGGACACAGGGAATGCAAAGGACACCCGCGGAGACATCTGGGAGAAACGGGGCCGGTTTGTGGGCGCAAAGATTCCGGTTGTCTCGAACCGGCACGAGATTATCGGCCGGGCAAACTATGTGACCGAGCGACGGACGGTTGCTTCGAAACCGGCGGCAGTACAGACGGGAGCGGGACGGCCTGCAGCGATGCAGGACGCAGTGGTACAGAACGCGGCAAGGCATACCGCGGCGATGCAGAATACAGCAGTAAAGACGGCGTCGGTACAGTCAGCAGCGATGCAGACGGAAGCCGGCCGGGACGCAGCGGCGGTGCAGAAGCCCCGGGAGACTGCCCGGACCGCATCGGAAGGGCAGCAGTCACTCAACCCGCTGTTCTATGACTTCCTGGATGCGGCGGATGTGGAAGAGAAACTTGCAGTTCTCCGGAAAATGAGCGGGATTGTGAGCGAACGGGAAGTCGTCGCGATGTGCGCGGCGCTCGACCTGGAATACACCGGTGCGGGAGTCGAGGATCAGCTGGATGCGATCCGGAAATACATCCTTCTGCAGCAGCATTTCGATGCACCGCATATGCGGTCCCGCGGATGAGAAACATATATAGAAAGACAGGGAAACATGGCATTTAAACCGGGATTTGTTCTGGAAGAGGAATTGAAGAAGCTCCCGAAACAGCCGGGCGTTTATATCATGCACGACGAGACGGACAAGATTCTCTACGTCGGCAAGGCGGTGAATCTCCATAACCGTGTCCGGTCGTATTTCCGAAAGATCGTGAACCGCGGGCCGCAGATCACCCGGATGGTTCAGCTGATCTGGTATTTTGAGTATATTGTGACCGATTCGGAGCTCGAAGCCCTGATTCTGGAAAATAATCTGATCAAGGAGCATCGGCCGAAATACAACACGATGCTCAAAGACGACAAGACCTATCCGTATGTAAAAGTGACGGTCAATGAAGAATATCCCCGGGTTCTGTTCTCACGCCGAATGATGCGGGACGGTGCGAAATATTTCGGACCGTTCACGGATTCGACGGCGGTGAAAGACACCATTGACCTGATTCATAAGCTCTATCACATCCGCAACTGCAGCCGCCGGCTTCCGGAGGACATCGGAAAAGGGCGGGAGTGCCTGTATTATCACCTTCAGCAGTGCGATGCGCCGTGCATGAACCGGATCTCAAAGGAAGAATACGGGGAAAAGGTCGCTGAGGCGCTGGCATTTCTGGGCGGCCGGTACGAAAAGGTGACGAGAGAACTCGAGCAGCGGATGATGGAAGCCAGCGACAATCTGGAATTTGAGAAAGCCATCGAATACCGGGAACTGCTCCACAGCGTGCAGGCGGTCGAGCAGCGGCAGAAGATCACCAGCCAGAGCATGGACGACCGCGACATCATTGCGATGGCAAAGGAAGATCTGGATGCAGTGGTGCAGGTGTTCTTCATCCGGGACGGAAGAATGATCGGCCGGGACCATTTCCACCTGACCGTTTCGGACGTGCAGGACAACGGGCAGATTCTGTCAAGTTTTGTGAAGCAGTATTATTCCGGAACGCCGTTTATCCCGCATGAGGTCTGGATTGAGCAGCCCATCGAGGACCAGGAGACGATCGAAGCCTATCTGAGCGCAAGACGCGGGCAGAAAGTGCGGATCGTGGTGCCGCAGAAGGGTGACAAGGAGAAAATGGTGGCGCTGGCGAAGAAAAACGCCCGCATGGTTCTGGATCAGGACAGCGAGAAGATCAAGCGCGAGGAACTCCGGACGATCGGCGCCATGAACCAGATCGGTGAGTGGATAGGACTGGCGGGACTTCACCGGATGGAGGCGTTCGATATCTCCAACATCAGCGGTTTTGAATCCGTTGGCTCCATGGTTGTCTTCGAGAACGGAAAGCCGAAGCGCAACGATTACCGAAAATTCAGGATCCGCACGGTGCAGGGACCGAATGATTACGCGTCGATGCGGGAAGTTCTGACGAGACGTTTTCAGCACGGCATTGACGAGGCGGAGGAGATCCGCAGAAAAGGAGGCGATGTCGCCTCCGGAAGCTTTACGCGTTTTCCGGATCTTCTGATGATGGACGGAGGCCGTGGTCAGGTCAATATCGCGCTGGAAGTGCTGAACGATCTGAATTTATCGATTCCGGTCTGCGGTATGGTGAAGGATGACCGACACAGAACGCGCGGAATCTATTATAATAATGTGGAGATTCCGATCGATACTCATTCTGAGGGCTTTAAATTAGTGACACGGATTCAGGACGAGGCGCACCGGTTTGCCATCGAGTATCACCGGAGCCTGCGCGGAAAAGAGCAGGTACACTCGGTTCTGGATGATATCCCGGGGATCGGCCCGAAGCGGAGACTGGCGCTGATGCGCGAATTCAAGACCTTTGAAGCCGTCCGCGATGCGAGCGTCGAAGAGCTGGCGAAATGCCCGTCGATGAATCAGGCATCTGCGGAGGAAGTGTACCGATTCTTCCATAAGGCAGACCCCGAAGCGGCGCCCCATGAGGTTGTGGAAATCCAGAACCGCGCAAACTGAAAATGCGGGCGGATATGGACGTCCTGCAGAAAACGGGGAAACGGATCGAGACAAATGAACCGATACAAAAGAACCGATACAAATGAAGAAATGATAAACACAGACGGGAAGATAGAATCATACAGCAGACTCTGCTGGGAATGGGGGATTTATGGCAGACGTTACCATCACGGAACTGATTGACAAACTCGGCCTGAAGAACATGACTCCTCAGATCGATACGGACCTGATCGTTCTGAAAAATGCCGAAGTAAACCGGCCGGCGCTTCAGCTGACCGGCTATCTGGAACATTTCGACAGTGACCGTGTTCAGGTCATCGGAAATGTTGAGACTGCATATACAAACGGACTTCCGGACAAGAAACGGCTGGAAGTTTTTGAGAAACTGCTGGCATCGGGAATTCCGTGCCTTCTCTACAGCCGGGGCATCGAACCGGCGGACGATATCATCAGCCTCTGCGAGCACTATGAGGTGCCGTGTCTGATGAGTGAGAAGCCGACATCGCACCTGATGGCGGAGATTATTCTGTGGCTGACGGACCGCCTGGCACCGATGATCAGCGTGCACGGCGTTCTGGTCGACGTTGCCGGTGTCGGCGTTCTGATCATGGGCGAGAGCGGCATCGGTAAGAGTGAGGCGGCGCTGGAGCTGATCAAGCGCGGACACCGTCTGGTCAGTGATGACGTGGTGGAGATCCGCCGGACCAGCGACTCCCAGCTGATCGGAACTTCGCCGGACATCACGCGGTATTTTATCGAACTGCGCGGAATCGGCGTGATTGACGTCAAGACGCTGTTCGGTGTACAGTCGGTGAAAGACCAGAAGACCATCGATATGGTCATCAAACTGGAGGAGTGGGATAAAGAGAAGGAATACGACCGTCTCGGTCTGGAAGACCAGTTTATGGAATTTCTGGGCAATAAAGTCGTATGTCACTCGATCCCGATCCGCCCGGGCCGTAACCTCGCGATTATCGTTGAGTCAGCGGCAGTCAACCAGAGACAGAAGGGCATGGGCTACAATACGGCGCAGGAACTCTACCGCAGAGTTCAGGAGGCCATGGTCGCAAAGACCGAATAAAAGGAAAGAACGAACGGAGAACATAACATGAGTTTTGAGAGAGAACTGCAGAGCGCGGCCTATGGCGGCCGTGTGCTGAAAGACGAGCCGATGAAGAATCACACCACATTCCGGGTGGGCGGACCGGCGGACTGGTACGCGGCACCGGCGGATGAGGCATCGCTCCGGGAGGTTGTCCGGCTCTGCAGACGGGAGGAGGTTCCGTATTTCATTCTTGGCAACGGTTCCAATCTCCTGGTGAGTGATGAGGGATACCGCGGCGTGATCGTTCACAGCGGCGTCAACCTCTCCGGAATGGAAGTGCGGGAGGAGGCGGACGGTGTCGTGATCGAGGCGGGGTCGGGCGCGCTTCTCGCATCGATCGCGAGACGGGCGCTGAAGGAATCGCTGACCGG
This sequence comes from [Clostridium] aminophilum DSM 10710, assembly GCF_000711825.1. Taxonomy (GTDB): domain Bacteria; phylum Bacillota; class Clostridia; order Lachnospirales; family Lachnospiraceae; genus Clostridium_R; species Clostridium_R aminophilum. Next base: position 174,952 of record NZ_JONJ01000001.1, on the reverse strand, counting down.
ATTTGAATTTGCGTCGGGAATCCCGGGAACTCTGGGCGGCGCGCTGGTGATGAACGCCGGCGCCTACGGCGGCGAAATGAAGCAGATCGTCCGTTCGGCCCGCGTATTTACACGGGATGGACGCACAGAGCGGATTGCGGCGGAAGATCTGGATCTCTCCTATCGTCACAGCAGCATTCCAGAAAATGAGTGGATTGTGCTCTCCGCGGAGATCGTCCTTCATGAAGGCGATCCGGAGACCATCAGGGAGACCATGGATGACCTGAACGGCCGAAGAAGAGAAAAACAGCCGGTGGAATTCCCGAGCGCCGGTTCGACGTTTAAGAGACCGGAAGGCTATTTTGCCGGAAAGCTGATTCAGGACGCGGGACTTCGCGGCTTTACCGTTGGCGGCGCACAGGTTTCCGAGAAACACTGCGGGTTTGTCATCAACCGCGGCGACGCCACGGCGGAAGACGTGCTGGCAGTGATCCGCGGTGTACAGAAGCGCGTTTATGAAGACGCCGGCGTAAAGCTGGAGCCGGAAGTCATGATGCTCGGATTTGACTGCTGAGACTGGGGCAGGAAGTATTTCCCAAAACCCGGAGCATATCGGATCAAGGTGCTGAAGCGCTGAGACAGAGGATAGGGCAGACCGGGTTTACTGATCGGAGAAAAGTGGAAAGCCGATGGATCGGATGGTCATCAACAGCAGAAGAGGTGAGTGAGATATGAGACTGGTAATCGTGACCGGAATGTCCGGCGCGGGTAAGACGACCGCATTGAAAACGCTGGAAGATATGGGCTTTTACTGTGCGGACAATCTCCCGATTCCGCTGGTCGATAAATTTGCAGAGCTGGTCCGGGATTCCGGCAGCGGAATCAGCACGGCGGCGCTCGGCGTGGATATCCGGAGCGGCGATGAGCTGCCGGAACTGGCGAACACGCTGGATCAGTGGACGAAGAATGGAATTCCGTATTCCATCCTCTTTCTGGATTCCAACGAGGACGCGCTGGTGCGCCGGTTCAAACAGACCCGCCGTGCGCATCCGCTGACACCGGGCGGAAGAGTGGAGACAGGAATCCGCGAAGAGCGGAAACAGCTGGAGTTTCTGAAAAAGAGAGCGGATTACATCATTGACACGTCCGCGCTTCTGACCAGAGATCTGCGGGACGAACTCGGAAGGATCTTTGTGAAGAATGAGAAATTCTCCAGTCTGTTTGTGACGGTGCTCAGCTTCGGCTTTAAGTACGGGATCCCGCGCGACGCGGATCTTGTGTTTGATGTCCGTTTCCTCCCGAATCCGTATTATGTGGATGCGCTGAAGCACCGGACCGGCAACGAGAAAGAGGTGCAGGACTATGTGCGGCAGGGCGGCACCTGCGATGAGTTCCTGCAGAGGATCTCCGATCTGCTGGATTTCCTGATTCCGTACTATGTGAAAGAGGGGAAAAATCAGCTGGTCATCGCGATCGGCTGCACCGGAGGAAAACACCGCAGCGTGACGGTGGCAAACCTTTTGCATGAAGCATTGAAATCACATCAGGAGATCGGTCTTCGAATCGAGCACAGAGACGCGGACCGGGACGGAAAGCAGGGGTGACCGATGTCGTTTTCTTCCCGCGTGAAGGATGAATTATCAAGAGTGGTGCCGGCAGCCAGACACTGCCAGATCGCCGAGACGGCGGCGCTTCTGGGCATGTGCGGCACTATTTCGGCCGATGAGAGCGGCCGCTATACTCTCCGGATCCATACGGAAAATGTGACCGTTGCGCGAAAGTTCTTCATTCTTCTGAAAGAGGCTTTTCAGGTCCGGAGCGAGATTGCTGTCCGGCAGAGCCATTTTTCCAAAAAGAACCGGACGTACATCGTCTATGTGAGCGACAGCGAGGGGACGAGACGGGTTCTGGAAGCGGTGAAAATGATCTCGGAAGACGGCGAGATCGGCGAGGATTTCGCGCGAGTCCGGAATATCGTCCTGCGGCAGGACTGCTGCAGGCGCAGTTATATCCGCGGCGCTTTTCTTGCGGCCGGTTCCATCAGCGATCCGGAAAAGAGTTATCACTATGAGCTGGTGACGTCCGATCCGGAGCGCGCAGATCAGCTTTGTACCATCATTTCGACCTTTTCCATCGAGGCAAAAATTGTTGTCAGGAAGAAGTATTATGTGGTATATATTAAAGAAGGTGACCAAATCCGTGATATGCTTGGACTGATGGGCGCCGATACTGCCCTGATGGATATGGAGAATATCCGCATCGTCAAGGACATGAGAAACAGTGTCAACCGACAGGTAAACTGTGAGACTGCGAACATCAACAAGACCGTATCCGCGGCGGTACGGCAGTTGAAAGATATCGAGTATATCAGGGACACCAGGGGACTGGCATCACTGCCGGTACCGTTGAAGCAGATGGCGGAACTCAGGCTCAATGCACCGGATGCACCGCTTGTGCAGCTCGGAACCATGCTGGAGCCGCCGGTCGGAAAGTCCGGTGTTAACCACCGACTCAGGAGAATCAGCGAGATCGCGGAGAAACTGAGACAGGAGCAGGGGATCTCGCCGGAGTAAGAGGAGTAACAGGCATGACCAGAGATATTACAATCAATCTGAAAAAGGGAATGGAAGCAAGACTGGCGGCAATGCTGGTACAGGTATCGAGCCAGTTTGAGAATTCCAGCATTCATATTGTCAGCGGAACCCGTCAGGTGAATGCAAAGAGCATCATGGGAATGATGTCCCTGGCTCTGACAAACGGCCAGATGATTACGGTCACCGCGGAGGGCGGCGACGAAGAGGCTGCTCTGAAGGGAATTGAGGATTACCTGACATCATAAGAAGATCGGATTTGCCGATCGGCAGAATAAAAAAACGCACAGTCCGCCGCGGAGTATTCTGCGGCGGACTGTTTCCATTGTGGCATAGGATATTTCTCCGGAATTTCTATCCCGCAAAAACGCTTCGCGGGGATGCGCAGGCCTCTGCAATGGAAGAACAGCGGATCTGCTCTGCGCGAGCACATATCAGTTTTGAATGTAAGGAGGACCGGGATGGCATTTACCCATCTGCATCTGCATACGGAATACAGCCTTTTGGACGCATCGAGTAAGATCGATGAGCTCATGGACCGGGCGAAAGAACTTGGGATGGACAGCATTGCCATCACGGATCACGGGAATATGTACGGTGTGATTGAATTCTACCGTGCAGCGAAAAAACGGGGGATCAAACCCATCATCGGCTGCGAGGTCTATGTGGCGCCGGGATCGAGACATGACCGCGAAGTCGGATCGGATGAGCAGCGCTATTATCATCTGATCCTGCTTGCAGAGAACAATCAGGGATACGCAAACCTGATGAAGATCGTCTCCGTCGGCTTTGTCGAGGGATTCTATTACAAGCCACGGGTCGACTACGAGACGCTGGAAAAATACCATGAAGGCATCATCTGCTGCTCCGCCTGCCTTGCCGGAGAAGTGGCCAGACTTCTGACCGCGGATCTCTATGAGGAGGCGAAGAAGGCGGCTCTTCACTATCAGCAGATCTTCGGCGAGGAGAACTACTTCCTTGAGATGCAGGATCACGGCATTCCGGCGCAGAAAAAGGTCAATGCCAGCGTGATGCGCCTGCATCAGGAGACCGGAATTCCGATGGTGGCGACCAACGACTGCCATTATATCAATGCCGATGACGTGGAATCGCACGACATTCTTCTGTGCATTCAGACCGCGAAGAAGGTTAGCGATACCGACCGTATGCGCTATGAGGGCGGCCAGTTCTATGTGAAGTCGGAAGAAGAGATGCGGGCGCTCTTTCCCTATGCGCCGGAAGCGATTGACAACACGCACCGGATCGCGGAGCGCTGTAATGTCGAGATTAAATTCGGCGAGCGGAAACTTCCGAAATACGCGGTGCCGGACGGTATGACTTCCTGGGAATACCTGAACAAGCTTTGTACCGAGGGCTTTGAAAAGCGGTACCCGGACGGGGATGCCTCCATCCGGGAGCGGCTCGATTTCGAGCTGGGCGTCATTCAGCACATGGGCTTTGTCGACTATTTCCTGATCGTGTGGGATTATGTCAATTTTGCCCGCTCCCACGATATCGCGGTAGGACCGGGACGAGGAAGTGCGGCTGGAAGCATTGTCTCCTACTGCATGGGCATCACCAACATTGACCCGATCCGCTATCAGCTGATCTTCGAGCGTTTCCTGAACCCAGAACGTGTATCCATGCCCGATATCGATATCGATTTCGAGTACGAGCGCCGGCAGGAGGTGATCGATTATGTCACGGAAAAATACGGCCGTGACTGCGTATCCCAGATCATCACCTTCGGTACGCTGGCGGCAAGAGGCGTCATCCGCGACGTCGGACGCGCGCTGGATCTCCCGTACGCCCGCTGTGACCAGATCGCGAAAATGATCCCGACGGATCTCGGAATCACGCTGGACAAGGCATTGAAGGCCAATCCGGAGCTGAAGCAGCTCTATGATACGGATCCGGAAGTGAAATATCTGATTGATATGTCCCGCCGGCTCGAGGGACTGCCGCGCCATACGTCGATCCATGCCGCCGGCGTTGTGATCTGCGCGGCACCGGTAGACGAGTACGTGCCGCTCTCGCGGGGCGCGGACGGCTCGATCACCACCCAGTATGAGAAGACGACGATCGAAGAACTCGGTCTTCTGAAGATGGATTTTCTGGGGCTTCGCACGCTGACCGTCGTCAAGGACGCCGCGCGCATGGCGGAAAAGAGCAGCGGAACCAGAATCGATATGGATCGGATCGATTTCAACGACCGGAAGGTTCTGGATATGGTCGGAACCGGAAAAGACGAGGGAGTCTTCCAGCTCGAGTCCAACGGCATGAAGTCCTTCATGAAGGAACTGAAGCCGGAGAGTCTGGAAGATGTCATCGCGGGCATTTCCCTCTACCGACCGGGCCCGATGGATTTCATCCCGCAGTATCTGAAGGGGAAAAATGACCGCTCATCCATCACCTACGAGTGCCCGGAACTTGAGCACATCCTCGCGCCGACGTACGGCTGCATCGTCTATCAGGAGCAGGTTATGCAGATCGTCCGCGATCTGGCAGGCTTCTCCTGGGGCCGAAGCGATCAGCTCCGCCGCGCGATGAGTAAAAAGCACGAGGACGAAATGCAGGCGGAGCGCAAAAACTTCGTGTACGGCAATGAAGAGCTCGGGATCAAGGGCTGCGTTGCCAACGGAATCTCCGAGGCGGTGGCGAACCATATCTACGACGGCATGATCGATTTCGCCAAATATGCGTTCAACAAATCCCATGCGGCGGGATATGCGGTGGTCTGCTTCCAGACCGCATGGCTGAAATGCTACTACCCGGTGGAGTTCATGGCAGCGCTCATGACCTCTGTCCGCGACAATAACACGAAGGTTTCGGAGTACATCTCCGACTGCCGGCAGATGGACATCCGGATTCTTCCGCCGGACATCAACGAAGGTGAAGTCGGATTCTCCGTTTCAGACGGATCAATCCGGTACGGCCTTTCTGCGATCAAGAGCATCGGCCAGTCCGTGGTGGAGCGGATGATCGAAGAGCGGACGAATAACGGTCCGTTCCGCACCATCGAGGACTTTGTGGACCGGATGGCGGGCAAAGACGTCAACCGCAGAACTCTGGAGGGCTTTATCAAGTCCGGCGCAATGGACGGACTTCCGGGAACCAGAAAACAGAAATTCCTGATTTCCGGTGATCTTCTGGATCAGAAGGCCAAGGAAAAGAAAAATTCGATGGCGGGACAGATCTCCATGTTCGATATTGTGTCCGAGGATCAGAAGAAAGAATTCCAGATCTCCATGCCGAAGGTCGGCGAGTACTCCAAAGAGGAGATTCTGGCGTTTGAAAAAGAAACTCTCGGCGTCTATGTCAGCGGACATCCGCTGGAGGCTTACGAGGAGATCTGGAAGAAAAATATCACCGCAAGAACGGTAGACTTTCTGGTGGACGAGGATACCGGCGAGGCCGGCGTGACTGACGGCGATTATGTGGTGATCGGCGGTATGATCACGGCAAAGACAGTCAAGACGACGCGGCAGAATCAGATTATGGCCTTTGTCACCGTTGAGGATATGGCCGGAACCGTGGAATGCCTCATTTTCCCAAAGACCTACGAGCAGTACCGGCTGTTTACGTCGGAGGACAGCAAGGTCTTTATCCGCGGAAGAGTCAGCATCGGGGATGACCCGGAGGGAAAACTCATCTGTGAGCGGATCGTTCCGTTTGAGGACGTGCCGAGTCAGGTGTGGGTCCGGTTTGCGGACATGGAAGAGTACCGCGAGAAGGCTGCCTGGATGGAAAAGGTTATCGCCGGAAGCGACGGAAAAGACAGCGTTGTGGTCTATGTTGCCAAAGAAAAGGCGAAGAAAGTTCTGCCGGCGAACATGAGCGTGAAGGCGGGGCCGGCATTGCTTGACGCACTGAAGGCCGGGGTCGGCGAGGACAATGTCAGCGTCGTCGCATCAAAGATTTCCTTCGGACGCGCGGGCTTCGGAATGCGATGAGCCCTGGGGACGGGGTCAGGAGACCACAAACTCTTTTCAGGCATGAGGCCCCGGAGTCAGCAAGCATTCAGGAATAGGGATGGAGAGCCGGAGACCGCTTAAGGACTTTGTTCTTTACAAGATACAAAAACTGCTATAAAATATTTTAAAGTGTTTAAAAATTAACGAATCCTGCCGAAGAAAACGGTGCAGAATTTGCAAACATACGGGACGATCCGGAGGAGGAAGGACTATGGCTAATAGTGTGAAGACGATCGGCGTACTGACCAGCGGCGGCGATGCGCCGGGAATGAATGCCTGCATCCGTGCAGTCGTCAGAACCGCCATCAACAACGGGCTGAAGGTAAAGGGAATCATGCGCGGATACGCGGGACTCCTTCAGGAAGAGATCGTGGATATGAACGGGCTGAGCGTGGCGGATATCATCGCGCGCGGCGGTACCATTCTCTATACAGCCAGATGTCCGGAATTCATGACGGAAGAAGGTCAGAAGAGAGGCGCGGAGATCTGTAAAAAACATGGAATCGACGGCCTGGTTGTCATCGGCGGCGACGGATCCTACCGCGGCGCCGGAAAGCTTTCCGCGCTCGGCATCAATACCATCGGACTGCCGGGAACCATCGACCTCGATATCGCCTGTACGGATTACACCATCGGATTTGATACTGCGATCAACACCGCGATGGAGGCGATCGACAAGGTAAGAGATACGTCCACCTCTCACGAGCGCTGCTCCATTATCGAGGTTATGGGGCGCCATGCCGGATACATTGCCCTCTGGTGCGGTATCGCAAACGGCGCGGAGGATATCCTTCTTCCGGAGAAGTATGACGGTGACGAGCAGCAGCTCATCAATCGTATCATTGATTCCAGAAAGCGCGGCAAAAAGCATCACATCATCATCAACGCCGAGGGTATCGGGCACTCCGCATCCATGGCGCGCCGGATCGAGGCGGCGACCGGAATCGAGACCCGTGCCACCATCCTCGGATACATGCAGCGCGGCGGCTCACCGACCTGTAAGGACAGAGTATACGCGTCCATCATGGGTTCCAAGGCCGTTCAGCTCCTGATGGAGGGTAAGACCAACCGCGTCATCGGATATAAGGGCGGCGCGTATGTCGACTTTGATATCCAGGAGGCGCTTGCAATGACCAAGGATCTTCCGCAGGATGAGTATGAGATCAGTAAACAGCTGATTCGCTGACAGAAAAGACGTAAAACGATATATCAAAAGTGTGAACCGTCGGGCGTTGCCCGGCGGTTTTAAATGTGAGCGGAATGATGGAAATGGTTCGATCTGATCTTGCGCCGCAATTTTTTGCAATTGTCATTTCCGAAAATATCTCGCAAAGATATACACGCCGTTGCAAGAAGATGAGAGAATTACAGGGAGAATTGTTTCGGCAGATACAGAGTGACCGGCAACGTATTGTGCACAGAAAGGAAACTGTGTTATAATCGGCGGACGCAGAAAATAGAGAGAAAAGACAAAACGGTTCGAACAAAGACAAAACAGTTTGAAAAAACAAAATCAGTTCGAAATTAAACAAGACAGATCGGGTAAACATCCATAATCCTGAAACGGACGATCAGAGAAAGGAATCAATCATGGCAGAGATGCAGAATGTCAATGACAACAAAGACGGCGAGAACGTGGTTCTCTGCGGCGCATCGTCTTATACACAGAAATACTTCTTTAACCAGCAGTTTGCGATTCTTCCGGAGCAGATCCAGCAGGAACTCCACGTAACCTGCGTGCTCTTTACGGAGGATGTCGGCGGCGAGTTCTTTATGGAATTTGCGCCGGACGGAACGCTGAATCTCAAGGTGATGGCAAAACAGGACGATTTCCTCTTCGATGATATCGGAAGCGACCTGAAGATCAAGCAGATCCGCCGGGAGAAGGCGGAATTCCTGGAGTCGCTCGAACTTTACTATAAGCTGATCGTTCTGAAAAAGCCGATCGAGGAAGTCGGCGGAGACGGACCGGCCAGACAGCTCTACGAGAACATGAAGAAGACCAGGTGAGAGGACATCGGACAAATCGCATGAAAATCGGCAATATCGAATTAAAGCACAATGTTGCGCTCGGTCCGATGGCCGGGGTGACGGACCTTCCGTTCCGTATTCTCTGTGAGGAGATGGGAGCGGGACTGACCTGCACGGAGATGGTCAGCGCAAAAGCCATTTACTACGGCAACAAAAATACCAATGAACTGATTCGCACCGTTCCGGAAGAGCATCCGCTTGCGGTTCAGCTCTTCGGCTCCGATCCGGACATCATGGCGGAGATTGCGGTCCGTCTGGAAGAAGGTCCGTACGACATCATTGATGTCAATATGGGGTGCCCGGTCCCAAAAGTCGTGAATAATCATGAGGGAAGCGCTTTGATGCGTGATCCCGATCTTGCGTTCCGGATCCTGTCGGCGATGGCAAAAAAACTCCATAAGCCGCTGACAGTTAAATTCCGGAAGGGATTCAATGATGACTCCATCAACGCGCCTGAATTCGCAAAGATGGCGGAGCAGGCCGGCGTTGCCGCCGTGGCGGTGCACGGCAGAACCCGGGAAGAATACTACCGTGGGAAGGCGGACTGGGAAATTATCCGGAAAGTGAAAGAGGCCGTGTCGATTCCTGTATTCGGCAACGGCGATATTTTCCAGCCGGAAGACGCAAAAAAAATGATGGACGAGACCGGGTGCGACGGTGTGATGATTGCCCGAGGTGCCAAGGGAAATCCATGGATTTTTAAGAGAGTGGTGCATTATCTGGAGCACGGTGAGCTTCTGCCGGAGCCGACCAGGGAAGAGGTCCTCGCCATGATCCGCCGGCAGGCGAAGATGATGGTGGATGTCAAGGGAGAATACATTGCGATCCGCGAAATGCGAAAGCATGTATTCTGGTACACCGCCGGGATTCCAAACTCCGCGCAGCTTCGAAATGACATCAATATGGTGGAGACGCTGGATGGGCTTCTGGAGCTTCTGGACCGGCGTTTTTGACCGATTCCGGGCCACCGGAGAAGTGAGTTCAGGCTGTTTCGAAACTGGCGGCCCTGCGGAACGATTCCGGGCCACCGGAGAAGAGAGTTTAGGCTGTTCCGAAACTGGAGATCCTGCGGAGAGCGTTCCGGGCTTTGGAAACAGATTCAGACTGCTTCGAAACCGGCGATTTTTGGCGGAATTCTGCGGATCTTCGTGTGATTTCGTCTTGACATGGCAGGATTCTTTCTGTATAATTGCGCAGTATGCGGAGAACGTAACAGAGCAGGCATCCTTGGAAAGAATGCCTGTTTTGTGATATTTATAAAGAAGAAAGAAGGATATACGATGGCGAACGTTGTCTTGACAGAAGCTGGATTCAAAGAGAGAGAAGCCGAGCTTTACAATCTGAAGGTTAACGCAAGACGTGAGATTGCGGAGAAGATTAAGGAAGCAAGAGAGCAGGGCGATCTTTCTGAGAATGCAGAGTACGATGCAGCAAAAGATGAGCAGCGTGATATCGAGGCTCGTATCGCAGAGCTGGAGGAAATGCTGAAGAACGCAGAAGTTGTCGGCGCTTCCGAGCTTACACTGGACAAAATCGGTGTCGGAACCAAGGTTAAGGTTTACGATGAGGATGAGGACGAGGAGATGGAATTCACCATCGTCGGCTCTTCCGAGGCCAATACCCTGCAGCACAGAATCTCCAACGTTTCCCCAGTCGGCGCAGCGCTGATCGGCCACAAGGTTGACGATATTGTTGAGGTTGTTGTACCGTCCGGCTCCCTGCAGTACAGGGTTATCTCCATCGAGCACGCAGATCAGAACTGATCTTATAGAGTAAGAATATCAGAAAAGTCCGCAGGCATTGCCGGCGGTTTTTCTGCGCTATAGAACAAAAACACAATGGCTGCGGCCATACTCCGGACAGGCGCCGGAGGTGTGCGGCACCGGCAGTGATCCTAAGGGAAGAAGGAAAGAATATGGGACAGAATGCGAACGAGCAGGTTCAGCAGAACCAGCAGAATAACAAGCCGGAAGATGTCAACAAGCTTCGCCAGGTTCGCCGTGACAAGTTGGCGGAACTTCAGGCTGCAGGCAAGGATCCGTTTCAGATCACCAAGTTTGATCAGACGGCGCACAGCACCGATATCAAGAATGATTTTGAAAACTTTGAAGATAAAGAGGTATCCATTGCCGGCCGTATGATGAGCAAGCGCGTTATGGGTAAGGCTTCTTTCACCAATCTTCAGGACAAACTCGGCAACATTCAGTGCTATGTCGCAAGAGACAGCATCGGTGAGGAAGCTTACAAGGACTTCAAGAAGTACGACATGGGCGATATCATCGGTGTAACCGGTAAGGTATTCAAGACCAAGACAGGGGAGATCTCTGTTCATGCAGAGTCCATTACCCTGCTTTCCAAGTCTCTTCAGCCGCTTCCGGAGAAGTTCCACGGCCTGACCAACACCGATACCAGATACAGACAGAGATATGTCGATCTCATCATGAATGCCGACGTAAAGGAGACATTTATCAAGAGATCCAAGATCCTTCGCGAGATCCGTAACTTCCTGGATGCAAGAGACTTCATGGAAGTTGAGACTCCGATGCTGGTGGAAAATGCCGGCGGTGCGGCTGCAAGACCGTTCATCACACATTACAATGCCCTTGACGAGGACAGAAAGATGAGAATCTCTCTGGAACTCTATCTGAAGAGACTGATCGTCGGCGGCCTTGAGAGAGTCTTCGAGATCGGCCGTGTATTCCGCAACGAGGGTGTCGATACCAAGCACAACCCGGAATTCACTCTGATGGAGCTCTATCAGGCATATACCGATTACAACGGCATGATGGATCTGACCGAGGATATGTTCCGTTATCTGGCGGAGAAGGTATGCGGAAGTTCCGTGATCAGTTATAAGGGTGTTACCATTGACCTGTCCAAGCCGTTCCGCAGACTGACCATGAACGAGGCCATCAAAGAGCAGACCGGCATTGACTTTGATCAGGTTGCAACCGACGAGGAAGCAAAGAAGATCGCTGCCGAGAAGGGAATCGAGTTCGAGGAGCGCCACAAGAAGGGCGACATCGTAAACCTCTTCTTCGACGAGTTCTGCGAGGATAAGATGATCCAGCCGACCTTCATCATGGATCACCCGATCGAGATTTCTCCGCTGACCAAGAAGAAGCCGTCCGACCCGTCCAAGGTTGAGCGTTTTGAGATGTACATCAATGGTTGGGAGATGTGCAACGCTTACTCCGAGCTGAATGACCCGATCGATCAGAGAGAGAGATTTGCCGCTCAGGACGCACTGTCCGCAGCAGGCGATGAGGAAGCACAGCATACCGACGAAGACTTCCTGAATGCACTGGAGGTTGGTATGCCGCCGACAGGTGGTATCGGATACGGAATCGACCGTCTCTGTATGTTGCTCACGGACAGCGAAGCCATCCGCGATGTAATCCTGTTCCCGACGCTTAAGTCCCTTAACCCGGAGAAGAGCTCTGCATCGGCTGCGTCCGATGACAACGGATTTTTCGCTCCGAACAGCAAGATCGACTTCAGCAATGTGAAGATTGAGCCGCTGTTCGAGGAAACGGTTGATTTTGAGACGTTCTCCAAGTCCGATTTCCGTGCGGTTAAAGTTAAGGACTGCGTGGCAGTTCCGAAGTCAAAGAAGCTTCTCCAGTTCACACTGGACGACGGAACCGGCAAGGATCGCACCATTCTGAGCGGAATTCACGCTTTCTACGAGCCGGAGGATCTGATTGGAAAGACACTGATCGCCATCACAAACCTTCCGCCGAGAGCAATGATGGGCATCGAATCCTGCGGTATGCTGCTTTCTGCAGTAAATAACCTTAAGGATTCAGATGGTGAAGAGCTTCACCTTCTTATGATTGATAACCACATCCCAGCTGGTGCAAAGTTATACTAAAATGCAGCCCTGTAGCAGAAAAACTGCTATAGGGCTTTATTAATATTACAAGTTATAAATAATTATTTTTTTAAAGGGCTGATATTCACATTTAGCAGCTCCTTTTATATCAAAAAACATAATGTGGTGCTCTCGGTCATATTCACCGGAAAGCTTGTATCGTGTATCTGGATTGTAGTTAGGGATTAATGCTGATAGGCATTTGTGAAGATTTTTATTAGAAATGGATAATGTTCCCTTAGTTTTTGTGGATTTCCTGGCAAAAGGCGCAGATTTGGATTCACAGCTTCTGCAAACCTTTATAGCAAAAATCTTTTGAGATGGATCAAGACAAAATTGTACATTAGCGGGGGAATTTAAGTCAGCCATAACCTTTTGGCTAAAAGTAACTCCAGAGGTGTTGATAAAAATATCGGGTGAAGAATTTACACTTAAGTCTATAACAGTAAGATTAAAGATATATGATGAGGTTGTATCTATCTTCGACAGTTTTCATAATCCTATGCTCAGAAGCGTAGCACTTAATCAGTTTAGGATTCTGCAGGATATGAATAAGGTTGTTGAGCGATAAATAAGATATAGAATTATTTGATGTAAAATGATAACCTATAAAGCAGTAAAAATAGCTATTTATAATTGTGCAAGTGGGCTTGCACAAACTAAGGAGCAATATGTTAATCAATAATTCAGAGTATAAAGAAGCTTTAAGTAAGGCATTTGAATGTATTAGCTCAGCTCGCTATGAGGCGGTTGTTAATACGAACAATGTTTTGCTTCATAGGAACTGGAAGCTGGGGCAGATTATCATTGAAAAGAGTGAGTGGGGAAATAAGTTCATAGACAATCTTGCTTCCGATATTAAAATTCAATTTCCTGAAGCAACTGGCTTTTCGGTAAGAAATCTTAAGTATATGAAGAAATTCTCTGGGATGTTTAACGAGAATGAAATTGATTCTATGGGATTTTCTGGGCTAACATGGTATCACCATATAGCACTTATGGACAAAACTGATACCAAAGAGTTGTATCTATGGTATATGGGAAAGGCAATAGAAAACGGATGGACTCGTGACGTGATGGTTATGCAGATTGAAAGTAATCTGTACGACAGACAGAGTGTAAAGAAGATTCAGAATTTCACAGGTAAATTGCCGGATAAACAGAGTGAACTGGCAATACAGACAATGAAGGATCCATACATTTTTGACTTTGTTCAGATGACTGATCGGATGATAGAGACAGATATTGAGCATGAGATGGTGAAAAATGTTTCAAAATTGCTGTTGGAGCTTGGAAAAGGCTTTGCATACGTCGGAGAGCAATTTCAGCTTAAGGTTCAGGATGAAGAGTTTTATATTGACTTGTTGTTTTATAACTATATAATGCACTGCTTCTTTGCAGTAGAGCTTAAGACAGGAAAGTTTAAACCGGAGTATGCTGGTAAAATGAATTTCTATTTATCAGTATTGGATGATCAAGTTAAGAGTGTTGCGGATAATCCATCTGTAGGATTGATACTATGTAGGGATGAAAATCGTCTTGTTGCAGAATATGCTCTGAAAGATATGACTAAACCTATTGGAGTCAGCGAGTACAAGTTGCTGGAAGATATTCCTACAGAGTTGCAGGATACTGTACCTAGTTTGGAAGATATGGAATCTAGAATAATTGATAAATATAAATGTGAATGAAATTGTGCAAGTCCGCTTGCACAATTGTAGAAAGGGGAACAGATATAATAGTCTGTTCCTTTTTTTGATGTCACAATCAGTGACTCAAGGCTTCTTGGCAGCGGCTGTGTATTCTCAGAAACTTGAATAATGGATAGTGTCAATAATTTTTCGCAAATTCATTTTCACCCGTCGGCTCACCATCGTTAACTGACTGCAGACTGATCGTCAACCTTGCGCTGAAGTTCCAGATCGAACAGATGATTTATGTTCAGATACCGTTTGGATCCCCGGTTTGATGCTGCCACATGCAGGTCTTGCAGATCAGGGTAAGAAGGTCCTTGTGGTGGATTTAGATCTTCTGGCATGCATCAGAAGAAAAGACTGCCCAAAGCAGCCGGAGTCTGCCGCAAGCAAAGTTACGCTGTCCGGTCATAACTGCGGGCTTGACACCGGGCAGTTGTTTGCATAGTGTGAAAGAAAGTAGAGGACAGCCGAAAACTGGCGCACTGAAACAAACCATCACTGATTTATGATTTTTATGAGGAGGCTGCAATTGATTTCCATATTTCCAAAAGAAGAAATCCCAGGAACAATAAGAAAAGTGTTTGAACTTGAACCGGAGGTGTTTATCAAGACAAGGGATTTTTATCACCGGAACAAGGATATGCGTCATCATAAGGTTGTCGTTTATGATAATGGCGAACCGGTTTTTTGTTTCGGATGGAACAAAAATAATCCGACGAATCTGAATCCGGATGATCCCAAGGTTCAGATGCATCTTTCAAATTACTGGGATTATTCAACCTCTGATGAAGGTCTGGATTATTCCTATGTGGATCGTTACCAGCTGATGATCTTTGAGGAACTTGAAGAATACAGCTACCATTCCGCCCGAATCGTGCAGGCGCATAATCCGCAGATTGTGATCGTATTTTTGGATAAATATGCATCATTTTTCTTTTCGGAAAATGAAAAGCTGGTTATCGCGGACAGCGAAGAAGCGTTGTATAAAAAGCATCCCGAATTTAAAGCGCTTAGGACGATCCGGGCCTTTCCCGAACTCAAATGGGACGTACAGGGGGTTTTCATGGGGAAGGTTCCCAGCTACACAATCATGAGCAGTTTGTATTGGCTCAAGAGGGAATTCTATTACGGCCCCGAGAATCCGGACAAGACCTTCTACCTGATAAAACAGCCTGTAAAGGAAAACGGCCTTACTGCTGTGATTAACAATGTGATCGGGGTCAAGCAGAAAATCCGAAGTCTCCGTCCGGAGTTCATCCCGGTCGTTGATCTTGGTATTGCCGGGGATCCCAATCAGTTCGCCGGAGTAAGCGGAGAAGATGTATGGGGGATGTTTTTTGAACAGATTTCCGAATATACTCTGCAGGAGGTTTATAACTCACAGCATGTTATCCTGGATCAGAATTCAAACCTGACACTGAATCCATATATGACCGAGTTTACATTTTCCAATCAGCGGGCAGAGCTGGTTTACGGAAAAGATCTGCAGTACCGTCGGGATGTGATTGAACACACCAATGAAGTGCTTGATGCGGTATTTCCCAAAGACAAAAAACGTATCCTGGCGGTTGTTGTCAGAGGAAGCGATTATCTGATCCCAAGAACTTCAAAGTATGTACCGCACGGTCTCTCAGCCCGGGAAACCCTTGACAAAGCAATAAAATATGTGGATGAAAAGGGGTTCGATTTCGTATATCTGGCAACGGAGGAGCAGGGGATTCTTGAACTGTTTACCGGCAGCGCACTAAAGGACAGGCTTATTTTCACGAAACAGAAGCGTATTGACTTCCGCAAGGAAGAATATCAGGATAAGCTTTTGCTTGAGGTCTTTGCGGATGACCATGAGGATGATCCTATTGCGAGAACCCTTGATTATATCGCGACTCTTGAAGGACTGACGCGCTGTGACGCTCTTCTGGCAAATGTTACCTGCGGCGCTGTCACTTATGCGCTTGGAAGAGGGACCACTTATGAATTTGTTGACGTGAGTAAAATCGCAGACGGAATGCAAAGCGCCAGATAACGTCTGCTGTCAGCTCCTTATGACGGGATATCCGAATCAGGAAGGACGGATTCATGTGATTCCTGTCTATGAGAATCCTGTGGTGCTGCTTCCTTATACTTTGGGGGATTCAAGCTACAGGGACAATCTGCATTCCATCTGGGCCGGACAGGAGCTGTACCGAAAGGGAAATACGCAGGAAGAGTTTTACAACATTCTGCAAAAGAATATGCAGCCGGTGTATGACTCCGCCAGACGTCAGGGGTATGAGATCTGGAACCGGTGAAAATGCGATATGCAGGAGCGGGGCCTGCATATTTTTTAATTCGCGGTTGACACGGAGTCAATTCGGTGTTATGATCCAACCAATAACTGACACAGTGTCAACAGAAAGGGGCAGACAGTATGGCAAATTCATTACCTAAGATTGCACTTGGCGCATGGGCATGGGGCAACGATGGAACGTTTGGAGATCACCTGACAGCGGATTCTCTGAAACCGATATTTGATGCCGCAATGAAGGCGGGCCTCAATCTCTGGGACACCGCTTATGTATATGGCATGGGAACATCCGAGAAGATTCTGGGACGTTTTCTGAAAGATTATTCCAGAGATTCCTACATCATATCGGACAAATTTACACCTCAGTGTGCCGACTATTCTTCGAAGACACCGGTTGAGGATATGCTGAAGACGGAATATCAGATGCTGGGAATCGGCAACATGGATATTTACTGGGTACATAATCCTGTGGATGCTCCAAAGTGGATCGCAGAGGTGGCAAAGTATTTCGAAGGAAAAGCCGATGTTCCGGTGATCGGTGTATCCAATCACAATCTTGCCGAGATCAAAGAAGCAGACGAAATACTGAGAGCGCATGGTCTCCGGCTGGGCGCGGTACAGAATCATTACAGCCTGCTCAACCGGTCCTCCGAGGATTCCGGTATTGTTGAGTACTGCAGAGAAAACGGCATTTCGTTCTGGTCGTATATGGTTCTGGAGCAGGGCGCGCTTTCCGGAAAATATGATACCGGGCATCCGATGCCTGCAGGCTCCGGACGGGCGGAAACGTATAATCCGGTACTGGACAAACTCGAGATCATGAATGCCAGGCTGCAGGAAGTGGCGGATAAGTATAAAGTATCCCCTGCGCAGATACCGGTGGCATGGGCAATTGCAAAAGGAACACTGCCCATTATTGGTGTGACAAAGGTTGAACATGTTGAGGATGCAGTGAAAGCATGCCGTGTTGAACTGACACCGGATGAAATGAAGATGCTTGAGAATACGGCAGACAGTCTGGAATTGAACCTGATCCGTATGTGGGAAAAGAAGATGGAATGATTTTTTTTGCTCCGGGATTGACTGCGTGTCAACAGGAAGCTAATATAAAATGCATTGATACACAGTTATGAGGAGACGGATTATGGCAGTAGAACTGAAAGAGACCATTGACAAAAGAAGAGAGGAAATCATGGATGCCTGCGAAAAACTATATGAAACATTGGGTTTTCAAAGCATTAACATAAAGGTGATCAGCACGGAAACCAGCTTTTCCAGGCCATCCATTTACAATTATTTTCAGACGAAAGAAGAAATCTTTTTAGGTCTTCTGACACGCGAATATATGAAGTGGAATGATGCCCTCAAAAACATCACGGACAGAGATTCCGTTATGGATCGGGATGCTTTGGCCGGAGCGATCGCAAAATCAATGGAGGAACGAAAAACGCTTCTGAAGATTTCTGCGATGAATCTGTACGAAATAGAGGAAAACAGCAGGGATGAACTGCTTGTAGAGTATAAGAGGATTTTTAAGAGGACGATAGAACTGTTTGATGAATGTCTGAAAAAGCATCTCAAAGTGTCCGAGCAGAAGAGGGAACAGATACGATATGCATTCTTTCCCTATATGTACGGAATCTACCCGTATGCGTATCCCACAGAAAAACAGATATCAGCAATGGATGACGTGAAACTGTCCCATCGGGATGTGACGGTTTACGAAATGACCTGTCAGTTTTTAAAGCTGGTTTTATGAATGAAGTCGGAGGGAAGTCTGAGAGAAGTTTGAAAGAAGTCCGAAAGAAGGAGGTTGTCGGGTGAAAAAAATAGGTTCCGTGCTGTTGATCGCGTTGTTTGCGATGTTGGCGGTTATGGGGTGTTCGAGCCGGTCAGCGGACAAAGCTGCTGTCAGTTCAGCTTCCGCAAATATGAGTGAACAAGAGATCTCAAAAGAAGCAGCGAATCTGAAAACAGAAAAAAACGTTGGTACAGTACAGGAAAGCAATGAGAAAAAAGTGCTGGTGATTTATTTTTCAGCAACAGGTACCACAAAGCGGATTGCGGAAAGAATCGCTTCGGTCACAGGAGCGGATTTATGCGAGATTGTCCCGAGGGAACGGTATCGTGATGCCGATCTCAACTACAATGACAAGAGCAGCAGAACGACAAGAGAGCAGAATGATCCGTCGGTAAGACCGGAATTTGAAGACATCGGGATTGATGTTGAACATGATTATGAAACGGTTTTTCTTGGATATCCGATTTGGTGGGGCGAAGAACCGAGAATCATGGATACGTTTGTAGAGAGTTATCGTTTTGAAGGAAAAACGATCATACCGTTCTGCACTTCGGGAGGAAGCGGTATCGAGAAAAGCCGTGATAACCTTGCAGAAAAAGCAGGATCCGGCACATGGCTTCCGGGCAGCCGATTCGGCGCGGGTGCATCGGATGATGAGCTCGTGAAATGGATCGGGAAACTTGGAATTGGATAATCGTCGAAGTGGCAGACAGAAGCAGGAGGCATGACGATGAAGTATACAAAACTCGGGAATTCGGAATTGAATGTTTCACGCATCTGCATGGGCTGTATGGGATTTGGCGACGCGTCAAGAGGGCAGCACAGCTGGACAATCGATGAGGAGCATTCGAGGGAGATCATCAAAAGAGGTCTGGAACTCGGAGTGAATTTCTATGATACGGCGATCGCTTATCAGAGCGGAACCAGTGAGCAGTATGTCGGGCGTGCACTCAGGGATTTCGCAAAGCGCGAGGATGTGGTTGTTGCCACCAAATTTCTTCCAAGGACACCGGAGGAGATGGAAAAAGGGATCACGGGACAGCAGCATATCGAGAACATGATGGATACAAGCCTTCAGAACCTTGGCATGGATTATGTGGACCTCTATATTTATCACATGTGGGACTGGAATACGGACATTTACGATATCATGGATGGCCTGAACCGAATTGTGAAAGCGGGAAAGGCAAGATATATCGGAATTTCAAACTGTTTTGCATGGCAGATTGCAAAGGCCAATGCGCTGGCGGAAAAGGAAGGGTTTGCAAAATTTGTCTCGGTTCAGGGGCACTATAATCTGATCTTCCGGGAAGAAGAGCGTGAGATGGTGCCGTATTGTGAAGAAGAAAATATCGCGCTTACCCCGTACAGTGCACTGGCAAGCGGAAGACTCTCCAGAAAGCCCGGGGAAGGTGATACCAGGAGAGCAGCCGAGGATACCTATGCGAAGTTTAAGTATGATGCGGTCAAAGAACAGGACCGTGTGATCATAGACCGGGTAGCGGAACTGGCCGGGAGACATGGCGTGACTATGACGGAGATCTCGCTGGCCTGGCTTCTGACCAGAGTGACGGTACCGGTTGTCGGAGCGACAAAACGTTCCCACATAGAAGACGCAGCCAAGGCCGACCGGTTAGAATTGACCGGCGATGAGATCCGGTATCTGGAAGAGTTATACGTACCGCATCCGCTTGCCGGTGTGATGGCTCAGAACGGGAGAAGTGACGCGGCAAAGAGACATGTATGGTCGATAGGAGATCAGAAGATCGGAAAGTGAGGAAAATGGCAATGAGAGAGAAAATAGTCCAGACAGCGGGACGAGATCAGCTCGGTGAGTTTGCGCCGATGTTTGCCCATCTGAATGATGATGTGCTCTTTGGCGAGGTGTGGAATGCAGAAGCCATTGATGTGAAGACCAAATGCATCATTACGGTCGTTGCTCTAATGGCATCGGGGATCACGGATTCCTCTCTGACATACCATCTTCAGAATGCGAAGGCGCATGGAGTCAGCAGGGAAGAAATGGCAGCGATCATAACCCATGCCGCGATGTATGTTGGCTGGCCGAAGGGCTGGGCGGTATTCCGCCTTGCAAAAGAAGTATGGAAGGAAGAAGTGCCGGAGCTCACGGAGAAGGACAGATACCAGAATACGATCTGTTTTCCGATCGGCGAGTCAAATCCTTACGGACAGTTCTTTGTAGGACAGAGTTATCTTGCTCCTGTTTCAACCGAGCAGGTTGCGGTGTTCAATGTGACCTTTGAGCCCGGATGCAGAAACAACTGGCATATTCATCACGCAAAGACCGGCGGCGGTCAGATGCTTATTTGCATCGGCGGAAGAGGTTATTACCAGGAGTGGGGAAAAGAAGCCGTTGCGATGACTCCGGGTACGGTGATCCATATTCCCGCGGAAGTAAAACACTGGCATGGAGCGGCACCGGACTCCTGGTTTTCTCATCTTGCGGTTGAAATTGACGGGGAAGAAACAGCCAATGAGTGGTGTGAACCTGTGTCAGAAGAAGAGTATTCTAAGGCTGCAGAGCGGTAACGCGCAAAGTCCGCGGGGCTCCCCTCAGGACTGAGGGGATGGGGAGCCGAAGTCCGCTTGCGGACTTTGTTCGAAAACGGAAGAAGGAAACGGAAGCGTCAGTCTGTGTTTGTAACAAAGCACCGGTCTGGCGCTTTTTTTGCGACCGGTTAAGCCTTTGGAATCGATCGGGCAGTGCACAGCATACAATATCGGGCGGAAAGTTTTCGTAAAATTGGTTATTTTTATTTTTGTTTTTAGAAAATGTGATTTACAATAGAATAAAGAAAATAATGTATTTTCCGGCAGTTTGTATGTGAAATGGGAGGATCGCGATGAAGTTATCCGGCAAGAATCTGGGAAAATCCCCTGAGAAAATAACGAATTATATACCCGTGGCGACTCCGTCCATATGGCTTTCCATCGCCACACTGCTGGTCTTTCTGGGGGTGGTACTGATATGGGGGAATGTCGGGAGAGTACCGTTAAAGCTGACAACTACCGGCGTTGGATATAATTACGATCACCGGACAGAAAAGGACGAGTTAACCGAAGCGATGATTGAAAGCGGAGATTACGACGTCGATACTTTTCTGTGTCTCGTGAATCCGAATCAGATAACGGGCGAGATCATTCACGACAAGCCGGTTAACGTGATTCTCAGAGACGGCAGGAGAATCAGGGGACGTACGGAGCTGGTCTACACGGTACCGTTGAATTCCAAAGAAGTGATGAAGACGTTGGAGGAATTGAACTTTACAACGGATTGGGAGCAGAAAAGCCTTGACCTGGGGGATTACAGATACATAGTGGATGTGACGATCGATGAGAAACTGCCGGTCATGTCATACGGAGAGCCGGCAGAGATCGTGATCGAATATGATACCGTTCCGCCGATTCATTATCTGTTCCGATAGATTATCCCAATGCCTGCAGAGGAAGTGCGATGAAAAGAAAAAAAGTCGTGAGCACGCCGGTCATTCTCCAGATGGAGGCGCTGGAATGCGGCGCAGCCTGCCTGGCGATGATACTTGCATATTATAAATCCTGGATTCCGCTGGAGAAGGTAAGGAGCGACTGCGGTGTATCAAGAGACGGCAGTAAAGCGCTGAATATCGTCAAGGCGGCGCGTAATTACGGATTTGAGACCACGGTAAAAAAATATACTCCCGAAAGGGTCGTCGAGGCAGGCCGTTTTCCATGCATCGTCTGGTGGGAAGAACAGCATTTTGTGGTTTTAAACGGCTTCAAAAACGGAACGGCGTTTTTGAATGACCCTGCCTATGGGAAGGTAAGAATTCCCTATGAAGAATTTGTAAACTCGTATTCCGGATTGTATATCTATATGGAACCGGCCAAAGACTATGTTCCCCAGGGGGCAAAAAAGAGTGCGCTGAGATTTCTTGCAGGCAGAGTCAGAGAGCATAAGACCGGTTTCGGACTGATTACGCTGACGGCGCTTATCGTAGCTGTTTGCGAAGTGGTGGTGCCCGTGTTTTCGGACATTTATGCGAGCAGGGTTTTGGAACTCAATGACAGGGAAGCGCTGACAGGGCTTCTCTTCGCTTTTGGAATTACCGGAATATATCATCTTCTGATGGGCGGGATCAATGTAATTGTCAGCTGCAGAACCATGGGAAAGCTGGCGATTACTTCCAATATCAGGTTTATCCGGACCATTCTGGGACATCCGCTGGATTTTTTTGCGCAGCGAATGTCCGGAGATCTGACAGAGAGACAGACCGAGAATGATGTTGTTGCCAGAATACTGACCGGGACCTTCGCACCGCTGGTCATACAGATTGTGTTTCTTGCGGTTTATGCAGGAATCATGCTTCGATACAGTGTGATTCTGACAGCAGTAGGAATACTGGCCGTCTGTGCTGATTTTTGCGCAGCATGGCTTACCAATGCGAAGAGAACCGATGCTCTGCGTGTCACCAAAAGAGATGAAGGCAAGGTGGAAGGGGTAACCGTCATGGGCATTTCCATGATCGAGACCATCAAAGCCAGTGGAGCGGAAAACGGCTTTTTTGAACAATGGTCCGGAAATTATGCATCCTATCTCACGAGCAGATCCCGGTTTACCGAGGTGAACCGGATTTTGTCGCCATTGCCGGAACTCGTGGAAAGAGCCGCGCTGGCGGTGTGCATCTCCGCCGGGGCCGCACTCATTATGACCGGCAGAATAACGGAAGGCAGCTTTGTCGCAGTGTATGGTCTGTTAAACGGTTTTTTCAGACCGGTCGAAAAGCTTCTTGAGTCGCAGGAAGATATCCAGGAGATGAGCTCTGATATGGAGCGGATAGACGATGTCATAAACTATCCTGCAGAGAAAACTCCTGAAAAAATATCCGGGAAGGAACTGGAGAAGGCGGAAAAACTGATTGGAAGCATAAAAATAGAGAACGTGACCTTTGGATATTCAAAACTCAGCGAGCCGCTGATTGAGGATTTTTCACTGGACATTGAAAAAGGCAGCAGGATCGCAATCGTTGGCGGTTCGGGTTCCGGAAAATCCACGCTGGCAAAGCTCCTGACCGGATTGTACCGGCCATGGAACGGGAAGATCACCTTTGACGGAAAAACCATAGATGAAATACCAAGAGAGATCTTTCTGGCATCGGTGGCCATGGTGGATCAGGATCAGGTGATGTTCGAGGATTCGATTGGCAATAACATAAAGATGTGGGATGAGACCATTGAGGATTTCGACATGATCCTTGCTGCCAGAGATGCGGGAATCCATGAGGATATCATAAGCAGAAAAGGCGGATATAATTCCATGCTTCTGGAAAACGGAAGAAATCTATCCGGCGGACAGAAGCAGAGACTTGAGATTGCGAGGGCACTTTCCGCGGAACCGTCCATCCTGATTCTGGATGAGGCGACCAGCGCGCTGGATGCCAGGACGGAATTTGAGGTTGCCAGGTCGATATCCCAGAGAGGAATCACCTGCATCATTATCGCACACCGATTGTCTACCAT
Source organism: [Clostridium] aminophilum DSM 10710 (assembly GCF_000711825.1). GTDB lineage: Bacteria > Bacillota > Clostridia > Lachnospirales > Lachnospiraceae > Clostridium_R > Clostridium_R aminophilum. The sequence goes on along the minus strand of NZ_JONJ01000001.1, from coordinate 151,204 downwards.
CCGGGACTGCGACAGAATCATTGTCCTTGATGACGGAGAAATCGTTGAAACAGGGACTCATGAGGAGCTGTTGGCAAAAGAGGGATATTACAGTCGGCTCGTCAGGACGGAATAGGTGAGAAATGTCTATTTTTGGTGAACAGTTTTTAGCAAGAAGAAATCGTGATCAGATCGATCTGGACAATGCGCTTCAGGATGTTTATGAGGCTGTGACCGGCAGAGAAAGCATACGTTACAGCATCAACTCTGATGAGCAGGTCAGAAAAGAATTAGAGAGAATCTGTTTTTATCTGGGAGTAAGGGCCGATCAGGACGTTCCGGAATACAATGATCTGGAGGATATGCTGGATTATATCACGCGGCCTTTTGCTATCATGCGCAGACATATCCTTTTGACACATCACTGGTGGAAAAACGGAGACGGACCGCTGCTGGTATCCAAAAAGGACAGCGATGAGCTTCTGGCGCTTATTCCGGGACGGCTTGGCGGATATTATTATACGGACTTTCGATCGAATAAAAAAATAAAATTAGACCGTCATAATGCAGGAGAATTTGAAAAAGAGGCAATCTGTTTTTATAAACCGCTGCCGCTTTCCTCCTTATCCGCAAATGAGCTTACCGGGTTGCTTTTTAAGAACATGGCGGCGGCGGATCTGGCCATGCTTGTTCTCAGCGGGATCGGGATTGTGGGAGTCTCGCTCCTGATCCCGTTTGCCACAAAAATGGTCTTTGAATATGTGATACCGACAGGAGCGATGACACTTGTCGGATCCTTTTCCTTTCTTTTGATCAGTTCGGCAATGGTAGCCTATATCATCGCGGTGATAAAACAGGGATATGCAGACAGAGTAAAGGTGAGGATGGAGGTCTATCTGACTCATGGAGTGATGGGGAGAATGATAAACTTTCCGACATCCTTTTTTGCCTCGAAATCAACGGGAGAATTATACCGGGTATTCGACAACCTGCGGGAGATCCCGCAAATACTGATCGATTCGGTGATTGTGCCGATAATTGATATAAGCCTGGCCATGCTTTTTATCATACAGATAGCAGTGATCGTACCCGAACTGCTTGTTCCTGCGGTCATCACTGTTCTGCTTCAGTTTGTCTGCATGGCGATCGGTACCTTCCAGGCATATGGACTGCTGAACATTGAGCTGCAGCAGGACAGAAAGATTCAGGGACTGGCGATATCCGTATATGAGGGTATTCAAAGGATAAAACTGAGCGGCAGCGAATCCAGAATCATGGCGAAATGGGCCGGACTGTACAGTAAGAAGGCGAAGGTTGCCTACCCCGCGGTTTTTCCGGTGAGATTTCAGACGGAAATGATTGCGTTCATCTCAATGATGGGGATGCTTGCCGCCTTTTATAAAGGGTTTACGGATAACATATCGATCTCCCAGTTTGTCGCTTTTGTCGCCGCGTTTGGAATGCTCACGGGAAGTATCACCGCGTTTTCGAACAAGAGTAAGGATGTCATAAAGCTAAAACCTGTTCTGAAAATGTCAGATGAGATTCTGAAAGAGTGTCCGGAGGTATCGAAGGAAAAGCTGATCGTGGATCATTTGAGCGGAAAGATCGAAGTGAAGGATCTGACGTTCCGGTACGGAAGGGATCTGCCGCTCATACTGGATGGCGTAAGTTTCACCGTTCATCCGGGGGAGTATGTAGCGATCGTCGGGAAAAGCGGCTGCGGCAAGTCTACACTCGTTCGAATCTTTATGGGATTCGAAAAAGCGGTCTCGGGCAGTGTGAGCTACGATGATATCGATGTCGAACGAATCGATCCGCGGTCACTCAGGCGCAGCATCGGCGTGGTAATGCAGAGCGGGAATCTGTTTTATGACAGTATCTACCGGAATATAGCCATTTCCGCTCCGGGTCTCAGCATGGAGGAAGCCTGGGAGGCGGCAGAAAAAGCCGGAATAGCCGAGGATATCAGGAATATGCCGATGAAGATGAAGACTCTTATTCCGCAGGGAGGCGGCGGTATATCCGGAGGGCAGAGACAGAGAATCATGATCGCCAGGGCATTGGCGGCAAAGCCGAATATTCTGATTTTTGATGAGGCCACAAGTGCTCTTGACAACATCACGCAGAAAGTGGTGCAGGATTCGCTGGATCAACTTAACTGTACCCGGATCGTCATAGCGCACAGGCTTTCGACCATACAGAACTGCGACAGGATACTGGTTCTTGATAAAGGCAGGATCATTGAGGAAGGCAATTATCAAGAACTGCTGAAGAAAGGCGGTTTTTTTGCAAATCTTATAAAACGGCAGCAATTATAGCAGTGAAAGGAGGTAAACATGGGCAAAGAAGAAAACAAGGAAGTAAAGGAAACAGCAGAGGTAACGGAAGATGTAAAAGAAAACACCATATCCCAGGACGAGGATGTAAATGATGAAGAGCTTGAAGCTGCTTCCGGTGGATTTAATACATTATCCGGGATCCGTGATAAGAACCGAACAGACCGTTGACAGACAGGATCAATTGTGAGAAAGGAGATAAAGTTTGAAAGTAAACTTTCAAACTTTGATTGACGGCTCAAATAGACAAGCAAGCTTGTCTGCTTGAGCCTGGAGGACAAAACATGAATAAAGAAGAGAAGAAAGTAACGGAAGAGGCAACCGAAGAAGTAAAAGAAACTCCGGAATCTCAGAGCGAAGAGGTAAGTGACGAGGAACTTGAAGCCATCTCCGGCGGAAAATCCGGAATCCGGGATAAGAACAGAGCGGACAGCTGATTTTAGGAAAAAGGTCTCTTTGCGGTATGCAGGGGGACCTTTTTGTAAAGGACGACATGAATAAACTTACGCTGATGTTATATATAGTTGGAGGAAATCTCGAGAGGCGGGGGCTTGTCTATACGAGGACTTTACTGCAGGTAATGCGGGGAATATCCGGTTATAAGACAGACAAGGTGGCGATTCTTGCAGAGACAGGAGGAAGCTGTCTTGATCCGCGGTGCACCGTGACAGGCGGTGTAGAAGATGAAGCGCGAGAGCGATACAGGGAACGGAAACAAAACCTGATGGACCGGCTGGCGGAAAAAGCGGCAAACGGCAGCATTGCATCGGCCGAGAACCTCGCAAGGCTCAAAGTTCTGGATCGGATTTCCTGGGATAAAAATGAGAGGTGGAAAATAGAAGAGAATGCGATTGTTCCCTTGCAGTCATCTCCCCAAAAAGAAGGGCTTGTTCTGATGACGGAAAAAGACGAAGAGGGTAATGTGATTGAACTTAGGGATTTGATCACGGAAGCGGTAACGTCTTATCCGGCCGAGCAGTATGCACTGATCATATGCGGACACGGCGGCGGCCCTTTATGGGGATTCGGGGAGGATGAGAGAAATGATGATGACATGATCATTTCCGCGGATCTCTGCAGGATGATGCCGGTGATCCGAGGATTGCTCGGCGGGAAAAAACTTGCGTTTGTCGGTTATAACAGCTGCAGGATGTCGCACATAGAAGCGGTAACCGCCTGGGCGGAAGGTGCCCGGAACATGGTGGCGTCCGAGGGGGATGAACAGGGCATCGGATGGATGAGAGCAGAAATGATCGGAACACTTCTTAAGGCGTGTCAGGAATACGATTCAGAGATTACAGACGATGTTTTTGACCATAGAATCTTTCCTGAGTTACTGGAGGAGATTTATCGGAACATCTATAAACGTGAGGAGTGTATTTTGACCGTCCTCGATCTCAGGGACGACAAAATCGATGGATTTAAGGAAGCTTTTCAGGATTTTTCCGGAGCGCTTGCCGGAAGATTTCAGGAAAAACCGATGGAAGTTTACCGGCTCTTATCCGGTATCAGGAATCAATCGCAGCGGATCGATGAATACAGCATTGATCTCGGACTTTGGGCGAAGAATCTTGTGAATACGGCGTATTTTCGTGACGATTCATCCATCGTCCGAAAATATGAGAAACTGGAAGAGAGCATCCGGAATCTGACCCGGAAACGCTATGCTTCCGCAGAACTCTTCCCGAAGGATATATCCGGAATATCGCTGTTTTTTCCGGATTCCGACTCGACTACGGATAACTCAAACTTTGAGAAATATCTTTTCAGCCACAGAGTGAGTCATAAAGATGGATTCCGGACCTGGCCTTTTCACGGTTACGCGTCAGGACTGGAACCGCCCAAAGACCGGGAGGAAGCGGAGGATTTCTGCCCCGAATACGATTATCTTAAAGACGGATACTGGAAACTTGCCGCGCTGCATAATGCCATGCGGGAAGCGGGCAGACTTAAAGAAAACCGGGAAAATGATACCGCAGAACTTTGTGACAGAATAAGCCGGGAATTATTTCTGTGCGGCCAGGCCGGTCTGCTGTCAGAGAGAAAACGATTGGAACTGGCAGAGGAGATACGAAAGGACCGGGAAGGCATCTTTGAGAAGAATGTGGTAGTCCGATACATTTACGAAGGTGAGGAGGGCCGGTATTCGCGAAACAGAGGACTTGGTTATCTGAAGGATGTCAGGCGGGGAGCGGACGGACAGGAGACGGATGGTCAGAACACGGTCCGACGGGAGCCGGATCGTCCGGAGGCATTCCCCCGGGAGGCAGATTGTCCGGAGGTATTCCGACAGGAAGCGGATAAAATGGATCGGGGGTTCCGATGGTTCTCTGCCCAGGACGGCAATTCGGAATTTCTGATTCCTATATATGGGACAGAAGGCGGGGACGTCTTTGACGGCTGTGTTACGATCCTGACGCCGGTTCTGATCGATCAAAGAATGCATATGCTCGCCATCCGGTTTGAAGAAGGAGCAGCGCGTGGACGGGTGAAAGGCTATTACCGGTATCATTTTCCATATGACAGGATCACACATTATATAAGCGGTGACGGGGATCTGGAAGGAAAAGAGATATCGTTCCTCGGTTCGGTATCGGAGGGCGTCCGATATGAAATGGCATTCGAGGATGAAGCGCCGGAACGATTTGTAATAGGATCTTTTTTGTATGGAAAAAATACCGCTTTTGTAAGAGGGAAAATGGATACCGCAGCGGATTATGGTCAGTATGAAACGGTAAAGGTAATGCGTTACTGGAGAGATGTGTTTGGAAACCGGATGCAGATGTGGGAAAATGATCTTAAGCCGGCGGAACGGGAATCTTTACTTTTTTGAGTCTGAAGGCCTGAAATCTTTATTTTTAATATCGCTTTTGATAAAAGAAGTAAAGATTTCAGGAGGTGGGTCAATGATCTCATATGAGGGTCTGGAAAAGCCACTGAAAGAAAAGGGGATCAGAAAGACTGAGCTGTCAACTCAGCTTGGTCTGTCTACCGGAACCATAGCGAAGCGTGACAGCTCATGAGATCAGGAACATTACCCCCTGTTTACACCAGTCCGTTGATATAATCCGTCAGTTTTTTCCGGTCATAGAAATCCGCGATTTTGCTGATGGGATAATCCGGTGTCGCTCCACGGTCAATATCATAGAATGATCCGTTCTTGAACACGCTCATCCGCTTGCTTCCCGAAATCTGGACAGCACATCCATACGCGGTGGATAACGGCTGAACCGTGCACGAGCCGCCTCCTGAAGTTCTCCCCAGAAGTGTAATATGCGGTGAATACACAAAAGCACTCGGAACGAAATTACCGCAGGAGAAGCTGACGGGGGACGTGATACAATAAAGGTTAAGACCTTTTCCGGCAAGGGTGTCATTTTCATCAAATACGCCGTCCCGGTTCGTATCGATGCGATACTTTAAGGTTGTGGTCGCCCCGGTCAGGGTATTGATGGTGTTCATTTCCCCGGTTCCGAGATACGTCCCTATTACGTAAGATGCCGATGCGCAGGCACCGCCACCGTTGAGTGAAAGATCCAGCACCACGTTTTTGACAGGGCTTCCCGGCCGCAGGATCTTTTCGCAGGCATACTGCATAAGCCGAATGGTATCCGACAGCTCATCCTCTTTGGGCTGAGTCGTATAATCGATTTCTCTGCTCGGATCCGTAAACTCGTCAAACGTAATATACGCGGTGTTTCCAACTTCCTGATACGGCGGAATTTCCTCTCCGAATGCGTTTTTTCTCGCCTCGGAAAACGCGGCTCTGTCATTTTTATAGTTTTCCTTGGATGGTCCGTAAATTCCGGCGATCTTCTCTTTTAAGTCCGACTTTGCGACCAGGTAAGAATTGTTATTGAATGAGCTGTGAAGGTCATCCAGATAGCAGGTGATGAACTCAAACATGGCCTTATCCTTCTTTAGGACATCCGTGCCCTTCAACTTCTTTTCCACCCCGATTTCCCGGAAGAACGTGTCAAAGCTCGTAATATTATGGACCTCTTTCAGTCCATACAGATGATCCAGGGCAAAACACAGTTCATTATAGGAAAATAACGCCAAATCCTCCGGTAACGTTCCTTGCGGCGCTGCCTTATAGTACTCCGCTTCCATATCTCCGTACAGATCATTTGTCAGAAATACGGCTTCTCCGTTGTATACCGTAAAAAGGTTACTGTAGGAAAGAATGACGTCGCTGAAAGTCTGCAGCGGGATGTAATAGTTGTCGCCATTCCGAACAAGATCAATGTCATACTTCTTCAGATCGAATGTCTGCTCCCTGCCGTAACGGTCATTTGTAAGAGTTTCCATTTTTTCCGAGAGGGATAACACGTCCAGTGTGCCGATGTCGACCAGCGGCCCGTTCTCATCTTTGAAAAATGCATCATAATCGAAAAAGTAGATCGTATCATTCGCGAAATCAAAATCCGCAGTATATTTGGTTCCTGAAATGGTAATGATCGTGTGATCTCCGCTGTCATCTGTGGATGCCTCATATTTTCCTTTTTTCATCATTCCGAAGATATCATCCATGGAAATATAAGGGATGGAACCGTCATTCACGAAATACAGCGTCAGTTCTTTTTCGTTACTCAGATCTCCGGGATAGAATTTCACATTCTTTTCCGTTATCTTGCAGGTCCCGGATGAGTCCGATGTTCCGGTTGATCCTGCCGCATTGGATGCTTCCAATGATTCTGATGTTTCTGTTGATCCGGCCGAAGCGCTTTTTGTTTCCGTGGAAGGCAGCGCGTTTGCACATCCTCCGAGAGCCAGCGCCAGCGGGATGGTTACCGCGATGCATTTTAAGTATTTTCTCATATCAACCCTCCCCATTCTTCACCATTGTTCGAAGCCTTGGCGTTCAAACGACATCCTACTTATCATTTAAACATTATCCTCCCTGCTATTGTCAATGCAAATTGGATGAAAAAGAAGAATAATCCAATGCTTTGAAGAGGTATGTATAAATTACCTTAAATAAACGGTGTAATTATATTATATTCTGATAATCCGGGCGAAAGATTAAATTGTGAAACCAGACAGTTGTTTTCGGAACATCCTTACGATGTAGAAAAAGAGTCCCACGGCAAAGGCGGCAAAGGCGGCAAAGGCGGCAAAGGCGACAAAGGCGGCAAAGGCGGCAAAAGGCGGCAAAGGCGGCAAAGGCGGAAAAGAAGACAACGGCGGCACCTGTAAATGATGGCGTGTTTGCATAGATTGGCATCGCGGATGAAGCGAAAAAGCCGGCAGAATCGGACACCGGTCATCATGTAAATGGTATAATAGTGTATATCACATTAGGGAGGGATGACAGTGAGTCGGATTTCTTTGATACGCGGAAGTGTTGTTGAAATGAAGGTGGATGCCATTGTGAACGCGGCCAACAACAGCCTGCTGGGCGGAGGCGGTGTGGATGGCGCAATTCATCGGGCTGCCGGACCGGAACTGCTGGCAGAGTGCAGGACATTACATGGATGCGGGACCGGGGATGCGAAGATTACAAAAGCTTACAACATCCGGAATGCGAAGTATATCATCCATACGGTTGGTCCGGTTTACCGCGGCAGTAAAGAAGACGCGGAGCTGCTTGCGTCCTGTTATATCAGAAGTCTTGATCTGGCTCTGGAAAATGGCTGCGTTAGCATTGCATTTCCGGGCATTTCTACGGGGGTGTACGGATATCCGATCGATGAAGCGGCGCAGGTGTCGCTTCGGGCAATCCGAACATGGCTGGACACACATCGGGATGTTGAAATGAACGTAACGCTGTGCTGCTTTCGAGATGCGGAACTGGCCGCTTATGAGAAGCTGTTCAGATAAGGAAAGAATGAAAGCAATATGAGCGAGACAATTGACTACTATGAGAAAAATGCAAGGAGTTTTGCCGAAAGCACTGCGGATGTGGATTTTTCCGGGATGCAGGAACGGTTTCTTTCAGAACTGAAAGACGGTGCTTCCATCCTTGATTTTGGCTGTGGCAGCGGGCGGGATACCTGCTGTTTTCTGAAAAAGGGATATCGGGTTACCGCGATGGATGGCTCCGCGGAGCTGTGTTCGATCGCCGGGGAAAAAGCCGGAATTCCCGTGATACAGATGGATTTCAATGATTTTGACGAGAGGGATGCGTATGATGGGATATGGGCGTGTTCCTCCATACTACATTTGCCAAAACAGGAGCTTAAAAATGTCCTGGTTCACATGGAGCGCGCGCTCCATAAGGGCGGCATCATTTACACCTCATTCAAATACGGTGATTTTTCCGGAATGAGAAACGGAAGATTTTTTACGGATTTTACGGAGGATTCCTTTCGGGCGTTTGTTTCCGATATCGGGCAGCTGGAGATGGAGCAGCTGTGGATCACGGCCGATGTCCGTCCCGGCAGGGAAAATGAAAAGTGGCTGAACATGATTCTGAGGACGAAACGGAGATAGTGTATGGATTTTATCTTACCGGAATCAGACGGTTTACGGATTGAATATTTCGGGCATCTCTTTGATAACACCAGTGAGTGCTATAAGATGTTCTGGTTTCAGGTGATTGTAGAGAAAATCCTTGCGGGACAGACGTCGGCCAGCTTTGGGGAGATTATTGATGAGATGATCACCGATGCCTGGTATATGGTAGCAGAGTATCATTTGAATCTCGGCCCGAGAGATAATCTGGAATATGCGGTCAACCGGCTGGTGGAAATTTCCGGCTTCCGGGCTGCAGAGGACAAAGCGGCACTGCTTCAGTATATCCGGAACTGCAAGGATCCGGAGGTGCTGCGATATAAAAAGATACTGACGGCGAATGTACCGTATCGTCTTCAGGCTCCATTTCTGGATTTCAAGGCGGATGACTGGAATGTGGGAAAGAGGCAGCTGATCGATCGGATCAACGCCTATTACAGCCTGATCTATAAATTTGATTCGCTGGACGGGCTGAATACAAAGATTCATTTCGATGAGAGATGGAGTGAGTACATCGTCAGAAATCAGGTCATCATTAAAGGATGGCTGAAATATAGCCTTGTGGAGTATCTTCAGAGAAGAAACCCGAATGTTCCGGGCGTGATCAATAAGCTTTATCCGCCGCAGGAACGGAAGCTGGAGGATATACAGAAGTACTGGAAGCTGATCATGACGGTTAAGCCTGTGGTGGAAATATACGGAAATGGAGAACTCACGGACAGGGACATTTCCATCGATCATTTTGTGCCGTGGTCGTATGTGGCAAATGATGAGATATGGAATCTTCATCCGACCACAAAGAGCATCAATTCCGCAAAGAGCAATCATCTGCCGCGTTGGGAGGTGTATTTTAAAAAACTCGCCGGATTGGAGTATCTGTCATATCAGCTGATGTGGCAGTCTGAGAGGATTCGCAAAGAATTTGAACAGATTAAGAGGAAACATTTGAATTCTCCGCTTGTAGAAGGAAGATTGTATACACCGAACCTGTCCCGAGAAGAATTCGGCGCCAGACTGTCGGAAATCGTGCTTCCGGTATATCAGTCTGCAAAAGCGGCCGGGTTCCGGGAGTGGGAGTATACCGCAGAGTGAGTATACCGCAGAGTGAATATACTGCAGAGTGATTATGCCGCAGCGCAAAATGCCACCTTTGCGGAGGCGACGAAGAGTATTGAACCATTGACCCCGTCCCTACAGCTCATTTTTCTGATTGACATTGAATAAGACTGCTTATATTATAAAACCTATTGAACTTGTAGGTATGAGGGGCAGAAAAAATGTTAAATGAGTTTTCAAGAACACAGCTCTTGTATGGAAAAGAAGCCATGGATGAACTTGCGCAGTGCAGGGTGGCAGTGTTTGGAATTGGCGGAGTAGGCGGCTATGTGGTTGAGGCGCTTGCCCGGTCCGGCATCGGAGCATTGGATCTTATTGATGATGATAAAGTATGTCTTACAAATATAAACCGGCAGATTCTCGCAACAAGAAAAACCATCGGTAAATACAAAGTGGATGTTGCAGAAGAAAGGATACATGATATCTCGCCGAAGTGCCAGGTACGGACATATAAGACGTTTTATCTTCCGGAGACGCAGGACCAGTTTGACTTCAGGGATTATGACTACGTTGTTGACGCGATTGATACGGTGACCGGGAAACTGACCATTATTGAAAATGCAAAAAACCATAATGTGCCGGTTATTTCTTCCATGGGTGCGGGCAATAAGACGGATCCCAAAAGATTTGAAGTGGCAGATATCTATGAGACTTCGGTATGTCCGCTTGCGAAAGTCATGCGTCATGAATGCAGAAAAAGAGGGATCGATTCATTAAAAGTAGTCTATTCAAAGGAAAAACCGATACGTCCCTTTGAAGATATGTCCATTAGCTGCAGACAGCACTGTATATGTCCTCCGGGAACGGCCCGGAAATGCACCGAGAGAAGAGATATTCCCGGCTCCACAGCTTTTGTTCCGTCCGTTGTGGGGCTGATCATTGCAGGAGAAATTATTAACGATCTTGCAGACGTTGTTCATGATTTTTCCTGAACCATGGAGACTGAGTTGCGAAAATGTTGGAAAACGGAACTGATATATGGAGTTGGTAGACGATGCGATACACCAGACAGATTGAGGAAATGGTCTCTGATCGCAGAGACAAACAGATCATAGACATACGAAGTGAATCAGAGTTCCTGCAGGGTTCGTTCCCGGGGGCGGTCAACGTTCCTTTCGAGGAGTTCGATTCTCATATCGATGAGCTGAAAAAAGATGTTCCCATTTATCTGATCTGCTATTCGGGAAAGCACTCTATGGATATATGCGAAGAACTGGCTCCAAAAGGATATGAGATTTACAGCATTCAGGGAGGAATATACAGCTGTTATCTGTATCTTATGAACAGTCAGTTCCCGGATGATGAAACGGTTGAGTCGAAATGTCAGAACATAGAGAGAAGCATTATTAAAAAATTCCGGAAGGGAATCTGGAGTCAGTTCACCAAGGCGATATCCACCTACGGGCTCATAAAAGACGGCGATAAAATCGCGGTGTGCATTTCAGGCGGAAAAGATTCGATGCTCATGGCAAAGCTGTTCCAGGAACTTTCCAGGCATGGAAAAACGAACTTTGAAGTTGTGTATATGGTCATGAATCCGGGCTATAACCGGATGAACTATGAGACCATTCTCAGCAATGCAAAGCTCATGAAAATTCCGATCACGGTATTTGATTCCGACATATTTGATGTTGTGGATTCGGTGAAAGGATCCCCCTGTTATCTGTGTGCCAGGATGAGGCGAGGATATCTGTACAGCAAGGCCAGGGAACTTGGCTGCAATAAGATTGCGCTTGGACATCATTATGACGATGTAATCGAAACGATCATGATGGGAATGTTATACGGAGGCCAGATCCAGACGATGATGCCCAAGCTCCACAGTACCAATTTTGAGGGAATGGAACTGATCAGGCCGTTATATTTGATCCGGGAAGAAGAGATCAAAAAATGGAGAGACTACAATAATCTCACCTTTATCAACTGCGCATGCAGACTTACGGAAAGCTGTGCCAGCTGCGGAGGAACAGAAAAGGGCAGCAAAAGAGCGGAAATCAAGAGTATCATTGCGGAATTAAAGGAGAGAAGTCCCTTTATCGAAGCGAACATTTTCAAAAGTGTGGAAAATGTCCATCTTGGCACCGTTATTTGTTACAAGACATCGGATGGAAAGAAGCATCATTTCCTCGATGACTATGATGCATGACAAAGAATATGTGTGAATGGGCGGTTTGCAATCATTGCGGTGATTGCAGGCCGCTTTTTTTTACACGGGATGCGCACGGCAATGAGTGGAATAATTGTCAGTTTGATGGCATAATAATTTTAAGAGATACTTTGGAAAGTGGGGATGTAACCATAGAAAACGAGGTCAAAGGAGGTTGCCAATGAACAGAAAAATCATTTCTTTTTGTCTGATGCTGTCCATGTTGGTTCTTGTATTTATGCCTGTAGGATGCTCCGGCAAAACTGTATCGGAAAGAACCGGCATTATCGGTGCCATGGAAGAAGAGGTTGCTACCATGAAAGAAGCAATCACGGATCTGAAGACAACCTCTGTGGCAGGGATGGAGTTCTATGAGGGGAAACTGGATGGAGTGAATGTGGTTGTCGTGCAGTGCGGTATGGGAAAGGTAAATGCCGGAGTATGCGCAAACACGCTGATCAATAACTTCGGCTGCACGAAGATCATCAATACGGGCGTTGCAGGGTCCCTTGATCCTCAGATTAACATCGGCGATATCGTCGTTTCGACCGATGCCGTGCAGCACGACTTTACGGTGGAGGCAATCGGCTTCCAAAAGGGAGAAATCCCTTATACGGGGCAGTTTGCATTTCCAGCGGACGAAGCCATGCATAAATCGGCCGTAGAGGCGGTCCGCATATCGGCTCCGGCGGTGAAAGTATTTGAAGGCAGAGTCTGCACCGGAGACCAGTTTATTTCCTCGAAAGAACAGCGGGATAAGATCATCTCCGATTTCGGAGGCCTGTGCTGCGAGATGGAAGGCGGCGCCATTGCGCAGGTATGTTATCTGAATAAGACTCCGTTCGTCATTCTCCGTGCCATCTCCGATAAGGCCGATGAATCCGAGGAGATGAACTATGAAAAGTTTAAAGAACAGGCTGCAAAAAACTGTGCGGCGGCTGTGCGCTATATGGTTACTCACTAAAACAGAATGATTCCTTGCGAAAAGAAGAGGCAGGCCTCTGACTTGGATGTCGGGGGCTTGATTTTTTTTTAAGATGAAGTATAGTATAGGTTGTACGCAATTAAATGTTACAAAATATAGAAAGAAAATGAGTTGAGGAAAAGGAGGAAGATCATGTCAACACTCGTGACGTACTTCAGCGCGGAAGGCACGACAGCGAAAGTGGCGAAGGAATTTGCGCAGAGAATCGGAGCGGATGTTTTTGAGATCGTTCCGGAGCAGCCATATACCGCTGCAGACATCCGGTGGGTCAATCCGCTTGCGCGCTGCAACCGAGAACAGATGGGCGGCAAGGATGTTCCGGTAAAGGGAACCATTCCGGGCTTTGATAAGTATGATACGGTTTATATCGGATTCCCGATCTGGTACGGACAGGCTCCGAGAGTCGTTCATACATTTGGAAAGGGCTATGACTGGACCGGAAAGACCGTCCATGTGTTTGCTACGTCCGGCGGAAGCGGAATCGGAAAGACCGCGGAAAAACTTGCTCCATCTCTTTCCGGGGCGTCATCGGTTGATGCAAAGCTTGTGCACAGCGCGGATGAAATCTGATCGAATTGTAACGATAGAGTGGGATTCAAAGAACAAGCAACGTTTGAGAAAGGAGTTTCAGAATGGAATTCAAAGAAGTAGTAAAGAACCGGTATTCATGCAAAAAGTACAGTGACAAAAAGGTGGAGAGAGAAAAACTTCTTGCAATCCTTGAAGCAGGTCGCCTGGCACCGACTGCAAAGAATCTTCAGGAGCAGCACATCTATGTGGTGGAGTCGGAAGAGAATCTTGCCAAAATTGACAAAGCAACCCCATGCCGCTACGGTGCGTCGACGGTTCTTGTGGTGGCGTTTGATAAGAATAATGTATTCACATATCCGGGCGGCAAAAGAGATTCCGGTATTGAGGATGCGTCCATTGTGGCAACACATTTGATGCTGGCTGCAGCCGATGAAGGCGTGAACAGCTGCTGGCTCAATTTCTTTGATCCGGAAGTGCTTGCAAAAGACCTCGGTCTTCCGGAGAATGAGGAGATTCTGATGCTTCTCGACCTTGGCTATGCTGCTGAAGGAGCGGGACCGCTGGATAACCACGACAGCAGAAAAGAACTGTCTGAGACGGTAAGCTATATCTAAAGTACAATTGCCGTATTCCTGATTTCATCGCTGTTACAGGCGAAATGGTACATAATCTGTTTTCGACACTCAGGGGCCGCTTTTTGCGGCTCCATTTTTTTTATAGAAAATTTCTCCGAAATTCCCTATGAAAAAAATCGCTCCGCGGCGAGCTCGCCGAAGCCCGCTGGCAGACTTTTATTTATAGCGCAAGGGAAGAAAAAATACTATGATATCGATAGGAGAAGCGACAAAGAGAGGTTTATTTCTTCAAGAGGTGGATGACAAATGACAACAAGAGAAGAAGCACTGAAATATGGACTGGCGTTTCCGGAGACCTATACGGACCGGCCGTTCCGGGATCAAAACTGGCAGTTGGTGCGATATCATGGCAATGACAAGGCGTTTCTGTGGATATACGAGAGAAACGGATTGATCAATTTGAATGTAAAGGTTGATCCGGAAAAAGCATTCTTCTGGCGCAAGGTTTATTCATCGGTGATTCCCGGATATCATCAGAACAAGGAACACTGGAATACGATTCTTCTTGACGGCAGCATTCCGGAACGGGATGTGAAACTCATGATTGCGGAGAGCTATGACCTGATCAGTGATTCTCCGTCCAGAAGAATCTTTGAGGCGGTAAAGAAGATTCCGTACGGGCATGTCGCAACGTATTCGCAGGTTGCAGCGCTTGCGGGGGACAGGAAAATGGCCCGCGCGGTCGGCAATGCGCTGCACAGGAATCCGGATCCGGAGCATATTCCCTGCTACCGTGTGGTGAATGCGAAAGGTGAGCTGGCGGGAGAATTTGCGTTTGGCGGTCCCGGAGCACAGGAAAAACTGCTGGAAGCCGAGGGCATTGCGGTTGTGGACGGAAAGGTGGATCTTCGCCGGTATCAGTGGAAAACAGACGCAGAATAGATAAAGGATTACAGGGCGAAAGATACCGCCTTACGGTGAACATTTTAATATGATTGCAAAGGCAGCAGACCGGAAACGGGAACTGCCTTTTTTGGTATAAAAATTTATAAAAAACAATTAGCATTCCCTAACGAATGGTGTTACTATTGGTTAGGGATAACTAACAATCAGAAATTCTCATACTAAGGGGGCGTAATCAAGAATGGAGGAGAAGAAAAAAAGTGATCTTTCCGTACTGCTGGGATATGCCGGAAATTACAAGGCGCTGACATTCCTGGGACTAACATTATCGGGGATCGCCATGGTGCTCGGTATGCTGCCTTATATCTGTGTCTGGCTCGTGGCCAGGGATCTGATCGCGGTGGCACCTGATTGGGCAAAGGCGTCGGAGGTCGGCAAATACGGCTGGTGGGCATTCGGCTTTGCGATCGCCGGGATCGCCGTGTATTTTGCTGCACTGATGTGCACGCATCTGGCGGCATTCCGGACCGCGTCGAACATACGCAAACAGGGAATGGCGCATCTGATGAAAGCTCCGTTGGGATTCTTTGATTCCAACGCATCGGGACTTCTGCGAAACCGGCTGGATGGAGCGGCTTCCGAGACCGAAACTCTGCTGGCGCATAACCTTGCGGATATTGTGGGAAGTGTAACCATGTTTATCGGCATGATCGTGATCATGGTTGCGTTTGACTGGCGCATGGGGGCAGCCTGCCTTCTGGCGGCGGTGTGCTCGATTCTGGCCATGTTCACCATGATGGGCGGAAAGAACGCAAAGATGATGCAGGAATACCAGACGGCGCAGGATTATATGAGCAAGGCGGGCACGGAATATGTCCGGGGCATCTCGGTGGTAAAGGTGTTTCAGCAGACGGTATATTCCTTCCGGGCATTTCGGGAGGCGATCGAAGATTACAGTCAGAAGGCGGAGTCCTACACCATGGGCGTTTGCCAGATTCCCCAGTCGATCAATCTGACTGCGACGGAGGGCGCGTTCATTTTCATGGTCCCGGTGGCGGTGCTGATTGCACCGAAAGCGCTGGAATCCGGGAATTTTGCGCGGTTTGTGACGGATTTTGCATTCTATGCCGTGTTCTCTGCCATTGTGTCCACGGCACTGGCAAGAATCATGTTTGCGGCCAGCGGTATGATGCTGGCAAGTACGGCGCTCGGAAGAATCTCACAGGTCATGAATGCGCCGGTTCTGAATGTGACGGATCATCCGCAGGAGCCGAAAGACAACAGTATCGAATTCAGAGATGTCAGCTTCGTATATGACGGGGCGGATATCCCGGCGATCGATCATGTTTCTTTCCGGGCAGAGCCGGGGCAGACGGTCGCTCTTGTGGGACCGTCCGGCGGAGGTAAGACCACGGCCGCAAGCCTGATCCCGAGATTCTGGGACGCGACCGGCGGCTCGGTTCTGGTCGGCGGCGTGGATGTCAGGGAAATGGATCCGCGCGTTCTGATGGACCGGATCGCCTTTGTATTCCAGAACAACCGCTTGTTCAAGACGAGTATTTTTGAGAATGTGCGCGCGGCAAGGCCGGATGCGTCCAGAGAAGAAGTGCGAAAAGCATTGTCGGCGGCCCGGTGCGATGACATTCTTGAAAAACTTCCAAAAGGAATGGACACAGTCATCGGGACAGACGGAATCTACCTGTCCGGCGGAGAACAGCAGAGGGTTGCACTGGCCAGGGCCATTCTCAAGGATGCGCCGATTGTGGTACTGGATGAAGCCACCGCGTTTGCGGATCCGGAGAATGAATTCCTGATACAGAAAGCGTTTGCGGAGCTGACCAGAGGAAGAACGGTTATCATGATCGCGCATCGTCTGTCCACGGTGGTGGGAGCAGACAACATCATTGTCCTGGATCACGGCCGGGCGCTCGAATCGGGAACCCATGAGACACTGCAGCGGGCGAACGGAATGTACTCCCGTATGTGGGCGGACTATAACCGGGCTGTGAAATGGCGTATTTCGGCAGGGGAGGCGATGTAAATGTTCGGAAAAGATTTTCAGAGAAAATATGCGCTTACGGATCAGGGGATAAAGAATACCCGACAGGCAACCTTCTGGACGGTCGTGGTTAATCTGACGGTAATGGGCGGTATGGGAATTTTGTACCGGATGATGTCCATGTACATGGAGACGCTGACCGGCGGTGCGCCGCTTCCCGGAGCGGCAGTGTTCCTGCTTCTGGTCGCTGCGTTTATTCTGCTGTCATTTTTCACCCATATGCAGCAGTACAGGGCAACCTATGGGCTGGTGTACGGTGAGGTGAAAAGCGTTCGCATTTCTCTGGCAGAGCGGATGCGGAAGCTTCCGCTGGGATATTTCGGAAAACGGGATCTGGCGGATCTGACAGAGACCATCATGGGCGATGTGAACCGACTGGAGCATGTGTGGTCCCATTGTCTGGGATATCTCTACGGGTCTTACATTTCGACCGCGATCGTCGGCGTCATGCTGTTTGCGTTTGACTGGAGGCTGTCCATTGCGTGCCTGTGGGGAGTCCCGGTGGCGTTCCTACTTCTGTTCGGAAGCCGGAAGATCAATCAGCGCAATTCCGAGATCACCAAGGAAGCCGGCATTCAGGTATCGGACGGGATCCAGGAGACCATCGAGAATATCCGGGAAATCCGGGCGACAAATCAGGAACAGAAATTCCTGGATGAGCTCAACCGGAAAATCGATTACCATGAGAAGAAGATGATTTCCGGCGAGCTGTCGTGCGGGATTTTTGTCAATGCCGCCAGTGTCATCATGCGCCTTGGCGTAGCGACCACGATTCTGACGGGTGTGAAGCTGATTGCGGCCGGTCAGATCAATTTTATGGTGTTATTCATGTTCCTTCTGCTGATCACGAGAATCTATGCACCGTTTGACCAGGCGCTCGCGCTGATCGCGGAAATGCTGATGTCTCAGGTCGCGGCCGCCCGGCTGATGGAGATTTCCGATGCCGCAACAGCGGAAGGCTCCGAGACGTTTGAACCCAAGGGGCATGACATTGTGTTTGACCATGTGGGGTTTTCGTATGAGGACGAAAAGGTGCTGAAGACGGTCAGCTTTACGGCAAGAGAAGGCGAGGTGACGGCACTGGTCGGCCCGTCCGGGTCCGGCAAGAGTACCTGCGCGAGACTTGCGGCGAGATTGTGGGATATTCCGGAGGGGACCATCCGGGTCGGCGGCGTGGATATCCATTCTGTGGATCCGGAGGTATTGCTTCGGGATTATTCCGTGGTGTTCCAGGATGTGGTGCTTTTCGATGACACCGTCATGGAGAATATCCGTCTCGGCAGACATGGCGCGACGGATGAAGAGGTGATGGCGGCGGCAAGAGCAGCAAATTGCGATGAATTTGTGCAAAAGCTTCCGGACGGGTATCAGACCGCCATCGGAGAAAACGGGGCCCGGCTCTCCGGAGGCGAGCGGCAGCGGATTTCGATTGCCCGTGCGCTTCTGAAGAACGCGCCGATCGTGCTGCTGGATGAGGCGACAGCATCGCTCGATGTGGAAAATGAGACAAAGGTTCAGGAGGCTCTTTCCCGCCTTCTGGACGGAAAAACGGTTCTGGTGATTGCGCACCGCATGCGCACGGTGGAAGCGGCGGATAAGGTCGTGGTTCTTGCGGACGGTAAGGTCGCGGAGGAAGGAGATCCGGAAGAATTGCTGAAGAAACCGGACGGCTTCTTTAAGCGCATGGCAGAACTTCAGAGTGACAGCGCCGGCTGGAGGATCGCGTAAAAAAGACGGAATCCGGCACCCGGCCCTCTTTTGGAAAAGACAACGTTGATGAAATACCGGTGAATTTCCCGGCGGCTCTGCAAAAGAATTTCCTTCTTCCGGACTTTGGGGGATGGTATGATAAAAGCGGAGGAAGTTCAGCTTTGCGAGGGGGAAGGTATGAAAGCACTGATTATTGATGATGAGCCGCCGGTCATCACCGTTGTGAAACTGCTGGTCGACTGGAAAAAATATCAGATCGATACGGTTTTTGAATGCGTCTGTGCGGAGCAGGCCATGGAGGTTCTGGAAGCGGAAAGGCCGGAAATTATTCTTTCCGATATCAATCTTCCGGGATTGAGCGGTCTGGAGCTGGTGGAAAAGCTTCGAAACGGGGGAAGTGTCGCCCAGGTGATCTTTATCTCCGCCTACGATCGTTTTTCCTACGTGCAGAAAGCCATGCAGCTGGATTCCGTGGAATATCTGTTAAAACCGATCGAGCGGGAAAGCGTCAATCGGGCGGTCGAGAAAGCGGTGAGCAGGTACCGCGAGACCGCGGGGCGGAAGGAAGACGCGGAACGGCTACAGGCGCAGAATCTCTTTACGGTTTATATGAGCTCGGGGAGAAAACCGGAGCTCTTTGCTTCGTTCCGCAGTTATCTCCCGTGGGAGAGGGAACGCACGGACCGGAACTGCCGGATCGGAGTGGTGAGCTTAAGGCATCTTTCGGGGGAGAATATCGCCATTTTCCCGATTCAGGCTGCGGCGCAGGAGTTTTTATGGAAAAACCGCGCCGGAACGGCAGCAGTATGGGGGGACAGCGCGGATATTGCGCTGTTTCTTTCCGGCGGGGAAGAGGAGGACGTCCGGACATCCTGTCTTCAGCTGCTGTCGGAGATAAAAAAAGAATTCGGGCTGGTTCTTCACGCGGGGATCTCCGGAACGGTTCCCGCGCCGGACGGGATCGAAGACGCCTACCGGGAAGCGCTTGACCTTGCCGTGTCCGCGAATCTCTTTTGCGCCGAGGAGAGCGCGGAGTTCAGCCTGACACCGGTTCCGCCGGCGACCTCTGTTCTCTGGATCGAAAAGGTACTGTTCCCGGTATTGGATGAGCGGAATGAAGAACGCATCGGCAATACGGTGGCGGAGCTCTCCGGCCATCTGGAGCGGGCGGGGATTGTGACGATCCGTCAGCTGGAGAATTTCCGCGCCATGTACAACAGTCAGCGGAGCAAATGGATTCTCGCAAAACAGAAAGAACTGGGGGAAACGGTGCTTCTTCCGCAGGATTTCCGGGCATCGTTCTGCCTGCCGGACGGAAGATTTTCCAAAGAGCATTTTACCGGGGTACTGTGCGCAGACCTCCGGGCGCTCCGGGAAAAATTCCATGCGGGATCGGAGGCGGGATCCGCGTCGGAACTCTGCCGGAGAGCGCAGGCGATTCTGAAAGAAAATTATGCAGAGGACATATCTCTTGAGGATCTGGCGAGACGGCTGGGAATCAGCCAGAGCTATCTTTCCCGCACGTTCAAAAGGGAAATCGGAGCAAATCTCATCGATTATCTGACGAAGATCCGGACTGACGCTGCAGAAGAGCTGCTGAAAAGCGGAATGCGCACGTCGGATGTCGCCGCGGCGGTTGGGATTCCGGATCCGAAATATTTCAGCCGTGTATTCAAAAAGGTAAAAGGGATGTCTCCCTCCGGCTACCGTGAGTTTGCGAAGGGAGGCAGCGCGTGAAAAAATGGAGGGACTTCAGCTTTGAGGGAAAACTTACCGTCAGCATTTTCTGCGCACTGCTTCTGTGTCTTGTCACGGTGACGGCGTCCACTCAGATAATTACCCGGAGACGGTTGGAAAAACAGGCGGTGGAAAACGGGCTGATGGAAATCCGGAACAAGGCGGAGCGGCTGGAACTTCAGCTTCAGGAGATCAGCAGTGAGGCGAACGGATTCGGAGCCAATGCGGAGATCGGGCGGCTGATGCGGCAGAATACGCTGGACGCGGTGGAACGATATCGGATTACCATGTTTCTCCGCTCCATGATGTACTCGCGGGCGGGAATCGAAAAATATCAGATATATCTGCAGCTGTACCGTTCCGGGCTGAGTTTTATCCAGCGGGAGTTCGGCAGTGCTTCCGGTCACAGCCGCCATTCGATCGGCATTCCGGGAATTGTATACGGGGAGAGCCTTTACTGTTATGGGCCGCATCTCTCCAACACATACGGATTTTCACTGGAAGGAAAGGGCACGGAGGTCTATACATTTCAGCGTCGGCTCTACGATCAGGCGGAGGGAAATGCATACGGGGCGGTCTCATTTGACGTAGAAGTGGATGAAATACGCCGGATCGCCTTTCCGGACGAGGATGAGATCGGCTTTCTCACCGATCCTTACGGAATGGGGCCGGTCATCCGGCAGAATTCGGATTTTTCGGATCAGCAGGCCGAACGGATTCTGAATGCCTGCCGGAAAAACGGCTTTGGTGTCGTAAAAGAGGATAAAATGAACGGCATCGCGTTTTACAGGAAAGTCAGTGTCGGGAATCTGGAACTCAATCTGGTGAAGCTGATTCCCTATGACAGGCTGTACGCCGGAGCGCGGCAGCTGATGCTGTGGAACATTGCCCTCATTTCCTTTGGCTTTCTTGTCTGCATTCTGACAATCATGATGATTTCCCGGCGGATGACGCGCCCGATCCGGGAACTGGATCTCTGTATGAGAGATATGTCGGGCACCAAAGATCTCTCGTACCGCGTTCGGGATCATGTCCGTTATCACGATCGGGATGAAGTGGGAAGGCTGATCGATGGGACGGACCGGATGCTCGAGACGATCGAGGAAATGTTCTGCCGTCAGGAACTCCTGTCGAGAGCACAGCGGGATGCGGAATCCCGTATGCTTCAGGCGCAGATCAATCCGCATTTTCTGTACAATTCCCTTCAGAGTATTGCGTCGCTGGCGCTTCAGAACGGAGAAGATGAAATTTTTCAATATATCACTTTGCTCGGAAGCCGGATGCATTACAGCATGGATCTGGAAAAGACCACCGCGGAGCTGAAGGAAGAATTCCGGTATGTGGAAAGTTATCTGACACTTCAGAACGTACGCTTTGGAAATACCATGGAACCGGTCATCCTTTTGAGCCCTGAGGCGGAGCATATTGTGGTACCGAAGATGATTCTTCAGCCTCTGGCCGAGAATGCGGTCAAACACGGGCAGATCTGCCGACAGGCCGGCTCCTGTCTGAAAATGACGGGAGAGGTGGAAGATCATGTGCTCCGGATCGTCATGGAAGACAACGGTCTCGGGTGCGGACCGGAAAAGATGGAAGAGCTGAACCGGGAACTGGCAGAGTTAAAGCCGGAGAAGACGGAAATCCGGGGAAACCACATCGGGCTTGTGAATATTCTGCTCCGACTGCAGCTTTTCTTCCCCGGCGGCGCAACAATGAGTCTGGAAGAGCCGGACGGGGGCGGGATGCGAGTGGAGATACGGATACCGCTGTAATCAAAATAGTCCACCTTCGGGAAACAAGATATTCGGTTTTATTTTGAGGAATTGCAAGTTATTATGAAGTTACGACAGGGGGGAATGTCGTAATCCTCTAAAATCTGCGGTGGTTATCTCAGTACCGCCGCAGAGCATTGAAATGAATTCTATGAGGAAAGGATCAGGTAGGCAGTAAGGGTTTTACAAACGAACGAAACAGGAGGAAGTAAGATGAAAAAAGCTTTATCAGCAGCACTTGCAATTGCGATGACTCTTTCCATGGCGGCCTGCGGCAGTTCGCCCGCGAAGACCGCATCACAGGAATCCACAGCGGCAGCGTCAACGGCGGCAGCCGCAGCTGCATCCACATCCGGCAATACCGGAGATTCCGCAAATTATCCGACGCAGAACGTAAACGGTATTGTCCAGTGGGGCGCCGGCGGCGGTACGGATTCCCTGATGCGTCCGCTTTCCGCTCTGGCAGAACAGAAACTCGGCAAATCCATTGTCATTCAGAATATGACCGGCGCTACCGGCTCGGTCGCTACACAGTATGTCTATGATGCCGCTGCGGATGGCTATAACCTTTTGATGGGCGCCGAAAATCCGGCACTGTACGATGCCCTTGACATCAGTGAACTGACTTACGAAAACTTTGACTGTGTCTACCTGATCGGAGACGAGGTTGTGGGTATTGTGGTCGGAAAAGAATCTCCGTACAAGAGCTTTACCGAGATTGTCGAAGCGGCAAAGGCGGCTCCGGATACCATTAAACTTTCCACAACCGGTACCGGCGGACTTCCGTGGGAGGTCGGATCCTTTATCACCGACATTACCGGCGCAACATTCAATCAGGTTCCGTATGACAGCGATGCATCCGCGAAAACAGCGGTCATCAGCGGCGAGTGCGACTTCACCGTGTGCAAGGTTCAGTCCGGCGTCGAAGACTGGAAAGCCGGCGAACTGAACTACTTATGTCTCCTTTCCGAGAAGCCGGTAGAGATCATGAAGGACGTTCCGCTGATCACAAAGGAATATCCGGACTTTGAGAAATACCTTCCGTGGGGACCGTTCTACGGCGTATTTGTAAAGGAAGGCACCGATCCGGCGATCACGGAGACTCTGGCAAAGGCATTCTCTGAAGCAGGACCGGAACAGAGCTATCAGGAGGTTCTGAAGAACTTCAACATCAATTTCCTCGGCTATACCGGTGAAGAGGCGAAGAATTATATCGCTTCCTGGAGAGAGAACACCGTGTCTGCGCTGAAGAAGAGCGGTGCGATTAAGTAAATCATACATGCAAGGACGGGTTCTGATCGTAGGCCCCCCGGCAGGGGCGATATGCCCCTGCCACTTTTATACCCAAAAACAGGAACCGGAAAGGGAAAAACGTCTGGCTGACGGGATCTCAGCCATAAATTTTGCAGTAGGAAGGAGTGCCGGAATGAAGGAAGAAAATGTGACATTGGAACCGGCGGAAGAGGTCAGTACGGATGAGATGATCCTTGTCAGGGAACATCCGCTGGAGGCAGGAGAGAAGGTTTTCGCGATTGTGCTGCTGGTTGCCGGGCTCATTGCGTTCGCGATGGCGATGGAGCTGTGGGGAAGAATGAAGGAACCGAAGATTGCGTCCGCAGCGGCGGTTCCGGTGTTTGTCAGCGGCCTCTGGAGCCTGATGGCGCTGCTCACCGTGATCGAAAATGTAAAGCAGTCCACGCCGCTGTCGGGCAAAAAGCGCATTGCGGAGAAGATAAAAGCCGCGATTGGCTATGCGCTTCCCATGAATGTCATGGCGGTCATTGGGATGATCCTCGTGTACTGCGTCCTGTTGCTTCAGGGCATCAGCTTTTACATTGCGACACCGCTGTTTCTGTACGGTGCCATGTGCTATCTGACAAGAAAAGATTATGGAAAGAACATCCTCTGGACCGCCATCGTGATGGCGTTCATTGTCCTGGTGTTCCGGATGCTGTTCAGCGTCGTATTTCCGTAAATCATGAGGTGAAAGCAGGGTGGAGGTAGGTCGAAACTTTCATCACGGTTTGTGCCGTCAATCGAAGGCGGCGGAATGGAGATTAATATGATGGAAGCATTATCTTATATGGCTGTGGTGTTCCAGGAACCGTGGCTGATCGCTCTGGTGGCGGCGGGAACCTGCGCGGGCGTCTATGTCGGCGCCATTCCCGGACTCTCCGGAACCATGGCGGTTTCGCTCCTGGTGTCATTCACGTTCGGCTGGGAGACGCACAGTGCGCTGGCGGTCATGATCGGCGTATTCGTCGGCTCCGTATTCGGCGGTTCCCGATCGGCCATTTTGTTAAATATTCCCGGCGCGCCGGCGGCGGTGGCCACGGCATTGGACGGATACGCCCTTGCGAAGAAAGGGCGTGCCGGTGAGGCGATGGGACTTGCGACTTCCCAGTCTTTTATCGGAACACTGTTGGGCGTACTTGCGCTGGCAACCTGCGCTCCGCTGGTTGCGGGACTTGCGCGCAATTTTCATTCCATTGACTATCTGATTCTTTCCCTTATGGGACTGATGATGGTCGGTTCCCTGAGCGGGCGATCCGTCAAGTTTGGACTCATCGCCGGCTGTATCGGCATTTTCCTGGGCTGTGTCGGCGTGGACGGTCAGACGGCGGTAAAGCGCTTTACCTTTGACATCGTTTATCTGAATTCCGGCGTGGACTACGTCGTTGCCATGATCGGTCTCTTCGGCGCTTCCGAGGCGCTCAGTCAGATCACGGACATGTCCCAGGCACCGGTGAAGCAGAAGGTGGACCGGATTCTTCCGTCCTGGAAAGAGGCGGCCAGGTTCCTGCCGCTGACCATTAAGTCATCGATTATCGGCGTGCTCGTGGGTGCGCTTCCGGGCGCCGGCGGCGATATCGCAGCGCTTCTGAGCTATGACCAGGCAAAACGATCGGTGAAGAAGCCGACGGCTCCGTTTGGCAAGGGAGCGGTGGAAGGAATCATTGCCCCGGAGTCTGCCAACAATGCGGCCATCGGCGGCGCATTTATCCCCATGCTGACGCTCGGCATTCCGGGCGATGCGGTGACGGCGGTTCTGATCAGTGCACTGACGATTCAGGGACTCCGGCCGGGACCGAATCTGATCGCCCAGACACCGGATCTTTTCTGGCTCATCGTTGCGAGCCTGCTTCTTGCATCCTTTTTCCTGCTGGTATTCGGACTGACCGGAATCCGGGCATTTACCAAAATCGTGGAGATCCCGAAGGGGATTCTCATGCCGACGATCCTGATTCTGTCCGTTATCGGCTCCTTTGCAATCCGGAACAGTGTCTATGACATTTTCTGGATGTTCGGCTTTGGTCTGATCGGTTACTTCCTGAAACGGTACAACTATCCGATCGCGCCGATCGTTCTCGGCTGTATTCTCACCAAACTCTGCGAGGAGAATTACCGCCGCGGCGTCATGCTGGAGGGATCGGTACAGGGAATGCTGGGAAGTATTTTTACCAGCCCGATCTCCATGGTTCTGTTTGCACTGCTGGTATTCCTCTTCGCGACACAG
This sequence comes from [Clostridium] aminophilum DSM 10710, assembly GCF_000711825.1. Taxonomy (GTDB): domain Bacteria; phylum Bacillota; class Clostridia; order Lachnospirales; family Lachnospiraceae; genus Clostridium_R; species Clostridium_R aminophilum. Next base: position 125,379 of record NZ_JONJ01000001.1, on the reverse strand, counting down.
ACGGAGACCTACAAGAACTGGAAAGCAAAGAGGGAGGAAAAGAAGGAAACGAAGAGGGAAGCCCTCGGATAACGATGCGTTCGGATATGCCGGGATAACGCTGCGGAGAAACGAGACAGAGATTATGACGGCGAATTCGGCTGAAATGATTTTGCGGAAACGGATTCGGCTGAAATGATTTTTGCGGCGACGGATTCGGCGCGGGCGGGTATCAGGCATGGTATACAGTAAAGAGAGGAACAACTATGAACACAGTAAAAATCAGGAACATTGAAGTCGGCGAAGGCATGCCGAAGATTATTGTTCCGATTGTGGGCAGAAGCAGAGAAGAGATCGTGAGCCGGGGAAAGGAACTCTCCGGTATGGATCTGGATATGGTGGAATGGCGCGCGGATTTTTATGATGATGTGTTTGACACCGGAAAAGTGCTGGAAACCCTGAAAGAACTTCGGGAGGCCCTGGGGGAGAAGGCACTGCTCTTCACCTTCCGCACAAAGAAGGAGGGCGGAGAGAAGGCAATGGATGCCGATGCTTATACGGAGATGAATGCCGCCGTGGCCGGGAGCGGAAATGCCGATGCGCTGGATGTGGAGATTTTCAGCGGCGATGATGTGGTCCGCCGGAACATTGAAGCAATCCATACGGCCGGTAAAGTGGTCATCGGATCCAACCATGACTTTTTCAGGACTCCGTCGAAGGCCGATCTGATCTATCGCCTTCGGAAGATGCAGGACATGGAAGCGGATATCCCGAAGATCGCGGTGATGCCGCAGAATAAGGACGATGTTCTGACGCTTCTTGCCGCGACGGAAGAGATGAAGCGTTATGCGGACCGGCCGATCATCACCATGTCCATGTCGGCAACGGGCGTGATCTCCCGCCTGTGCGGAGAGGTGTTCGGATCCTCCATGACCTTTGGAACCGTGGGCGCAGCCTCTGCACCGGGCCAGATTCCGGTAGGCCAGTTAAGGGAGTCGATGGAAATTCTGCACAGCGCATTGTAAGCGGTAAGGAAATACGATAAAAAGCATGTTATAATCATCTATCCCGTTGACGGAGTATGGGCTCTGTCAGCGGGATTTTTTTAGGGAAACGCTGAGCAAAGCGTTTCCCCGGCCGGATTTTCGCTGCAAAGCAGCAATTTCCTTTGAAAATCCGTGACATCCGTCGGAGGCTCTAAGGAAACGCTGATATAATTAGTGTTTCCTTAGTTCTTTCATAATGGGAATTATGTATAATGAATTTAAAAGTAGAAAACCATCAACTTATGAATTTGGAATAGGCTTTGCCAGCATACGGGGAGGACCTGCTTATGAAAAAAAGATTGGGATATCTTATGATCATCGGTTCAATCGCGGCGTTAGCCGCTACCGCCGGCTGTGGAGGATCCGGCGCAGCCGATTCTTCTGCGGCGCCGGTGTCTGCCGAGGGGGCCGTGTCCGGAGCGGAGACCGCTGCGGGAGCGATCGGTGAGAGCGGAGCCGCCGGCGAAGAGACAGCGGTGCAGGAGACTACGTCTGAGACTGTACAGGTTAAAGATTACACAGAAAGAGCGGTGGTTACAGAGGACCGGCTGACCTGGGAGTATAACGACAGTACCGCAACAATCCGGATCCGGGGGACAGGTCCGATGAAGGACTACGGAGGTTCGCTTTTTGCGGAACATGACTATGAAGGGGATTATCCGCCGTGGATTGAGTATAAGGACAAGGCACAGCATGTGATCGTGGACGAAGGCATTACCGGAATCGGAAAATGTGCCTTTCTGAATTTTACCGCTTTGGAGAGCACGGAACTTCCGAAGTCGTTGGATTACGTGGGAGAGGCGTCATTTTACTACTGTGAAAAGCTGAACAATGTTAACATGCCGCATGTGAGAATTCTTGAAAAAGACTGCTTTGCGGTTAGTTCAATCGGCGGAAATACCGGCCGGATCGTCATTCCGGAAGGGTGCGAGTATATCGATCAGTATGCCTTTGCGGATATTGATTCCAGGGTGAGTGTGGTATTTCCATCGACACTGAAAGATATGGCTCCTTCCGCATTTCTGAATTATCCCATTTCGGCATATGATGTGGCCGAAGGCAATGAACGTTATATGTCGAAGGACGGCATTTTGTATTCCAGAGACGGAAAAACAATCTACCGTGTCCCGAACCTGAACGGAAAGACCGGATATGAGATACCGGAAGGCGTCGAGACGCTGGCACCGGTGAGCTTTAAAAATCTGACAGAAATTACCCGAATCCGTATCCCGTCCAGTGTGAAAGAGATGAGCGAGGCCTTCGGCGGCAATCATAAGCTGGAGTCCTTTGAACTGGCAGAGAACAATCCGCTGTTCAAGGCGGTGGACGGTGTGCTCTTCACGAAGGACGGAAAGGAAATGATTTCGTACCCGCAGGCAAAAAACGATGAGATCTATTCTATTCCGGCGGGAACGGAGCATCTGAAACCGGGAGCGATCCATCTGTCGCCGTTCCGGGTGATCTATTTCCCGTCCTCCTATATTGGGCCGCAGGAGATCGAGCCGGTTCCGGGAATCTATGCGGGCGAACTGAAAGAAGCACATTATGCCGAGGGAATCAAAGTGATCGGTCCGCAGTCTATGGCGTACTGTGAAGGTCTTGAGACACTGTACTTCCCGAACAGTCTGAAAAAGATCGGGAAGCAGGCCTTCATAACCGCTGCCGGATTAAAGGATATTTACTATGAGGGAACCGAGGCGGAATGGAAGGCGGTGGAGATCGAAGAAGGAAATGAATTCCTGACGCAGGCGACGGTTCATTTTTCAAAATGAAGGAAATAATGAAGGAAATGAGGTAGACGATGATTTTATTTATCAACGCGTGTGTGCGGAAAGGATCCAGAACAAAAGAGCTGGCAGAGTGCCTCCTGGCAGAACGGAATGAGCCGGTGGAGGAAGTGGTTTTACATAACGAGACCTTTCCGTCTGCGGATGAGGATTTTCTAAACCGGAGGGACCGGCTGATTGCGGAAGGAAAATGGGAAGATCCCATGTTTACGCGGGCGAGACAGTTTGCGAAAGCGGATGAGATTGTGATCGCGGCACCGTTCTGGGATCTGTCATTTCCGGCCACGCTGAAGCAGTATTTCGAGCAGATCAATGTGGTAGGGATCACATTTTCCTATTCACCGGAAGGCGTGCCTGTCGGACTTTGCAGGGCAAAGAAGCTGACATATGTTACAACGGCCGGCGGAGGGTTTGTTCCGGAAGTATACGGCGCAGGATATGTGAAGGCACTGGCCCAGGGCTTCTACGGGATTCCGGAGTTCAAGGTGATCAAGGCAACCGGACTGGATGTGGAAGGCGCGGATGTCAAGGCATTGATCGAGGAAGCAAAAGAAGAGATCGAATAAAACCGGATAAAAGAGCAGAAAAAACAGATAGAAAAAAAGCAAACAGGAATTGACAAATACCCTGCGGGGGTATATATTGTGATTCAAGAACGATATATACCCCTGTGGGGTATTGTACTTTATCGGGAATTTTCCCGAAATGCTGATAGCATGTCATAGGAAAACTCTCCGAATTTTCTATGACATGAATACGCTCCGCGAGGATACGACAAAGTCGTGTTTTAACACGTTTTCAACAGGAGGCCTGAAATGACGAAGTGCAAACACTGTGCAACGGAGACCGGCGGAATGAATGAATCCGTCAAATCTGAGGAGACCAAAATAACAACGGGATATATGGAAACAACAGAAACAACAGAAACCGCAGAAATGACAGCCTGTCCGCACTGTTCCGGAAAACACAAGGACAGGGATGAGAAAGAGCGGAAGGATCTGATGAACCGCCTGAAGCGGATCGAAGGACAGGTCCGCGGCGTGGAAGGCATGCTGGAGAACAATGCGTACTGTACGGATATCCTTGTGCAGGTCTCCGCCATCACCAGCGCGCTGAACAGCTTTAATAAGGTGCTTCTTGCCAATCACATGAAATCCTGTGTGGCGGACAATATCCGTCAGGGAAACGATGAGATCATCGATGAGCTTGTCGTTACGCTGCAGAAACTGATGAAGTGAAGAAAATAGAAAGTGTGACACGATGAAACAATACAATGTAACCGGTATGAGCTGCGCGGCTTGCCAGACCCGGGTGGAGAAGGCGGTCAACGCTGTTGAGGGCGTGGAAAGCTGCGCCGTCAGTCTTTTGACCAATTCCATGGGGGTCGAGGGAAATGCATCGCCGGAGCAAATCATCAAAGCGGTGGAAGAGGCGGGATACGGCGCAAGCCTGAAAACGGCCGGCGCGGCAAAGGCTTCGCAGGGAAACGAAGCGGATGCGCTGAAGGATACCGAGACGCCGAAGCTGAAAAAGCGACTGATCGCCTCGCTGATTTTCCTGATCCCGTTGATGTACGTATCGATGGGGCACATGATGTGGAACTGGCCTCTTCCGGCGTTTCTGGACGGCAATCATGCTGCAATGGGACTGTATGAGCTGCTGATCTCCGGCATCGTCATGGTGATCAACCAGAAGTTTTTCATCAGTGGATGGAAAGGACTGATCCACAAATCGCCGAACATGGATACGCTGGTTGCCCTCGGCGCGTCGGCGTCATTTGCCTACAGTGTCTATGCCCTGTTTGCAATGACTTCCGCCGTGATGGCGCAGAATGAAGCGGGAATCATGTATTACATGGATCAGTTTTACTTTGAGTCGGCGGCGATGATCCTGACGCTGATCACCGTGGGAAAAACGCTGGAAGCCAAATCCAAGGGAAAGACCACCGACGCGCTGAAATCACTGATGAAGATGGCGCCGAAGACCGCGGTGCTTCTGGATGGAGAGACCGAGCGGACAGTGCCCGTCGAGGAAGTCAAAGTGGGCGACCGGTTTGCGGTCAGACCCGGCGACAGCATACCGGTGGACGGTATCGTCATTCAGGGAGCGAGTGCGGTCAATGAATCCGCACTGACCGGGGAGAGTGTCCCGGTGGAAAAACAGGCGGGCGATAAGGTGTCCGCGGCGACGATCAACACCTCCGGATATCTTGTCTGCGAGGCGTCCCGCGTCGGAGAAGACACCACGCTTGCCGGAATTATCCGGATGGTCAGCGATGCCGCGGCGACGAAGGCACCGATCGCCAAGATCGCCGACCGGGTATCGGGGGTGTTTGTGCCGGTGGTCATCGCGATTGCGGCAGTCACCTTCGCTGCGTGGATTCTTGCGGGCGAGTCATTCGGCTACGCGATGGCGCGGGCGGTATCGGTTCTCGTCATCAGCTGCCCGTGTGCGCTCGGCCTTGCGACTCCGGTTGCGATCATGGTGGGCAATGGCGTCGGCGCAAGGACCGGCATACTGTTTAAGACGGCCGCAGTGCAGGAGATGGCCGGGAAAGCGCAGATCATCGCACTCGACAAGACCGGCACCATCACAACCGGCCAGATGCGTGTGACCGATGTGGCCCCGATGGAGGGCGTGAGTCCGGACGATCTTCTTCGTGCCGCTTTTTCGCTGGAAGGAAAAAGCGAGCATCCGATCTCCCGGGCGATTGTGGCGTATGCGGAAGAGAACGGAACTGCCATGCTGGAAAATGATGAATTTGAGGTACTTCCGGGTAACGGTCTTCAGGCGACGATCGGAGGTGTGAGATACGCAGGCGGAAACGCCCGGTTCATTTCCGGCCTGACCGGCGGTTTGACCGCAGAGCAGAACGCACAGATGGAGAAACTTGCAGCGCAAGGTAAAACACCGGTTCTTTTTGCGGAAGACCATAAACTGATCGGTATGATCGCTGTGGCGGATACCATAAAGGATGACTCGGCGGAAGCGATCTCCCAGATGAAGAAAATGGGATTGCATGTTGTGATGCTGACCGGAGACAATCCGGTGACCGCGAAAGCCATCGCGGATCAGGCAGGCGTTGACGAGGTTGTGGCCGGTGTTCTTCCGGACGGAAAAGAGGAAGTCATCCGAAAACTGATGGATCACGGGAAGACCGTCATGGTCGGCGACGGAATCAACGATGCGCCGGCTCTGACAAGGGCAGACGTCGGTGTTGCGATCGGAGCCGGAACCGATATCGCGATCGATGCGGCGGATATTGTTCTGATGAAGGGGAGCCTTCTGGATGTGGCGGCAGCGATCCGCATCTCCAGGGCGACGATCCGGAACATTTACGAGAACCTGTTCTGGGCATTTTTCTACAATGTTATTGGTATACCGCTGGCAGCAGGATGCTATGTGGCCGCGTTCGGCTGGACACTGAATCCGATGTTCGGTGCGGCCGCCATGGGGCTTTCCAGTTTCTGCGTCGTATCCAACGCGCTGAGGCTGAACCTGCTGCGGGTATATGACAATAAAAAGGACAAAAAGATCCAAAACACGGTAACCGGAAAACTGCTGTCACAGCAGACGGAAACCGTGGACGCGGAAACGGCGGGAACACACGCTGTGGATGAAAAAGCAATGGAAACAAAAACTGCGGAAACAAATACAGCGGAAGCAAAAGCAGTGGATGCAAAAGCAACAGAGACACGAAAGGAAGAAAACGAAATGAAAATTACGGTTAACGGAATGATGTGCGCACATTGTGAGGCTCATGTGAAAAAGGCGCTGGAGGCGATCGACGGGATTGAGAGCGCAGCGGCGTCCCATGAAGAGAATCTGGTAACCATCACCAATTCCAAAGAGGTCGATGAGGCACTCATCCGGGCGGCTGTGGAAGATGCCGGATATGAGTACGGCGGCATGGCGTAAGAACCGGAAATGAATCGGGTAAGAACCGGAATGAACCGGGAACGCGGCGGGCTGCTGCATCTGCGAAAGCGGATGCGGCAGCCTGTTTTTCATTTACGAGGCTGACTCGCCAAAGCTCACGCCTCGGTGAGGCCCTGGCGGCGCGCAGAGTCCGTGCGCGTCCCTTAGGAATGAGGGAATACGCACGCCGCAAAGGGAAGAAGGCGTATTGTGAAAATGTATGGAATATTACAAAAATAATGGAGATTTTTGTAAAAAAGCATGGTAAAATTCAATTAAAGAATCATAACATGGGGAAAACACGCACATTGTTGATCATTTGCCGGCGATCGGCCAGGGAAAGGAGACCGTCATGAAACGTACGCTTCTGAAACGGACGTTTGCCTGTTTTCTTGCGATACAGGTTGCACTGTCTGCTTCTGCATGTGGAGCCGGATTTTCCGGTGACGAATCGAACCGGAAGGAGAAAGAGCAGGAACCGGATGTGAGCCGTTTTCTTGTTGCCGTGGAGGATGAACCGGATACGGTCGATTTTCAGTGCACATCCATTCACTACACGGTTGCGCAGAATGTGTTCAACCGTCTTGTCGAGATGGAAAATGATGCGGGCGGAAATATGGAGATTCTGCCGTCGCTGGCCGAATCCTGGGATGTTTCGGAGGATGGAAAAAGCTATACGTTTCATCTGAGAAATAATGTGACGTTCAGCAACGGAGAGAATCTGACTTCATCGGATGTGCTGTATACCTTTGAGCGTCTCCTGACGCATCCGGATTCCTGTAACAGCGATATCGTGGACATCATCGAGGGCGCGGAATCCCTGAAAAACGGAGAAACCGATCATCTGACCGGATTTGAGATCCTGAACGACCATGATTTCCGGATCACGCTGGCGCAGCCCTTTGAGGCGTTTTTAGCCTGTCTTTCCATGCCGGGCGCGTCCATTCTGGATCAGGAGACAACCACGGAGGCAGGTGACCGGTTTGGAACCGATCCGGAGTGGACGGTCGGAACCGGATCCTTCATCCTCTGGAAGTGGATTCCGCAGGAAGGAATGCTTCTGAAAGCGAATCCAGCATGCTGGCAGGGGGCGCCGAAATGTGACGGCCTTGACCTTCGGTTTGCCAATGATGCAAGAGAAATCCGGAGAATGTTTGAAAACGGGGAAATCGACGTGCTCGATCTGGATGAAGTCGGAAATGCGGCAGAGTATTTTCTGCACGGGGACCGGTATCAGGAACGGCTTTTCCATGTTCCGCGGATCGGCATCACATATATTGCAATGAATGAGACGATCGCGCCGCTGAACCGGAAAGCGGTTCGCATGGCGATGCAGATGGCGTTGAACCGGCGGCAGCTGCTGACGGCAGTGTATGGAGACCGGGGCTTGGTGGAAAACGGTATTTTTCCGCACGGGCTGTATGGGTTCAATCCGGAACTTCCGGAGATTCCCTATGATCCGGAGAATGCCCGCAGACTCCTCGAAGAGGCCGGATATCCGAACGGCTGTAAACTGACGGTGAGCGTGAATTCCGCTTCCACCCAATGGGAGCTGTCCGTTCTCCGGCTGGCGGCGGCCATGTGGGAAAAGATCGGAATCCACGCGAATATTGAAGTCATCGACGAGAAAGATTTTATGGACCGGCGCAAGAAGGGAAAACTGACATGCTATACTGCGCAATGGATGGCAGATTTCAATGATCCGGATAATTTCATCTTCACCTTCTTCGGCAATGAGCATAATACGACGTACCGGAGCCTGTGCTATCCGGATCACCGCGTGATGAACCGCATTCAGATCGCGAGGGGAATCGCGGATCCAAAGGATCGCATCCGCGAGTATCAGGATCTGGAGCGGACCATTGTACAGGAGGATGCAGCCTGGATTCCTTTGTATTCCCGAGAGCGCTATTATGTCACGTCGGAAAGACTGGGCGGCATTCAGGCATCCTGGAACGGTTCTGTCAAGAACAAGTATCGGGAGATGACCATAACCGATAAAAAGGAATAATTCTTTTGGTATAAAACGATCGCAGAATGAGCGCGGCGGCAGACAGGAATGAGGTGAGCAGGGATGCGTTCGATACGATTTACCATTACGGTGAGCACGGTTCTGATTATTCTTACGAGTACGATGGCCGTTTTGGGGGCCAGTTATCTCATCGGTCACAATGAGACGGATCAGAATTCCGTGAGAATGATGAACCTGATCAATGAAGACCGGGAAAAAACACTGGAGAAGTATTTCGGCAGTATTGAACAGTCTGCCGAGATTATGGCAAATGTCGCAATTGAAGATCTGGACAGCGTTTTTCTGACCGAATCCGGTGCAGTCCGGACCGGGACTTCGGAGCAGACGCCGGAACAGAAGACAGCGCTTGATGAATATCTTCACGCATACTGTGGCCGGCTTCAGGATCTTTTCTCCGGCGTGGCGGACAATACGCAGGGAATCATTTCGTATTTCTACTGCATCAATCCGGAATTCAGCAGCAGTGAACAGGGATTCTACTACCGGAAGATCGGGAAAACCGGACTGATTGAACAGACGCCGCTGGATGTTGTAAATCTTGAACCGGAGGAGTATTTGGGCGCCACATGGTACGAGGCGGCTGTCAGCATGGGCCGGCCGGGCTGGGTTGGACCGTATGTCTTCGAAGACCAGTGGGTGTACTCCTATTTTGTGCCGATTTATAAGGCGGGGACGTTTATCGGACTGATCGGCATGGATATTTCCTGCGATACGCTGGTGGATCAGCTGAAGGACGTCCGGATTTACAAGACGGGATATGTATGTCTTCTGGCGGCCAACGGCAGGGTGGTCTATCACCCGGATTTCCCGATCGGCACCGGAAAGGATGAGATGCAGTTTGGAGTGGATGAGCAGCTCCTGCAGGGCAAAAACAGTGGCAATGCGTTGATCCGTTATACTGCGGATAATGTGAACCGGCAGGTGTCCTACTCCACTCTTTCCAACGGTCTGACACTTTTCTGTGTTGTGCCGACCGACGAAATCAATGCGCCGTGGATCCGGCTTGTCCGTGACATTGCGATGATTGCGATTTTGATCATTGGTGTGTTTGCCGTTCTGGTGTCGTTCCTGATGGGAGCGATCATGCATCCGCTGAAACAGCTGACGGATGCTTCCCAGAGGCTTGCGGATGCCGATTACACGGTTGACCTGAATTATGAGGGGCGGGATGAGATCGGTGCCCTGACCGGCGCATTCAAGCGGATGAGAGATCAGATCCGGCAGTACATTGAGAACCTGAATCATCAGATACTCTATGACCGGATGACGGATCTGCCCAATATGCGGCATTTCTTCACCCTCGCACTGCAGGAGAAGGAAAAAATGCAGGCGGAGGGGCTGAATCCCGTGATGGTGTACATTGATATCATCGGAATCCGGCACTACAACCGCCAGTATGGATTTAAGACAGGCGATAAAATGATCATGAATCTCGCCAAAATTCTGGCGAGGCATTTCGGCGCACAGCGAATCTGCCGTTTCGGAGGTGACCATTTTACGGCAGTTGCGGATGAGGACAGGGTAGATGAGATTCTGAAAGCGGTGCTGAGGGATTGTGAGACCGCAATCGACGGAAAACGGATGTCCATCCGTGTCGGCATTTATCCGAACCGTCTCGAGGAGGTCGATGTCAGCATTGCGTGCGACCGCGCCAAGTTTGCCTGTGATCTGAACCGGGGAGAAATGTCTTCCTCCATCGCGTACTATGACGAGACGATGCGGAAACAGGGCGAAATGAACGTTCATATCATTCAGAATCTCGACCGCGCCCTGAAGGAAGGATGGATAAAGGTCTATTATCAGCCCATTGTCCGCGCGGCCGACGGAAAGGTGTGCGATGAGGAGGCACTGGCCCGCTGGATTGATCCGGAATTCGGATTCCTGTCACCGGGATACTTTATTCCGGCGCTGGAGGAGGCCAAGCTGATCTATAAGCTGGATCTCTATGTGGTGGAACAGGTTCTGAAAAAGATGAAGGAACAGGAACGTCTGGGGATGTATCTGGTACCGCAGTCGATCAACCTTTCCCGCATGGATTTCGAGAGCTGTGACATCGTCGAGGAAATCTGCCGCAGAGTGGACGAGGCGGGCGTCGATCATTCCATGATCACGATCGAGATCACGGAGAGCATCATCGGAAGCGATTTTGAATTCATGAAAGAGCAGATCGCCCGGTTCCGGAAACTCGGCTTCCCGGTATGGATGGATGATTTCGGAAGCGGATACTCCTCGCTGGACGGTCTGAATCAGATTCCGTTCGATCTCATCAAGTTCAACATGAGCTTTATGGAGCGCTTTGATGAGGGGGACGAAGGAAAGATCATTCTCACCGAGCTGGTCAACATGGCGATGAGTCTGAAGATCGAGACGGTGTGCGAGGGCGTGGAAAAAGCGGAGCAGGTGGAGTTCCTGCGCGAGATTGGATGCACGAGAATTCAGGGATTCTATTACGGAAAACCGGTTTCATTTGAAGAGATCGTTGCTTCGAAGGGAAAAGAAGGCGCCCTGGAATACGAGAATCCGGCGGAGGCGGGATACTATGCTTCCATCGGCCGCATCAACCTGTATGATTTCTCGGCGCTTTCCAGTGAGACGGATTCTTCGCTGGCACATTATTTTAACACGCTGCCCATGTGTATCATAGAGGTGAACGGAACCAGACTCTGGTACAGCCGCTGCAACCAGTCTTATCGCGATTTCCTGAAGCGAACCATGAACGTGGACTACAGTACCGAAGAAATCGATCTCATGGATCCGGACGCGGAGAGCGGAACGCTGTTCCTGAGAGGTGTGATGCAGTGCGTCCGCGATGGCAAGCGTGCGATTATTGACGAAAATGTAGGACTGGATACGATTGTTCATACCATGATTCGCCGGATTGCCGTCAATCCGGTTACGAATATCACCGCGATCGCGGTAGCGGTTCTGGCGGTCAGCACGGAGACGGCTGACGGTGCGGACTCCGGACAGAGAGCGGAAAACAGTGAGGATACGCCGCGGTACATGGCTCACGGGCTTTCGACCACAGCGGAACTGAAGGATACCATCATCTCACTGCTCGACAACATGCCGTGTCTCACATTTACCAAACTGGCGAAAACAGGCGTATATATCGCCTGCAACCAGGCGTTTGCGGAGTACGCGCACAAGACCGGTCCGGCCGGCGTTATCGGCCTGACGGACTCCCAGATTTTTGATGAAAAGACGGCATCACACTTCATCGAAGATGATAAGAAAGCACTTTCCATGAACGAGCCGTACGTATTCATCGAGGACGTTCTGGATGCCGCGGGCAATCGCCGCTGCTTCCAGACAACCAAACTGAAGTATTACAATTTCAACAGTCAGCTCTGCATACTCGGAATGTGTCAGGATGTCACCGACATTGTCCGGGTCCGGAGAGAGAACTCCGACGGGAAAATGTAGGGTCAGACCAGACTTTTCAGAATTTCAATATAGCTGAGCGTGAGCGGAGACGGATGTATGGAGGTCGGCAGAATATAGCCGATCTCCATATGGTCTTTTATGGAAAGCGGCTTGGCGATGATGTTCGGGCCGTTCAGCTCTTCACTGATGACACCGCTGCAGATGGTATACCCGTTCAGACCGATCAGCATGTTGAACAGGGTGGCCCGGTCGCAGACGACAATGTCCTTGTCACAGTCGACGGTGCTCAGGATTTCCTCGGAAAAATAAAACGAATTGTGGCTTCCCTGCTCGTAAGAGAGACGGGGATAGGGTTTCAGATCATCTAGCGTAAGCGCTGCTTTTCCGGCAAGCGGATTCTTCTTGCCGATAAAGACATGCGGATCTGCGGTAAAAAGCGGGGTAAATGTCAGATCGTTGTCGCGGAGTGACTTGCGGATGATCGTTTCATTGAAGGCATTCAGGTAGAGGATACCGATCTCGCTTCGAAGGCGCGCCACGTCATCGATGATGTCATAGGTCTGCGTTTCCCGCATATGAAATTCGTATTTGTCGCCGCCCTGTTCTTTCAGAAGCCGGACGAAGGCTTCCACGACAAAAGAATAGTGCTGGGAAGAGACGCAGAACCGCTGTTTTCCCATGGTCTTTCCCGTGTAGCGCTCATTCATCAGATTGGCCTGATCCAGAATCTGTCTCGCATATCCCAGAAACTCGTCGCCGTCCGGCGTGAGTTCAATCCCTTTATTTGATCTGGAAAATATCGTGATTCCGTATTCTTTCTCCAGCGCATGGATTGCGGTGGTGAGACTCGGCTGCGCTATAAACAGTTTTTTGGCGGCCTCGGTGATATTACCGGTTTCCGCTACGGTGACGGCATATTGGAGTTGTTTGATGGTCATGCGGCTGTATCATCCGGAGTCATTGGCTGACGGGATGTTCTCTTTTCCCGGAAGTCATTGCCCACAGATGTTCTCCTTTCCTGTCGAAAAACGCGAATCGATTCGCTTGGGTATAGAACACATTTGAATTATACCATGCACGATAGATGGAAGCTATGGAGAAACCACAAGAATATATATTTTACCTATCAAAATAATAGACTTATACTCCTCAGCATAGAACACATTTTACGGAGAGGAGATTTGACACGATGAGTACATTACAGACACCGTTTCGCTATGATTTTGTCGGGAGTTTCCTGAGACCGCAGGCACTGAAAGAGGCGAAGGCTGCTTATCAGGCAGGAACGATCGGTCAGGAGGAATATGATAACGTGGTCAATGCGGAGATTGCGAACGTGGTCAGAAAGCAGAAAGAACTCGGCTTTCACGTGATCACCGACGGTGAATTCCGGAGAAGCTTCTGGCATCTCGACTTTATGTGGGGACTGGAAGGCGTGGAGCACAGAGCGACGGGAAACGGCGTGCAGTTCAATCAGGAACTTGCCGTGCTGGATGACACGTATCTTGTCGGAAAGATCCGGGCGAAGGCACATCCGTTTGTGGAGTATTTTAAGTTCCTGAAGCAGTTTGAGGATGAAAACACCGTTGCGAAATACACCATTCCGGCACCGGCACAGACTTTCCAGCAGATGATCGTCCCGGTCAATATCGAGTCGACCCGGAAGTTCTATCCGACAAATGATGAGCTGATCGAGGACATTGCGGCCGCATATCGGGATGTGATCCGTCAGTTCTACGAAGCGGGCTGCCGGAATCTTCAGATCGATGACTGTACCTGGGGAGCGATTGTCGGGGATGCGGCAAAACAGAGATACAAGGCTCTCGGAATCGATCTGGAGGAAGTCAAGGCACAGCTTCTGAAAGTCAATAACCTTGCGCTCGAAGGAAAGCCGGCAGACATGGTGATCAACTCGCATATCTGCCGCGGTAACTACCATTCCACCTATTTTACGAGCGGTCCGTATGACCCGGTTGCGGATTATGTCTTTGCAAAGGAAAAGGTTGACGCGCTCTTTCTGGAGTATGATGATGAGCGGTCCGGCGGATTTGCCCCGCTGGCCAGAGTATCGGAAGACAAGAAAGTGGTTCTGGGCCTGATCACCACAAAGTCGCCGGTACTGGAAGACAGGCAGACCGTGATCGACCGGATTCACGAGGCGGCGAGGTACATTCCGCTGGAGCGGCTTTGCCTGAGTCCGCAGTGCGGCTTTGCATCCTGCGAGATCGGCAACAAGCTGACCGAAGAAGAACAGTGGGCGAAGCTGAAGCTGGTCAAAGAGATTGCAGAGGAAGTGTGGGGATAAAGACAGTGCTGAGGCGTTAAACCGAATTCTCCCGGCGGTTTTTTCCGTATGAAATATATGTTATAGTGAAGAAAAACGGAAAAGAGAGTGTGTTATGAGCCGGAAGAAAATGGTTACAGGGTGGATTCAGATCATAGGGGGACTGCTGATCTTTGCACTGGGGGTGCATTTGACGATCCGTGCGGATCTCGGTCTTTCGCCGTGGGACTGTTTCGGTATGGGAATCGCGAAACAGACACCGCTGAATTATGGACTTTCCATGACGGTGATGGGCATTCTCATTCTGCTGATCGACGTGTGGATGCATGAAAAGATCGGTTTCGGAACCGTTCTGGACGCGCTGCTGACCGGAAATTTTGTGCAGATCTTCAATGATCTGGATACGCTGCCCAAAACGAACGGCATCCTGACCGGATGTCTGACTATTGTGGCGGGACTTGCGCTGATGTCCGTCGGCCAGTATTTTTATATGTCCTCCGCCCAGTGCTGCGGACCGAGGGACACCCTTCTGGTCGGACTTGGAAAAAGGCTCCGCCGATTCCCGATCGGAGCGGTTCAGTTCGGTCTACTGTCGATGGCTCTTCTGTTTGGATGGATGCTGGGCGGTCCGGTTGGAATCGGCACCATCGTCAGTACTTTCGGAGCTGGCATTGTCATGCAGATTGTGTTCAGTCTCATCAAATTTGAACCGAGGAAAATACAGCATCACAGCATATTGGAGATCGTAAGACGCAGAGGATGAAGAAGGACGCATCCGGGACGGAAGGTGCAGGTCGGATCAATGGATCCGGCCTCAGATTCCAACCACCCGGTTTCGTCCTCCTTTTTTTGCCTGATACAGCGCCTCATCGGCCCGCTTGACAAATGACTCCAGCGAATCGTTATCTTTTACGGCCGTCACGCCAAAGCTCATGGTAATGTGCTTGACGGTGACATAGCAGTTTTCTTCGATCTTTGCCCGAAGTTTCTCGGCAAAGGCCATTGCCTCCGGGAGGGGGGTATCCGGAAGAGCATAGATAAATTCCTCTCCGCCCCAGCGGCCGAAAACGTGCTTTGGCTGCAGGCTTTCCTTGATCAGATCGACGGTTGCGCGAAGTACCATATCGCCGACATCATGGCCGAAGGTATCATTGACCCGCTTGAAATGATCGATATCCATAAAAAGCAGAGAGGCCGGTGCGTGATCGGATTCCCGGAGCTTCAGGATTTCGTGGAGCTTGTTTTCCAGCTCCCAGCGATTGTAAATTCTGGTGAGCTGATCGGTGTATGCAATCCGGCCCAGCTCCTTGTTGAGTGCATCCAGTTCGCCGGATGTCGTCTCCAGAAGATGAAGAATCCGGTCGACGAAGGGAACATACTCGTTTTCCTGTTCCGGTACGGGGGTATCCCGGATCTCATTGAGACAGGTTCGAACCGTATTCTTCGCGGAGGCATCTTCGGTAAGACCTACCGCGACCAGAGCGCTGTTCAGCGCGCTGCCGTCTCCGGTGGAGGAGAAGAAGAGCTCTGCGTATCCGACGGACACCGAGAGTTCCGGGAAGAAAGCGCGGTAGCCCGCAGTATCCTGATGGGCGGCCGTCTTCAGAAAACGAACGCGGTTTCCGCATTCAAAGAGAAAGACCGCTTCCGGGCAGAACTTTTTGAGGTTCTCGGAGGACTGGTTCACAATGCGCAGAAGCTGGTCGGGATTTCCGTAGGAAAGACGGAAATGCTCGCCCTTGATCACGTCGGACGTAAAGTGGATGGAGCCGTCTTCCCCGCACGCGGACGGAACTCTGGAGACCACACAGTTTCGCCGGTGAAACACCAGCGGGAATTCACATACGTTCTGCACAAAGTAGCGGTTCGGGCGTACATTTAGGTATTTGGAGTAGACGTCCACTGCCGGTTTGTGGTCGATCTCGGTGATGATCTGATCGCCGCTGGTCTGGGTTACGGTCATCTCGATGCCGATTTCTTTGAATCCGAGGCAGTTATCCATATAAAACCGGAGATCCCGGCCGGAGAAAATGACGACGGTGATGCCGTCGGCACGGGCGGTACTGCCGTATACATATGCCGTATTCAGCGCACGGATGCTTCGTCCGGCCTTGGCTCCGAAGATCGGGATCTTGTGGTGGCTGATTTCCTCATGAAATGCATGGCTGACCGCACTGCTGCAGGAATAACAGATCATCATGCATTTTGCATCAGGGAGCTGCTGCAGCTGTTCATTCAGAATACGGCCGGCCACAAAGCCCGTCATTTGCGTCATATCATAATCAAATTTTGTGAGCGTTGTCGTGCGGAAATAGGTCACATTCAGCTCTGCGGGATTCTCGCTGATATCGAATTCCAGATCGGCGATATTGGCGCTGGTAATGCCGATAAGACATGCTTTGCCGCATTTTTCGCGGATGATTTCCATGATTTTGTCATCATCGGTATCGAGTCTCGGATTGCTGAGCTGAAGGAGAATGCCGGAAGCGGTCTGATAGGAATCGCTTTCGGAGATCTGAGAACAGATTCTGTTCAATTCGTCCAATGTCTGAAAGGTAAATTGTTTCTGAAGCATATAGATATCCTTTCCGGAGTTCTGCTGTTCCAGATGTTACAGTCTTTTCGGGTGTTTTTTCGGCGCGGATGACAGAGATGATAATAGGTTTTAGCCGAAGAAATCTTAAAGTGGATAAAATATAATCACTTGCATTTCCATCCGTCCTGTGATAGCACTTCTATGAAATGCAAAAACGCATAAAAAAAGGAGAAGAGATCCGGAAACCGGATCTCCGGCCGGAAAGTCAGGTTCAGCAGTTTTATGGAATTACAGGAATATGCACAGCATTACTTTGATCTGAAAAAAGCGGGTCCGTATTTTCTGATCAGCTTTCTCGCATTGCTTGTCGTTATGGGACTGATCATTGCGATCGCCCGGTTCCGGAAAGAACGGGATACCCGAAGCGGAGAGAGCCGGTATGCGGATTTGCCGCGGCACCCCATCGACATTCGCTCGTTTGCGTTCATCGAATCCTTTTATGAGATGGCATTTGCCAGCACGGCGGTGCTGCTGCTTCTCAGCCTTTACTACATCATCAATGACCGGATCAATCTGCGCACGGTACATCGGATATGGGATACATACAAAGACTGGATTCTGGTGGCGTTCCTGATGGCAGCCATGGTTCTGAACCGCATATTTGACCGTGTTCTGGTACGGCTTCGCTATATCGACGCGAAACAGAGATCCAGCATCCGGCTGCTCAGTTCCATCTATGTCATCCTGATTCTGGTCTACATCTGTTTTATCTATCAGAGTCCGAATTACGGGACGATTATCATCTATTTTGTGATGATGGTAATCGGCAGACTGTTTTACTTTGATGTCACCTGGGATGGGTTCAAAGGCGATATGGCCGGATTGTGGAAGAATCTGCCGATACTTTTCCTGATGGGGGCGTATTCGGCGTTCATCATCTGGTACGGCTTTTTCAGTCAGTTTCTGTGGAAATCCAACGGAGTTCTGGTCTCGACGCTGATTGCGCATCTTTTTATGGATGTCGGGATCGTGATCATTCATCACCTCCGGATTCCGAGACTGATTCTGAGATGAGTGCAGGGAAAAGAAACGATGAAATGACCAAAATTGACATGCCGGCCAAACGGGAGTAGAATTTTATCCATAAAGAGAATAAACAAATTGCCGCTGCGGTTCACCGGAACAGCAGCATGATGGCATCCGACCCCCGGATCGCAGGTACGGCGTGTATGCGCTATAAGATTCGTGGACGGATGCCTGTTTTTTCAGGAGGAAAACGTCCATGAAATTCTATGTTAAACGTTTTGCGGACCTTACCGTTTCCGAACTGTATGAGATTCTGAAAACAAGATTTGAAATCTTTGTCATCGAACAGGAATGCCTGTATCCGGATCTGGATGATAAGGATCAGGATGCGTACCATGTGTTTTGCCTGAATGAGCAGGGACGTGTGGCGGCATGCCTTCGGGTTTTCTGGAATGATGAGGCGGCAGGCGTTGCGCAGATCGGAAGAGTTGTCACTCTCGAACATGGAAAAGGTGTGGGAGGACAGCTTCTTCGCTGTGGAATCAGGGTTGCGGAAGAGCGGTTTCACGCAAAGAAAATCTATCTGGAGGCACAGCAGTATGCGATCGGATATTATGCCAGAGAAGGATTTCGCGTCGTATCGGATGCCTTTATCGAGGATGGAATCCCGCATGTAAAGATGATCCGGGAATCGGATGAAAGAGCGCTTGCCGGAGAAGAACAGGAGAACCGCAAACCGGCATTTTCAGAGACAAAATGAGAGATGAAGAAACAAAAGAGCAATAGCGGGACAAAAAGAGATAACGAGACAAAAAGAGATAACGAGATAAAATGAGAGAGAACATGAGAAGAATGACAGCGGAAGACAGGCCTTATGTGCTGGCGAAGATGAAAGATTTTTATCATTCCGATGCGGTAATAACAGACGGATCGGAAGAGATCTATATCAATGATGTGGATGAATGCATATCGGATTCCCCCTATCTGGAAGGATTTGTTTTTCCGGACCGGGAAGGATCGATCAAGGGCTATGCAATGGTCGCGCACAGCTATAGCACGGAATTCGGCAGACCCTGCATCTGGATCGAAGATCTGTATTTGGAAAATGAATTGAGAGGGACCGGCGTTGCCACCCGGTTCTTTGATTACCTCAAGACACAGTATCCGGATGCCGTGCACAGACTGGAAGTGGAAAAAGAAAACAAAAGGGCGATAAAGGCTTACGTCAAAAATGATTTTCAGGAAATACCGTATTATGAAATGATAAGATTTATGGATTCCGGGAAACGGTGAGTCCATCGCTGATTTTTGCGCGGCAAAAAAGTTTTTTAAAAATTAAAAGGAAACAACGACGATTGCTGACAACTCTGATAAAATAAAGGATATAGGACGATGGTCCATTGAATAAAAAATTTGTTCAGGGGGTAGCTATGAGATCATTGATGAAAAAGGGCAGTCTCAATGACCGGACCGATGTCGTGCTCCGGAAATTCCGGGCAAGAATGACATCGTATCCGCCGGGGATGTGCCCTCTCGTATTGTACCGGTCACTTCTCCAGATTTCCATGAATCAGTCCTGCGGAAAATGCGTTCCGTGCCGTGACGGGCTGGGAGAGGTTGACTTTCTGCTGAAGAGTATCATCAACGGCGATGCGGACAGCGACGTGCTGAAGGAGATCGAGAGCAAATGCCGCATGATCGCGGAGACGGCAGACTGCGCGGTCGGCGTTGCGGGAGCAAAGCTGATTCTGGAGTCGCTGGAGGAGTTCGCGGATGAATATGAAAGTCATATCCGGGAGCGCCGCTGCGTCGGAAACGCAAGTCAGACCATTCCGTGTGTGACACTGTGCCCGGCTCATGTCGATGTTCCGGGATACATTGCCATGATCAAGGCGGGGGATTATGCGGGGGCGATCAAAGTCATCCGGAACCGGAACCCGTTCCCGACCGCCTGTGCGATGGTCTGCGAGCATCCGTGCGAGCGCAAATGCCGCCGTTCCCTGATCGATGCGCCGCTTAATATCCGCGGACTCAAGAAATACGCGGTGGACTGCGTGACAGCGGATACTGTCCCGACACCGGAAAAAAATGTCTGTACCGGGAAGAAGGTTGCGATCGTCGGGGGCGGACCGTCCGGACTTACCGCGGCGTATTTTCTTTCCCTGATGGGGCATAAAGTCGATCTCTATGAAGAGCATGAAAAACTCGGCGGTATGCTCCGGTACGGAATTCCGGAGTACCGGCTTCCGAAAGCGCGGCTGGATGAGGATATCCATGCGATTCTGAAAGCGGGCGATATTCATGTCTGTACGGGGATCAAGATTGGAAAGGACATCACCTTTGAGGAAATCCGGAACGGTCATGACGCAGTCTATCTCGGAATCGGCGCGCAGATCGGAAACCGGATGCCGATGGAAGGGGCGGACGCCAAAAATGTCATTCCCGCGGCAGATTTTCTCCAGGAGGCGGCGACCGGCCGGATGACGGATCTCACCGGAAAAAAGGTTGTGCTGATCGGCGGCGGAAATGTTGCCATGGATGCGGCGCGGACCGCAGCGAGACTGAATGCGGAATCCATTCATGTCTTTACGCGGAAACGGGACGATTACACCGCGCTGGAGAGCGAGATCGAGTCGGCGATGCAGGAAGGAGTCCGGTTCCGGACACTGCTGAACTTTCTGAATATCGAGACAGATCCGGTGACGAACGAAGTGCACGCGGTATGGCTTCAGCCGGAGATTGTCGGACCGATCGACAAGCTGGGATTTGTGACGACGGAACATTCCAGCAACTATCCGTACCGTTTCAAGTGTGATCTGCTGATCCTTGGCGTCGGACAGAGGAGTGATGTCGCGGCGTTCGAAAAGGAGGGAATTCCGACGAACCGCGGACGGATCGACGCGGATGAGACCTGCATGGTCAACGGTATGGACGGTGTCTTTTCCGGCGGCGACTGCGTGACCGGTCCGTCCACCGCGATCAACGCGATCGCAGCGGGACAGGTTGCGGCCTTTAACATTGATGAGTATCTCGGATACCACCATAAGATAAAACTGGATGCGGAGATTCCGGCTGCAGTGCCGAATCCGTGTATTCCGACCGGAAGAGCGGAGATCGAGGAGAAGGATCCGTTTGAGCGGAGGACCAATTTTGAACATGTGGAATTAAAGATGACACCGGAAGAGGCGCTGAGGGAGTCGGGGAGATGCCTTCGCTGCGATCACTACGGCTGCGGTGCGATGGAAGGAGGAAGAGGAGAATGATTTCTTTTTCGATGAACGGCTCCCGCTGTCAGGCGGAAGAGGGAACGACCATCCTGGAAGCGGCGAGAGCGCGCGGCATTGTGATTCCGACGCTGTGTTATCTGAAAGGCGTGTCCGATATCGGTTCCTGCAGAATGTGCATGGTGGAGGCGAACGGTTTTGACATGCTTCTTCCGGCCTGCAGAACCAAAGTGGCGGAAGGAATGGAGATCACGACGGAGTCGGAAAAACTGACCGACTACCGGAAAAATATGCTGAAGCTCATTTTGTCAAATCACAACCAGGACTGCATGAGCTGTCCGGCAAACGGAACGTGTGAGCTCCAGAAACTCTGCAATGAATACGGCGTGGAACGTGCGGAGCACAAGGGAAACCGCGTGAAGATCGAAACAAAGCTTCCCCTGCTGGACGATAACCCGTATATCAGCTACGATCCGAGCAAATGCATTCACTGTCAGCGATGCATCAACGTATGTCACCGGATTGCCTGCAACGGGGCGATCAAAAGCGGCCGTCTCGGCAATTTCCATATTGTGGAAGCGCCGTTTGGAAAGAATTATAAGGAGACGGAGTGCGAGAGCTGCGGAAACTGTGCATCCGTCTGTCCGACCGGAGCGATTGTCCTGAAGCGGGAGAAGAACTACCGGGAGTGGGAAGTAAAGAAAGTCCGGACGACCTGTCCGCACTGCGCAACCGGCTGTCAGTTTGACCTCGTGGTGAAAAACGGACGGATTGTCAATGTAGAATCGGCGGACGGACCGGCGAATCACCGGAGACTCTGCGTCAAAGGAAGAAACGGAAGCTTTGATTTCGTTCACGCGGAGGACCGGCTGAAGAAACCGCTGATCAAAGACCGGAGCACCGGCACATTCCGGGAAGCCACATGGGAGGAGGCAATCTCTTATACGGCGAAGCGGTTTCTGGAGATCCGGGAGAAATACGGGTGCGATTCTCTGGCGGGATTTGCCTGCTCCCGATCTTCCAACGAAGACGTCTACATGGTGCAGAAGATGGTCCGCACCTGCTTCGGAACCAACACGACGGACAACTGTGCAAGAGTCTGTCACTCGGCCTCGGTCGCGGGACTGGCGAAGACCCTCGGCTCCGGCGCGATGACGAATCCGATCTATGACATCACGCATGATGTCGATGCGATTCTTCTCGTGGGTTCGAATCCGGAGGAAGCGCATCCGGTCATCGGAATGCAGATCCGGAAGGCGGTGAAGAACGGCACAAAACTCATCGTGGTTGATCCGCGCAATATCGGGCTTTCCGGACAGGCGGACATTCATCTGAAGCTCCGTCCGGGAACCAATGTGGCGTTTGCGAACGGCATGATGCATGTGATGATCGAGGAGGACCTGATCGATCACGAATACATCGAAAAATATGTAGAAGGTTTTGAGGAACTGAAGAAACTGGTGGCGGAGTATACGCCGGAGAGAGTCGGAGAGATCTGCCACATTGACCCGGATATGCTTCGCGAAGCGGCCAGAATGTATGCCTGCGCGAAGAAAGCGCCGATCATCTACTGCCTCGGCGTGACGGAGCATTCCACCGGAACCGAAGGCGTTATGAGCCTCTCCAATATGGCGGCGATCTGCGGCAAGATCGGCCGGAGCGGCTGCGGCGTGAACCCGCTGCGCGGCCAGAATAATGTGCAGGGTGCCTGTGATATGGGCGCAATGTCAACGGATTATCCGGGATATCAGAAAGTGGACAATGAGGCTGTACGGAAGAAATTCGAGAAGGCCTGGGGAGTTCCGCTGAACCCGAAGCCGGGACTTCGGGCGACGGAGGTATTTCCGGCAGCGATCGAGGGAAAAATCAAAGGCCTGTACATCTGCGGAGAAGATCCGGTGGTTTCCGATCCGGATACGCATCATATTCTCAAAGCGATGGAGAGTCTGGAATTTCTGGTGGTACAGGATCTGTTCATGACGAAAACCGCGGAATATGCGGATGTGATTCTCCCGGCGAAGAGTTTTGCGGAAAAAGAGGGAACCTTTACCAATACAGAGCGAAGAGTCCAGAGAATCCGCAAGGCGGTGACCCTCGATGGAGAAATGCGCCCGGACACGGACATTCTCATCGATCTGATGAATGCGATGGGATATCCGCAGCCGTATCTGACACCGGCACAGATTATGGACGAGATTGCGGAGCTGACACCGAGTTATCACGGCATCAGCTACGAGAGACTGGATGCGGGAGAAGACCTGCAGTGGCCTTGCCCGGAGAAGGATCATCCGGGTACACCGATCATGCATGCGGCGGGACCGGTTCGGGGAAAGGTGCTTCTGTATCCGGCGGAGTTTAAAGAGGCACAGGAACTTCCGGATGAAGAATATCCGTTCATCCTGATGACCGGGCGGATTCTGTATCACTACAATGCATTTTCACAGACGTCCCGCTCGCCGGGACTGATGGATCTGTCGGGAGAGGGATTCATCGAGCTGAACTTCCGCGATGCCGGGCGAATGGGCATCCGGAGCGGAGACACCGTCCGGGTGAGCAGCCGAAGAGGGACGATCACCGCCAGGGCGAGAGTCGGAAGAAAGGTATCGGCGGGAGAAACCTGGATGCCGTTCCATTTCCCGGATTCTCCGGTCAACATGATCACCAATGCGGCGCTGGATGAGTTTGCGCGCATCCCGGAATACAAGGTGTGTGCGGTCAAGCTTGAAAAAGCGTGAGATCTTCCTTCGTGTTGCAGTTGAG
The DNA here is from genome assembly GCF_000711825.1 of [Clostridium] aminophilum DSM 10710. GTDB lineage: Bacteria > Bacillota > Clostridia > Lachnospirales > Lachnospiraceae > Clostridium_R > Clostridium_R aminophilum. Next base: position 101,400 of record NZ_JONJ01000001.1, on the reverse strand, counting down.
GAGTTCTTTTTCATCACCGTGATATTCCATAAACTGGCAGTCGAGCCGATCCAGAAAGGCTCTGACTGCCAGTTTTTTCTGACGGATCAGTTCTCTCAGAATTCCGGCAGTATCGGTCCGGTACACCGCAATCAGCGGCTGTATCCTTCCCCGGAAGGATAAGACGGTCGCGTCGTGCGGCGAGGCGATATGCGCGTCCAGAAGGCGGCTCAGTGTATCTGCGGTGAGAAGCGGCGTATCGACGCTGAGAACGAGAGCGAAAGGGAAACGGCACTCCGAAAAGCAAGAGTACATCCCGCCGAGGGGACCGCAGTCCGGGATAAGATCCGGGATGCGGCGCAGGAGGGACCCGTTCTGCGGGATTCGGGCCGAAACCGGGTGTGCGGGCAATTCATGCTCCGGGATGCGGCAGGAGCGGTAGTCTGTGCCGGGGCGGGGTGTCTTTTCGTCCGTACGAATACCGTCCACATGAATTTCGGACGTATGAATACCGTACGAAAGGGCGGGACCTTCCGGAGAACTGGACCGGCAGGAGATCAGAATCTCGCCGGCGCCGGCCCGGCGAAGCTTCTCAATCTGGATGTCCAGAAAACTTTTTCCGTTCAGGCACAGAGAGGCCTTATCGGTTCCCATCCGGCTGCTCTTTCCGCCGGCCAGTATGATGCCGCTGAATTCATGATGCTGTTTCAGTTGTCCCATGTGTTCTGTTTTCACCGTTTGTCCCATGCGTTTCATTTGCTCCGTGTGCTTCTCGGCTGATCTGTGTATGGCGGCGTTTTTTCAGGACTCCGAAGTCCGCAGGCTCCCCGCAGGAGTGAGTGAAAGGGGGAGCCGAGGCCGGTTGCAGACTTTGTTCTATTTCTGCAACTCAATTCTTGTCACGTCCTTGATCTGGCGCTTCGAGTTTTCGTCTCCAAAGACAATCAGTCGGATTTCACCGCTTCCGTCCTTTGATTCCGAACGGACGAGAAAGACTTTCTGCGGGTCGGAGATCTCGTCGGCGGTCACGTCTGCAGCGTATTCATCGGAGGATACCACGCGGGCCGAGGTATACGGCTCCTTCCCGAAGCCGGTCAGTGCGATGACGCCGGAGAGAGAAACGCCGGTCTCATCGATGTCTTTCTTCTGCCCTTTACTGTTCACGGTTGTTCCACGGACAGATACCGGCGGTGCGCGGAACGGATCGACAAGTTCGGTCCGGCCGTCGCAGGTTACGGTAAGAGAGCCCTTCGGGGCGTCCTTTCGGGAGCGAAGATAGAGAAAGGATACGATACCGGTCAGGATCAGTAAGAGGATTACGACAGCGATGCTTTTTCTTTTCATGAGATCTCCTTTTTGGACAATGTGGCAGTGTTTTCGGTATTGTGTTGCATGAGGATGACCGGGCGGAGTTTTTCCGACAGTGTCTGCGCCAGAAGTCCGAAAACCGAGCCGCTCGTTACGGCAACGAGGACGTAGACGGTGAGAACGAGACCGTGCAGACGGAAGATCAGGAAATCCGCCGCAAGACAGGCCGCGGCCGAGGACAGGATCGAAGCGGCCAGAATGCCGTGACGCCGTGAGCCGGCGAACTTTTCCGAGAAGAACATCACGGAATCAATGACAATTCCGGGGAGAATGTAGCCGATGGGCGCAAGAATTCCCATGCTTCCGGTCATTCCGAAGCACAGAGCCAGAATGCTCTGAAGGACGGACATGATGAGAGCGCAGCTCCGTACAGGAATCAGGGAAGCTGCGATTACCAGAAACATGAGGGAAAATCCGGTGGCGATGCCGCCGGGAATGTGAAGAAATTCAGTTATGACATTGGCAGCGGGGGCGATCAGTTTTTTGGCACACAAACCAAGGTCGCAGCACAGCGTCATAAAAATGAGCGTTCTGAGATCAATTTTTTTCATTGTGACTCCTTTTCAATAAGGAAGGCATGTCTGTTTCCATTCATACCCCGGCGGATCGAAATCTGCGTCTTAAAAACCATGAAGAAAGCGCTCTTTTTAGGCTTAAAAGCTCGGAGTTTTTGCATAATGCCATTATAGCACACGGCTGCCGAAGGGACACCGTTCCGGAGAAGATTTTAAAAAAATATAACAGGACTTGACTTGATGTTGTACGATGAAAATGTCGGCAGAATCATCTTCGGACATTTCGCGGCGAACCGGATCGTTGTGAGCGGTAAGCCTGTGTCCATGCGGATGTGCAGATAGTCAGATATGCATGGGCAGTTAGTCGGATATGCATGTGCAGACAGTCAGGTATGCATGTGCAGACAGTCAGATATGCATGTGCAGACAGTCAGATATGCATGTGCAGACAGTCAGGTATGCATGGCGGACAGTCAGGTATGCATGGCGGACAGTCAGGTCTGCGGAAATGCAGATATGGAGATCCGGGTCTGTCGGCGAATGCGATAACGGGCGGAATCTGCGGAGCGCGTTTCGCCTGGTTTGGGAGAGGGGACATGGTATGGAGACTTTGTTAAATGTGATTTCCGCGGTCTGCGGAAGAATTCAGATCGTATCGGATCTGTTCTGGGATTTTCCCACCAACATTTCCTGGTATGCGGGAATTCCGGTTCTGGGAAATTTTTCTCTTGCGATCATCCTTTTGATCGGCTCGGGGATATACTTTTCATTCCGGCTTCGGTTTATTCAGATCCGGAAATTCCGGAGGGGGCTTCAGGTGTTAAAGAACAGCAAGGCAAAAACAGGCATTTCGCCGCTTGCCTCCTTTTTCCTGTCGACCGCGATGCGGGTCGGCCCGGGCAACATTCTGGGTGTCACGGGAGCCGTGTCGGTCGGCGGTCCGGGAGCACTTCTGTGGATGTGGATTTCCGCTTTTTTCGGCATGTCAACCGCGTTTGTCGAGTCGACATTGTCACAGATCTTCAAAGAGAGAAAAGATGACGAATACATCGGCGGAATGGCCTTTTACGGCCGGCGGCTGCTGAAGAATTCGGCTGTGGTCGGCGTCATTCTTTCCCTGATGTATATCGTGTATGCGCTGTTATGCCTTCCGGCTCAGGGCTTCAACTCCGTATCCGCGATGGGGCAGATCGCGTCCATCCTTGTCGGAACAGAGCTTCCGACCACGCATGCCGTATATTGGATCGGTTTTGCGATCACCGTAATCGCGGCGATCGCCATCTCCTTCGGCGGCACAAAGAAGATTTCCAGAGTGACGGACGTGCTGGTTCCGATCATGGCGATTGTGTACGTTCTGACGGTTCTGATCCTGATTCTTCTGAATCTGCCGCGGATTCCGTGGTTTTTCTACGCCGTATTGACGGAGGCATTTCACCCGGAGGCCGTATTCGGCGGTGCCTTTGGAATTGCCCTGATGCAGGGCGTAAAGCGCGGACTGATGTCCAATGAAGCCGGTCAGGGAACCATCACCATGCCGGCGGCTGCCTCCGATGCGGCACATCCGTGTGATCAGGGCTGCGTACAGGCCATCGGCGTATTCCTGGATACCATCGTGATCTGTACGCTGACCGGTTTTGTGGTTATCATGGGCCGGGTATGGATGACGGATGCCGGTGCGGCATGGTTTGAAATGGGAAAGCTTCCGAAATATCTCGCATCCGCTGCAGAGCTCACACCGGGAACGGAGCTGAACACGGCAGTGACGCTTCTGATCTCGCTCTGTTTTGGTCTGTTTGCATTTACGTGTCTTCTCGGATTCATCTCATTTTCCGAGATCTGTGCAAACCGGATCAGCCGTAAGCCGGCATTTATCAATGTGATCCGCGGCCTGGATCTTGTCGTGGTATGTTTCGGAATGCTCACGTCGATTGTGGGAATGGATCTGGGAGCGCTGTGGGATCTGTCGGATTTTGCCAATATTCTCATCGCGTACTGCAACATTCCCCTGCTGTATCTCGGCTTCCGTTATGTGAAAAAGGCGCAGGAACACTACGAAAGCGGGGACGGGAGTCCGTTTACTTCGGAAGTGGTCGGCGTTACGGTGCCGGTCTGGGATGAGAAAGCGGAGAGCCGCAGAAACGACATGAAGAACACGGAAGAACATCCGGGACAGATTCAGGCCTGAGAGACGAAAAGGAATCCGGGGCAGATTCAGACTTGAGAGGCGGATCGAAATCCGGAGCGGATTCAGACCTGAGAGATGAAATGACAGCCGTCTGCGGGACTGCGGATCCTCCATGTACAAAAATAAAAACAGTATTACACGATCGGTGAAAAACTGCTATAATCTCCTGCATTGCTGTAAATTTGAAATCAGAAGATGCAGGACAGGTATTATTGGAAACGCACACCCATTCGGGCGATAACGAACAACACGCTGAAATCTTCCCTCTTTTTGAAAGGAGAATGTTAACGTGTTACCGCAGAATAAGTTTCAGGATGTCGTCTTTACCCTCTTCATGGCTTTTGTCATGGTGTATGCCATGATTCTTTACAATATCGCCCTCAATGTCGGCGGTATGCAGAATTTCGTGTTTCTCGCCGCGTTTCAGGAGATGCTGATTATGTGGCCGGTTGCCGTTGTGATCGAACTGCTTTTTGTCGGAAAACTGGCACAGATCCTTGCCTTCCGGTTTGTCACCCCGGGGAAGGACCCGATGATCCTGATCGTTCTGGCCATCTCTGCGATGTCCGTATGCCTGATGTGTCCGCTCATGAGTCTGGCCGCAACGCTTCTGTTTAAGAATGCGGGAAGCCAGTTCGTCGCAGTCTGGTTCCAGACAACCGCGATGAATTTCCCGATGGCTCTCTGCTGGCAGATCTTTTTTGCAGGGCCGCTGGTGAGAAATGTGTTCGGCTTCTGTGTTCGTGCTCTTTCCGGAAAGGATGCCCGGAGGGCAGGCGAGTCGGCCTGAATCAGACCAATATTTGAATGAGAATGCTGCTGTACCATGCCGGTATGGCAGCATTTTTTTCGGATGAAAACGTCACATTCGGGTATATGTTTTGCGGAACATTCTGTGCTATAGTTTAGGAGGAAAACGGCGATTCAAGTGTTCGACAGAGAGGAAATGATATGAACGAAACGCTGAAAGTACTTGAAAACAGAAGAAGCTGCAGAGATTTCAAACCGGATATGATCAAAGAGGAAGAGCTGAAGGCGATCATCAGGGCCGGTACCTATGCGCCGTCCGGAAAGAACATGCAGAGCGCGGTCATCATCGCTGTCACCGATAAAAAACTTCGCGATGAGATTATGGAAGAGAACCGGAAGATCGGCGGATGGAAGGAAGGCTTTGATCCGTTCTACGGAGCGCCGGTTATTCTGATCGTTGTAGCGGATAAGGCATCTCCGAATCATGTTTATGACGGAACACTCGTCATGGGCAATCTCATGAATGCTGCGGAAAGCCTTGGCGTTGCGAACATCTGGATCAACCGCGCCAAAGAGGAGTTTGAGTCGGATTTCGGAAAGAACATTCTGAAGAGACTCGGCATCGAGGGCGATTATGAGGGAATCGGTCACTGCGCGCTCGGCTATGCGGCGAGCCCGGCAAAAGAGGCACCGCCGAGAAAAGAGAATTACGTTTACTATATCTGAGTTGCATACGTTGATCAGGAGGTGACTCATGGTAAGACCAATTGTGAGAGATCCGATTTTTCTGCAGCAGGAATCGGAGCCTGCGACGGAGGCGGATCAGCAGATTATCGTGGATCTGCTGGATACCCTGAAAGCACATCTGGATCGCTGTGTGGGTATGGCGGCCAATATGATCGGTGAGAAGAAACAGATCATTGCTTTTGAAAACGGGCCTTTCCTGACGGTGATGGTAAATCCGGTCATCACAGCCAAGACCGGCGAGTATCAGGCGGAAGAAGGGTGTCTTTCGCTGGAGGGCGTTCGATCCTGCACGAGATATCAGGAGATCGAAGTGGATTTTCTGGACCGGAATTTCCAGAAGAAACATGGAAAGTTCAGCGGCTATACGGCGCAGATCATTCAGCATGAGATTCAGCATTTCAGCGGAGAGCTGATCTGAGATGAAAACAAAGCACCGGAGGCCTTATCGGCCCCGGTGCTTTGCCCGTTTTTTTTGCTGTTTCAGATCAAACAACCGCTCCTGCTCCGCAAGCTTTTGCGCCCTGCTATTCACTTTGCGGTTTCGTTTGTTCTGCTCCTGCTGCATTTTCAAAGCCTGCTGGGCTTTGGTTCCGATTCCGACAGTTTCGAGATGCCGATGCGCTTCGCGCTGGCGCCGTTTCGGATTTACGGTCTTTTCTTTTGCGGCAGCTGCCACAGCGGGACTGAAGCGCAGATGATCGTATTCCCGAAGAATGAAATCGCGGATTTCCCAGTCTCGGGGTTCTGCTCCGAAAGTGATTTTGCAGGCAGACAGATGTCCGTCCTGCTCGAGCTCAAAGATTCCGACCCAGAAAGGGTCTTCAAAGAATACGGTCAGCCGTTCGCTGCATTTGTCCATGACAATCCCTCCTTTGGATAGTACATGAACAAAGAACGGACAACCCGGAGGGGCAGGTTACTTACCACAGAGAATTCTGTGACGGCCGGGCTACCTACCGGCTCTGGCATGTTTGTCGCATGCGTTGCGTTTTTATCTTTGTTTTGGTGATGACTGATCCGGCAATGTACCCGATCAGCCGATGACAGTATTACTATAGGCGAATTCGGCCCGGAGATGCAAGAACAATTTGACGGGAGGAGAACATGACGATTTGGAATCCATGGCACGGTTGTAAGAAGATCAGTCCGGGATGTGCCAACTGTTACGTATACAGACGGGATGAAAGCGTCGGAAAAGATGCCGGCATCGTGGCGAAAACCGGAGACTACAATCTGCCGGTCAGAAAGAACCGTCAGGGCGGTTACAAACTGACCGCCGGTGACGGAATTGTCTATACCTGCATGACCTCGGATTTCTTTTTGGATGAAGCAGATGACTGGCGGATGGAGTGCTGGGATATGATCAGGGAGCGGAAGGATCTGAGTTTCTATATCATCACCAAGCGGATTGACCGGGCTGCGGCATGTCTCCCGCCCGACTGGGGCGACGGCTGGGAGCATGTGACGATTTGCAGTACCTGTGAAAACCAGGATAGAACCGATTACCGGCTTCCCATTCTACTCCGGCTTCCCTTGAAACATCGGGAAGTGATCTCCGAGCCGATGCTTGGCGAGATCAGGATGGAGCAATATCTCGCGACCGGACAGATTGAACATGTCACCTGCGGCGGAGAATCGGGGCCGAATGCAAGACCCTGTGATTTTCACTGGATTCAGGAAGTGCGAAGAGAATGCATCCGATGCGGAGTTCCGTTTACATTTAAACAGACCGGAGCGTTATTCCTGAAAGATGGGAAAACCTACCATATCGAACGCCGGGATCAGATGGAACAGGCGAGGAAATCCGGTTACAGTTATTATCCGGGTGCGGGTTTGGCGGAAAAGATCTCGTATCGTCTCCCGGAGAAATCGGATCTTTGGGAGCACCTTGGACGGTCCGCATTTCGAAGCCGGTTCCGGCTGACCGCAAAAGACCGGGAATATATCAGAGATAAAGGCTGGGATACGATCCGGCGACATGCGGAGGACTTTGTGGCAAAGCGGCTTGCGCCGGAAGCGCCGGATCATGACGGCAAACAGACGCCGATGAAAGGTCATCCGGTGTTTCTGGCCCAGCATGCGACCGGATGCTGCTGCCGGACATGTCTGGAGAAATGGCACCATATCCCGGCCGGAAAAATTCTTAACTCTGCGGAACAGGAATATATTGTCAGTGTTCTCATGGAGTGGATCAAGAGACAGATTTGATCGGGTATGGCGGACAATTCTTTTGGAAATGTTAAAGTCAGAAGAAAACGGACAAAATATCAATTCGGTATCCCCGGATACGGATTTTTTCAAAATAAATCGTTAGGATGAAAATGTTCATGTTTGGGAAAATGAGGAGGGACCGAATCCATGATTCAGAAATACTGTGCCGAAGCCTGTCCGTGTAAAAACACAGGATGTGACCTGTACCGAAACTGTGAGGAGTGCGTAAAACGGCATCACGCATCCGAAAAATACCCGCTGACTGCCTGTGAGATCTGCGAAAAAGAAAGCTGGGATCAGGCAGATCCGGTAGCGTATTTTAGGGGGCGGTTATGAATTCGCAGGCTGTCATGTCCGCGGGGGAAGGTTCGGGGGCGAAGACGGTTATGAGTCGTCCGTCAGTCATGAACCATGAGATCAGAATCATGCGGGTTTACGAGGTGACGCCGGAGATGGAAGGATACCGGATTCTGGTGGACCGCCTGTGGCCGAGGGGATTAAAGAAAGAACGGATCACGCCTTTTGACTGGGCTCAGACTGCGGCGCCGTCCAAGGCGCTTCGGAAATGGTTCAGTCATGATCCGCAGCGGTTCGCAGCGTTTGCGGAACGCTACCGGGAAGAACTGAATTTCAACCGGAACATGCCGGAACTGGCTGAAAAAATCAAAGAGATTCTTGCAGATCAGGATGTGTTTCTTCTGTATTCTGCAAAAAACCGGGAGGAGAATCAGGCGGTAATCCTGAAAGACTGGCTGGAGCGGATGATTCGGACAAAATAACACACAAAAATCGAAAAAAAACTGAAATATGCGTATCTGCTGTATTGTTTGCATGGTAAAATACAATATAGCAGATATTTTTGCGTTATTGGGATGCTTCTCTAGAATGCCGATAACACAAAAAATGCTCCGTGAGGATGAAATCGACGCGATACGGAGGAAAACTTTTACAGTGGATTCCGGCTCATCGCGTGAAAAAGGGGAGGGCTCTTTTGGATAAGTTCAGATACAGTGAGGAAGAATTGGCTTTTCTGGAGAAAAGCGATGTTCCTTATGCGATATACCAGTTTATCAATAAAAGAGTAATCACAGTTGTCCTGTCGCAGGGATTCATCGATCTGTTCGGATATTCCGATATGCCCCGGCAGGATGTATACGATCTGATGGACAACAATATGTACCGCGATACCCATCCGGATGATATGGCGGAGCTTGGCAATGCGGCCTACCGTTTTGCGACGGAGGAGAGCAGCTACGATGTCATTTACCGGACCATGCGGGATGGACAGTACCGGATCATTCATGCCTACGGAAGGCATATCTTTAAGGAGAAGAATGTCCGCCTTGCTTTCGTATGGTATACCGACCAGGGACCGTATGTGGAAAATGAGAAGACCCGCCGGAACCGTGCAGACAGCGTGCAGAATATGCTGTCAAAACAACTGATGGAGAGAAGCCATACCAGCCGGATGGATCACGATTATCTGACCGGTCTTCCGACGATGACCTACTTTTTTGATCTTGCGGAAGTGGGCTGTCAGGAAATTCGTGAAAAGGGAAAAATTCCCGTGATCCTTTATATGGATTTTGTCGGGATGAAGGCCTTCAACCAGAAATTCGGCATGGAAGGCGGAGACCGTTTTTTGAAGGTTTTTTCCGATCGGATCATTGAACTGTTCAGTCATGAAAACTGCAGCCGTTTCAGCGCGGATCATTTCTGTGTGTTTACCGACGCGGAAAGTGCAAAAGAAAAAGCGGAGATTCTGATTGCGGAAAACGAGGAAAAGGAAAAAGGGCGATACATGCCGCTCCGAATCGGCTTTTACACTTATGATGACGAGACGATCAGCATCAGCGGAGCGTGTGACCGCGCGAAGATTGCCTGTGACTCCATGCGGCGCAATTATAAATCAAAGATCTATCCGTTCGATAAAGAAATGCTGGTCGAGATTGAAAAGAAGCAGTTTATAATCGATAATCTGGACCGAGCAATCCGGGAACGACAGATCGAAGTCTATTATCAGCCGATCATCCGCACGGCGAATGGAAAAGTCTGCTGTGAGGAGACACTGTCCCGATGGAAGGATCCGGAAAAGGGGGTTCTGAGCCCGGGGATCTTCGTTCCGACACTGGAAGAGACCAACAGCAGCTACAAACTGGATCTGTATGTTCTCGAGAACGTCCTTCAGAAAATGAAGGTTCAGGCAGATAATGGTCTCTATGTGGTTCCGCAGTCTCTGAATCTGTCCAGGTCGGATTTTTATGCCTGCGATATCGTGGAGGAGATCCGCAGGCGCGTGGATGAGTCGGGGATTGAGCGGGACAAGGTGATTATTGAGATCACGGAAAGCGCTCTCGCGGATGACGTGGAATACATGACGGAGGAGATCAAACGGCTGAAGCGTCTTGGGTTCCCTGTCTGGATGGATGATTATGGAAGCGGATACTCGTCACCGTCACTTCTTCAGACCATTCCGTTTGATCTGATCAAGATCGACATGCTGTTTGTGCGGCAGCTGGAAGAAGAGGAACGGTCGAAGATTATTGTCACCGAGATTGCCCGGATGGCGCTTTCGCTTGGCATGGATACCATTGCTGAGGGCGTGGAGACCAAAGAGCAGGCCGATTTCCTGAAGGATATCGGCTGCACGATGCTGCAGGGATATTACTTCTGTAGGCCGGTTTCCCTGGAACAGCTTCTGGAACGTTATCGGACGAATCGGCAGATCGGATTTGAAAATCCGGCGGAAGCCGGGTATTATGCCCAGCTCGGAAGAATCAATCTGTACAATCTCTCGATGGAAGACTCGGAGGATGAGTCTCTGAAGAATTATTTCGACACCTGGCCCATGATCATTGTGGAGTGTAAGGGTGAACATATGTCGGTGGTGCGCTGTAATGAGACGTTCCGGAGTTTTATACAGGAAAATTTCCCGTCAACCTACGGAAGAACTGATTTTGATGTCAGTGAGTATCCGAACCGGGCCGGAGCGTATTCTCTGAATGCGGTATTCCGCTGCGCGAAGGACGGAGTACGCACGATCATCGATGACCGCACGTCCGACGGAAAGAACATCCAGCTTCTGATCCGCAGAGCTGCGATCAATCCGGTTACCGGCGTGGCGGCGGTGATCGTTGTTGTTCTCTCGGCGACGGAAGGAACCGGCGAGAAGAATGGTCTGACGTACAACTATATCGCGAGAGCGCTGTCGGAAGACTACATTTACCTGTATTTTATCAATATGGATACCGGTGAATTCACGGAGTATTCCCCGAACGGACAAAACCGGGATGTTTCCATCGAACGCCGCGGAAAAGATTTCTTCCGGGAAAGCTATGAAGTGGCGAAGGACATGATCTATAAAGAGGATCTGGAGATGTTCCTTCAGGAGTTCACCAGGGAGAAGATTGAACAGGGACTCCAGGAGCACGGCACGTTTACACTGACGTACCGGAACATGATCGATGGAACACCGGTCTATGTTAACATGAAGATCGTCAAGACAAGAGGCAAGGGAAATAATGTGATTCTCGGAATCAATAATGTTGACGCACAGATGCGCCAGCAGCAGGCATTGGAGCGGATCCGCGAAGAGAAGATGTCTTTTGCCAGAATTGCGGCGCTGTCCGGCGAGATTATGGCGATCTATTCCGTCGATCCGGAGACCGATTCCTATCTGCAGTTTGAATCCAGTGAGGAATACGATACCGTCGGAATTGTCACACAGGGAGAAGATTTTTACGGACAGACCAGAATTAACGGACAGAATGTAATTTTCAGGGACGATCAGAAGTTATTCTTTGAGCAGTTTACCAAGGAGAATATTCTGCGCGACATCCGGAAAAACGGTATGTTTACGATCAGTTACCGGCTGATGATTCAGGGAAAGCCGCTGCACATGCTTCTCAAGGCGATTCTTCTCCATGAGAACGGGGAGGATAAGATCATTATCGGTGTCATCAATGTGGACGACGAGGTTCGGCGGAAGGAAGAATATGCGTTGACGATCTCCGCGATGAGGGCCGAGGCGAACAAGGATGAACTTACCGGTGTAAAGCGAAAGAACGCCTATCAGAATCTGGAAGCACAGATGAACCGTCAGATAAAAGAAGAGAATGATCTGAAATTTGCCATTGTGGTCTTTGATATCAATGAACTGAAGCGGATCAATGATACCATGGGCCATCAGGCCGGGGACCGTTATATCATGGACGGATGTGAGATGATCTGCCACACGTTCAAGAGAAGTCCGGTCTTCCGGATGGGCGGTGACGAGTTTGCCGTGGTCGCACAGGGGGAGGACTATGAAAATATCGACATTCTGATGGGCATGATCGCGAAACTGAACCATGAGCACCAGCTGGAGAATCAGGTGGTGGTGGCGGCCGGAATGGCAAGACATCAGCCCGGTGAGTCTGTCGCGGATGTATTCCGGAAAGCGGACAAAAAAATGTACGAGAACAAGCGATCGCTGAAGAGTGATATGTGACAAAAAGCGGAGATTCCCGGGGGGATCTCCGCTTTTTGGACCGGGGGGACGGAGTTCCCGGTCCAAAAAAATATGGTGGTAAAGGTTTTTTGACAAATAAAGTATATTATTGATGGCTGAAATATAATATAATTAGAATATGAATTCAGAAAATTGCGGTTTATGATCGAAATAGACAGTAACGAACTGAATATCAATGATGGGGAGGTAACTGCAGGATGAGAAAAAGAATGAAAGGTATTGCGGCGCTCCTGATGGCCACAGCGCTTGCCGCCATGAGCTCTTGCGGTCAGGCGGGAAACAGCGCATCTGCCACGACAGCCGCAGCAAAAGAGACAAAAGATGCCGGTGGCGGCGACATGTTTGTGACCTCGCAGGGGGAGACGGATTCCCCGGATTGGGTGAAAAATCTGGATGAGGCCAAAGAGGAGGATGCTTCGCAGCTCTTTATTGTGGCGGGGATGGGCGTGAACAAGACAACCGCGGCCATTTCCATGCATGAAAAGAACGAAAACGGTGAGTGGAAACAGATTCTCTCGACGCCGGGCTTTGTCGGCCGGAACGGCCTCTGCCCGGATGAAGAACACATGGAGGGCTGCGGTCAGACGCCGATGGGACGGTACACATTCAACCGGGCATTCGGCATCGCCGATGATCCGGGCTGTGCGATCCCGTATCAGAAGGCCGACGATGACACGTACTGGTCCGGAGATATGCGGGACGGCATGAAGTACAACGAGATGGTGGACATCAAGGACTATCCGGATCTGGACAAGGAGAACAGCGAGCATATCGTTGACTATCAGTACCAGTATCAGTATTGCCTGAATATCAGTTTCAATGAGGACGGAACACCGGGCAGAGGATCGGCGATCTTCCTGCACAGCTTCGGACCGGAGAACCCGTATACCGGCGGCTGCGTTGCGGTTCCGGAATACACGATGAAGACCATCATGCAGAGGGTGAAACCGGACTGCACCGTCATCATTGACACCAGAGATCATCTGATGGAAAAATCGGATCCGGAAGTGGCCAAGAGCGATGTGAAACTGTCGGGCGATTCCTCGGATTTCGTTCTTCTGAGTGATGTGATCCCGGATGCGATTCTGGAGATCCGCTATTATTCCACCTATAATTTCATCGGTGACCGGGTTGACGGATACGAAGAACCGCTGGCTTTCCTGACCAAGGAAGCGGCATTTGCCCTGCGCGAAGTCAGCGATGAGCTGGTAAAGAAGGGCTACCGCCTGAAGATTTATGATGCGTACCGTCCGCAGAAAGCGGTCACGAATTTTGTGAACTGGTCGATGGAGGAAAAAGATACCCGGATGAAGAGCTTCTTCTATCCGGATCTCGATAAGAGTGTGCTGTTCCCGCAGGGATATATCGACAGGCACTCCGGCCACAGCAGAGGAAGCACCGTCGATCTGACGCTCTTTGACATGAAGACCGAGAAGGAAGTCGACATGGGCGGAACCTTTGATTTCTTCGGAGAACTCAGCCACCCGGATTACAAAGAGATCACCGCGAAGCAGTATGAAAACCGCATGATTCTCCGCGAGGCGATGCTGAATCACGGATTTAAGCCGCTTGCGGAAGAGTGGTGGCATTTCACTCTGGAAAATGAGCCATACCCGGATACGTATTTTACTTTCCCGGTATCGAGCGAATCGGTTCCGACCGTCAGCACTGCCTGGCTGAAGAAGGCGGAGGAAGCGCATCTCAGCGGAACCGGACCGGAGGAGATCCGAAAAAGAGGTGTCCTGAAGGTTGGAATGACCGGAGATTACAAGCCGATGTCCTTTAAAGATGCGAAGACCGGAAAATACTGGGGCATGGACGTGGATCTGATCGGAGATTTTGCGAAGGATCTCGGTGTGAAGATCGAGTACGTGCCGACCACCTGGCCGACGCTGATGGAGGACACGCTGGCCGGAAAATTTGATCTGGCGATCTGCGGCATCACCGTGAACGATGATCGGAAAGAGAAAGCGCTGATGTCGAAGGGCTACATCGGAAACGGAAAGACGGTGCTTTGCCGGGCGGAAGATGCGGAGAAATACACCAGCCTTGAGGCGATCAACCAGCCGGGTGTGACCGTGATGGAGAATCCGGGCGGACTGAATGAGAAATTCGCGAAGGAAAATCTTCCGAAGGCAAAACTGATCATTCACGAGGTCAATGAGGAGATTCCGGGACTGATCGCGGAAGGAAAAGCTGACGTCATGATCACCGAGATCGCGGAGGCCGGATACTATGTCGGACAGGACAGCCGGCTTGCCGCACCGCTGATCCACAAACCGTTCACCAGAGGTGAGATCGGTATTCTGCTTCCGAAGGGATACGAGAAACTGACCTACTATGTCAACGAGTTCCTGGATAAGGAAAATAAGAACGGAAGAATTGAGGATCTCGCGAACGAATACATTTACAAGTATATCAATGCGGATTCGAAGAACGAAACGAGTAAGACCGCGGAAACTTCTGCGGAGCCGGCGGAAACTGCTGCACAGAAGAAAGCGGCCTGAGCAAGTTTTCCGGAACCCGTCATCCGACGGTATACCGGGCCGGACGGTGTCCCGAGAATGCCGTCCGGCCGAAAGAAGAGAGGAACCTATGCAAGAACATAAGAGTACAAAAACATGGAAAGCCGTCGCGATCGCGGCGATCTGCATTCTTTTGATCGAGAGCTTTTTCCTGATGGGGACAATGAGCAAAAAACAACAGGAGGGAGCGGCGCAGCAGGCGGCGGTGCAGCAGGCGGCAGCCGAGCAGTCGGCAGCAGCCGGAACGGAGACCGCGAAAGCCGCAGACTCTGCGGAGACGACTGCGGCAGACGGAGGGATAGCTGCGGCGGATGAGAACAAAGACATCGCAAAGCAGCTGTCGCTTTGGACGGAGAACGCGGAACCGGCAAAACAGCTGACCGATTATGTGGAAACGGTCACAAGAGAGGGAAGCCCGGACTTTATCCCGGTAGAAAACCGTATCGCGGTCTTTGACCTCGACGGCACGCTCTGCAGTGAGACGAATCCGATTTATTTTGACCACAGTCTGCTTCTGCAGCGTGTTCTCGAAGATCCGGAGTATAAGGATAAGGCGACGGATACGGAGAAAGAGGTTGCGGTGCAGATCCTCCAGTGGATTCAGGACGGAAAATATCCGTCAACCATGGATATCGATCACGGAAAAGCAATCGCTTCATCATTTGCCGGCATGACGATCCGTGAATTTGTGGATTATGTGAGAAACTACCGGAACCAGCCGGCGCCGGGCTACAGCGGGATGACCAGAGGCGAGTCATTCTACCGTCCGATGATGGAAGTTCTGGAGTATCTGGAGGCGAATGGCTTTACTTCCTACATCGTCAGCGGAACAGACCGTCTGATTGTCCGGGGGCTTGTGGAGGACAATGACCTGATCCACATTCCGGCGGAGCACGTGATCGGTTCGGATGAAACGCTGGTTGCCCGCGGCCAGGAAGACAAGGACGGTCTTCACTATGTCTATACTGACCGTGATGATCTCATCCTCGGCGGAGAGTTCATCATTAAGAATCTGAAGATGAATAAAGTTGCGGTCATCGCGCAGGAGATCGGAAAACAGCCGGTTCTCTCGTTTGGCAACAGTACCGGCGACTCCAGCATGGCGGAGTACACGATCACAAAGAATCCGTATAAGAGTCTGGCATTTATGCTCTGCTGCGACGATACGGAGAGAGAGTACGGAAATGTTGAGAAAGCCGATAAGATGAGAGCGCTCTGTGAAGAGTTCCACTGGATTCCGGTTTCCATGAAAGACGACTGGAAGACCATCTACGGAGACGGTGTGACCAGGACTCCGGATAAAGGATTTGAGGTTATTGAGGACGAGATCCGGCGGTACAAGTGATCCGGCCGGTAACACGATACGAACACAAGGCCAGAGCCCCCCCGGCGCGCAACAACCGACGGGGGTCGGCTGCGGGAGAGCGGCTGCGGCGTCGCCGAAATGGCGCTTTCCGAAGTTTCTGAAGAGAAAACAGTATAAAGTTCAGACAGCAAAGATGCTGCTGCATCCGGCGGGGAACTGCCGGATGCAGCAGCATCTTTTTGCTTTTTTATTTCTTTATGACGGTGTCTTTCGCTGGATCCGCCCGTTTCTTCCCTCGATGACCAGCAGATCCCGGGAATGCTCCTGATTGACGCGGCGGTAGTGGATCGCATACTGCTTTGGCGTGATATGGGTGATCTTTTTAAACGTCCGGATGAAATGTTCGTTGCTGGCAAAGCCGACGGCTTCCCCCACGGTCTGGACGCTCATTCCGGCGCGCAAAAGTGACCTTGCGCGCAGGATCCGGCAGTAGATCACGTATTCCATGACGCTGAAGCCGGTTGCCTTTTTAAAATTGTGGGACAGATAATACTTGCTCATGAACAGGTCGGACGAGACGCTCTGAAGAGACATTGGCTCGGCCAGATGGTCCTGAATGTACGCGATGACTTTATTGATGCTGACCGTGCCGATGTGGCCGGAGTGGAAATGAACGCTGTCATCGTCCTCTGCCGCGGGCGACAGGTGCGACTTCTTTTCATGAAACGACAGAAGAAACTGGTAGAGGGCGATCATCTGGCGGATGTCCGCACCGAAACCGTCGCCGAAATCCCGGCTGAGAGCGGCAATCTGACCGGACATCTCAGCGGTTTCCTCTTCCGACAGGGTGGCGATCAGGCCGGAATATTTACTGTCCCGGAAGAAATCGCTTTGCGGAGAGGAGATATTTTCCAGAACAGACGGAAGAATGTGGAATACCATACAGCGGTATTCATCATTGGCCACACTGCGGTGAAGGGTGGAAGAACTGATCAGAAAGAGCTGCCCGCGGTGCAGGGGGTAAGTGTTGGGCTCAATGAAGAAGACGCCCTCCCCGGACGTACAGAGCATGATCTCGATTTCTTCATGGAAATGCGGAAGGTCCATGGAATAGGTGTTGTTTCTGCTGATGTGGATTTCATATTCATAAGTCTGCATATTTTCTCCTCCGGAATCCGGCACGGGCCGGAGAATCCGGGACCGTATCGGAGCTGCCAATGAAGCCCGGACAGGAAATCCGGGAAAGAACCTCTAAAAAATAACAGAACAATAACATGAATCAGTGTCTTTTCTATTAAGTGTAATCGTTTTTTGACGCGGTTCAAGAGATTCCTCAAAAAGTAAAAAAATGATCAATTAATTCGCAAGATATGCAGGAAAAATCAATTTTTCAGTTTGGCCTTCCTGATTTTACCGTTCGGTGCGGGCAGAACCGGAAGAATCGATGGATTTCGGCAGCAGGAAAGGTCACCTTATGAATCAAAACCATAGAAAACATAACATTTAACTGAAATAGACAGACAAATTACAAGATAATACCAAACGGCAAGATAAATCAATTTTTAGCGCTCAATGTGCAGGATTCCTGATACTTTAGTGTGCTAAATAATAAATAGCAAAACACAGAGGACGATACGTATCGTGGAACGGATAACTGATTTGCTTTGGACGGGAAGGAGGATCCCAGAGAATCAGGAGGGAAAGAATATGGGAAAGAAATACAACATTATTCATTTTGAGGCATTAGGAGCGGAGTACGAACACCTGAAAGATGAGACTGCTCAGGCGATTCGCGACGGACTGCTTCCGAAAGAATTCACATCACTGGTTACCGATGAGACTCTTCAGGAATTCATGCAGGAACACCCGGATACCGAGCTGCCGGACATCATTTCCATCAAGACCCACTCCAAGGTTCCGGAGGAGTACCTGCGGGGGGCGAAGAAGAGCATCATCACCCGAAGTGCCGGCTACGATCACGTGGAGGATCTGGAAGACGTGGCCAATGTCGCATCGCTTCGCGAATACTGCGTCAATGCAGTGGCACAGACCGCGATGAAACTTCTGTATGACACGGCCGGATGCCTGAATGAGTATACGCTTAACGCGGCAACCTTTGAGCGGATGAAAGCGGATTCGTTCATCGAGCTGAATGAGGAGCGCGTGGCAACCGTATTCGGAGTAGGTAAGATCGGAAAACATATTTATGACCTGCTCCGGGCGAACGGACTGACCGTTCAGGCGGTGGATATCCGAGAGAAGGAACTGGATGAACTTTACGGACACACGGTTCATTTTGTCTCCAAAGAACAGGCGGCGGAAAACAGCGATATCATCATCAACTCGATGAACCTGACCAGGATTCCGGAAAGCCGGTTCTACAATGTCGGATATTTCTCCGAGGAATACCTTCGAAGCTGCAAAAAGGGCCTGATCTTCGTCAATGTTACCAGAGGAGAGATCGCACCGGAGAGTGCAATCTTAAAGCTGTATGAGGAAGGTCATCTCTCCGGATTCGGAACGGATGTCTTCTCCCATGAGGATGAATTCACACAGTTCATCCGCCACAAAATCTACTCGAACAATCCGGATGTTTTAGCCGGAAAGTATCTGATCGATATTGCCGAGGCGAGAACCGGCAACATTTATGTGCAGCCGCATCAGGGATTCAATTCCGATGCCGCGGCGAAAGCGAAGGCGAAGGATGCCATTCATCATGTGACGGCATGGTACCGGAACGCCGGAACACATTTTGAAGAACAGCTGCCGTATTACGCGATGTAAATAAAACGGAGGGGAAAAGGTATGGAACTAACGATGAAAGATGCCATATGGCAGGTAATGATCGATATCGCAGTCATGGGTGGATTGCTTCTGATCGGTGAAATGCTTCGCGCGAATCTCAGGATATTGCAGAAACTTCTGATTCCGCCGGCAGTAATCGCAGGATTTCTCGCACTGTTCTTCGGGCCGAAGAGCCCGTTCGGCTGGGGTGTACTTCCGTTATCCGGTTCATTCGGAACGTATGCCAGCGTCCTGATCGTTCTGGTATTCGCAGCGACACCGCTTGGCGATAAGGGCGGGGCAGGAAAAGGACTCAGCAGGGAGACCGGAGGAATGTTTTTCAATATTACTGGTATTGCGGTTCTGCAGTATGCGGCGGGTCTTACCGTGACACTGCTTGTTCTGCAGCATTTCTACCCGGCGATGAGCTCCGCGTTCGGACTGATGATGGCAACCGGATTCTACGGCGGACACGGAACAGCGGCTTCGGTTGGCGCAAACCTTGAAAACCTCGGCATCATGAACATGACAGATCTCGGCAATACCTGTGCAACCATCGGTATCGTCGGCGGTATTCTTACCGGAATGATTCTGATCAACTGGGGCACCCGCGCAGGACACACACGCTACGTGGATGACCCGAAGGAACTTCCGTTAAGCATGCGCACCGGCCTGATCCCGAAGAATGAGCAGGCTTCCGCAGGAAAGAGCACCATCAACAACATCTGTCTCGATCAGCTCGGCTTCCATCTCGGTCTTGTTCTCCTCTGTTCTTTCGCGGGATATGAGCTCTGCGAATTGTTCAAGAAGTTCTCCAAGAGCAGCTTTGGAATGTCCATCGAGATCCCGGCATTCTGTCTGTCGCTGATCGTTGCCCTGATCATGAACATGATCCTCAACAAAACCGGCGTTCAGGAATACGTCGATCGTCCGAGCATCCAGAGAATTCAGGGTACCTGCACCGATTTCCTGATGATCTCCGGTATCGGATCCATGAACACCTCGGTTGTTATGAGCTATGCGGTGCCGCTGATTATTATCTGTGCACTGGGCTTCTTCATTAACTGGTTATGGTTCTTTGTAGTCGGCTCCAAGTGCGGAAACAAAGACTGGTTTGAGCGCAACATGATGGTATGGGGACACGCAACCGGCGTTGCAGCGACGGGCGTTCTCCTTCAGAGAGTGGTGGACCCGGATCTCAAGAGCCGTGGAATTGAGGACTCCGGTATCGCGGATGTATTCAACCGTCCGATCATCATCGGACTTCAGATCATTCCGCCGATGCTGATGTTCACCATGGGCGATCTGGTTGGCGGCTGGGCTTCCTGCGGAATCGCCTGGGCAATCCTGATCGTCATGTGGATTATTGCCTATGCGGCAAAATGGTGGGTTCCGGGCACAAAGCTTTCTTCCGGCCGTTCTGCCGGAGATGCCGGCATGAGAAAGGCGGAAGCGTAAACCGGCTGCCCGCATCAGGTGTAAGAAGAGGAATAACGTTAAACTACCCTTTATGAAATTGCAATAGTGATTTGCAGAAACGAGAACAGCCTCTCCCGTCCGGAAAACGGGAGGGGCTGTTCGGCCTGATGAATAATTTAACCGATACCTCCGAGGATTGCGCCGGCTACCAGAGCCGTCAGAGCAAGTCCGCAGAGGAGATATTTCCCGGCGATGTACCAGGTATCACCAAGCGGTTTCTTTGCTCCTTCATTGGCGGCTTCGAGGGCATATTTTTTGCCGAATACCCAGAAGAACATGACGCCGGCGAGGAGAGCACCCAATGGGCAAATGTAGATTGAAACGGCATCCATCCATTCAGAGACGATACCCTGAATCATGATGGAGACACCGATTCCGACTGCGGCGATGGTGCCGACAGCGGTCAAACGCTTCATGCCGAATTGCTGCTGCAGGGTTGCAACCGGAGCCTCATAGAGGTTGACCAGAGAACTGAGCCCGGCAAACATAACGCAGACATAGAAGACGATGCCGACGATCATGCCGCCCGGCATCCGGTTCATGACGTTCAGCAGATAGATGAACATCAGGCCGGGACCGCCTGCACTGAGCTCTTCGCCGCAGGTAGCCATCGCCGGGATGATCAGGAACGCGGCAAGGAGCGCCGCCATGGTATCGAAGATCCCGATGTTGATCGCGGAAGCCGGCACGTCTTCGTGCTTTCCGAGATAAGAACCGTAGATGACGGTTCCGTTGCCGGCAATCGAGAGCGAGAAAAATGCCTGGCCGAAGGCGAAGATCCAGAGCTTCGGATCCATAAGGCCTGCCGGGTTGACCGTGAAGATGTAGCGGAAACCGTCGGATGCGCCCGGCTGAACGCCGACGTAAACGGCCAGACCGATCAGCATGATAAAGAGCAGCGGCATCATGATTTTATTCGCTTTTTCGATACCGCCTGCAACGCCGAGTGCCATAATGGCAAAATTGACCGTCAGCGCGATGACAATCCACAGATTGTTTCCGAAGGCGCTTGCCGTGCCTCCGAACATTCCGCCGATTTGCTCCATGTCGGTTCCCATCGCAAAGAGCTGACCGGTAAATGCGAGATATACATACTTGAAAATCCATCCGACGACGCAGGAATATCCGATCGCCAGAGCAAGCGATCCGATACACGGGATAATGCCGATGTTCTCACCGAGTTTTGCCCCCTTGCCGGCATGTTCGGTTGCTTTTCCGAAGGCGCCGATGGGGCCCTTTCCGGTACTGCGGCCGAGAGCGATCTCTTCCGTTACGCCGAGACGGGCAACGATAATTACAAAAATGAAATACGGAATCAGGAATGTCATTCCGCCCCAGGCGGAGACCAGTACGGGGAATCTCCAGAGATTTCCCATACCTACTGCAGAACCAACACATGCCAGGATAAATCCGATTCTCGAATCAAATCCGTCGGCTTTTTTCTTCGGCTGAACTTTTGCTTCAACCATACAAATCCCCCTACTCTCCGGAGATATTTACTCCGGTGGTGTCAATATGTAATGAGTGGTCACTTAAAGCACTTCCTTATTCAAGCTGTAATTACTGTGTCAGTATTATGTCAAGGTACAAAAAATATAGCAGCCGCCGTGGCCCGCACAGTCGCGGGCTTTGGCTCGTTGTTCGCGTAAAAAAGGAGACTGTCTTCGCGCTTTCCGCGACGGACAGTCTCCGAAATGATCCGCTTCCGGATGACATGATCCGCTCCGATCCGGGTTATCCGGAGCGGAACTGATCCGGACAATCAGAGCATCAGAACTGATCCGGTGTCCAGGTCTTCCAGTAGCTGTAATTGGATTTATCCGTCATTTCTTCTTCCGTCGGTGCATACGGCTCAAGCCATGCGTGGAAATGACGCATCGGCAGGCTGTGACCGAAGGTGATCTTCAGATTCGGAATGGTATCGCGGTCTTTGTAGAGCTGTGTCAGCGCGGCAATGATGTAATCCATATGCTGCTTGCTGAACTGGGAGCGGTTGATGGCCAGACGAACCACGTTGCAGACTTCCTTCTGCTGCTCCGGCGTCTTCAGGTCGTATTCCATCGAGAAATCGCCCAGCTCGGAACAACGGATGCCGTAACGGTGAACCATCTCGAGAGAGAGGGCCTGTCCGGCAAAGCTCTCATGATTGCGCTTGTAATCAAAGAACCGGTCAACATCGACATAGACGCCGTGTCCGCCGGCCGGCTGAACGACCGGAACACCGTTTCGGGTGAGGCCGTCGGCCAGATACTGGCACTGTTTTACACGCTCATCCTGATAGTCGAATCTCGCCTCCTCATAGAGTCCCTGGCAGAGGGCCATGATATCGTGTCCGGACATGCCGCCGTAGGAGTCGTTGCCGTATGCGGAGATCTGGCGGACCTTGAGAAGATGGCCGATGTCCACCTTGACGGTTCCGTCCTCGTTGAACTCGGAGAATTTCTGCCAGAAGAGTCCCTTGTCGCGGAACGCGAGGAGACCGCCCATGTTCGCATGGCCGTTCTTCTTAAGAGAAGCGGAAACCACATCAAACAGCGAGAACATTTCCTTTGCGATCTCGGCAATGGATTTGTCCGCATATCCCGGCTCGTTCATCTTGATGAAGTAGCAGTTCTCTGCCCATCTTGCGCCGTCCATCACATACGGAATGCCGTACTTGTGTGCAATGGCGGATACTTCCCGCATATTCTTCATGGAAACGGCCTGACCGCAGACGGAGTTGTTGGTGACGGTCGTATAGATGAGCGGAACATTTTCCACACCGACGGCGTCGAGGAGCTGGTTCAGCTTATCGATATCCATATCGCCCTTGAACGGGTTCACGTCATAATGTCCGCTTTCCGGGACCTCAAAGAGGATCTCCTTGTGGAAGAGATTGCGCGGCACATTGCCCATCTGCTTGATGTTGCCCTCGGTCGTGTCGAAATGCGCATTGGACGGGATCGTGAAGACTTTGCCCGGCCATCTTCTCGCAAAGAGCGGTTTCAGAACATCGAAGAGGAGTGACTCGGCGCAGCGTCCCTGGGGAACGATGAAGGTGTTCGGTCTGGACAGCTGGAACTGTCCGCCGTTGATGAATCCGCCCTCGTAATCCTTCAGGTAGACGTCGTTCATCATTTTCTCCACATCGTCGCGGTCGATGCCTTCCTTCATGTAATTGATCAGACGAACCTGATTGTCTCCGCGCTCCCAGAGATCACGGAATGCGTCGAGGAGAACATAATAGCCCTTGTTGCGGCCGTAGGATTCGTCGGCAAGGAACATGGCAGCCCACTGCGTGTCCGTCATGGACGTGGTGCCGGAATCGGAGAGACAGTCCACATAGAGCATTCCTGCCGGAAATGCGAACTCATTGTAGTGCGTTGCCTGCAGGGCTCTTCGTCTCTGATCCGCAGTAACGTGCGGAACCTCGCGAACGACATGTGTCCAGGACTTCGGTGCTTCGATGTTTAACTTGAATTCCATTGATAATACCTCCCAAATATTAATGTTTTGACCGGCCTTTGTGCCTCCGGACGGATTGTCAGAAGCCGGCCATGTATTAATACCCCGGTCATCGCAGTTGCCTTTCGGCCCGCGTGGCGACTGGCGGACAGTATTTTTGATTTGTACGGTATGCGGGGTTAAGTCCCGCATACACAGGGGCTGACGATTGCGGTCAGACATTCGAATATCGCGAATCGTGCTGCGAAATGCGTTATCCTGTCACGGCGATGCACTCGATCTCGACCAGAGCATCCTTCGGAAGACGTGCAACTTCCACGGCGCTTCTCGCCGGGCAGTCGCCCTCAAAGAAAGAAGCATACACGCTGTTCATTGCGGCAAAGTGATTCATGTCGCTGAGAAAAACGGTGGTCTTGATGACATCATTCATCGATGCTCCGGCCTTTTCCAGAACCGCTTTACAGTTTTCCAGCGACTGTCGGGTCTGCGCTTCGATTCCCTCCGGAAATGCTCCGGTGGAAATGTCAATCGGCAGCTGACCGGATGTGATGATCAGATTCCCGGCTTTGATCCCCTGTGAGTACGGCCCGATCGCGGCGGGGGCTTTCTCTGTGCAGATGGGTGTTTTCATTCGGTTTCACCTCCTTATGATCCGATATAATTATAATTTATTCCTTTGATCCAAAATTTTTATGACAAGAATAAATTATCACTATAAGAAAACGATGTCAATAATAATTGTGCAGAAATAATATAGACAATTATTTAACGAGACATAATGTGTACAAAATGCATAATTTTCGAAACGAAAGACGAGAAGAAGAATGTGAGAATAAATTCTCGTTTTGCCTTGTGCTCGGAAGGCATCACCGTTTATAATGAGAAAAACACTGCGGAGAGCAGGATGAATGACGGGGGACGGAGATGGAGAATACACTGCTTCGACAGTATGAAAGAATGACGGCTTTTCTGGGAGCAGTCCTTGGACCGGATTATGAGATTGTTTTATTCGATCGGGATAAAATCTGCCGTATCGTGAACGGTGAGATCAGCGGACGAAGGGCAGGCGATCCGTTGCCGAAGAGACTGACCGATGCACTCGAGAGAGGTGTGGACCGGGAATCGGGAGAGGTACTGAATCATCGGGTTCTGGCGGCAAACAGCCGGAATCTGCGCTGCTCGGATCTTTTTCTGCAGGATGAACAGGGAAGAACGGTCGGCGTTCTGTCGATTGATTTTGACGATAACCGCTTTAAAGAACTGTCCGAAGCGGTTTTCCGGCTGTGCCATCCGGATGATTATGCGGATCAGAATATTTCGGTTATGATCCGGGGCTGTAAAGATCAGGAGATTTTTTCTGGAGATATCGCTGAAACGGCGGATGAAATTTTCCGGAGAGTGGTGAAGGGGCAGAACGTCGCACCGGAGCGGTTGAATTACGATGAGAAACTGGAGATTGTACGGCAGCTCTATGCGAAGGGGATCTTTGAACTTCGAGGGGCGGTGCAGGCAGTCGAGAAGAAGCTCGGCTGTTCACAGGCGACGATCTACCGCTATATTACGACGGTGAAGGCAGAGCGGGAAAACGGATGACGCCTTGCGGACTTCGTCTGATTCGGTAGGACGGAAATGATCCGCCGCCTGACCGGAAAGGGGCTGGATGCGGAACCGTTTCTGCAGTATCTGAACTGGAAGTATGAGAGAATTGCGGTGTTTCTGACCGTACATCAGGGGGAAATGCTGTAAAACCATCTGTGAATAAGAATGATCGAAAGCGGGCAGCTGCACTTGGGTTCAAAGGCAGCTGCCCGCCTGGCATGGAAAATTCACTGAACAATCGGCTTCGTTTTGCGCAGCACAGGATATCGGATTAATTGTAACGGAAAGCAAAAAACGGTTCTCAATACTTCCGCAGCCTTCCCTGCCTGTTACTGCGTTTTTGCAATTCGTTTCCGCGCCGGCGCGGCCGCACCGGTCGGACAGACGAGAATGCAGAGGTGACAGCCGACGCAGCGTGTTCCGTCCAGCTTCGGTTTCCGGTCATCAAACCGGATTGCCTGATGTCCTCCGTCGCGGCAGGAGATCACACATCTTCCGCAGCCGATGCAGAGATCCGGGTTGAATTTCGGAAAGAGAATCGTGTCACGGTTCAGTCCGTCCGTCGTCGCGCTGATGCTGTCAAGGCCTGCACCGATGAGATGTTTTACCGACCGGACTCCCATCTGTGCCAGATAGTAATTCAGTCCGTCTTTCAGATCATCGATAATCCGGTAACCGTACTGCATCACTGCCGTTGTGATCTGGATGGAGCCGGCTCCCATCAGGAGAAATTCCACCGCATCCCTCCAGGTCTCGATGCCGCCCATTCCGCTGAGGTGCTTTCCTTTCATCGCAGGATTCTGACCGATCTCCGAGATAAAACGGAGGGCGATGGGCTTCACTGCATTGCCGCTGTAGCCGCCGACGGCGGATTTTCCTTTAACGGCCGGTGCTGAGACGAGAGTGTATGGATTGACGCCGATGATGCTCTTGATCGTATTGATCGCAGCGATACCGTCCGCACCGCCGCGCAGAGCAGCCTCCGCCGCGGAACTCATCTCTGCCACATTGGGTGTCAGCTTTGCGAGGACAGGGATTTTTGTTCCGCGCTTTGCTGCCCTCGTAAACCGCTCCACCAGTTCCGGAATCTGGCCGATGTCCGAGCCGAGGCCGTCGTCCTGCATATTCGGGCAGGAGAAATTCAGTTCTACCGCATCGGCGCCGTTCTCCTCGCAGAGTCTGGCCAGTTCTTCCCACTCTGCTTCATTTTGTCCCATGATCGACGCAAGGATGAATTTGGTCGGATATTTTTTCTTCAGCCGCCGGAAAATTTCCATATTTTCCGCGACGCTGTGATCGGACAGCTGTTCGATGTTCTTGAATCCGATGATGCTTCCGTTATCGCCGGTGATCGCCGAGAAACGAGGGGACGCCTCATGGATTTCGAAAGAACAGATCGTCTTGAAACAGGCCCCGGCCCAACCGGCTTCAAATGCGCGCGCACACATATCATACGTCGATGCGACGACGGAGGATGACAGAAGGAACGGATTTTCCAGTGGGATCCCGCAGATGTCACTGGCCAGCGGGGATTCGGTCTCCGGAAGGGGAACTTCCGCCTGCGGGCGGACTTTTTCGATCAAGGTACTCATCAGGGAGCGAACCGGAACCTGTCCCGGTTTGACGCACGCTCCCTCACACGGGGCGCTGCAGTTTTTGCATACATTTTCTTCCGGCAGGCGCAGCGCCGCCGCGTCTTCATTATCAAACCATACGCTGCGGAGAGCCCGGCCCGGGTCCATGGCCGGACAGGCATTGCTGCAGGGCGGATCCATGCAGAGAAGACAGGAAAGCATATCCCGTCGCTTCAATATCTGTTTCAGAATCATAAAACCTCCTCTGACGGTCTCCGTCATTTCTCTTTGTCGGGCGGTAGATCGTGTTCTGATTCTATTCTATCATAAATAACATCTTATATTCAAAGTCGCTTTTGATGAAAGAAAATATAACAGGATAAATTTTCATGAGATCCGGAGATGAGGATGAATTTTTTTTCTTTTGTAAAGGAATCGAATGATGGCGCAAAATGCCATGAATTTCAGGGAAATTCAGCGTTGGAGGATTTGCGGCACAGCGGTTTTTTCGCACGAATCCGATTCTATCAGAGTTTTGTGAATTGGGACGTTCTTTTGATTCTGTTAATAATCACCTTTATATATAACAAAATTATGCCGATAAACTCCATAAGTGCAACTTGATAAACCTATGGTAGTCAGTAATGAAAATGGGGAGAAAAAAATGAAACTGTTTCAATCAAATTCTGGAAGCAAAAAACGCGGAGGCGCACTGCACAGCATCAGCACCACCCTGCTTCTTATCTTGCTTCCGATCACCGTCATTAGTATCGTATTCATTATCCTGTTCCTCAGCGGACAGGCGGAATCCCAGATTAAGGCTCAGTCCATCCGGAATCTGCAGCTGGAGTCCGACTATAATGCGGAGCGTTTCGGCGCAAGAGTCAATGATGTTGTCTCACGCGGCGAGTCGTATGCGATTTCCGCGGAATCCGCCGATTTTGCCGATCATGAGGCATACCAGGCGTTCATGAGTAAGTCCAACAAGATGGGAAGTCTGGAGAACGCCGGCATTTATACCGGTTTTTCAAACGGTGAGATGTACTATGCCGATTACGCTCAGGTTCCGGAAGGTTATGATCCGACCGCCAGAGACTGGTACAAAAACGGATTAAACTGCACCACCTTTACCGAAACCGCACCGTATGTTGATGCCCTGTCGAATAAACTCTGCGTAACCTTTATGCGCAGAATGAATCTTCGCGACGGCTCTACCGCGGTGGCCGGAATTGATATCTTCCTCGATGAGATCGCGAATGAGACAAAGACCCTGACACCCATGGGTACCGGTATGACGGCCATCGTTGCCAACGGCATGATTCTCGGCAATCCGGATCCGGCGGTAAACGGAAAAGATGTTGCCCAGTCCGGCAACACCCTCCTTCAGGAGGCCGTGGCAAAAGTGACGGTCGGCAGTCAGATGGAACTCAAGAGCGGCTCGGATACATATTACGTCGCTGCATCTCAGGTTCCGAATACGAGCTGGATCCTCTATTCCACCGTGACCGAGCGTGATGTTCTGGCACAGCTGAGAAAGTTCCAGCAGATCTGCTACTTCATCATGGTTGTGATCATCGCTGTCATTGTCATCGCGCTTCTTCTGGTCATCCGCTCCGTGATTACGGTTCCGCTGCGCAAGGTTACCGATGCGGCTGAGAGCATCGCAGACGGAGATTTCAACGTATCGCTTCCGACGGAAACGAAAAACGAAATCGGTCAGCTGGCCGTTGCGTTCAGCAGGACAACCGAGCAGCTGCAGAACTATCAGGGATATATCGACGAGATCGCGGAAGCACTCTCCGATATCTCACAGGGTGAGCTCAACGTTAAACTGGAGAAGGAGTATGTCGGACAGTTCAGCCGCCTGAAGAGCAACATGGAAAATGTGATCGAGCAGCTTCGCAGCGTTGTCGGATCCATTATGGATTCCTCGAAACTCGTGGCAGGCGGTGCGACCCAGATTTCCGACGGCGCACAGGGTCTCGCCCAGGGCGCTACCGAGCAGGCAAGCTCCATCGAAGAGCTTTCTGCTGAAATTCACCAGATCAATGAGGAAACGGTCAAGATGGCGGAGAATGCCCGCACAGCGGAGGCACAGATTCACAGTGCGGAGGAGCAGATCAACTCCAGCAATGAGCAGATGGTTGATCTTCGCAACGCAATGCAGGATATCACCGACAAGTCCCAGCGCATTTCGTCCATCATCAAGACCATTGATGACATCGCATTCCAGACCAATATTCTTGCTCTGAACGCTGCCGTTGAGGCCGCGAGAGCAGGTGAGGCAGGAAAGGGATTTGCGGTTGTTGCGGATGAGGTCCGCAACCTTGCCGGCAAGTCTTCCACGGCTGCTCTGGATACCTCCAACCTGATCACTGAGACGATCGAGGCGGTTCAGAACGGCGACCGTCTCACCGAGCAGACGGCAAACTTCCTGAAGAGCACACAGGAATCCACGGAGAAGGCGGTTACCCTGATTGCGGAGATCACTGCTGCAACCGATAACCAGCAGCAGTCGCTTTCCGGCGTGAAGCAGGGAATCGACCAGATCTCCAGCGTCGTTCAGACCAATGCCGCGACAGCGGAGGAGAGTGCCGCTGCCAGCCAGGAACTTACCAGACAGGCGGGCATCCTGAACAACGAAGTTAATAAATTCAAACTGTGATCGTTCTTACATAGGACAGTGCTATGCATTTCCTGTGAAAAAGTAAAATTTCTATAAGAAGTGAGCGGCAGGGCCGCGGATTGACATTTTGGTCGATCCGCGGCCCGCTTTTGATTCTAAAAAAATCTCTGAAATTTTATGCAGTTTTAATATTGAACATATGTTCGATATATTATATAGTCTGAGTATACGGAGAAAGAAAAGAATACCGTTCCGGGCAGACCCGTGCCGACGGTGAGGGAGAACGGGACGGACGACAGCGTCGGAATCCGGCGTCGGCCGAATGGTGACTGCCACAGTAAAGGAGAACGGGACAAACGACAGCGTCAGAACGTCAAATCAGAAGACAGGAGGTGATTTCCGCATGGATTCCTATCTGTATACGAATATACCCATACAGGTGATTGCCTGTATTGATACCACCGGGAAGATCACTCCGCTGCGGTTTCGGTTTCTGGACCGGAACGGGGAGCTGGTCACGGTCCGGATCGACCGTATTCTCTCCTCGGATCAGGAGCCGCATAATATCGGCATCACCTTCTCCTGCTCCGCCAGTATTTTTGGGCGAAAAAAACAGTTTTCGCTTTATTACAGTCATTTTTCCGGCAAGTGGATTATCTCCCGGGTAGGGCAGTAAAGGGCGGTTTGATCCGTCCGGTTCCTGCCGCCGGTGTGGACGGAATCATATAATGTTTTATCATTCGTGCTTTTTGATGAAAACGGTTGAAAAACAGAAAAATAACAAGTATTATTGTAAGGCCTGCATCAAAGAGCAGAAGCGTATGAGATAGGGAAGACGGGGAAAGATTTATGGAATGGGAGACGGTTGTACGGACGGTCGGATTCATTATGATACTGCTGTATTTTCTCTGCGGCATTGATGATTCGATCTGGTTTCTCTACTCGTTTCTTGCCGGGATCCGGTATCACCGGAACGGCGAGGATGAGGAACTGGACTTTGTGAAACTGCGGAATACTCCGCCGAAGATGCTGGCGGTTACGATTGCGGCATGGCACGAGGCAAATGTCATCGGCGATGTGATTACGAATTTTTTGAACACCACGGATTATCCGAAGTCCATGTATCATCTGTTTGTCGGCGTTTATCCCAACGATCCGGATACGATCGCGGCGGTCGAGAAGATGAGACAGATTTATCCGAATGTGCATCCGATTGTCAACTGTCAGAATGGTCCGACGACGAAGGCGCAGAATATCAACCATGTGATCCGTCAGATTCACCTGTTTGAGAAAGAGCGGAAGATCCGGTTTGCCTCACTG
The DNA here is from genome assembly GCF_000711825.1 of [Clostridium] aminophilum DSM 10710. Classification (GTDB taxonomy): domain Bacteria; phylum Bacillota; class Clostridia; order Lachnospirales; family Lachnospiraceae; genus Clostridium_R; species Clostridium_R aminophilum. Next base: position 70,478 of record NZ_JONJ01000001.1, on the reverse strand, counting down.
ACCGTTCACGATTCGGAGGATGTCATCCACACATACGAACTTCTCGCAACCAATTATCTGATTGACCGGCATGATGCGCTGCAGTTTCCGGTATTTCCGATTATGGAGATGCCCCGGTTCCGCAATTTCTTCCGGCAGATCACGACGGCGACCTATGCCGATGAGTTTGCGGAGAATCACTATATCTCGCTGGTTGGACGGAGAAATCTCCATGCGTTTGTGCCCTGTGCCGGGACAGGATTTGCGATTTCCGGAAGACGTCTTGCGGAATTCGGAGATCGGGATGTGCTTCCGTCGGAGAGTCTGACGGAGGATTATCTGCTGTCACTGACACTGTATAAGAAGGGGATACCGCTTTATTATGTTCTGAACCGGCTGCCCCGGGTGATGAAAAACGGAAAAGTCAGCATGGATTTTCTCACAACCCGGTCCATGTTTCCGAATACGTTTGCCGCGGCGGTTCGCCAGAAGACGCGGTGGACGTACGGGATTACCATGCAGTCCGTCAGCATGAAGGATGTGTTTGCAGCCAACGGGGTCTCTTTTGCCGGCCGGTATTCGTTCTATAAGGATCTGAAGGCCAAGGTGGTGAATCTGATTCCGATTGTGGGATATCTGGTGTCGATCTACTGTCTTTTTGCCGCTGCTTTCGGACTGGAACCGCTGTACCGGGAAGGTACGCCGGCTTATTACATGGCGGAGGCGGTCTTTGTGATGATGATCATCCGGCAGATTTTCCGGGGATATGCGCTGTTCTGCGTCTATGGCATGCGAAGCGTCTTTTTCGGCTGTCTTCTTCCGCCGCTTTTTCCGATTCGGCTGATTTACGGAAACATTATCAATTTTGCGGCGACGTTGCAGGCGGTTCGGATGAAACTGTTCGGAGAGAAGAGAACAGGAGAAAAGAAGACGGACGAAGAGAACGCAGGCGAAGAAAAAACGGGCGGAGAAAAGACGAGCGGAGAGGCCGGTGCCGCGCCGGAGGAAAACAGAAAGATCCAATGGGCGAAGACCGATCACGAGTTTCTGAACCGGCATCAGCTGCGGAGGTATCGCCGGATGATCGGAGACGTGCTGATCTGTCAGGGATATCTCACCGCGGAGCAGTTCCGGGATTGTCTCGGGCAGGTGGATAAGGAGCACGGTGAGCAGATCGGAGAGTATCTGATCCGCAGGAACGTGATTACGGAAGAACAGATGGTGCGTGCCCTTGCTCATGTAAAACATATTCAGTTCATTCCGGATGAGGTAGTCCGCTGTCTGAAACTGTGGAAAGATCCGGAGCGCTTTGATTACCGCAGGCTGTGTGAAGACAGAATCTTCCCGCTGACCATCGAGAATGATATCTGCATCATCGGAATCAGCAGCAGGACAAAAGATGTCGCAGTGGAGGCGTTCCGTATCCGCTATGGTCTCGGAATCCGGAAAATGTATCTGACGGAGTATATGATCGGTGAAATGATCCGTCAGGCGGAAACGCTGCACCACAAAGACGCGGAGAATCCCGCGGCTCCGGCAAAGGCGGAAACGCAGGATGTACCGGAGGTGCCGGAGAAGGCTGACGCGGCGGCAGTGCAGACGCTTCAGTCGTCCAGAGAGGCCTATCACGCCGGCCGGATCAGTTTTGAACAGCTAGTCCTGATCGGAACATATGTATTCCGGCTCGGAAAAACGGAAGACGAAATCCGGGTCATTATGGGAATCGGATGAGAGAACGGACGGGCCGTCCGCTCGAAGCCTCATTTTGTCAATCGAAATTTCTGAATCAAAGATTGTCCTCACCCCATCGCTTCAGCTGAAGAAGGATGGGGATGAGGCTTTTTGCGTTTGGGGTCAGCTGATATTCCACACGCACCGGCATCTCGTCATACTGGATCCGGGAGACCAGGCCGTCCGCTTCCAGTTCTTTTAAGGAGTGCGACAGCATGGTGCTGGTGATCCCATGGATTGTGCGGCGGAGCTCGCCGTAGCGAACGACTTCATTGTAATCGATGACACAGAGGATCAGAATTTTCCATTTCCCGCCGACAAGGTCCAGCACTTTCTTGAGTCCGCAGCCTTCCCCGGCGATGTCTCTGCACAATGGTTCTTTTTTCATTTCGGTATCCTGTCCCTTTCTGTAACCGCAGTGACGGTAAGATTTTCCGTACCAGATTAATATAAAAATGGTGCTTGATATATTTTCTATACCACATATAATAGTAGTACCTTCCGGAGATCGCAAGTTGAAATTATGGCTCCGGAGCGGCAAAGAGTAAGAAGAGGGAAAGAAAACGGAAAGAAAACGGGAAGAATCGGTTAAGAAATGAGGTAGAAAATGAAACGTGCTGTAAACGATCGGAAACGATGCGTTGCCTGCGGCGTCTGCGCACTGCAGTGTCCAAGGGAGGCAATTGTGATTGAGAACGGCTGCTGGGCGGCGGTTGACCTGAAGAAATGCGTCGGCTGCGGCATCTGTGAGAAGGCCTGTCCGGCGGGATCAATCCGAGTGGAAGTAATGGAGGTCACAGATGGCAAATAAGAAATACACACACTGGTATGATTATCTGTGGATCTGGAGCATCGTGTATTTTGCGCTCGGATTCTTCAATATTATGTTTGCATGGCTCGGCATGATCGATTTTATCCTGCCGCTGATCTTTGCGGTTGCCGGCGGCAACAAATGGTTCTGCAATCACATGTGCGGAAGAGGACAGCTCTTCTGGGTGCTGGGAAGAAAACTGAAATGTTCCCGGGGGAAGGCCGCCCCGCGCTGGATGGCATCCACCGGATTCCGGTACGGTTTTCTGGTATTTTTCCTGACAATGTTCGGAAATATGCTGTTCCAGACATACATGGTCTTTGCGGGCGCGGGATCTCTGCAGAAGGCGATCAAGCTGTTCTGGACCTTCCGGGTTCCGTGGGAGTGGGCATATCACGGAAGCGTCCTTCCGGTCTGGACCGCACAGTTTGCATTCGGCTTCTACAGTCTGATGCTGACGTCCACCCTCATCGGTCTGATCGTGATGGCGCTGTATAAGGAGAGAACCTGGTGCTCCTTCTGTCCGATGGGAACCATGACGCAGGGCATCTGCAGGCTGAAGGCAAATAAAACGAGGCCCGCAGAATAAGGGCGGAAACGGAAAAAGCATAGGAATACGATGCCTTAAGTAATTCCATGGAACGCGGTAAACCGCTATGATCCGGAAAACGGATAACAATAAAAAAGAAAACAGGAAAAGAAAGCAAAAAAGAAAACAGGAAAACAAGACAAGAAAACAGATAAACAAACAGGAAAAGAAAGCCTGGAAAGGATGAAATGAAATGACAATACAGGAAAGAGCGGAAAAAGCGGTAGAGTTAAAACTGAGCGGAAGATGCAACTGTGCACAGGCGGTGGCCACGGTGCTGGCAGACCAGACGGAACTTTCGGAGGAGCAGCTGAGAATGCTCACGGCCGGATTCTGCGCCGGCATGGGAAATCTTCAGGCGACCTGCGGCGCCCTCATCGGAGCGGGCATGATCACCGGACTGAAGACGGAGGGAAGAGGAACCCTCGGCATGACAAAGCAGATCCAGGAAGAGTTTGGACGCCGCTGCGGCGCGCTGAAGTGCGGCGATCTGAAGACGATGACGGACGGAAAACCGTTGTGCAGCTGTGAGGACTGCGTCCGCAACGCCGTGATGATCTACGGAGAGAAGATGGGGATTACAGAGTAAGAGTGCAGGAGAAACAATGACACAGAGAGAAGCGATCCGTCTGTCGGATCATTTCGATTATAAACGGCTCCTTCGGTTTACCGGACCGTCGATCCTGACGATGATTTTTGCATCAATCTACAGCATCGTGGACGGATATTTCGTATCGAACTATGCCGGAGCGATTCCCTTTGCCGCGCTGAATATCATGATGCCATTCCTGATGATTCTCGCGGCGGTGGGATTCATGTTCGGTTCCGGCGGAACCGCGCTGGTCTCGCTGAAGCTGGGACAGAAAAAAGTAAAAGAGGCCAATGAGATATTTTCCCTGATCACCTATGTCCTGATCGCGATCGGTCTTGTGACGTCCGTGATCGGATATGTGATCACGCCGCAGGTGGCAGAGATCCTGGGCGTGACGGAAGAACTGAGGCCGTACAGCATTCTGTATGCAAGAATCAATATGGTCGGCAACACGGCGTTTATGCTGCAGCATTTGTTTCAGAGTTTTCTGATTGCGGCGGAAAAGCCGAAAATGGGATTCCGGGTTACGGTGGCGGCCGGTGTGACGAATATCATTCTGGATTTCCTGCTGGTCGGCGTGCTCGGACTGGGACTTCCCGGTGCGGCATGGGCGACAGTCATCAGCCAGACGGTCGGGGGCGTGATTCCGCTGGTATATTTTATGTTTCCGAATTCGTCGGTCCTTCGTCTCGGCGGACTGCGGTGGAATCTGTCGGCGCTTGTTCAAACCTGTTCCAACGGATCCAGTGAATTTTTGTCGAATGCATCCGCTTCGATCGTCGGCATGCTTCTGAACAGACAACTTCTGACATACATGGGGACCAATGGCGTCGCAGCTTACGGAGTCATCATGTATGTTAATTTTGTTTTTGTCGGCATCTATTTCGGGTTTGCCATGGGCGTGTCGCCGGTCATCGGCTATCACTATGGAGCGGATAACCGGGAGGAACTCCGGAATCTGTTCCGGCGGTGTCTGGTGCTGATTGCCTCCGCGGGCGTCATCCTGACGATTCTGGCGGAAGTCTTCGCCGGTCTTCTTGCAAAGATTTTCGTCGGGTATGATCCGGAACTCTATTCCCTCACGGTTTCCGGTATGCGCATCTATGATCTGTCCTTTGTGATGATGGGCTTAAATGTGCTCGGATCGGCTCTCTTTACGTCACTCGGAAACGGAAAGGTCTCTGCACTGCTCTCGCTGATCCGTTCCGTGGTGCTGCAGGTATCGCTGATTCTGATTCTACCGCTGATCTTCGGCGGACAGTCGCTCTGGGCGGTGGTGATCGCCGTGGAGACAGGTACCCTTTTGGTGACGTGGTGGATGATCGTTCGTTACCGGTCAAAATATCACTACTATTAACAAAAGAATATAACAGATATGTAAAATCCAAATCCGTTTCGGGTTTGGATTTTTTCTTTTGTCTGAATCATTTCTAAACCTACCCGTAAAAACAAAAAATATAAAAAATATTATTAAGTTCACACGGCAAATACCCGGAAAAATGCCAGGTGAGGAATTTACAACTTTCGGTCTGTACGCTGTCTGTCCTCGAATGGTCAGATCTGTTAATTTATCTCTGGACAGCGGACGCGGGATCGGCAATGGGGGAAACCGCTCCGCAGAGAAAAATTCCCTCCCCCTCCGGGGGCGGACAGTGAAAGACAGATGAGGTATACCGGTAGCCTGCTGTGGGGGATTTGACTCAAACGAAAAGGGAAACATATTGATCGGATGCAAGTGAAAGAAGGGGGAAAATGGTTTACTTATCAGAATTTGTCGGAAGTCTGATCTTTCTTCTGGGCGGATACACCTACATGAGCAATATCTGCCTGAAGAAGACACAGGTCAGCAAGCTGAATTACGTGGAGCTGTCGACCGCGTGGTCGCTGGCAGTCGGTTTTGGCCTCTGCCTGGCCGTTGTACTCGGAGGACCGGCCCTGTTAAATCCGGGTGTGGTTGTGGGACAGCTTCTGATCGGGGGAATTACGGCGGAGGAGGCCGCAAAATTCCTGCTGATGGAATTTCTTGCAGCGGGCGCGGCGGTCGCACTTACCGTCGTAAACTTTTACGACAGCTTTAAGGCGAGCACGGGTATGAGCAAACGCGGAATCTTCTCCGCATATCCGGTGGAAAAGAACATGCCGTTGAACTTCATTCAGGAAGTGTGTGCGACATTTACATTCCTGTTCCTGGTGCTCGGCGGAGTCCGGGCAACGGACGGAAAGACGGCGGCGCTTCAGATCGGTGCCATCGGCATTGCGGCAGTCGCTTACATGTCCTACACACTGAACCTGACCGGCTTTTCCATGAACGCCATGCGTTCGGTGTTCAGCAGCATCTGGTTTGCGATTCTTCCGATTCCGTGCAAGGAAGGCGAGAAGGTCGACTGGACCTATCAGCTGGTGGTGAATCTTCTGGGAAGCACAACCGGCGGCGTTCTGGCGGTGATGGCTGTCGATGCCTGCGCGAAGGCGCTTGCGTGACGGAGGAACCCATCGAAAAACAGTTTGTCATGATATCCGTAAAACGATATTCAGGAAATAAAAGAGGAGGTTTTTACAAATGATTGCAAAAGGTTTTACCGAACCGACTGACAGAATCAAACGACTGGCCAATGTCATCGTCAACGCATTTCCGGAAGTGGAAGCGGAAAGAGCCGTACTGACAACGGAAGCGTACAAAGAGACGGAAGGTCTCCCGAATGTTATGCGCCGTGCAAAGGTAGTGGAGAAGCTGTTCACACAGCTCCCGGTCACCATCCGTGATGACGAGCTGATCGTCGGCTCACTCACCGTTCATCCGCGTTCCTGCCAGATCTCTCCGGAGTATTCCTACGACTGGGTAGAGGCGGAGTTCGACACCATGGAGACCAGAATGGCAGACCCGTTCAAGATCCCGAAGGATGTTGCGGCGAAGCTCCATGAGGCATTCCAGTACTGGCCGGGCAAGACCGTCAGCGATCTGGCAACTTCCTATATGTCCGATGAGACCAAGGAGTGCCAGGCAAACGGCGTATTCACCGTAGGAAACTATTACTACGGCGGTGTAGGACATGTCTGCGTAGACTACGGAAAGATCCTGAACAAGGGATTCCGCGGCGTCATCGCTGAGGTTGTGGAAGCCATGGAGAAGATGGACAAAATGGATCCGTCCTACATGAAGAAGCAGCAGTTCTACAATGCAGTCATTATCACGTATACCGCAGCGATCAAGTTTGCGCACCGCTATGCGGATAAGGCAAGAGAGATGGCGATGACATCGCTCAATCCGGTCAGAAAGGCAGAACTTCTGAAGATTGCCGAGAACTGCGACCGCGTTCCGGAGAACGGCGCAACCAACTTCTATGAGGCATGCCAGGCCTTCTGGTTTGTACAGCTGATGCTCCAGATCGAATCTTCCGGCCACTCCATTTCCCCGGGACGTTTCGATACCTATATGTATCCGTTCCTGAAGAACGATACATCCATCTCCAGAGAGTTCGCTCAGGAGCTGATCGACTGCATCTGGGTAAAACTGAACGATCTGAATAAGACCAGAGATGCGATCTCCGATCAGGCATTCGCAGGATATGCGATCTTCCAGAACCTCGGTGTTGGCGGACAGGATGAAAAGGGCCGCGACATTACCAATGAGATTTCCTACATGGCAATGGAGGCCTGCGCACATGTACGCCTTCCGGCTCCGTCCTTCTCGATCCGTGTTCACGAGAACTCTCCGCAGGAGTTCCTGTACCGTGCATGCGAGCTTGCAAGACTCGGACTCGGCGTTCCGGCGATGTACAACGATGAAGTTATCATCCCGGCACTTGTCAACCGCGGCGTTAAGCTGGAGGATGCGAGAAACTACTGCATCATCGGCTGCGTAGAGCCGCAGTGCCCGCACAAGACGGAAGGCTGGCACGATGCAGCATTCTTCAATGTGGCGAAGGTCATGGAGATCACCATGAACAACGGCCGTGTCGGCACAAAGCAGCTCGGCCCGGTAACCGGCGAGATGAGCGAGTGGAAGAGCGCGGAAGACTTCTTCACCGCATTCGAGAAGCAGATGCACTACTTTGTATATCACCTCGTTGAGGCGGACAATGCCGTCGATCTGGCACACATGGAGAGAGATCAGCTTCCGTTCCTGTCCGCTCTGGTGGACGACTGTATCGGACGCGGCAAGACCGTGGAAGAAGGCGGCGCGATCTACAACTTCACCGGCCCGCAGGCATTCGGCGTTGTCGATGTCGGCGATTCGGTTTACGCGATGCAGAAGCATGTATTTGAGAATAAGGAGATCACTCCGGCTCAGCTGAAGGAAGCGCTGGATCACAACTTCGGTTATCCGGTAGACAGCTGCACACAGGCAGAGAAGCGTTTCGAATCCCAGCACAGCTGCGGCTGCGGCGGCACAACTTCTGCGGCAACCGATGAGCAGAAGGTTTACGAGATCGTCAAGAAGATCCTGACCAGCAGCGGTTCCGTGGATCTCGCGGCGGTAACGAATGAAGTGAACCGCAGCATCCCGGCATCCGGCGGCTGTGACAGCTACATGGATATCAAGCGAATCATGGAGAAGACCGATTGGTACGGCAACGATATCGACGCGGTTGACTATGTATCCGCAAGAGTAGCCCGCATCTACAGTGCGGAAGTAGAGAAATACACCAACCCGCGCGGCGGTCAGTTCCAGGCAGGATGCTATCCGGTATCCGCAAACGTTCTCTTCGGTAAGGACGTAGCAGCGCTTCCGGACGGACGTCTCGCAACCACACCGCTTGCAGACGGCGTATCCCCGAGAGCAGGAAAGGATGTCAGCGGCCCGACCGCAGCGACCAATTCCGTTGCAAAACTCGATCACGAGTATTTCTCCAACGGTACGCTCTACAACCAGAAGTTCACTCCGTCTGCCGTTGCCGGCGATGAGGGTCTTCAGAACTTCGCGGCGGTTGTTCGCAGCTACTTCGATCACAAGGGTATGCACGTACAGTTCAATGTCATCGACCGCGCAACGCTGATCGATGCTCAGGAGCACCCGGAGAAGCATAAAGATCTTGTCGTTCGTGTTGCCGGATACAGCGCTCATTTCGTCACACTGGCGAAGGAAGTTCAGGACAACATCATTGAGCGTACCGAGCACACATTCGGCTGCAAGAGCTGCTGATAAACAGGAGAGAGGTACATGGACCAGATTAATTATGAATTGGAAGGACTGGTGTTTGATATTCAGCGCTTTTCGGTGAATGATGGTCCGGGTATTCGTACGATTGTCTTTTTGAACGGCTGTCCTCTGAGGTGCCAGTGGTGTTCGAATCCGGAATCGCAGCTCCCCAAAACCGTTGTCATGTTCAATGCTGCGGAATGCATCCATTGCGGCCGCTGCATCGGGGCGTGTCCGAACGGTGCGATCGGAAAAGAAAACCCGGCAATGATCAATCATGATAGGTGTACCGGCTGCGGAGAATGTACCATGGTGTGCCCGGTCGGCGCATTGATTCTGAAGGGAAAGAGGATGACGGTTGCAGAGGTCATCGAGGAACTCAAGAAAGACAGTACCAACTATCGCCGTTCCGGAGGCGGACTGACCGTCTCCGGAGGCGAGCCTCTGGTACAGCATGAGTTTACCCGGGAACTCCTGAAGGCAGCGCACGCGCAGGGATGGAACACCGCCATTGAGACGACCGCATGTGCGTCGGAAGAGGTGATCCGGGACGTGCTACCTCATGTGGATCTGGCTCTGACGGACGTCAAGAGTACGGACTCCTCAAAACACGAGCATTTTACCGGCGTCCCCAATACTCAGATCCTGAAGGGCGTAAAGCTTGTATCGGAGATCACGAAGATTATGGTCCGGGTTCCGGTGATCCCGGGGTTCAACGAGAAACCGGAGGAGATCCGGCAAATCGCGGAATTTGCAAAAACGCTGAACCGGGATCATCTCATGGGCGTCAATCTTCTGCCGTATCACGCGCTGGGCGAGAACAAGTACAAAATGCTCGGGCGCGAATATCAGATGCACGGTGTCAGTACCCTGACCGGTGACGAGATCGATGCACTGAAAGCAGCAGTCGAAGAAACCGGCGTAACCTGCCGGATCGGATAAAAAAGAAATGGAGGAAACAATGGATCAGCAGTTAATTGAAAAAGTGATGAAGCAGGTCACCAGCGAACTTGCGGCAAAAACGGCATCTGCCAGCGCATCATCCACCGCTCCGGCGAGTGACGGATGCGTGAACGGCGTGGGCCTGACCGAGTTTGTCGGCATTTCCACCGGAGACACCATCGGTCTTGTCATCGCAAGTGTCGATCCGCTTCTGGTTGAGAAGATGAATCTCGGAAAGTACCGCTCCATCGGAATCATCGGTGGACGTACCGGAGCAGGCCCGCAGATCATGGCAGTGGATGAGGCCGTAAAGGCAACCAACACGCAGGTGATCTCGGTTGAGCTTCCGAGAGATACCAAGGGCGGCGCAGGCCACGGCTCCCTGATCTACATCGGCGCGGAGGATGTGTCCGATGCAAGAAGAGCGGTTGAGATCGCGCTGAATGTTCTGCCGAAATATTTCGGCGATGTGTACGGCAATGAGGCCGGCCATCTGGAGTTCCAGTACACCGCGAGAGCGAGCTACTGCCTCGAGAAGGCGATGGGCGCAACACTCGGAAAGGCATGGGGAATGACCTGCGCCGGCCCGGCAGCCATCGGAACAGTTCTTGCCGATACCGCAGTGAAAGCGGCGAATGTCGAGGTCATCGGCTACTCTTCACCGGGCAACGGCGGAACAAGCTATTCAAACGAGGTAATCCTCACCTTCACAGGGGATTCAGGAGCTGTCAGACAGGCGGTTCGTGCAGCAATCGAGGTAGGAAAGAAACTTCTCGGAGCGCTGGGCGATGAGCCGAAGTCCACAACAGAGCCGTATATTTAATCACAGTCTAAGGAGGAAAAATAATGAATGCAGATGCGTTAGGAATGGTTGAGACTCGCGGATTAGTCGGAGCGATTGAGGCTGCCGATGCGATGGTTAAGGCCGCAAATGTAACTCTGTGCGGATACGAGAAGATCGGATCCGGACTGGTTACCGTTATGGTACGCGGTGATGTCGGTGCGGTGAAGGCTGCAACCGATGCCGGTGCGGCTGCTGCGAGAGCAGTCGGAGAGGTGGTTTCCATCCACGTAATTCCGCGTCCGCACATGGATACCGAGAAGATTATCCCGTCCAAGTTAGGTGAATAATCTGTGGGGAATGGAGCAGGGGGCAGTGTTCGCACTGCCTCCGTCTTCGGAATCTTCCGGAGGATGAAGGAGGTGCCCCATGGAAATCAATGAAAACCTTCTCCGGGAACTGGTGGAGCGGGTTATGGAACTCACACTGGAGCTTTCCGGACAGAGAGAAAAGAAAGAGAGCGTCCTGGTCGTTTTGGCCGGAGAAGATGCCGCGCGTTTTCTTGAAACGCTCCGCGCGCTGAATGCGGGCGGGGACTGCGAGATCACGACGGCGCTTTCCCGTGATCAGATCAATGATGAGACGATCGGGAGCATGGTCTGCAGCGAGAGCAGAAAAATCATCGAGATGCGTCAGGTTCTGAAGCGGCCTCTGCCGTATGACAGAATCATTTTCCCGGTTATGCCGAGAGAGATTCTGGCAAAATGTGCGCTGTGCATCCCGGACACGGACGAGGTCAGAATCGTTCAGCGCGCACTGGAAGAAAATGTTCCGGTGAGCGTTGCGAAGAACGGCCTGGATCCGTTCACCGGCAATGAGCCGGAACCCTATCAGAAGCAGGTTCTGGAGTACGTCCGCCGGCTTCTGGAATACGGAATCGATATTCAGATGGATGAAAAAGAGAGGTGAAACCATGCGGGAGGCATTGGGACTTGTGGAGACGAGAGGCATATCGACGGCCATTGAAGTGGCGGATGTCATGGCGAAGGCTGCCAATGTAAGGCTGCTTGCGCTTGAGAATACCCGCGGCGGCGGTTATATGACCGTCAAGGTCATCGGCAATGTCGGTGCGGTGAAAGCGGCAGTCGATGCGGGAAAAGCGTCGGCGATCCGGTTCGGCAATCTGATCTCAGCTTCCGTGATCGCGCGCCCGGCAGACAGTATGGCAGAGTTCTTCTGCCCTACGGATGATCCGGGACCGTCTTCCCCGAAAGAGGATCCGATTCCTCCGGCATCGGTTGAGGCGAATACGGAAATAGCGCCGGAAGCGGCAGACGCGGCGGAACAAGCTGCGGAGACTGCGGCACCGGCTGAAGATAAGGAAAAGGCGGAAGCTCCGGAAGAGCCGACAGAGATTCCGGCAGAGTCGGCGGAGGTTTCGAAAGAGCCGGCGGAAACTTTGGTTTCGCCGGTGGTAGAAGAGGCAGCGGCGGTTCCGACAGAGGACCCGGCAGAACCGGCAGAGACTCCGGAGGCTGCGCCCGTGACAGCGGAAGAAGATAAGCCCGCGGGAGAGAAGACAGAATCCGGTACAGAACCTGAGAAAGAAAAGGAGACAGAGCCGGCTGAATTCGGGACGGTGAAGGCTAAGACTTCTCATGACCGGCGTTCCAAGAAAGGGAAATCCGCAAAGAAGAGCGCAGAAGGCAGATCCGGAAAAGGAGGCAGTTCGTCATGATTCTTGCTAAAGTGATCGGCAACGTGGTTGCGACGCGCAAAGACGAATCGCTGGAAGGCACGAAACTGATGATCGTGCGGAGAGTCGATGCGCAGGGAAATTACCTCGAGGCGGAAAAGGTGGCAGTGGACTATGTCGGCTGCGGAATCGGAGAATTTGTGCTCTGTGCGACCGGTTCCTCCGTCCGGGTGGATGAAGACAAAAAAGGCAAAACGATCGATATGGCGGTGATCGGAATTATCGACAGCGTGGATACGTCCGGCGCCTGAGGAAAGGATGGGGGAAAACGTATGGAAGTCAGCATTTTTCCGTCGATCAACGACGCGATCCGTTCGGTAAAGAGTGCGTATGAACGATATGCGGAACTTTCACTGGAAGACCGTGAGGACATCATCGACGGGATCCGGCATCGCCTGGAAGAACAGGCGGATGTGATCGCGCTTCTCGCCGTGAAGGAAACCGGCATGGGATGCGCGGTCGACAAAAAGAAAAAACTTCTTGCCGCAATCCGGAGAACACCGGCTCTCGAGGATCTCATCACGGAAGTCCGGACCGGAGACCGGGGCATGACGCTCTATGAGCTGAGCGCATTCGGCATCGTCTGCGCGATGGAACCGCTGGAGAATCCGGCGGCGTCCCTGATCAGTCACGTGATCGGGATGCTGGCAGCAGGAAATGCGGTGTTCATCTGCCCGCATCCGAGAGCCATCCGGACTTCGAATTATGTGACCAGCCTGATCAGCCGGACGATCGTGGAGATCTGCGGTATCGACAATCTCGTGGTCTCTCTCGATGAGAGCAACATTGCCATGACGGAGGAAGTGATCCATCATCCGGACATCGATATGATTGTATGCGGAGCGGATGAAGACTTCCTGCGGAAGGCGCTGACCGGCGGGAAAAAAGTAATCGGCGAGGGCTGTGCCAATACGGTGACGCTGGTCGATGAGACGGCGGACATCGGGAAAGCGGCCCGGGACATTGCGCTCAGCGCGTCCTTTGACCACAATCTCATGCATTCTTCCGAGAAGTCGGTTCTCGCGGTGGACAGTATCGCGGACCGGCTGGAGAATGAGCTCGAGCGGAACGGAACCCGTGTGATCCGCGACCGGGCGGAGATGAACGAGATTCTGTCGCTTCTTTTTGCGGAGGACGGTTCCTTCCGGAAAAAATGGATCGGACGGTCGGCGGAGGAGATTCTAAGCGGAGCCGGCATCCGGGCGGAGAAGGGAACGCGCCTGATTCTTCTCGAATCGGACGAAGAGGCACCTCTCGTGACCAAAGAACTGAAGATTCCGGTTCTCGGACTGGTCCGGGTGGAAAACTATGAAGAGGGACTTCAGAAGATGCTGGAGATCGAACAGCGGTACCGCCATACGGCGTCGATTCACTCCACCTGCATTGACCGTCTGAATGAGGCGGCGAAAAAACTCCAGACAGGCGTGTTTATCAAAAACGGACCGGCGCTTTCGGCCATCGGTGTAACCGGGATGAAAGGACCGTGCTCGATGATGGTGGCGAACACGACCGGCGAGGGAGCGGTCAGCGCACGGCACTTCGCGCGGCGCCGGAAGTGCATGATGACGAACGGTTTTTCAATCAGATAAGGAACAGATCATGAATCAGGTTTATATCAAAACGAGAGTATTTTCCGGTGAGGACTCCCTGGAGAGGCTGCGAAAATTCGAGAAGAAAAAAATCTGGATCATCTCGGACACATTTCTGGTGGACAACGGCACCATCGACCGGATCACGGAACAGCTGGACCGCTCCAACCGGGTGGTGCTCTGCAGCGATGTGGTGCCGGATCCGCCGCTGAGCGCGGTGGCGAAGGGCGTGGCACTGATGGGCAACATTCATCCGGATATCATCATTGCCTTCGGCGGCGGATCGGCGATCGACACGGCAAAGGGAATCATCTATTTTGCCAAGTTCAGCGGGTTTACGGACGGTGTGCGGTTTATCGCGATTCCGACCACCAGCGGAACGGGCTCGGAGGTATCCTCGGTCACGGTAATCACGGACCCGGACACGAAGATCAAGCATCCCATCGTCGATGACGAAATTCTCCCCGATGAAGTCATCCTCTGCCCGCAGCTCACCTGCTCGGTTCCTCCGTCGGTGACGGCGAACACGGGGATGGATGTTCTGACCCATGCGCTGGAGGCTTATGTATCCCGAAATGCGAACGCGTACTCGGATGCACTGGCGGAGAAGGCTGTGGAATATGTCTTCGGTTATCTCAAGCGGTGCTGCGCGGACGGACACGATATGGAGGCCAGAAGCCGGATGCAGGAGGCGTCGAATCTGGCGGGAAGTGCGTTCAATATCGCCGGTCTCGGCATGAACCACGCGATCGCACATCAGCTGGGCGGAATCTTCCATATTCCGCACGGACTGGCAAATTCTCTGATCCTGATCAATGTGATCCGGAAGAATTCCAACGTCTGTGAGATGAGAGCGCGGTACGCGGTTCTGGCAAGAAAACTGAATCTGGCCGGAAAAGAGCACTCCGATTCCGAGGCGGTGACACTTCTGTGCGAAAAGATCCGGAGCTGCCAGATGGAAATGAAGATTCCGGTGACATTTGCCGAAGCGGGAATCCGACCGGAGTCAGTGATGGAAAAAAGCACAGAAATATGGAAAAATGCACAGAAAGATATGTGTTCCGATACCGCAATTTGGCGTTTTGATCAGTGCGATGTTGAGGATGTCTTACAGCTATGATAGAATAATTTAATTGAGAAAATTAATTCATACAACTTTTGGGCTGAGAGAGTGGTTAGAGAATGAAGAGACAAATCTATTCTGAAGGCAGCAACTTTGCGGATGCGCAAAGCACCGCGGATGTTTGTCCACCCGTAAGGGCCGAAAAGCAGCATAGTCCGGTAGACCTCAATCAATTTGACATTGTGCATTTATTCGGCAAAGAAAAGCTGGAAGACATCCAGAGAACTATTTCGAAAGTGACGGGACTGGCATTCGTTACGGTGGATTTTAAGGGGGAACCCGTAACGGAA
This sequence comes from [Clostridium] aminophilum DSM 10710, assembly GCF_000711825.1. GTDB lineage: Bacteria > Bacillota > Clostridia > Lachnospirales > Lachnospiraceae > Clostridium_R > Clostridium_R aminophilum. The sequence continues at coordinate 55,155 of NZ_JONJ01000001.1, read as the reverse complement.
GCCACGTATTTTTCCAAGTTCTGCTGGTGTATGCGGAAGAATCCGGTCACTGAGCAGATCTGCTGGTCGTCGGACGCGTACGGAGCCGTTCAGGGAACGATCCGGAAGAAACCGAGCGTGTATTTTTGCCCGTGCGGACTTCTGGAGGTCGCGATTCCGCTGATCGTCCGGGGACATTACCTCGGCGGGTTTATCGGCGGGCAGGTTGTCTGTCATGACGCCCCTGAGGGAGTCGTTCATCTGGATAAGATTCTGATGCGGCCGGATATTCAGCAGGAAGCCAACATCGACTACGAACTGCAGGATGAGATGACAAAACTCACTTATGACCAGTTCATCAATGTGGTCGATCTGGCGGCGATGATCATCAATCAGCTGACGGAGAGCGAGCTGGCGAAGTTTGAAAAGAGCAGGGATGAGAAACGGGACATCGAGGAACTGGAGCGCGAAATCGATGAACTCCGTTATCAGAACAAGCTGAAGAGTCTTGAAATCTCAAGCATGAATTATGCGAGACATCCGCAGTTTATCATCAACACAATGACTTCCATCGCGAACCTGGCGATTGTGGAGGGGGCGGAAGAAACCAGTGAGGCGGCGATCAAGTTTTCCGAGTATATGAAGTCGCTGTATCTGGACCGGAGTGATTTCTGGACGATGGAGAAGGAGCTGGACAACGTCGAGCTTTACCTGGAGATTCAGAAGATCCGGATGGGAGACCGGCTGAATTATTCCATCGAACTTCCGGGAAACATGAGAATGCAGCGCATTCCGTCCAACACGCTTCCTGTTTTTGTGGAGCAGGCGATCATTCACGGCGTCGGTCTGAAAGAAGAAGGCGGAACCGTTCTGGTCCGTGTCGGCACAGACGGCGAGGATGTGGTCATCTATGTCGAGGACGACGGCCCGGGTTACACGAATGAACAGTTCGAGGAAATCTACGGGCGGCTGGACAATAACGACAGCTGCGGCGTATCCCAGAGTGTGGAAGTGATGAGCCGGCGTATGAGGATTCTCTTCGGCAGAGAATATGATGTGACGACGGAAGTGACAGAAGGAACAGGCCGAAGGGTTTGTATCCGGTATCCGAAGTATCTGGATGAAGGGGTCAGACAAAATGTATCGAATCCTAATCGTAGACGATGACCGCATCATGCGCGAGGCATTTAAGGTCATGATCGGGAAAATAGACGGATTTGAAGTCTGCGCGGAGGCGGTCACCGGCCAGCAGGGAGTGGACTTTTACTGCCGTTATAAGCCGGATATTGTCTTTATGGATATCTTTATGCCGGGGATGAACGGAATTGACGCGATCCGCGAGATCCGGAAGATGGATCCGGATGTGGTCATTTACATTTTTTCCGCCTATTCCAATTTTGAACTCGCCAAGGAAGCCGTACAGCTTCAGGTCCGGGAATATGTGATGAAACTGGTGACGTTCCAGACACTGAAACGGATTCTGATGACGTATAAGACCGATCGTGAGGGAGATGCGAACTACTATCTGAATCAGATTCAGGAGATGGTCGCGGAGAAAGATTTCCGGAAGATGTACTACAGCATCGGAGATGTGGTGGCGCAGATCTACCGCCAGTACGGCGAGGATCCGGGAAAACTGAAAGAGATCTTCGGATACATCGGACATCGGCTGATCTCGTCCGTCAATATGGATGAGACGGAAATGCCGGATGTGAAAAAGCTGTTTCCGATCAATACCGAGTTTCTGACCGAGAAGGTCGTCGGCGAAATGTGGCTGTTCCGGGTCATCAATTATGTGTTCGGACAGAACAGCGTCCAGCGCTATCCGGTGCTGCAGAGCGTGTTTGATTTTATCGAGGCCAACATTTACTCCGAGATCGGTCTGGAGAAAATCACCGAAGAGTGCGCGATCAGTCAGGGTTATCTCAGCCGGATCTTCAAGAGCCAGTTTCAGGTGAGTGTGATGGAATATCTTCACATGAGGAAGATTCACATCGCAAAGAATTATTTCTTCTTTACCAATTCAAGCATCGCGGAGGTGGCGGAGCGTCTCGGATACAGCGAGAGCAGTTACTTCAGCAAGGTGTTCAAGAAGTATGAACACAAAACCATTCAGCAATACAGAAAATCTATATTTGCGTGAGCGCATCTCCAGCGCAGAAGGGTGAAGAACCCGGAACGCCAAATCCAACCGTTGACAATCAGTCGGAACATGCCCCTTGTTCCTGAAAAAACGAGCTTAGAGCATCAAGGGGCATTTTATAACATAAAATAATTAAAAAATAGGAAAATAGATACTATACATAGAATAAAAAATAACAAATAATAACGAAATGAACCAAACCAAACCGCAATAAGACAAGCGAGCTGCGACAAAACGTGCGGCATGACATCTTTTTTCAAAAGGGAAGATAGCGGCGCTGCGGAACGGATCCGGTGAATGAGACGGCCGGTGCGGCGGGAAAAGAAAACATACAAAAGGAAAGATAAGAGGGGTGAGACGATGACAACACATTATGTGACTTCCGAGTCGGTGACCGAGGGACATCCGGATAAGCTGTGCGACCAGATCTCGGATGCCATCCTCGATGCCTGCCTGGCGCAGGATCCGCGATCACACGTGGCGGTGGAGACGATGGCGTCGAAGAATACGGTGATGATTGCCGGAGAGATCACGACGAAAGCCCGGATCGATGCCGAGGCGATCGCCCGGGAGGTGATGCGGGAGATCGGATATACTTCGCAGGAAGCCGGAATCGACGCGGACCGGTGTCTGGTTCTGACCAACCTCAATGTACAGTCTGCGGACATCGCGATGGGCGTAAACCGGTCGGCGGACGGAATGGAAGTGATCGGCGGCGGAGATCAGGGAATCATGTATGGATATGCCGTCCGGGAGACCGCTCATCTCATGCCGAAGACGATCGAGCTGGCCCACGGTCTGGTGCGTCAGCTGGCGGAGGTCCGGAAGGACGGAACCGTCCCGGGTCTTTACCCGGACGGGAAAGCGCAGGTCACCATGTCGTATGCGGAGGACGGGACACCGGTATCCGTGGAGAGTGTGGTCGTTTCCGCGCAGCATGAGGAAGGTGTAAACCCGCAGAATCTGAGGGAAGCCCTGATCCGGAAAGTCATTCTTCCGGTTGTTCCGGAGGCGGAGCTTCTTCCGCCGGAAAAGATCTTTATCAATCCGACGGGACGTTTTGTCATCGGCGGCCCGATGGGAGACACGGGGCTCACCGGGCGGAAGATTATGGTCGATACCTACGGCGGCATCGGAAAACACGGCGGCGGCGCCTTCTCCGGGAAGGATCCGAGCAAGGTTGACCGGTCGGCCGCATACATGGCCCGATACGCCGCAAAGAACATTGTGGCGGCGGGACTGGCCGAACGGTGTGAGGTCGCCATCGCTTATGTGATCGGTCAGATCCGGCCGGAGGCGGTGACGGTGGAGACATTCGGAACCGAGCATCTGGACCGACGGATCATCGAGAACATCGTGACGGAGGTCTTCGATTTTTCGGTGGCGGGGATGATCCGAAAACTGGATCTGAGAAGACCGCAGTACCGGAAGACCGCGGCGTACGGACATTTCGGCCGGTCGGAGGAATTCGGCTGGGAGAAGACGGACCTCGCGGAAGTGCTTCGGAGAAAGGCACTGGGAGAGTTGTATGGGGGATTTCTTCGGAAAGGAGTACAGAAGTAACATGGAAAAGGATCTCGCAAATCAGGAACAGCTGATCTCCAGGGTTGTGGAAAAAGTCATGGAGCAGCTGAAATATTATGACCGGTTTAAGATTCCCATCGGTGTCTCAAATCGACACGTACATGTATCCAGAGAAGATCTGGATGTCCTCTACGGAAAAGGTTATGAGCTGACGAAAAAATCGGATCTCGGCCAGCCGGGACAGTTTGCGGCGGAAGAGACCGTGACGGTCCGCGGGCCGAAGGGCGAATTTAAGGGCGTGAGAATTCTCGGGCCGATCCGGCCGGAAAGTCAGGTGGAGATCTCGCTGGCCGACGGATTCAAGCTTGGCGTCCGGGCCCCGATCACAGAGTCCGGTCATCTCGACGGAACGCCTGGCCTGACGCTGATCGGACCGAAGGGGACCGTGGAGATGCCGCAGGGAACGATCGTGGCACTCCGCCACATTCACATGACACCGGCGGATGCGGAGCGTATGGGCGTCAAAGACAAGGACATCGTGGATGTGGAAACCTTTGGCGAGAGAGAAGGCGTTCTGGGCAATGTTCTGGTCCGGGTTTCCGACAAATTTGCGCTGGAAATGCATGTGGATATGGACGAGGCGAACGCCTGCTCGCTGAAAAACAAAGACTACGTGGTGATTGCGAAGAGATAATGAGGGGCTGAGAGAGTGATTATACAAAAAGGTGTTCTGGATTCATTCGCTGCGCTGGTGGAAGAGGAGACCGGGAATTTATCCGACGGCGGGCTGAAAACCGGCGTGGACCTCGGAACCGCGAATATCGTTCTCGCGGTGGTGAACGGGGACAATGAACCGGTGGCCGGCGCGACATTTCCTTCCTCGGTCGTGAAGGACGGCATCGTGGTGGATTACATGGGGGCAATCCGGATTGTCCGCAATCTGAAAGCGAAGGTGGAAGCGGTCATCGGAAGAGAACTGACCGAAGCGTCCTGCGCTATTCCGCCGGGTGTGGAGTCCGGCAGTGTGAAAGCCATCTCCAATGTGGTCGAGGGCGCGGGATTTGACGTGGTCAATATCGTCGATGAGCCGACGGCAGCCGCGTCGGTTCTCGGGATCACGGACGGCGCGGTCGTCGATGTCGGCGGCGGTACGACGGGGATCAGCATTCTGAAAGACGGGAAGGTCATCTACACCGCAGACGAGCCGACCGGCGGAACGCATATGACACTGGTCATCGCCGGCTACTACGGCGTGTCCATCGAGGAAGCGGAAGCGATGAAAAAAGATCCGGCGCGGGAAGCGGACATTTTCCCGATTGTAAAACCGGTCATTCAGAAGATGGCTTCCATCGTGAAGCGGTTCCTCACGGGCTACGAGGTGCCGGCGGTCTATGTGGTCGGCGGCGCGTGCAGCTTCCGCGAGTTCACCGACGTGTTTGAAAAGGAACTCGGCATTCAGACGATCAAGTCCAATCAGCCGCTTCTGGTAACGCCGCTGGGAATTGCCATGAACAGCGTGCGGAACGAGGAGAATATCCAAAAATACAGAGGAAGGATGTAGAAAGGGGTTTTTAACATGGAAATCGATGTAAATGTAATTGAGAAAATGGTACGGAAGGCAGTTGCGGAGGTGACGGCGGAGTCCGCACCGAAGGCGTGCTGCGCTGCTCCGGAAAAGCAGGGAAACTACGGCATCTTTGAGACGATGAACGATGCCATCGAGGCATCGGCGGCAGCACAGAAAAAGCTTCTGTTCTCGAAGATGGAAGAACGCCAGAAATACTGCGACGCGATCCGTGCTGCGGTGCTCGACAAGCAGAATATGGAGATGATCTCCATGCTTTCCGTCGAGGAAACCGGAATCGGACGGTATGAGCACAAGCTCATCAAAAACCGTCTGGCAGCGGTGAAGACGCCGGGAACCGAAGATCTGATCACGGAAGCAATCACCGGAGACCACGGACTGACACTGATCGAGTACTGCCCGTTCGGCGTCATCGGTGCCATCACGCCGACCACCAATCCGACCGAGACCATCATCTGTAATTCGATTTCTATGATCGCAGGCGGCAATACCGTTGTCTTCAGCCCGCATCCGAGAGCAACCAAGGTATCGCATCTTCTCGTGAACATTCTGAACAAGGCGCTGGAGGCAGCCGGTGCACCGGCCAATCTGATCACGACTGTCCGGGAGCCGTCCATTGAGAATACCAACATCATGTGTGAACATCCGAAAGTCAGAATGCTGGTAGCAACCGGCGGTCCGGCCATCGTCCGGAAAGTTATGTCCACCGGAAAGAAAGCCATCGGCGCCGGAGCAGGAAATCCGCCGGTAGTAGTCGATGAGACCGCGGACATCGAGAAGGCGGCAAAGGATATTGTGGACGGATGCTCCTTTGACAACAACGTTCCGTGCATCGCGGAAAAAGAAGTCTTTGCCGTGGATTCCATCACCGATTACCTGATTCACTGCATGAAGCAGAACGGCGCGTACGAGATCACGGACCGCGATCTCATCGAGCGTCTGGACGCGCTTGTCACCAATGAAAAGGGTAAGCCGAAGGTAGAATTTGTCGGAAAGAGCGCAAAGTACATTCTGGATAAGCTCGACATCAGCGTCGGGGATGATATCCGTGTCATTATCATGGAGACAAAGAAGGACCATCACCTTGTCACCGAGGAGATGATGATGCCGATCCTTCCGATCGTCCGCTGCAGGGATGTGGATGAGGCGATTGACGAGGCGTATATCGCCGAACACGGAAACCGCCATACGGCGATGATGCACTCGAAGAATGTCGACAAGCTGACCAGAATGGCAAAACTTCTGGAGACCACCATTTTCGTAAAGAATAACCCGTCTTATGCCGGAATCGGTGTCGGCGGCGAAGGACATACGACATTTACCATCGCCGGACCGACCGGCGAAGGCCTGACCAGTGCCCGCTCCTTCTGCCGAAAGAGAAGATGTGTGCTGTCCGATGCGCTTCATATCCGTTAATTGTGTTTGATCAGAACCGGAGATTGTTATGGACTTATTAGAGAAAATCATGGCAGCCGGAATCGTCGGGTGCGGAGGCGCAGGCTTTCCGACGCACGCGAAATTAAACTGCACGGTAGAGTACCTGATCGTGAACGCGGCGGAGTGCGAACCACTCCTGCGGACCGACCGGTATCTGATGCTGAACCGGGCTCCGGAAATTGTCTCCGCGATGGAACTCGTCGCGGAGACCGTAAAGGCCCGGAAGCTATATATCGCGCTCAAGGAGACTTATACGGATGAGATCGCGTCCCTGAACGCGGCGATTGCGGCAAAAAACAGCAGAGTGGAGATCTTCCCGCTGAAGAATTTCTATCCGGCGGGAGACGAGCAGATCATGGTGCTGGAGGTGACGGGAAGAACGGTTCCGCCCAGCGGCATTCCGCTCGATGTGGGAGCGGTTGTCTCGAATACAGCGACGATGTGCGGAATCTATGACGCGTCCCGGGACATTCCGTTTACAGACAAATATCTGACGGTGACCGGCGCGGTGGCGCATCCGACGATCGTGAAAGCCCCGCTCGGAACCCCGTTCCGCGAGTGCATTGAACAGGCGGGAGGAGCTCTGACCGGCGACTATCACATTCTCGCCGGCGGCCCGCTGATGGGAAAACTCTACCGGAAGGAAGACCTCGATCAGTACTATGTGACAAAGACCACGTCCGGCATTGTGGTTGTTCCGGATGAGGCAAAACTTGTGGAGATGCGGCAGACACCGCTTCACACGATTCTCCGGCGCGCCAAGAGCGCCTGTATCCAGTGTCAGACCTGCACCGGCATGTGCCCGAGATATCTGAGCGGGCATCCGCTGGCCCCGCACAAGATCATGCGGAAGCTGGCGTACGCCGGGGATGTGAAGGAGATACTGGAAGACGCGGATGTGAGGGAAGCGATGACCTGTTCGGAATGCGGCGTCTGTGAGGCATATGCATGTCCGATGGGCCTTGCACCCCGTCAGGTGAATGTCTTTGTCAAGAAAGCGCTCCGGGAGAGCGGATTCCGGTACCGGAAAGAAACGGAAAAAACGTTCCGGAAGAGAGAGGAACGAGAGTACCGCAGGATTCCGTCGTATCGGATCGCCGCCCGTCTCGGGGTGGAAAAGTATTATCATTACACGATCCGTGATCTGTGCGAAATGCAGCCGGAAGAAGTTCACATTTCCCTGCAGCAGCACATCGGCGCGCCGTCTGTGGCCGTCGTTTCCGCCGGCGATCTTGTGGAGAAAGGTGACCGGATCGGAGCGATCCCGGAGAAGAGTCTCGGCGCGAATATTCATGCAAGTATCCGCGGCCGGGTCGTGTCCGTCGATGAACATACGGTTGTGATCCGAAGAGAATAAGGGGCATATACTATGATATCAATCGGTTTTCTTGAAAGTAACAGTATTGCCAGAGGGGTTGAGGCGGCGGATGCGATGCTGAAAGCGGCCGAGGTTCGTCTTGTCACCGCAAAGCCGAGCTGCCCCGGCAAGTACCATATTATGATCTGCGGCGAGGTGTCCGCAGTAGAGTCCGCGATGGCGGCGGGAAAAGAACGGACGGGCGGATCCCTGATCGACGATCTGATCATCCCGAGAGTTCACCCGCAGGTGATCGAAGCCATCCATATGTCGGTGATGCCGGAGCGCATCCGGGCGATCGGCGTCATGGAGTATTATTCCGTGGTGCAGGCAGTGATCGGCGCGGATGCGGCAGTAAAAGCTGCGGGCGTAACACTTCTGGAAGTGCGGCTCGGCACCGGAATCGGCGGAAAGTCGTTTGTCACGCTGACCGGCGATGTATCCGCAGTGGAAGCCAGTGTACAGGCCGGAACCAGGGAGGCGGCTGAGAACGGTCTTCTGATCAGTAAGATCGTGATCCCGCATCCCCATCCGGATCTGATTCCTGCTTTATTATAGTTTTTCACTTTAGACTGATGCGGGGGACCCCCATGCCGAATTCCGGTTCGGCATGGGGGTCTTCTGCGTCTGCACGCAAAGTCCGCAGTCTCCTTTCCGTTACTTTCGGGGATGGGGAGGCGAAATCCGCTGGCAGACTTTGTTCAAAGTATGGTTAAAACATTGAATTTGACATTTTATTCAGCGTAAGATGAAAAAAGAAGAGAATTGAAAAATGAACTGTTTTTTCATGATCAGTTCATCTTGATTCGATATGGTATCGTTCAGAAAAAAAGATGTTCCGGCAGAGAGGAACAGGAAGACAATCGGATCCGGACATCACGGGAGGTATGCATGCGGACAATTTTAGTGGTGGAGGACAATGCCGAGCTGCGTGAGCTCTATGCGCTGGTTCTGCGGAAAGCGGGATATCAGACACTGACCGCGTCGGATGGCGTGGAGGCGTCGTATGCGCTGGAAAAGAATTATGTCGATATGACGGTGACGGACATCATGATGCCGAACATGGACGGATATGAATTTGTTCAGAATATCCGCAGCTTTAACAAAGAGATGCCGATCCTGATGATCACGGCGAAGGATGATTTCAAGTCCAAGAGCAACGGCTTTCACAGCGGAGCGGACGATTATATGGTGAAACCCATCGATGTGAATGAGATGCTTTTGCGGGTGGACGCGCTGTTCCGCCGTGCCAAGATCGCGCAGGACCGGAAACTGGTTATTGGATCGACGGAACTGGATTATGAAGCACTGGCGATCCGGCGGAATGGCATGGAGGTCACGATTCCGAAGAAGGAATTCTACCTTCTGTATAAGCTGGTCTCTTCGCCGAACAAGATCTTTACCCGCCGTCAGATCATGGATGAGATCTGGGGGATGGACAATGAATCCGATTCGCAGACCGTCGATGTTCATATCAACCGGCTCCGGAAGCGCTTCGCCGATGATCCGGATTTCCGGATTGAGACGGTGAGGGGACTGGGATACAAGGCGGTTCTGCAGCTTTCCGGGAAAGCGGAAATTTGATGCGCGGCTGAAACAAGTCGTTTTTACGGGCGCGACGCGGATTCTTTGCGGAGAATAGAGGAAGGAAGACCATGAAGGGATTTCGTAAATGGTGGATCTATCTGATCGTGATTTCGTTTTTGACGGCAGTGCTGTCGTTTTTTACCGGTCTGATTGTCGGGTACAATATCATGCGGTTCGGAAACCGGTTCGGCGTTCTCGTGCGCTCGCCGATTATCCCGATCGTCGTCACGGCAGGTTTTGCGATTGTCGGGATCGGCGGCTTTATCTCTATCAAGATTTTCCGGCCCATCAGTCAGATCGCGAATGCCCTCGGAGAAGTCGGAAACGGCAATTTCAGCGTCCGGTTGAACGATTGGGACGGACTGGATGAAGTGCGTGCACTCAGTCACACCTTCAATGAAATGGTGCAGGAGCTGGAAGAAACGGAAACGCTGCGCAATGACTTCGTGTCGAATGTGTCGCATGAATTCAAGACGCCCCTTGCGTCCATCGAGGGATATGCCACGCTGATGATGTCGCCGGAGGCGTCCGCGGAGGAAATGAAGAATTACGCCAGGCGGATCATGACGAGTACCGCGCAGATGTCGGTGCTGATCGGTAATATCCTCGCGCTGTCAAGACTGGACACGGGAGGGATTCCCGAGGAGAAGACGGCATTTTCCCTGGACGAACAGCTCCGGGAGGCGATTCTCTCCCTGGAACCGCGATGGTCGGAGAAGAATATTGCATTTGATATGGATCTTCCGATGATCAATATCACCGGCTACGAGCATCTTCTCTTTCAGGTCTGGACCAACATCTATGCGAATGCGGTCAAGTTTTCGCCGGAAGGCGGCTGTATCCGGACCACACTGGAACAGAGGGGAAAACGGGTTTTTGTGACAATCGGCGATGAGGGAATCGGAATGACGCCTCAGCAGCTCCGGCATGCGTTTGATAAATTCTATCAGGCCGATACGGCGCACAAGGCGGAAGGAAACGGTCTGGGACTGGCACTGGCCAAAAAGATCGTGGAGATCTCCGGCGGAAAAATCTCGGCGAAGAGTGAGCCGGGAAAAGGAACCGAGTTTATGATCGAACTGTAACAACGCGGAAACTGTTGCCGGAAAAAGAAAAAGCGGGGCAGTTCCGATATGCCGGCAAACCTGTGAAAGCGTATTCCGGTGAGAATCACATACAGAATCAGTTGTCGCAAAATGGAAAGACAAAGGAGACATAAGAACATGAAGAAGTCAACAGTTATTATTCTGGCTGCCGTTGCCGCTGTAATCGGTTTTGCCGTCTTTCGACGGATGAATCAGTCAAAGCCGTTTGCGGCGGGACAGTCCCTGCCGGTTGTGGAGACCGTAAATCCGGTGTACGGAAAGATCAGCAACGAGACGGCTCTCATCGGAACCATCATGCCGTCGGATTCCGTTGCGGTCACTGCCAAAGCGGGCGGCGATGTCACCGGCGTCTTTGTGAAAGCCGGAGATACCGTCAACGCCGGTGATTTGATCTGCACCATTGACACGAAGCAGGTGAGCTCCGCCAAGACGACGCTGGACAACGCGAGACTCTCGCTGAAGTCGGCGCAGGATACCCTGAGCCGGGAAAAGCTTCTCTATGATGCGGGAGATCTCAGTCAGCAGGATTACGATAATTATGTGAATCAGGCGGAGAAGGCGAAAGTCAGTTTTGAGTCCGCGCAGACGGCTTATCAGACGCAGATGGATTACGCCAATGTCAGGGCAAAGATCAGCGGCGTGGTGGAACAGTGCAGCATCGAAGTCAATGACTCGCTGAATGCGGGCGCGTCCATCTGCGTGATCACCGGCGCCGGCGCCAGGGAAGTGCATTTTTCCGTGACGGAGCGGATCCGCGGGGCACTGGCAGTCGGCGATGAACTCAAAGTTCAGAAAAATGATGACACATACACGGCGAACATCACGGAGGTGAGCACGATGGCGAATTCGTCCACCGGGCTTTATGAGATCAAGGCGGCGTTCAATGAGACTTCCGGGGATGTGTCTGCATTTTCCAACGGATCGATGGCGAAGATCCGCGTGGTATCCAGCCATGCGGACAATGTCATGATTCTGCCGAAGGACTGCATTTACAGTGAGAGTGCGGGAGACTTTGTCTATACCGTGACCGACCATGTGCTGAAAAAAGTTCAGGTTACTACCGGCATGGAAGATCCGGAAAATATCGAGATTACCGATGGCCTCACCACCGATGATGTTGTCTGCTCGACCTGGAGTTCGGAGCTGGATGACGGAACAAAGGTCCGTCTGAAGGGAGAAAGCACAGAGACTTCGCCGGAAACATCCGCCGGCCCGGAAGGAATGTCGGGAGCACCGGCCGGAAGACCGTAAGATCATGCGCCGGGCGAAGGAAATGTGAGATAAGAGGAGACATTTTACCATGGGTGGTTTAACAAAATTTGTACTTCGACGGCCGGTAACCGCGATCTTATCGGTCATCTGTCTGGTGGTGTTCGGCATCATGTCGATTCGGAACATGACGCTGGAGCTGTCGCCGGACATGAATATGTCCATGATGATCGTCATGACCAGCTACAGCGGAGCCAGCGCGGAGGACGTCGCCGAGCTGGTGACCAAGCCGATTGAGAATTCAGTCAGCACACTGTCGGGACTGGACTCCATGTCCTCCACATCCAGTGAAGGTTCTTCCCGGATCATGCTCTCGTATGATTACGGAACGGACATGGACGATGCCTATGACGAGGTAAAAAAGAAGGTCGATCAGATCAAGTCGAGTCTTCCGGACGACTGTTCGACGCCGCAGATCATCTCGATGAATATGAACTCTTCTGAGGATATCCGGCTGAATATTGAGAACAGCGGATATGCGGAGGAAGATCTCTACAACTATGTCAAGGACCGCATCAAGCCGGAATTTGAGAAGCTGGCGGATGTGGCGGATGTCAGCCTCCGGGGCGGAAGACAGAAATATGTCTCCATCACGCTGAACGAGGAGGCCATGAAACAGTACGGCGTCACCATGAGTTCCATTGTATCGGACCTCAAGGCGGCGGATGCGACGATTCCGGGCGGAAGCACCAAGGAGGGAAGTCAGGAATACTCCGTCTCCACGCGTATGAACTACAAGACCATGGAGCTTCTGAGCGAGATTCCGCTGACCACTTCCGACAATTCCATTGTCTACCTCGGGGATGTCGCCACCGTCGAGTATGCCCAGAAGTCCAGCAGCAGTATTTCCCGCTATGACGGAAAGGGAGTTGTGTCCATCGGCCTCAGCAAACAGCAGAGTTCGACGGCCATGAGTATTTCCAACGCGGTCAAAAAGACGGTGGCATCGCTGGAAGCCGCGGATCCGAATCTGAAGATCACCGTGGTGGATGACAATGCCGATTCCATCATGGACTCCCTGACCGACGTGGCGAAGACACTGGTTCTGGCGGTCATCATTTCCATGATCGTCATCTGGCTCTTCTTCGGTGATCTGAAGGCGTCCATGATCGTCGGAAGTTCCATTCCATGTTCGATTCTTGCGGCACTGATCTGCATGTATTTCATGAACTTTTCGCTGAATGTCGTGACGCTGGCGGCTCTCTCCCTCGGCGTCGGCATGATGGTTGACAACTCCATCGTTGTTCTGGAGAGTTGTTTCCGCGCGACGTCCAGGATGGATACCAGAGCGGGACTCATCGAGTATGCCCGGAGCGCATTGGAGGGAACCAATATTGTCGGACTGTCCGTTGCCGCCTCCACGGCGACTACCTGCGTCGTGTTTATTCCGCTGGCACTGATCTCCGGTATGGCGGGACAGATGTTCAAGCCGCTGGGATTTACGATCGTGTTCTGTATGGTGGCTTCGCTCCTCTCCGCCATTACCGTGGTACCGCTCTGCTATATGCTGTATCAGCCGAAAGAACGCGAGAAAGCACCGTTTAACCGGCCGATCCTCAGTCTTCAGGACGGATACCGGAAACTGATGAAAAAAGTGCTTCCGCACAGTAAACTGGCGATTCTTTTATCCATTGTCCTGTTTGTCGGATCGATTTTCCTTGCATCCAACCTCACCATGGAGCTGATGAGTGCGGATGACAACGGAGAAGTCTCGATTTCCGTAAAGACAAGACCGGGCATTCAGCTGGAAAAAATGGAGCCGATCCTGAATGAGATCGAGGAGATCGTCACGGCGGATCCGGATGTGGAACATTATTCCACTTCCTTCTCCTCCGGCGGTATGAGGGGAAGCTCATCCGCATCCATCACCTGCGAGCTGAAGGACGACCGCGAGCTTTCCACCGATGAGACGGTGACGAAATTCCAGAAGGAGCTGGCGGACATCACCAACTGCACCATTTCCGTCAGTGCCAGCGGTTCCATGAGTATGATGAGTGACCGGTCGAACAGTTATTCCGTTCTTCTGCAGGGCGCGGATTACTCGAAAGTCAAGGAGGTGACCAACAAGATTGTGAGTGAACTGAAGGGACGGGATGATGTCACCCGCGTTCACTCCTCCATCGAGAACTCGTCCCCGGTGATTGCGGTGGACGTCGACGCGATCCGCGCGAAGGCCAACGGCCTGACTGCCTCCCAGATCGGCAATGCGGTCTACAGCGCGCTCAGCGGTTCGTCCCCTATCAACATCACGGTGGACGGAGAGGATGTCTCGGTCACGGTGGAATATCCGGAAGACGCTTATGCGGATCTCTCGGCTGTAAAGAATATTCTTCTGACGAACTCAAAGAAGGGACAGGTGGCATTGACGGATGTGGCAGACGTTCACTATGAGGATTCTCCGGCGTCCATCTCCCGTGAGGACAAGCAGTACCGCGTGACGATCAGCGCATCCTACACGGGCCTGGCCACCAGATCAACGCAGCAGACGATTTTTCAGGAAGTGGTACAGCCGAATCTGAGCGATCAGGTCACCACCGGCGTCAACAGCCGTGACCGATCCCGGAACAGTGAGTTCGAAAGTCTCGGCGGCGCGCTGGCAATCGCGGTGTTCCTGATCTTTGTCGTGATGGCGTCGCAGTTTGAGTCGGTGAAATACTCTGCGATGGTTATGACCACGATCCCGTTTTCCGTCATCGGTTCCTTCGCACTTCTGTGGCTGACGGATGTCTCCCTCAGTATGGTAGCCCTGATCGGCTTCCTCATGCTGATCGGAACCGCGGTAAATAACGGTATTCTCTATGTGGACACGACGAACCAGTACCGCGCGACCATGGATATGGACACGGCCCTCGTTGAGGCAGGGGCGACGCGAATGCGCCCGATCCTGATGACGACAATGACAACCGTGCTCTCGATGATTCCGCTGGCACTTGGAGTCGGAAGCTCGGGATCTTACACACAGGCCCTCGCTTTGGTTAACATCGGCGGACTGATCACTTCCACCATTCTGTGTTTGATCGTGCTTCCGGGATATTACAAGATCATGAGCGGCGGAAAAGCGCTGAGAGAGGACCCGTTTGCGGACATCGACTGAGCGCGGAAGCGCGGGATCCGGTGCCCGGGAGACCGGCGATGAGAAAAAACGGGATACGGCAAACGAATAAGAGATGTATGGTGAAAGACAGAAAAGAGATGACGGAAGAGATGAGAGATAAGAAAAAAGCGGGAAATGGCGGCATCGTCCGTCGGCTTCTCGCCGGTGCGGTGCTGGTCGGCTGTCTTTCCACCCTCGGTCCGGTGGAGGCTCTGGCGGCAAAACGGCCGTATGCCTACGGGACTTCCGGGGAAGACGAAGAAGCATATGGCCCGGCTCTCGCCGGCAATGCCGCCTCCACCGGAACCGGGATTGCCGGAATCTCCGGCGCCGACGGCATTGCGGCAGCGTCCGCGCTGGATGCGTCGACGGGGTCAGGACCGAATCAGATTGTGGAGGACAATGCCGAAGCAGCGGCAAAACGGGCCGCTCTTGCGGACAATACACTGGAGTTTTCGGAGATTGCGGGCCGGATCGAGAATTACAATGTCTCCTTCCGCAACACAAAAAGCACGACACTCGGTAAACTGATCAATCAGGGCGTGATCTCCGAACTGACCGAGGAGGCCCGCGATCTCACCAAGGAAGCGGATGATCTGAAGGAAGACGAGATGGACGAAGAGGACAAGGCGCTCTATGAGAGTTACCGTCTCACGGCAAAAGAACTCCGGAAGAAGGCAGCCGATATCCGGCATACCGAGACGGATTCCCTGGAAACGTCGCTCCGGCAGAGCCGGAACTCCCTGATCAAGATGGTACAGAACCAGTACATTGCCTATGAAAAGGCGAAATACTCCCTGAATGCGGCAAGAAAGAGCGAGGCGGCATGCGAAAATGACCTTTCGGCCGCACAGACAAAACAGTCGGCGGGACTTGCCTCGGAAGCCGATGTTCTGGAAGCGCGGAATAAGCTTCTCGCCGCGCAGAAAAAGACGATGAGCGCTGAGTCACAGCTTTCCGGCGCGAAGAATAAGATTCTGATCAGCCTTGGATGGGATGTGGATGCGGATGTGGAGATCACGGATATTCCGGCGCCGGATATGAGTCTGATCGCCTCCATCGACCTTGCGGCGGACACACAGACGGCGATTACCTCCAACTATTCCCTGATCACCACCAGAAAGGGTTCCTCGAAGACCACAGCGGCAAAGACGCAGAAGAACCGGGCGGTGACGGCGTCCAGGACGATGATCACCTCTTCGATGAACACGCTCTACGCGGCGGTGGTGTCAAAGCAGCAGGCTTACGATGCGGCGCAGGATGCCTGGGCAAAAGCGCAGAATGACTGGAACAGCGCGCAGATCAAATACCGCGGAGGCCTTTCCGGCCGGTCGGAGTATCTCAGCGCGGAGGCGGCATATGAAAATGCCCTTGCGAGCGAAAAGAGCGCGGAGCTGGACCTGATCTCCGCGATGCAGACCTATGACTGGGCCGTGGCCGGACTGATCGCAAACGGATGAAGCGATGGTATGCCGGACACTAAATGACAGACCGCCATCGGACTGCGGAGCAAACGGTTGTGATACAGCAGAAGGAGAACAGACGGAAGGAGAACAGACGGATGGAGAACAGAAAAACAAGAAACGGAAAACAAATCCGGAGGATGATCGCCTCTGTGGTTCTGTCCGGTGCGCTGGCGGTGCCGTTTTGCCCGCTGACGGCGTATGCCGCGCCGGAATCGGCCTACAGCGCCGAAACCTGGGAAAAACTCCGGGACAATAAGATGGAATACGATGAGATTCCCCTTCTCGTGCAGGAGTACAACCCGTATTACCTGAACAACGCCGCGTCTTATGCGGACAGTAAGACGACGGAAAACGCAAATGAGATCCGTCAGGGAAAAATGGAAGATGCGGAAGATCTGGAGAGCAGTGCCGACCAGATGGCGGACAATGCCGATTCGCTGATGGATCAGCTGGAGGAACTGGTGGAATCGGGGGCAACCGGAGCATCCGGCCTCGCGTCGAGCTACGCTTCCTTAAAGGCGTCCTCGGCGCTCCTTCATCAGAATTCCATCACGACGCGGCAGTCGGCGAATACCTCTTATGAGGATGCAGACACGAAGGCACTGAATCAGCGGAAGAAACAGACCGCTCTCATTGTGCAGGCGCAGGGCCTGTTTGCGTCCTACAATCTCGCCCGGATCTCGGTCCCGGTGATCGAGAACAGCATTGCCATGGCGGAGCGCAATGTAGCCCGCGTGCAGAATAAGATTGCGGCGGGCACTGCGACGCAGTCGGCGCTTCTCAGCGCGCAGAACTCCCTGAAATCCCTGCAGGGCACGCTGACGTCCACAAAAGCCAGCGTGGAGTCGGTTCGGCAGAGCCTTCTTCTGAACACCGGCTGGGCGTCGACGGATAGTCCGGAGATCTGCGGGGTTCCGGAACCGGATCTTTCCCGGATCGAAACGATGAATCCCGATGCGGATGTTCAGACGGCGCTGGTCGAGAACATTTCCCTGAAACTGGACCGGAAGACACTGACGAATATGGATTCCGGCACGACGGATTACCAGAATCAGGTTCGCACGATCGCATCGGAGGAGCAGACCATCCGCAATTCCGTAAAGTCTCTCTATCAGACGATCCTCACCGACCGGGCCGCGCTGGAGACGGCGCAGTCCGCTGTGGATGTGCAGCAGAAAAAACTTTCGTCCATGCAGACGTCCTTCGGCGCCGGCCTCTGCACGAAAAATGAGCTTTTGGATCAGGAGGCATCCGCCGCGTCCGCGGAAGTGGACCTTATCACGGCGAAAATCAATCTGCAGCAGGCGATCCAGACCTACGAATGGGCCCTGCAGGGATATATGACATCCTGACGGTAAGAAAACAGAAGAAATAGACGGAATTACCCGGGGCGGAGCAGCTGCTGTGCCTCGGGATTTTTCTTTCCGGTCCGACTGATGACGGGGACAGGGACTGCAGGACATCTTTCAGAAAATGTCTGAAAAGTCCTGATTTGATGTATAATAAGCGGTATGAGACCAATAACCTCAGATTATGAGAAATATCGGGGAGGAAGAGATGGATTTTACCAGGGTAAATGAAGGATTACTGCAGTTTCTGGACGAGAGCCCGGTGGCATTCTATGCCGTGAAGAATATGCGCCGGATGCTGGAAGAAGCGGGGGCGGAGCGTCTCTGTGAAGGTGATGCCTGGAAGCTGGAAACCGGAAAAAAGTATTATGTGACCAGAAATGAATCCGCAATCATAGCGTTTGAGATTCCGAAGAAGGATTACCGCGGTTTTCAGATCATGGCGAGCCACAGTGATTCTCCGGTATTTAAGATTAAGGCCAATGCGGAGATCGAGGTGGACAAAACCTATGTGAAGCTGAACGTTGAGAAATACGGCGGAATGATTTTTTCTCCGTGGCTGGATCGGCCGCTCTCGGTGGCGGGCCGCGTGATCATTGAGACACCGGAGGGCATTGAGACGAGACTGGTCCGGATCGACCGGGATCTTGTCATTATTCCGAATCTTGCGATTCATATGAACCGGGAGATCAATGACGGATACAAATTCAATGCGCAGAACGATATGCTTCCGCTGTTCGGCGAAAAGCTGGAAAAGGGATCCTTCCTCAGATTTATCGCCAAAGAGGCCGGAGTGGAGGAGGCGCAGATTCTCGATACGGACCTGTATCTCTACAACCGGATGAAAGGAACGACGCTGGGTCTCAACGGCGAGTTCATCTGCAGCGGCCGTCTGGATGATCTTCAGTGCGCTTATGCCTCTCTTCAGGGCTTCCTTCAGGCGAAGCCGACGGAGAGCATCGCGGTTCACTGCGTCTATGACAACGAGGAAGTCGGTTCCGGCACAAAGCAGGGTGCTCAGTCCACATTCCTGAAGGATGTCCTTCATCGGATCAATGCGGCCATGGGAAGAGACGAAGAGGGATACATCCGCTCGCTCACGTCCAGCTTTATGGTTTCGGCGGACAATGCGCACTCGGTTCATCCGAACCACACGGATAAGGCGGATCCCACAAACCGTCCGTATATGAATCAGGGAATCGTCATCAAATACAGTGCCAATCAGAAGTATACAACCGATGCCGTATCCGGCGCGATATTCCGCAGAATCTGCAAGAAGGCGGAGGTTCCGGTACAGACGTTTACAAACCGGTCCGATATGCTGGGCGGAAGCACTCTCGGAAACCTCTCGGGCAATCAGGTGGCGCTGAATACCGTGGATATCGGTCTGCCGCAGCTGGCAATGCACAGTCCGTACGAAACGGCAGGTGCAAAAGATACGGCATATCTGATTGAGGCGGCGAAAGTTCTCTTCTCGTCCGCGATTCAGTCATCCGGAGACGGAAATTATTCCATCCTGCTGTGATGAAAGCGGAAATGCACTAAGCTCGATAACACCAGCCTCAGCACACTATTTCACTAAGCGGCAAAGCCGCTAAGTGAAATATGCGTCGCTAAGTGCTTCGCCAAGCAAATCCACTAAGCTCGAAAAGACCTCGCTAAGTGGATTTCCATGGCACGCACTAAGCTCGAAAAGACCAGCCTCAGCACGCTATTTCACTAAGCGGCAAAGCCGCTAAGTGAAATATGCGTCGCTAAGTGCTTCGCCGAGGGGAAAGGGCCAGCATCTTCGGAGTACGAAGATGCTGGCCCTTGTGTTGACCGGAAACAAAATTCCGGCCTCCTGCGGCAATGGAAGAGGAGTCGAAATCTGCCGCAGGACTCATATATATAAGACTGACAGCGGGGAAGCTGTTGTCGGCTTTGGGATATCTGACGGGGATGCCGTCAGATTCGATCCGGACGCGGCTGAAGCTGCGCCGGGTTTATTCGTGGAGCACTTAGCGACTTTACCGCTTAGTGAAATAGCGTGCTGAGGCTGGTCTTTTCGAGCTTAGTGCGTACTATGGAAAACTATTTGGCGTTTTTCCGAGCCTGGCAGTTTTGCTTGACTTCCTGACAGAGGAAAAGGTCAGGCTCCGGTTTGGTCGGTTAAACGGAGGCGTCGAAGAGCGAACCGGCAACGGCCGTGCTGCTTCCGTTACCCATAAAGGCGGAAATCTTTTCCATCAGTTCGTCGATGCTGCTCGCGGAGAGCGTGACATAGTTTCCGGAATCCCAGTCAATGGCTGTTTCATCCGAATTCTCAGTCTCACGGGCTTTTTCTGCCCCTTCTTTCTCCAACTTTTTGGTTTCTTCCGCTTTTTCGATTCGTTCGGCTTCGCGTTTCTGCTCCGCCTTCTTCGCCTCGTATTTTTCTTCTGCTTTCTTCTGCTCTGCTTTTTCCGCCTGGCGCTTTTCATCCAGTTTTTTCGCCTGTTCACGGTTTGCCTGCATCGCCTTGTCAAAGGTTGCAAAGTACGATGTGGAGCCGTCATCATTGAACTTCATGCCGTAAGAAGCGAGAACTCCGTCATCTCCGCCGGTCTGGGCCGACATCTGCGTCGCCATCTGCTGAAGACTGGTACGGCCAAGTTCGATCTTGGCCTCGATTTCTTTGCGGTATTCCGGATCGCTCGCCATTTTTTCAAGCTTTTCTTCATCGATCAGAACGGTGGCTTTTCCGGCTACGCCGTAACGGCCTGCGTTGTCGGCTACGGTGTCCTTGTGCTCGGCACTGACGAGCACAAAGGCCATGTCACCGTATTTGGATTTTAAACTGTCATAAACTTTTTTGGCGTCATCGGAGAGATTTACGTCACCGACCACACTGCCATACTCTTTCGTATAGGAAATGCCCGGTGCGCCGTTTCCTCCGCCGGTCAGAGCATCGATGATTTTCTGACGCTCTTCTGCGGATGGTCTGGAACTCTTTTCGTACACATCGGTGGATCTCACCGCTGCCTGTGTCTGAGCTGTATTATCATCTTTCGAAACGACAGAAGAGGAATTCCCGTTCTCTTTGTCGGAGTCAGATACTTTATTTATATTGGTTTTATAGGACGGAACGGATCCGATGCCATAACCTGTTCCCTGTATTCTTGACATATCGGCACCTCCTTGCGCGCCCAAGGGCATCCTTTCCCATTCCGGGCATAACTGTCATTATGTATTTGATGACAATATCGACCGAACGGGAATTAATATTTGCTTTTTTTGCGCTGAAAGCAAAGTTTCGTCATTTTGATGAAAAAAGAAAATTGTTTTTATTTCAGAACAATGAGAAAAAAATGAAATATCACTTGCAATCGGAAAGAAAGAGATGTAAATTATCAACAGATTAACACGCTAACACTTTATCAAGGTAACGTGATAGCAAATGAAAACAAATGAAGCACCACCAGGCGGAACAAGTCAATCAGGATAAAATCAGGAGGAAAAGGCTATGACAAAAATCAGCACAACACTGAACAAGAAGGAACTTACAACAAATGAGCGCGATTATCTGGCGGCAGGATATTATCCGGTCGGCACCTGCAGCTGCTGCGGCGGCAATCTCTACAACTGGTATTCCAACAAGTGTGAGAGCTGCAGAACGGAGGAGAAATAAAGACCACATTTTTTCTGGAACACATCATCTGAAAATTTCGGGAACATATCATCTGAAAAACGGCAGCGGGTATCCTTTTCGGATATCCGCTGTTTTTGCGGTCATTTTTTGCTATAATCAGGGGCGGGAAAAGATTGGAATTTCCGGGAAGGACGGCTGCGGCGGATCATCATGAAGGACAGCGGGGAACGATGGTTGTGAAGACCCGATGGGGACGATGGCCGTGAAGACCTGACGGGAACGACGGTTGTGAAGACCTTAAAGGGAACGAAGGCCGTGACGGAATGCTGCGGTGGAATCGCCGGGGCGGACCGCCGTTGGAACAGGACCCGGAACAGAAAATGGGGGAAGAAAAATGAGTAAAGGCGTCTTTCGGCTTCTGCGGCCGACAAACGGGAAACTGACGGTTCTCTGGATGGGAATGATCTTCCTGATGTCCGCCACCGCAGGACCGGAGTCGGATCAGCAGAGCGGAATCATTGTCGATTTTCTGCGGATTTTTTTGAATCCGATTCTGGACGGGATGGATGCGTCCGCCCGGGGAACGATAAATGCCGCGCTTCCTCTGCTTGTGCGAAAGACGGCACATATGACGGAATATGCGGTTCTGGCAATTCTGTGCTGCCGGACGATTCAGGACCGGTTTCGGGAGCGGAACATGGCGGAGGAGTCGCGTTCACTCCGGTACGAGGCCGCGCTGATTGTCAGCGTTCTTTATGCATGTACGGATGAATTTCATCAGACGTTTGTGGCGGGGCGTGCAGGATGCGTGCAGGATGTTCTGATCGATGCCGCCGGGGCCTGCGCCGGTCTCGCGGTATGGTATCTGTATGAGCGGAGAAAGTCGAGGGTGACGGAGATCGAACCGGCTTCCCGTACTCATGTTTTATGAGATGAGGGACGATATCATACAGGAAAGCGTAAGAGAAAAATAATCGGCATAAAACCGGAATTCGGTTACAATAGAGAAATAGAAAGTGAGGCACTATGCAGAGTACGTTTGTTATGGTTCAGATGAAATCCGTGGAAGATCCGATGGAGAATCTCGCGAAGGCAGAGAAATATGCAGCGGCGGCAAAAGAAAGATTTCAGGCGGATCTCCTTCTGTTTCCGGAAGTGTTTATGAGTATGTTTCCGTCCAAAACATCGGTTCTGGAGAGCAATAAGATAGCGGAAACGCTCGACGGACCGTTTGTGACCGGAATGCGGAAGCTGGCCAGGGACAATGATGTCTGGGTGGTATTCGGCATGAAGGAAAAGACCGAAGAAGACGACGGGCGCGCGTATAATACATGTCTTGTAGTAGACAATCACGGTGAGATTATCTCGAAATATCACAAGACACATATGTATGATGCTTTCGGATACAAGGAGTCAAACGGGTTCAAGCCGGGGGACCGGCTTTTCACGCCGATCGATACGCCATTTGGAAAACTGGGACTGTTCGTTTGTTACGAAGTCCGCTTCCCGGAGGTGGCACGCTATGAGGCAACCCATGGCGCGGATATCATTCTGATGCCGACGTCCTGGGTGAAAGGAGATCTGAAGACGTTCCAGTTCCGCACCCTGGTTACGGCGAGGGCGATCGAGAATACCGTTTTCGTGCTGGCCTGCAACCAGTGCGGCGGGGCGACCACCGGCGAGAGTGTGGCGGTTGACCCGATGGGCGTTGCCATTGCGGCAGCCGGAGAGACCGACGCGCTGGTTCCGGTCTATATCGATACGGACCGTATCGCGCAGGTGCGAAAAAAGCTTCCGTCCTTCGGTGACAGGCGGATGGAGCTGTACGAAGAATGAATCGAGTGTCTGTCATCGGTACCTGATACCGCGGAACGGTGACGGATGGGTTAATACGGAGGAAAAAATGATGATGGGGATTTTATTTCTTTTTATTTCGCTGTATCTGATGTTTAAAATCACCGGAGTTCTGTTTTCGATTATGGGCGGACTGCTGACATTTATTCTGACACTGCTTTTCGGAGCGATCGCGGGCGTCCTTATCATGGGACTGTTCGGGCTCGGGATGCTGGTTCTCCCGGTTCTTTTGGTCGGAGGCATTCTCTCTCTGATTTTCCGGATCGCCCGGATGTAAGGACCGGAATCGCGGACGAGACCATCATGGTGTCAGATGAGTGAGAATGAAAACGGGTTGAGAATACACAGATTCGGAAACAGGATGAACCGGACGGCGGGGGCGCCGGCCGGCCATCGGATAAAAGGGAGGGCATACATATGAGAAGATCAAAAGTGACAGCCGGCGCACTCCTGATCACAGCAGCGTTGGCAATCGGAGGATGCTCCGGCGGCGGAGCTGCGAAGACGGAAACGACAGCGGCAAATCCGGCGGAGACGACCGCAGCGGCATCGTCCGCCGCGGAGGAGACGACAGGAAATGCTTCGGCGGAGGAGACGGAGTACGGAAGCTCCGGTTCCGAAGTCCTTCGGCTCGCGAAAGACAGTGAGACACCGGAGGGACGGCAGGAGATCACGGAACTTCTGGAATCCAACAATGTGGAAAAACATATAAAGAAGGGAAATGTTTATCTGTCCGGAAAAGATTACATCGGTGACAGTGTGGAAGAGAATTCCTTTTATGTGGATGGAACGACCTTCGCGTTCCGGAAGTCTGATCCGAAGACCGGGACGGTAACCGATATCAGCGGCGCGGATGCGAAGCAGAATGCAACGAAGAAGCTGTTTCCGCTTCTTTCTCTGAATCCGGACGAGTATCTGGGCAATGTATCCGGTGACGAGAAGGAAACAATCTATGAGCTGGTTTCCGCATACTCACCCGAAAGACTCGGTTTTTCGTATGTCGATGAAGCCGGAAAGGAAGTGCAGAATCCGGCCGAGTACCTTCTGATCCGAAGCTATACGTTTGAGAATGATTCGGACGTTCTGAAAAATGTCCATGTATATATTCAGAAGAATACGGAGCTTCCGAAACTGGTTCGCGAGCTGAATGTTCAGTGGGATGTGAAGGAAAATCCCATCGTAAACGGCCAAAAGTAACGGGATTCCGTTTCCATTACAGAACAGAGAAGAGCGCATCGTGCAGTCTGTGCACGGTGCGTTTTTTTGCGGCGAACTCGCCCTCGCCCCGGTGAGGCCCTGGCGACTGTCGCGATAACGAGCGGCGGTGCGCATAATTCGCACGCTCCCGTCGGGAGCGAGGGGATGGGGTGGGGATGAGGCTGAAGTCCGCTTGCGGACTTTGTTCCGACACAAAAACGGAAAAATATCTGCTTATAAAATATATAATTCTAACGATAGTATCAATAAACTAATATTAGTTAGTAAAAACTATTGACATAAAACTCTAACCAGAGTTAGAATACCCTAAGTATTCGGAAGGGAGATGGATAAATGATGCCTTTATCGTTTGCAAAACCGGGAGAACAGGTCATGGTAACCAGAGTCAGCGGAAATGCGGAAATAAAGAAACATTTGGAAGATCTCGGATTTGTTGCCGGCACTCCGGTACAGATCATTGCGAGCCCGGGATCCGGCAATATCATTGTGGGACTGAAAGAATCGCGGCTTGCGATTACAGATCAGATGGCGGCAAAGATTATGGTTCAGTGATCGATCTCCGACGGAAAGGGGTATGTGATGAAATCGTTAAGAGACATTCCGGTAGGAAGCAGCGCAACGGTGGCAAAAATTCACGGCGAAGGCGCGCTGAAAAAGAGAATTATGGATATGGGTATCACCAAAGGTACCACAATTCTTGTGCGCAAGGTAGCACCGCTGGGGGATCCGGTGGAGGTTACCGTGAGGGGATATGAGCTTTCTCTGAGAAAGCAGGATGCCGACATTCTTGAGATGGCGGACTAAAGGGGAATACCTTCGGTACCGGGCGACCGGTTCAGAGGATATGGTAAATCTGTGCATACAGACATATGCAGAAGGAGCAGATAAAAATGGAAATTAAAATCGCACTTGCAGGCAATCCGAACTGTGGTAAGACGACACTGTTCAACAGCCTGACAGGAAGCAATCAGTATGTCGGCAACTGGCCGGGCGTTACGGTCGAAAAGAAGGAAGGACGGCTGAAGGGCCATAAGGATGTGATTGTCCAGGACCTTCCGGGTATTTATTCCCTCAGCCCGTACACAATGGAAGAGGTGGTCGCAAGAGATTACCTGGTCGGCGAGAAACCGGATGTAATTCTGAACATCATCGACGGAACCAACATTGAGAGAAACCTGTATCTGACCACACAGCTGATTGAGATCGGAATCCCGGTTGTCGTTGCAGTCAACATGATGGATCTGGTCCGCAAAAACGGCGATAACATTGATATAAAGAAACTCGGAGACCAGCTCGGATGCCGGATGATTGAGATCTCCGCACTGAAGGGCGAGTCCACGGTCGAAGCGGCGGAACTTGCCATCCGCGCGGCGATGGAGCAGAACGAGGCAGAGCTTCCGCATGTCTTTAACGGAAGTGTGGAGCATGCCATCGCACACATCGAAGAGTCCATTGAGGGATTTGTCGATTCCAAAGAGCTTCGCTGGTATGCGATCAAGGTGTTTGAACGCGACCAGAAAGCAGTTCAGAAGGTGAAGATCAGTGCGGATGTAAAGAATCACATTGAGCAGCATATTGTGGACTGCGAGAAAGAACTGGACGATGATGCGGAGAGCATTATCACAAACCAGAGATATGAGTACATTACGGCACTGGTTAACAAGACCGTAAAGAAGGGAAGAGCGGCCGGCGAGCTGACCTTCTCCGATAAGGTGGACCGCGTTGTGACCAACCGGTTCCTTGCGCTTCCGATCTTCGCGGTTGTCATGTTCCTCGTTTACTATGTATCCGTGACAACGATCGGCTCTCAGATGACAGACTGGACCAATGATGTTCTCTTCGGAGAGATCGTTGAACCGGGGGCGAGAGAATTCCTGGAGGGCGTTGGAACCTCCGAATGGCTGGTTTCCCTGATCGTTGACGGTATCATTCACGGAATCGGCACACCGATCGGCTTTGTTCCGCAGATGGCAGTTGTATTCCTGTTCCTGTCCTTCCTGGAGGACTGCGGTTACATGGCGCGTGTTGCCTTCATCATGGACCGCGCATTCCGCAAGTTCGGACTTTCCGGAAAGAGCTTTATCCCGTTCCTGATCTCTTCGGGCTGCGGCGTTCCGGGAATCATGGGAACACGTACCATTGAAAATGAGAGCGACCGCAGAATGACCATGATCACAACGACCATGATTCCGTGCGGCGCAAAGCTTCCGGTTATCGCAGCCATCGCCGGCTTTATCATGGGCGGTGCGTGGTGGATGGCACCGGCCTGCTATTTCGGCGGAATCGCGCTGGTTATCATTTACTGCATCGTGCTGAAGAAGACCAGCTTCTTCGCCGGTGATCCGGTTCCGTTCGTCATGGAGCTTCCGCAGTATCACATTCCGTCCCTGAAGGGTCTTCTGATGCATGTGTGGGAGAGAGTATGGGCATTCATGAAGAAAGCCGGAACCATCCTCTTCCTCTGCTGTGCGGTTATGTGGTTCCTTGCAAGCTTCGGCTTTGCAGACGGTGAGTTCGGTCTGGTAGAGTCCAAGGATTCCATTCTTGCGATGATCGGCGGCATTCTTGCTCCGCTCTTTGTTCCGCTGGGTATCGGCAACTGGCAGACGGTTGCGGCAACCCTTTCCGGTTTTGTGGCAAAGGAAGGTCTGGTATCCACCATGTCCCTTCTTTCTGCAATCGGTGAGGAAGTGGAAGAGTACGAAGAAGCATATCACGCAGCATATCTGGCATTCTTCCCGACTACAATGGCGGCGGTGTCCTACCTGATGTTCAACCTGTTTGACTCTCCGTGTCTGGCGGCGATTTCTTCTCTGGCGAAGGAACTCGGCAACCGGAAGGTATTCTGGTTTGCGATCCTGTTCCAGAACCTCGGCGCGTATGTGGTAACCCTGATGGTTTATCAGCTGATCGGACTTGCCGTTGGTCAGGTTGCATTCAGCATCTGGACGGTTGTGGCAGCAGTTCTTCTGGCAGGCCTTCTGTATGTGCTCTTTGCACCGGATCCGTTCCGGAACCGTGTGCATGCACAGGAGAGCGCGGCGGCAAGGGTACGGGCCTGAGAGCGTTCGGAAAAGAATTATTTAAATCGGTTTACTCAAGCAGTATTACTCAAGTGCAGCGGAAAGCCTGCTTTCGGAACGGAGAGCAGGCTTTCCAAAAAGATAATGGTTAGTCGAAACAAACCAAAAACAGTAAGTCATGTTCAAAGCGAGGAGGCAGGCATGAGTGTTGTAATCGTAGGCGGAAATGAATGTATGGAACGCCAGTATATGAATATCTGTAAACAGCATGGATGTAAGGCGAAGGTGTTCTGCAAGTATCAGGCGGGACTCGCGGACCGGATCGGCAATCCGGATCTGCTGATCCTTTTCACCCATACCGTATCGCACAAGCTGGTTCGCTGCGCCCTGGACAACAAGGCGGAGACGACGGATGTGGTAAGATCCCATACCAGCTCAAAAGCGGCGCTGAGCGATATTCTGAGTGCGTATGCGCAGTGATGAACGCGCGACCGATCCGGTTTACTTGAATATGGAATAATGCTAAAATGACAGGTGTGCAGGAACGCGGAGATAACCGCACCGGTACACCTGTTTTTGCGCGATAAGAAGGGATGGAGAAGCCGAAGTCCGCGGGCTCCCGCAGGAGTGAGTGGATGGAGAAACCAGAGTTCGCAGGCGGACCTGGATCTTACGGAAAGGGGAAGAGAGATGGACCTGAATGTCGATATTTTTTCGGTACTGGATAAAGGATGGGCGCTGCTGACAGCGGGCGATTCCATGGCACATTTCAACACCATGACGGTGAGCTGGGGCATGATGGGAACGTTCTGGGGAAAGCCGGCCGCGACCGTATACGTCCGTGACAGCCGCTATACACTCGAATTCATGAAGGACAGCCAGTATTTTACGCTGACCATGTTTGATGAGGATAAAAAGCCGGATCTGGGAATTCTCGGATCAAAGTCCGGCAGAGACGGCAATAAGATTGCCGAGACAAGCCTTCATGCGAAGAAACTGGAGCACGGCGTCGGTTTTGAGGAGGCAAAGGTGACGCTGATACTCAAAAAGATATATATGCAGCGGATGGATATGAATGCGATGCCGAAGGAGATTCTTGATCAGATCTATCCGAACGGCGATGACCACAATATGTTTATCGGTGAAGTGGTGGATATCATCCGCAGATAACCGCGCGATGCAGAAAACGCAACCGTTCGGTGAAAAGGCGGGAAGCGGATTTTACGATAAAAGGAGTATTCCGGATATTCCTTTTATGAAAATCAACCGGCGGATTGACGCGCGGGAGAGATAGAGACACAGGGGGAAAGAACAATGGATTTAAAGACAGCGGTAAAAAATCAGGAAGAGGAGATGATCGCCTGCCTTCAGCAGGTGATCCGTTTTCCGAGTGAGAGACAGGAGGCAAAGGCGGATGCGCCGTTCGGCGAGCCGGTGCGGGACTGTCTTCTCTATGTCCTGAAACAGGCCGAAAAGCTCGGAATGAAGACCTGTAATGTCGATAACTACATGGGATGGGCCGAGATCGGTGAGGGACCGGAGATGGTTGCGATTCTGGGACATCTGGATGTGGTTCCGGCCGGTGAGGGCTGGGACAGAGACCCCTATTCCGGTGATGTGGAGAACGGCAACATTTACGGCCGCGGAACCATGGATGATAAGGGCCCGGCGGTTGCGGCGCTCTACGCGATGAAGGCGATCATGGACTCCGGACTTCCGCTGAAGCGCAGAATCCGCATTCTTTTCGGAACCAATGAGGAAACCGGAAGCGCCGACATGGCGTATTACCGTGAGCACGGCGGAGAGATTCCGGTCAGCGGATTTACGCCGGATGGAGAGTATCCGCTGATCAACGGCGAAAAGGGCATCATCAATGCTGTGTTTACCGCAGCGCTGAATGCCGCAGAGACTGCGGGTGATGGCGTGTGCGGGGCAGGAGAGGTTCTCCTCAGGAGCATTTCCGGCGGTACGGCATTTAACATCGTTCCGGGGCACGCGAAAGCAGAACTGAGCTGCAGCGAGGAAACGGCCCGAAAGGCGATGGAGACGGTGCGCGCGGCAGAAAAAGATCTCGAAAAAGAGATTGCGGAGGATGAGGAAATGAAGGCTGCCTGCGCATCTCTCACAGAAGGCGGAAAAAGTATTCTCTCCGCAGAGTATCATGCGGAGACCGGAACACTCACTGTCCTTGCGGAAGGAAAGGAGGCGCATGCGTCTCTTCCGTGGAAGGGCGTGAATGCCATCGGTGCGCTTCTGTTTGCCCTGAATCGGCTTCCGGTTGCGGGAGAAGCGGCGGAAAAGATCCGTTTCCTTGCCGGTGGCATCGGCCTGAAGGGAACCGGAGACGGATTTGGCATTGCGCTGGAGGATGAGATTTCCGGCCGTCTCAGCTTTAATACCGGAATGATCGAAGGAAACGGCGGGGAAATCAAGGTTTCCATCAACTATCGGTATCCCGTTACCTGCAGTTATGAGGAGTGTGCACCGAAACTGATCGGAGAGATGAAAGAGAACGGCTTTGAACTCACATCGGAGGCGCATAAAGCATCTCTTTATGTGGATAAGAACGAAGAGTATGTGCAGAAACTTCTCGCGGTCTATCATGAGTTCACGGGCCTTCCGGCGGAACCGATGTGCATCGGCGGCGGAACATATGCGAAAGCGATTCCGAATACGGTTGCGTTCGGCCCCATTTTCCCGGGCGATACGGTGAGGGAACATCTTCCAAATGAATTCTGGGAGCTTGACAAGCTCAAACTGAATATGCAGATCATTGCAGAGGCGGTATACCGTCTGGCAAATTAAGGGCTGACCGGTCGAAGTATAATTGCGGAAGCGATTGTCTGATTCGGATGCGGAAGGGAGAAAAAGTTGAAGATTACGGGTGTAAGGCTTGGAAAGATTTCCGTGCCGCTTCGTGTTCCGTTTAAAACGGCGCTGAGGTCGGTGAACAGCGTAGAGGATGTGATTGTCGAGATTTCGACCGATACCGGAGAAAAGGGATACGGGGAAGCACCGCCCACCGGAGTCATCACGGGAGACACCACCGGTGCAATTCTCGGCGCCCTTCGGGATCACATCATCCCGACACTGATGGGCCGGGATGTGGATGATCTCGAGAACCTGATGATCGACCTCAACCGTTGTGTAGTGAAGAATAGCAGCGCGAAAGCTGCGGCCGACATGGCGCTCTGGGATCTGTACGGAAAACTCTACCGGATTCCGGTGTACAAGATGCTCGGCGGAAGCAGAAAGAAGCTTGTGACCGATATCACCATCAGCGTCAATCCGCCGGAAGTGATGGCGGAAGATGCGAGAAATGCGGTCGGACGGGGCTATGACACCCTGAAGATGAAAGTTGGCATTGACCCGGCATTGGATGTAACGAGACTCACGGCGGTCCGCGAAGCGGTCGGACCGGACGTGAAGATCCGGATTGATGCCAATCAGGCCTGGAATGCCCGGCAGGCCGTCCGTATTCTGGATCAGATGCAGAATAAAGGTCTGGACATTGAACTCTGTGAACAGCCGGTGCCGGCGCATGATCTGGACGGCCTCCGGTATGTCACGGAACGGAGCATCGTGCCAGTTCTTGCGGACGAGAGTGTGTTCTCGCCGGAAGATGCGCTGACGATTCTTCAGACTCACGCGGCGGATCTGATCAATATCAAACTGATGAAGTGCGGCGGAATCTACAACGCACTGAAGATCGCCGCCGCCGCGGAACTGTACGGGGCAGAGTGTATGATCGGATGCATGCTGGAGGCAAAGGTGAGCGTCAATGCCGCCGTTCATCTGGGCTGCGCGAAAGGCGTGATCACGAGAGTGGACCTTGACGGCCCGGTTCTCTGCACGGAAGATCCGGTTCAGGGCGGAGCGGTATTCCGTGAAAAGGACATTACGGTTTCGGATGATCCGGGACTCGGAATCCGGGGTGTTGACGGCGTAATGTGGCTGGATAACTGAGTAAAAAAACAGAACAGGGTATAAACGGAAGCCGGTTTTCTCTGCTGCGGAAGCAGCGGAGAAGACCGGCTTCTTCGTTGTTTTCGCGGGCCAGTCGCCAAAGCCCACACTTGAGAGAGGCCCTGGCGACTGCCGAGAAACGCTCAAAAATCGCGAAGCATGTTTTGAGCGTTTCACAGGACGTTGTTATTTCAACTTTGCTGAAAAGGAAAAAGTGACAGAGCGGGAAGAACGATGAACGGGATTATCAACAAAAAGACTTTTCAAAAATAAAAAAAAATATTCACAGTGCACGGAGAGTATAAAGGAAAGTTATCGGAATATAATGTAGAAATATACATAAATGCTACATATAACAAAATAATTCAATATAAAGGAAAAACAAAAGATGTATATTGCATTTTGAATATTCAATAAGTATTATAACTGTTATAAATAACAATAAATGCCAGCGCGCGGCAAAACGATGACAGGGGATTCAGGAGAGGAGAAAAAATATGAAAAAAATTGCTGCAATGACATTGTCATCCATGATGTTTCTTTCGATGGCGGCCTGCGGAAACCCGGCTGCGAATACGACGACGGCAGTAGCGGCAGGAACTGCTTCGGCCGGAACGACAGCTTCCGAAACCACAGCAGCAGGAACTGCAGCGGCAGCTTCCGGATCCGGACAGGAACTGGTTCTCGGAACCGGCGGTACGACCGGAACCTACTATGCCGTCGGCGGGGTTATGGCAACGGTTCTGAATCCGCTTTTGAAGGATTCATCCCTCACTGTAACATCCACCGGTGCTTCCAAGGCAAATATCCAGCTCGTGGATGACGGCGAGGCGCAGCTGGCAATCGTGCAGAACGATGTCATGTATTACGCATATACCGGCACCGATCTTTTTGCAGATGAAGGAAAGTATGATTCCTTCGGCGCGGTAGCAGGTCTTTATGATGAGACCGTTCAGATCATTACCACCAACGAGTCGATCAAGTCTGTTGCCGACCTGAAGGGCAAGACGGTATCGGTCGGCGATGCCGGATCCGGTGTCGAATTCAACGCGAAGCAGATTCTGGACGCATACGATATGACGTTTGATGACATTAAAGTGGTCAATGCTTCTTTCGGTGATTCGGCCGATTCGCTGAAGGACGGAAAGATTGATGCGGCTTTCGTGGTAGCAGGCGCTCCCACCACCGCGGTTGTGGATCTTGCGGCAACCAAGGCGGTTCAGCTTGTGGAACTGGATAATGAGCACATCGAAAAGCTCCAGAAGAAGTACAACTTCTATACCGCAACCACTATTCCGGCAGGAACCTACACCGGCGTGGATGCGGACGCGAAGACGGTATCCGTTCGCGCAACGCTGATCGCTTCCAACGAGGTTTCCGAGGATGCCATCTATGAACTGACCAAGGCCATGTTCGACAATCAGAAGGCACTCGCTGAGGGCCATGCAAAGTTTGAACTGCTGAACCTCGATGATGCGGTGAAAGGCATCGGTGTTCCGTTCCACGCAGGTGCAAAGAAATTCTACGAGGAAAAGGGCGTTAAGCTGAACTGATCGGAACCTGGTGGCTTCGATGAGGAATCCGAAAACGCGGGGATGACGAAATGAACATCCGGTTTTGGGGAAAGTTTCGAACAGCGGCAGTTGCGGCAGTCATTCTGATCGCAGCCGCCGCCGTCCTTTCTATGCGGCAGGGATGGTATCTGACGCTGCGAAATGCCGGAACGGGGCAGCTTTACGGAAGATACCGGATCAGTGAGGGCGACGGGTTCAGCGTTGGATTCGTGCACTCAGTCAACAAGAGCCCGGTTACGGACTTTTATGAAATCAAAGATCATGCGATCTATGTGGAGAAAACCGTATACTACGGGTTCGGCGCCGGCGTTCAGACGGAGCTGGAAGACGGACAGACCCTTTCATACGGAGAAGACGGGAGCATGATTGTGTCCGGGTTTGATCAAAAAATGAATGATCTGACCTATTTTGTCGGAACTGTATCCGATCATACGATGAAGATCCGGGAAGACAGGGCAATCAGTCTTCGGGACCTGTGCGGTCGGAATTCCAGAGTGCGGTTTTCATATGAACACTTTTGGATATGAGTATTTTTCCGTTTGACGGCATACGCCGGAGGCGGAGGCAGGGGGAATCAACGTGGAAGAAATGAAGAAGAGCGGGACTGTGGAGGCAACAATAAACACAGAACCGGATGTCGGTACGATGGCTGACGTCGATGAAATTATGAAAAAATTTGACCGTGAATCGAATGTACGGCCATGGAGCGGGGGACCGAAGAAAGTGATTTCAGCGGCGCTTGCGGCATTTGCACTGTTTATGGTGTATATGAACCTGTTTGCGGTCTGGGATGAGCGAATCCGCCGCCCGCTGTTTGTCGGAATGGTGATCCTGTTTGTATTCATTCTCTTTCCGGCAAGAAAAGGCAGCAAGGTGAGACAGAAAGAAAACCGTATTCCGGTGTATGACATGATTCTCGCCATTGCGGGAGCGGGAAGCTTCTTTTATTTCGTGGTGAATAACCGCGCCATCATCAACCATGCGACCAGGATCAATCAGACGGAGGTGATTCTCGGTGTGATCGGAATTCTGATTCTGGCGGAATGCTGCCGCCGTGTGACCGGATGGCCGATTCTGATTGTCGCGTCGTGTTTTGTGCTCTACGCTTTCGGCACCGGGGCAAGCCTTCGGAAGATCATCTACAACCTTTTCTACACCACTACGGGGGTCATCGGCACTCCGATCGGTGTCTGCAGCACATATATTGTTCTCTTTGTCGTCTTCGGTGCTTTTCTGGAAACGACGGGAATTTCCGACTTCTTCATTCAGTGTGCGAACTGTCTGGCCGGGGCGGCAACGGGTGGGCCGGCAAAGGTATCGGTCATCTCCAGCGCGCTCTGCGGAATGGTGTCCGGGTCCAGTGTCGGCAATACGGTAACCACCGGATCGGTGACGATTCCGATGATGAAAAAGACCGGTTATCCGGGAGAATTTGCGGGAGCTGTTGAGGCGGCATCCTCCACCGGAGGTCAGATCATGCCGCCGATCATGGGAGCGGCAGCGTTCCTTATGGCGGAAATGGTCGGTGTCCCGTATGCGGACATTGTTGTCCGCGCGATCCTTCCGGCAGCTCTGTACTTTACCGGCATTTTCCTGATGGTTCATTTCCGCGCAAAGCGGCTCGGACTGCAGGGAATCCCGAGAGAAGAACTCCCGAAGACAAGAGACATTCTGCCGAAATGTTATCTTCTGATTCCGCTGATCGTCCTTGTTGTCATGATCGTGCAGGGATTTACGATGAGCCGTTCGGCGATCATTGCGACAGGACTCTGTATTCTGGTCAGCATGTTTGACAAAGAGCACCGGATGACTCCGGCAAGGTTTGTCAGCGCGCTCGAGACCGGTGCGAGAAATTCTCTCAGCATTGCGGTGGCCTGCGGTATCGCCGGCATCATCGCGGGCGTTGTAACCATGACGGGACTTGGACAGATCTTCATCTCCGCCATCGTCGGCGTGGCACACGGACAGCTCATTATCGCGCTGTTCCTGACCATGATCTGCTGCATTCTTCTGGGAATGGGGGTTCCGACGACAGCGAACTATGTGATCATGGCGACAACCTGTGCGCCGATCCTGACCACCGGTATGAGTCTCAACCCGATCTGCGCGAATATGTTTGTGTTCTATTTCGGCATCGTGGCGGATATCACGCCGCCGGTTGCACTGGCGGCCTATGCGGGAAGCGCCATCGCCAAAGCGGACCCGATGAAGACGGCATTCAACGCAACAAGACTGGCGATTGCGGCATTTGTCGTTCCGTATGTGTTCAGCTTTAATCCGGCCATGCTCTTTATTGATACGACGGCAGTTCAGGTTGTGCTGATTGTTGTCACCAGTTTCCTCGGCATGGTTGCTCTCGCATCGGCGATGGAGGGATATCTGCTGACAGAGCTGAATAAACCGTTCCGCGCGGCGGCGCTGGCAGCAGGCCTGTGCATGCTCTATCCGGGCAATGTCACGGACCTTATCGGCATTGTTCTTCTGGTAGCTCTTGTTGTGATGCAGAAGAGTATGAAGAACAAAGTCAGCACGCGGACTTCGGCTTCACCATCCACTCACTCCTGACAGTTCAAAACAGACAGATTCACAATTTTGTGTAATCTGTCTGTTTTTTTTGATATACAGTTGAATCTTTTGGCATAACCGCTATAATGAAATTATCATTCAAATCAGACAGTTCAACTAAATAAATCAAATAATATGTAATCACAGGATGTTGTTTTGGAATGCGCTGCGGTTTTTCGGCGGAAAAGAGCCCAAAAACTGCAGATCACACATAGAATAGGACAAAAGGGGAGGTCCAATATGGCCAGTATCAGCTGCAGACACATTTATAAGGTTTATTCGGGGAACGTTACGGCGGTAAAGGATTTCAATCTGGAGATCCGCGACAAGGAGTTTGTGGTATTTGTCGGTCCGTCGGGCTGCGGAAAATCCACGACGCTCCGGATGATCGCCGGTCTTGAGGAGATCACGGATGGCGAGATGTATATCGGGGACCGTCTGGTCAATGATGTCGCGCCGAAGGACCGCGATATTGCCATGGTGTTCCAGAACTATGCGCTGTACCCGCATATGACCGTGTATAAGAATATGTCATTCGGTCTGGAGCGGCGCAGGGTTCCGAAGGATGAGATCGACCGCCGCGTCAAGGAGGCGGCAAGGATTCTGGAGATTGAACCGCTTTTAGAGAGAAAACCGAAGGCTCTGTCCGGCGGTCAGAGACAGCGTGTAGCTCTCGGCCGTGCGATGGTCCGCAATCCTGCGGTGTTTCTTCTGGATGAGCCGCTGTCCAACCTGGACGCGAAGCTCCGCACCAGCATGAGAACCGAGATCATCAAACTCCACAAAAAACTGGCGACGACATTTATCTATGTCACCCATGATCAGATCGAGGCGATGACCATGGGTGACCGCATCGTTGTTATGAAAGACGGCATTATCCAGCAGGTGGATACACCGCAGAATCTGTATGAAAAGCCGTGCAACCTGTTCGTGGCGGGATTCATCGGAAGCCCGCAGATGAATTTCCTCGGCGGCACGCTTCACCGGTCCGGTTCCGGCTGGACGGTGGACATTGCCGGAACGGTCATCGCGCTTCCGGAGGAAAAGACGGGCGGTGCGAATCTTGCACCGTATGACGGAAAGGAAGTGACCGTCGGTATCCGTCCGGAAGACATCAAGGACGATTCGGAATTTCTGGAGAAGCATGCCGGTTCAAAGTTCGGGACGGAAGTGGAAGTGTCGGAGATGATGGGCGCAGAGATTTACCTCTATATGATTTATCAGGGGCAGAACCTGATGGCAAGAGTGGCCTCCACGTCGAAGGCGAAACGGGGAGACCGGATCACGGTTGCGGTGGATGAGTCGAAGATTCATCTGTTTGACAAAGAAACCGAAGAGACCATTCTGAACTGATCGGAAGTTCTCCATAAAAGAAAGCTCCGCCCGGCGGAAATGCCGTGCGGAGCTGTACTTTTTTGGTGGATTTTCTTTCGCGTATAGCGGGCAGAAAATGCAAAACGGATTCTGCGAAGCGGATCCGGTCAGGGAACCTGCTCAAAACAGTACCGGATAAAGTCCGCGGTCTGTTCTCTGTGCGGCGCGATGGAAGGAACAAAAAGGTAATAAGTCCCGGTGACTTCGGGGGCATCGGTCAGATAGCGGGAGTCCTTCAGGGAAAGCGCGTAATAGACGGTTTTTCCGTTTTCGTCCGTGTACGTCGCCATGGAATCCCGGAGCGCCCGGAAGAGATCATCCGGAAGAAGCTCATTTAGAGAACAGAATGTCATCTGAGGACGGAACTCATCGAGAACGCTTTTTTCTGTGATGACAAAATCGAGGGATTTTGTGGTGATCCCGGCAATGATTTTGCCCCGGCTTGCCGCGGCGATCTCGGCGGCCTGACCTTCTTCGTCAATGTAGAGTCCGTCGTCGAGAAGAAGCTTCTGGGAGGAGGACAGGCCGATCCTCGAGGCATAGTCCCGGGAGATGTCTGATGCGGAAAAACGGTTCCAGTCATCATTTGTGATCAGACCGGACAGGATGACGGTTTTGGAGCGGTTGATGAGGACCTCGCCGGCGAAAAGAAAGAGAACTACCGCAGCGGCAAGTCCAAGAAAATAGAATTTGTAGTAGTAAGCGATATACTCCGCTTTTTTTCGGAATGTCATGCGGGAGAGCTTGGCGGCTTCCTCCTCTTTCCAACGGTGAAATCGGGATGAAATCATAGTGTATATCCTTTGCGATGGTTTTGTCTGTTCCGCACCGGACCGAAAAGGGGCCGGCGGGGAAATGCAGGACAAGTCTATGATAACACTGCTGTGGGAATCTCTCAACCGGATGGAAGCCGGCAGGGACCCTGTGGTCGGTGCCGTTTGCGGGAAAGGAATGGATGCCGGCGGAAACCTGTGGTCGGTGCTGTCTTGGGAAAAGGGATGGAAGACACAGCGCCGGTGCCGGCGAATCGTTCATGCAGAACCGGATTCGGGAGCGATAAGGAACAGAAAGGAGATAGGGAAGGATGAGCGAACTCTTTAATCCGGAGAACCGGTTCTGGAATTTTGTGGGAAAGCTGGCGGACGTATCGGCGATGTCGGTCATCTGGCTGGCCACCTGCATACCGATCTTCACGATCGGCGCATCCACGGCTGCTTTCTATGACTTTTGCCTGAAAGCGGTCCGGGATCAGGAGGGCGGTGTGATACGGGGGTATTTTTCAGCATGGAAACGGCATTTCCGTAAGGCAACGCTTCTGTGGATGATTCAATCGGCGGGACTTCTGTTCTTTGCAGCGGATATCTGGTTTGCGGCGGCGTTCTGGGCTGCGGGATCGGGAAAGACTGCGGAACGCGTGGCACTGACGGGAATGAGCGCGGCGGGGGGACAGGTCGGCCTTGCGCTTACGGTTTTTCTTCTGATCATGGCGGATCTTTTTCTGGTCATCACCATGTACATGTACGGAATTCTGGCAGTGTTTGATCATCCGGTCGGGAAAATTCTGCGGGATGCGCCCGCCATGGCGATGAAATGTGTGCCGGTGACCATTGTGATGATGCTTCTTCCGGCGGCATTTTTCCTTCTGTTCTACCAGTTGAGCGGTTTCTTTTTCTTTTGGATCGGCGGAGTGATCCTAGCGTCTTCTTATCTTATGAATTTTGTGTTTGTAAAGATTTCGGTGTAAGAAACAGAAATGAACGGAAATGACGTCAAAATTGTGT
The DNA here is from genome assembly GCF_000711825.1 of [Clostridium] aminophilum DSM 10710. Lineage (GTDB taxonomy): Bacteria > Bacillota > Clostridia > Lachnospirales > Lachnospiraceae > Clostridium_R > Clostridium_R aminophilum. Next base: position 16,294 of record NZ_JONJ01000001.1, on the reverse strand, counting down.
TTCAGAAACACAATTCTCGGTAAAATTATAACAATATATAAATATTGTAAAAAAGTATAATATGGATTATACTGAGTTTTGAAAGTGGGCAAAATGACAAAATAAGCCGAAAAAGACGTTGCTTTATTGGCATATATTTTAGTTTACAACCACCGGCACCATCTGACATTTTGCTGTTATTATCATTTACATGCATTTTCAAATCAAACGTTTTTGGCGATTTGCGGAAAGACCGCTATGAATAGAATCGCTCAGAGGAGGAAAAACATATGAAAAAAATGCAATGGAAGACACTCGAGAAAAGCGCAGCGCTTGCACTGGCCGGAGCGATGGCTCTGACCGCATGCTCCGGTTCCACCGGATCTGCCGCAGCAACGACAGCAGCCCAGACGACAGCAGCAGAGTCTCAGGCAGCGGACGGGAAGACAGAAGCGGCAGATGCCTCCAAGTATGAGGTTACCGAACCGATTGAGATCGTATGGTGGCATGCACTCGAGGATCAGTACACGGATCTTGTCAATGAAGTGGTGGACGAATTCAACAAGAGTCAGGACAAGATTCATGTAACGGCGGAATATAAGGGCGCATACAAAGATATCAATGAGGCGCTGATCGCGGCAAATGCGGCAGGAACCGGACTTCCGGCGGTTGTCGTTGCGAACACCGATTATGTCGCATCTTACGGAGCAAGCGGTCTGTATGAAGATCTGGATCCGTACATCAAGGCGACCGGCTATGATGCAACCGACTTTGCGGACGGACTTCTGGTCAGTGCGCAGTATGAGGGCAAACAGGTTTCCCTTCCGTTCCTTCACTCCACGCAGGTAATCTATTACAATGCAGATATGGCGAAGGAAAAGGGAATTGAGATTCCGACCAAGATCGATGACATGGACGCATTCCTCGAGAAGGCAACCGAGAAGGCGGCAGACGGAACCACAAGCGTATACGGTCTGGAGATTCCGGGATGGGATCAGTGGTATTTCGAGACACTGTATCTGAACGATGGCGTAAAGATCATCAACGGGGAAAATAAGTGCGATCTGAACAGCGAGGCAGCCGTTGCCCGCACCAAGAAGATTCAGGACTGGACAAAGGCCGGTCTTGTAAACTATCGTCAGGGAACCGATGCATCTGCGAACATGCGTCAGGATTTCTATGACAAGAAGGCATTTGCCGTTATGCATACCTCCTCTCTGTACAACAACTATGTCAGCAAGTGTGACTTCAATGTCGGCATGGCATGGTATCCGGCAGCTGCAGACGGCACAAAGAACTCTGAGGTCGGCGGATGCGTTCTGGGAATTCCGTCCAAGAACGACCAGAAGACCAAGAATGCTGCATGGCAGTTCCTGCAGTTCCTGTGCGGTAAGGAAGTCAATATGAAGTGGGCAGAGGGAACCGGTTACTTACCGACCCGTAAGTCTGTTCTTCACACCGATGAAGGCAAGGCATTCCTTGAGAAGAAGCCGGCATTCCAGTGCATCTTCGACAATCTGGATCTGGTAAATCCGAGAATCCAGAATGCGGCGTGGTCCGAGCTTGCAACCACATGGAAGAACTACATGGTTACCATGATGACCGAGTTCTCCGATGCTCAGGAACAGTCCGACAGCATGGTTGAGGAGATCGACGAGATCCTTGCCGATCACAAGTAATTCGGAGAACTTCGAAAGAGAAATGTTTCCGGCCGCAGGATCCGGAAATGAGCGGATAAACTGAATAAGCCCACTGCGGCAGGAGACAAAGAAGAAGAGAAATGTCCCCGGTCCTCCTACAGGTTATCCCTGCGGGAGGACTTTTGCGTTTCGTGTCATAGAGTTTTGACAGTCAGGATACGGGGGACCGAAGTTCGCCTGCAGACTTTGCTTTTGGGGGAGAAATCTATGGTTGATATGGAAATAAAAGAGAATACGAAACCCGAGACAGGCGCTTCGGCGGGAAAGACACCGGCGAAGGCCGGGCTGAATCCGCGGCAGAAAGAGAAAATCGGCGATTTCCTCTGCATTGTGCCGGCACTCGTTCTTCTCATGGTCTTTGTTTATTATCCGATCGTCCGGCTGTTTCAGATCAGCCTGACCGACTGGAATCTTCTGAATGAGACATGGCATTTTGTCGGACTCAAGAACTGGGAGTGGCTGTTCGCCGGAACCGGAGCGAAATATCTCTGGAACTCTCTCGAGGTTACTTTCCTCTATTCGCTCGGGGAGTTGACCGTAACTATCGTCGGCGGAATGATCTTTGCACTGCTGTTCAACCGCATGACGAAATCGTTCAGCGTGCTGAGAGCCATCATTTTTATGCCGAAGTATGTGGCCATGTCTTCCGCGGCGGTTATCTTTCTCTGGATTCTCAACACGGAGTCCGGTGTTCTGAATTATGCGCTGAGTTACCTTGGCATCGCTCCGATCGACTGGCTGAATCAGAAAGCGACGGCACTTCCGTCGGTGCTGATGCTCACCGGATGGCGCTGCATCGGGTACGGCATGATGATTTATCTGGCCGCCATGGCAGGGATCTCGAAAGATTATTATGAGGCGTCCGCGCTGGACGGGGCGGATTCGACACAGCAGTTCTTCCGGATCACGCTTCCCCTTCTTGGACCGACCACATTGTTCCTCTTTGTCACCACCTTCCTCTCGTCGATGAAGGTATTCCAGTCGGTGGATATCCTGACGTCCGGCGGACCGAACCGTGCGACCGAAGTATTCGTCTATCTGATCTACCGATATGCGATGGTTGATTTCCGCATGGACCGCGCGGCGACGGCAGCGGTGATGTTCTTCCTGATTCTTCTGGTGATCACGGTAGCAACCATGAAGATCTCGAAAGGAAAGATTACCTACGATTCATAATCGGACGGGAAAACAGAGTCCCAGTGCGTGCTTTGCCCGCACAGGTCACAGGAAGAGAGGAAGAAAATGGCGAATACAATGGTTGCAGTGGACCCGCAGGGTCACGAATTTTCGGTAAAGAAGAAAAACAAGAAACATACGGCGGGATGGTGGGCACAGACCGTGGCAGCGGTGGTGATCACGGTCATCATGCTGTTCCCGCTCTATTGGATGATCAGCACGTCCTTCAAGTCGGCGGAAGAGGTGCAGCTGCCGTTCCCGACACTGTTTCCGAGATCCTTCCACCCGGAAAACTACGGATATGTGCTTCAGAAAGCAAACTTCCTGAAGTACTACTGGAACACGATCGTGATGACCGCAGGAATCCTGATCTCTCAGGTGGTGACGGGAATCCTTGCGGCTTACGGCTTTGCGAGAGGACATTTCAAATTCCGCGACGGGTTCTTCTATATCGTGCTCGGCGCACTGATGATTCCGCTGCAGGTCACCTTTATCCCGATCTACATCATGTGCTCGGACTGGACCATGAATGACACCTATCTGGGACTGATCCTTCCGGAGGCAGTTTCGGCCTACTATATTTTCATGCTCCGGAACAGCTTTATGTCCATTGACCAGTCCTACATCGATGCGGGAAGAATCGACGGACTCGGCCGCCTCGGCTGCATCTGGTATGTTCTCGTTCCAATGAGCAAGGCGAGCATTTACACCATCACTCTCGTGACCTTCACCAACGGCTGGAATGCTTATTTCTGGCCGAAGATCATTGCGGGCAATGAGGTGAGAAGAGTCCTGACGGTCGGACTCGCATATCTGAAGAATACCTTTGCCGGCCAGGCGGTATCCAACTATCACCAGATCATGGCGGGCGCAGTTCTGGCCATTCTTCCGGTTGTCATTCTGTTCTTCATTTTCCAGAAGTATATGATGACCGGATACTCCAAGGCGGCGATGAAATAACCGGACTGAAACAAGGAGAAACGCCCGGGCAAAATCGGAAAAAGGTAAAACGGAAAAAGGTAAAACGGAAAGAAAAGCCGAATAAGAAAAAGAATAAGACAAACCGGATAAGACAAAACGAATAAGAAAACCAAAAAAATAAATCCGGAAAAAGAAAAAACGAAAAAAGTAAATCGAAAAAAGAAATAGCAAAAATGAAAAGGAACAGGGCGGGAGTTTCCGGCATCGATACGGAGACTTTCGCCGGTTTCGTTTCAGAGGGCGGTTTCGCATTTCCATTTCCTGCGAAAGAAAGCGCTCCGTGTGATGCGCACACCGCTGAAAGGGTTTCTTAATTTGACATTTTGTGCGGATAAAGTAAAATGAAGGGACAAGCGCTGAAAGGACAGGAGAACGGAAGTCGTCCTGAGGACCTTGTCAGTCAGATTGAGGCGAAAGATGGATATTATCGGAAAAGGACAACATCAGTACAAAGCGAATCTTCACAGTCATACCACGATTTCCGACGGGAATCTGACACCGGAAGCGATGGCGCAGGCCTATCGGGAACGCGGATATTCGATCCTTGCGATCACCGATCATGAGGCGCCGATGGCGCACCCGGAGCTGAACCGCGAAGATTTTCTTATGATCACCGGATACGAGGCATACATCCGGCCGGATCCCGAGTGCCGCTATGATCCGCTCCATCCGGAGATCCACATCAACCTTCTGGCAAAAAGGCCGGACTGTGAGACTTATGTCGGCTATGATCCGAAGTTCTGCAAATATCTTCCGCATGAGATTGCGGAAAAGCTGCCGAAGTGCGGACCGGAGGGACCGCGCCTCTATACGTTGGAATATATCCAGAATTTCATTGACTGTGCCCGCGCGGCCGGCTACCTTGTGGCGATGAACCATCCGGTGTGGTCCATGGAAAGCGAGGATACGCTTCTTCGGCTGAACGGACTCTACAGCCTCGAGATCTACAATACGGGATCGTATACGATCAACGGGAGCGAGTGCAACAACGGGCTGTATGACGCATTTCTCATGAACGGAAAGATGCTGTACTGCCACGGCGCGGACGATAACCATAACAAGAAGCCCTTTGATGATCTTCTGAGCGATTCCTTTGGAAGCTGGACCATGGTGATGGCGGAGGAACTGACTTATCCCGCTGTTATGGAGGCACTGAAAAAAGGAAACTTTTATGCGTCGACGGGACCGGAGATCCGGTGTCTGACCGCAGAACACGGGCATGTCCATGTGGAGATGAGCGGAGTTCAGAGAGCGATCCTTGTGCGGAGCATGAAACTGTGCCAGAATGTTTACCGGCCGGACGGCGGCGAGATCACCGGGGCGGATTTTGACCTTCCGGAAGATACAGAATATGCGTATCTGATTCTTCGCGACCGTTACGGAAAAGAGGCGCATACGAGGGCATTTACCAGGAAAGAACTGGGCCTGGAGTAAATGCGGCCGGTCCGGAATAAATAAAACAGAACACTCTGCCGGTACAGAAGCGGTATTCTGTGCCGGCAGAGTTTGTGAAAACGGCGGGGCAGGAAATGTTTCCCGATGTGAGGACTGCCGCGGAATGTTGGAGACCGCGGAGTGCTGTCTCCGACAGGAAAATGGAACAGACAGGAGAGTATATATGACAAAACGAACAGGACGAAGCGGAAAGGTCTGTAAGGCTGCGGCTTTTGCGGCAGCAATGCTGACGGCAGCGGGCATTGCCGCCTGCGGGCCGAAGCAGGATGCAAAGGATACGTCTGCGGCGGTTGCGACAGAGGCGGCAAAAGAGACTGTGGAAAATGCAGAGAGCGCAGCAGGCGCGGAAGACGTTTCCACGGAGGCAGCGGAGAGCGCAGCGGATGCGGAAGACCGTTCCGCGGCGGCGGAGAGCGGATCCGTTGCGGAAACCGGTTTGCGTCTGACACAGACCAAAACGGTCGGCAAGCCGACTTATACCGGTATAAAAGAATACAAACCGTTTCTCAAATCCGCAAAGCCGTGGGCGGTGATTCCGGGACTGAATGAGGGAATGATCCCGCAGGGAATGTGCTACTGCGCGGAAGATAAGAGAACGTATATTGCAAGCTATTCCAAGGCGGATATTCCGTCGGTGATCAGCATTCTGGATGAGGATGGAGTCCTGACTGCGGAGGCATATCTCTATAATGCGGATGGAAGCCGTTTTTCCAGCCATGTCGGCGGACTGGCGATCTCCGACGATACGCTCTTCGTGTCAGCGCCCGCGGATGCGGAGGGACACTATCAGGTGGCGGAGATTCCGATGAAGGAACTGGAAGGCGAGGGAACAAAGGAAGTTAAGATCAAAAAGACCTTCCGTGTACCGGTTTCCCCGTCCTTTATGAATTTTTCCGACGGTTGTCTGTGGGTCGGCAATTTTTATCACCCGAAGGGGAATTATGATCTGTCCGCGGACATGAATTATACGACCAAGGCTGAAAATGCCGAGTATGGCTGCTATATTCTGGGATACGATCTCTCCAAAAAGAGCGTGGAGCGCTTCGATGAGGCCGGCCCGGACGGATATCCGGTCCCGGATATGGTGATGGCAGCTCCGGACCGGATTCAGGGAATCACGAGTCTCTCAAACGGTCAGATGCTGCTGAGCCAGTCTTACGGAAGAAAATCAGAATCCCGTCTGATGTCCTTTGACACGAGCTCAACACATGCGACGCTGCAGGATTTTCAGGTCGGCAGTTCCAAAGTGCCGGGCTTTATTCTGGACTCCAATTGTCTGACCAAAGCCGTGACGGCGCTGCCAATGACGGAAGCGGTATCGGCAACACCGGACGGAATGATTCTGGTAAGTTTTGAGTCCGGTGCGATGCATTATTCCGACGGAAAGGACCGCACAGACCATATCTGGAAGATGGAGTGGTAACATTATATGTATACCGATAAGACAATTACAATCACAACATACACCGGAAAGCATATTGATCCGATGAATCCGGAAGCGGAAATGCTGGATATCGAGGATATCGCACACGCACTTCCGTACCTTTGCCGCGGCAACGGACATGTCCGCACGTTCTTTTCGGTGGGACAGCACTGTATCAACTGTGCGAGGGAGGCGGAGGCCAGAGGACTTCCGCCGAGAGTGATTCTGGCCTGCCTGATCCATGACGCCAGTGAGTGCTATCTGTCCGATGTGCCGAGACCGGTGAAGATCCGTATGCCGGAATATAAGGAGCAGGAGAACAGGCTTCTGGACATGATCTACGAAAAGTTTCTGGGAACACCACTGACGGAGGAAGAAAAAGCGATTGTAAAGGGAATTGATGACGATATGCTCTGGTATGACATGACGGAACTGCTCCGGCAGGAGATGGACCGCCCGAAACCGGAACTGCATATCTATCTGAATTTCAGCTGGAGACCGTTTGCGGATGTGGAGGAAGAGTATCTCGATCTCTATCGAACGTATGCGCCGAAAGTGCAGTGATGCCCCGGCGGCCAGGAGGGCGGAACGGCGAAAAAAGCTTGACTTTTTTTGAAGCAATATGCTATTCTACGGGACGTCGCTTTGCGAATGATCGTGCTATTCGGGATGTATCCCGATAACACAAATGATAGAAACTCCGTGATCAGGATTTCACCTGGTCCGGAGTTTTTTTATTTCCTAGGAAATTTCTCCGAAATTCCCTAGGAAATAAAAACGATCCGCGAGGATGCGCACGCCGCTGTAAGCAAATTCACTAAGCTCGAGAAAACCAGCCGCAGCACACTATTTCACTAAGCGGCAAAGCTGCTAAGTGAAATATGTGTCGCTAAGTGAATTTCCATGGCACGCTCTAAGCTCGAAAAGACCAGCCGCAGCACGCTATTTCACTAAGCGGCAAAGCCGCTAAGTGAAATATGTGTCGCTAAGAGCTTCGCCAAGGAAGCTGTCACCTAACGGTGACCAGCGGCGGCGCGCAAAGTCCGCGACTTCCCCTCAGAAATGAGGGGACGGGGAACCAAAGTCCGCTGGCGAACGTTGAGGATACGGAGGGATAGAATGGAAAACGAACTTTTTGAACGGGCGCCGATTCACAGGGCGTATCTGAAGATGGCCATCCCGGTTGTTCTGAGCATGGTCGTGCAGCTGATCTACAATATGGTGGACACCTATTTTATCGCATTGACCGGAAACACTGATCTGATTGCCGGTGTGTCGGTCTGCGCGCCGCTCTTTATGCTGATGCTGGCGTTCGGTGATATTTTTGGCCTTGGAGGAAGCAGCGTGATCTCAAGACTTCTCGGCTGCGGAAGTCATGAAGATGCGCGACGTCTCAGCATTTTCTGCCTGTACGGCGCAGCGGCGTTCGGGGTGGCCGTGTCTTTTGTGATGATGGCATTCCGGACCCCGATCCTTGCATTTCTCGGCGCGGACGGTGCTTCGGTAAGTTATGCCTCCGGATATTATACCTGGATCGTGATGGGAGCGGCGTTTATCATTTTTTCGCTGGTCCCGACGAATCTTCTGCGGTCGGTCGGTTCACCGAACGCATCCATGATCGCATCATTTATCGGCGCTGTCGTGAACATGGTTCTGGATCCGGTATTCATCTTCGGACTCGGCATGGGAGCCGCCGGTGCGGCCATCGCGACTGTGATCGGATACATCTGTTCGGATGTGTTTTCCATCTGGTACATATGGAAAAAATGTCCGCTGATGTCCCTCGATGTCCGGAAACTCAGGATCTTCCGTCCGGAGCTGGCGGCCATTTTTTCAATCGGACTGCCGGCTTCCGTCACAAACTTTATGCAGACCATCGGCATGATCATTACCAACCGTAATCTTCTGCCGTACGGCAATGAGTCCATCGCGGTCATGGGAATCGTTCTGAAAGTGGTCAATATTGCCGCACTTGTGATCGTCGGTCTGGGATTTGGCGGTCAGCCGCTGATGGGCTACACTTACGGCGCAGGCAATATGCCCCGATTCCGCAGCGTGATGAAGTTTGCGCTTCAGATGGTCTGCGGGTGCGGAGCGGCAATCGCGGCAGTTCTTGCGCTGATTGCACCGGTTATGGTCGGCGTATTCATCAAAGATGAGGCGCTGATCGCGCAGGGATCGGTAATGCTTCGGCTTCAGATGCCGAGTATGGTGCTGATGGGGATCGGACTGGTCATGATCTGCGCGTTCCAGTCGACAGGAAAAGGCCTTCCGTCTCTTCTTCTTTCGATCTGCCGTCAGGGAGTGGTGTATGCCGCGGTGATGGCGGTTATGTCTGCCATGTTTGGATATACGGGCGTCATTTCCGCGCAGCTGGTGACAGATCTGGTGACGACAGTGATCGCGTGGATACTGTTCCGCGTCTTTCTTGCGGGGGAGATCACAACGGATCGGATTTAAATGCGGGTTGATCGATGGGAACGATGAGCCATCATCGTGAAGAGAAAAAACAGTTCAGCGCTTCCGGATGGTTATGAATCAAATCGGACACTGCTCTGAGAAAAAACACTTTAAAGCCTCTTTACTTTAAAGTGTAAAAGAAGTATAATCGTCGGTATCTTCGGAAAAAGAAAAAAGGAATCCGATATGGAGATTCCCTTTCCGGAGAATACCGGCGTTTTTTTGCGGCATACGAACAGCAGAACGGTGCCGCGATTGCAGACGAAATGCAGAACACCTGCATTGCCGTGCCGGTCAGATTCAGTGGATGGCAAAGGGAGGAACATCATTATGGATATGGATATGCAGTTCATCAGAAAACTTCCGATTCCGAAGCTCCTGAAGGAGCGTTATCCGGTGACGGAGGAGATGGCGAAGATCAAGGAAGCGAGAGATCAGGAGATAACCGATATCTTTACCGGAAAAAATGATAAGTTTCTTCTGATCATCGGACCGTGTTCGGCTGACCGCGAGGATTCGGTTCTGGATTACATGAACCGGCTGATCAGGATTCAGGAAAAAGTGAAGGACAAGATTTTCATCATTCCGCGATGCTACACGAACAAGCCGCGAACCAGGGGAACCGGCTACAAGGGCATGCTTCATCAGCCCGATCCGGAAGGTGAGGAAGATCTTCTGGAGGGAATCATCGCGATCCGTGAGCTTCATCAGCGTATTGTGCGGGAGACCGGCTTTACCTGTGCGGAAGAAATGCTGTATCCGGAAAATCACCGCTATCTCTCGGATCTGCTCTCTTACGTGGCGATCGGTGCAAGATCGGTGGAAGATCAGATTCACCGCATCACCGCCAGCGGTGTCGGCATCCCGGTCGGCATGAAGAACCCGACCGGCGGAGACAAGACGGTCATGATGAACTCGATCTATGCGGCGCAGTGCCCGCAGCGGTTTCTGTATCGCGGATGGGAGGTCCAGACCAAGGGGAATCCTCTGGCACATGTGATTCTGCGCGGAAGCGTCGACAAATACGGCATGAATACACCGAACTATCACTATGAAGATATTATGGAAGTTCTGAAAATGTATCAGGAAAATGATCTTCCGAATCCGGCGGTCATCGTGGATACCAACCACAACAATTCCGGCAAGAAATATCTGGAACAGATCCGCATCGCGAAGGATGTGCTTCACAGCATGCATGTGAATCCGGATGTTCGCAGCATCGTGAAAGGCCTGATGATCGAGAGTTACATCGAAGACGGCGCACAGACAATCGGCGAGGGCTGTTACGGAAAATCCATCACCGATCCGTGTCTTGGCTGGGAAAAGAGCGAAAAACTGATTCTGGAACTGGCAGAGATGCTTTGAGAACATGACGCCCCATCTCCTCAGGAATGAGGGGATGGGGCGTTGAAGTCTTCGGAATGACTTTCATCCATCGTTTATGCTTATATCTGTTTATACTTGTTTTTTGACTGTGAAAAGTCCGGGACAGGGCTTCCGCGCCGCAGTCTGCTGAACGAATCTGTCCGCTCTTTTATTCTGATTTCCTTGGGACGCGAAAAGTCCGGAACAGGGCTTCTGCGCCGTCGGAAAGAATCCGCCCGGCCGGACGGACCAGGTAAAGGGTACTGGCAAGATCTTCATCCGCCAGTGCGCGGAAAGGAAGATCGGGTGCGGCATTGAGGGCGGAGGCGGGAAGAAGCGCCGCGCCGAATCCTGCCCTTGCCCACTGAAGACTTGTTCGCGCGTCGTCATTGACACAGTAAAAATCAAGGGAAAAAGAGGAATTCCGAAGTTTTTCCCGGATAATCTTCTCCCAGCGGCGGTAGCAGACAAGCGGAGTGCCTTCCAGATCGGAGAGATGAAGCGGTCCGTCCGGAAGTACCCTCAGAAATTCTTCCTTTCCCGCGATCACCATGTGATCCTCCTGCAGCGGGATCTTGTCGAGACCGCGATCCGGGAACGGGGTTCGGATGACGGCCAGCTCAATCTTTTCACGCTCAAGTTCTTCCAGAATCTCATACGTGTTCCCGTCATAAATCGAAAAGCGGACATCCGGTGAAATGCTCTGAAAGGCCGCAATTCCGTCAAAGAATGCGCGGCAGGAGCCGGAGGAGATGACACCGATGCGGACGGTTCCCTGTTTGCCCTCCCGGATGCGGGCAAGATCATGCTCTGCGAGATCCCGGAGTTCAAGGATTTTCCGGGCATAGGAGTACAGGTGACGGCCGGCCTCAGTCAGACGGATCTGTCTGGATCCCCGTTCAAAAAGCCGGACGCCGTACTCTGTCTCCAGATTTCGGATCTGCAGGGAGAGAGGCGGCTGGGACATATGAAGCCGGCGCGCCGCGCCGGAAATGGTTCCGGTCTCGACGATGACGGCAAAGTAATGGAGCTGATCAATGTTCATGGTATCTCCTTAAGGTATGAGAATGGAATGGAAATCTGCCGGAAATCCTGCCGGGATTCCACCGGGAAATGATGGGAACCCCTAAAACAATAATCTATATACATTCGATATGGATGCTAACAAAAGATATATGCCTTATATGGATTTTAATATGATATGATGATTTCGGCAATGTAAAATTGCAGGAGGATTAACCATGAAAAAGATCATGTATTATATCCGGGCATACCGGACGGAGGCGGTTCTCGCCCCGTTTTTTAAACTGCTGGAGGCATTGATGGACCTGTTTGTACCGATTGTGGTGGCAAGGATCATCAACAACGGTATTGCCCGTGGCGATATGGGTTACGTCTGGCAGTCATTTGCGATGCTGATTGCGCTGACTGCACTCGGGATGGGGTTTTCGTTTACTGCCCAGTGGTTCGCGGCGAAGGCCAGTGTCGGCGCGGCGACCGGACTCCGGCAGGATCTCTTTGATCACATCCAGAGTCTCTCCTATACCGAAATTGACCGTTTGGGTACCGATACGCTGATTACCCGCATGACCAGCGATGTCAATCAGGTCCAGACCGGAATCAACATGTCGCTTCGGCTTCTTCTGAGAAGTCCCTTTATCGTATTTGGCGCGATGATCATGGCCTTTGCAATTGATGTGCGGTGCGCGCTCATTTTCCTCGGTGCGATCCCGGTGCTCTCGATTGTGGTTTTCGGGATTATGTTCCGGTCAATTCCGATGTTTGCCCGTGCACAGGCAGCACTCGATCGTCTTCTGGGAACAACCCGCGAGAATCTGACGGGGGTGCGTGTAATCCGTGCATTCTGCAAAGAAGAGGATTCGATTCGCGAGTTTGAGGAGAGGAACGACACGCTGACCCGCATGAATGAGGCAGTCGGAAAACTGTCCGCTCTGATGAATCCGGGAACCTATCTCCTGATCAATGCCGCGACGATCCTTCTGATTCAGCAGGGAGCGATCCGTGTGGAACTCGGCGCGATCCGACAGGGAGATGTGGTTGCTCTCTATAATTATATGGCGCAGATTATCGTGGAACTGATCAAGCTTGCGTCACTGATTATTACCATCAACAAGTCCATTGCCTGTGCCGAGCGCATCAGCGCGATGTTTGACGTGAAGAACACCATGACGTACCGGAAAATGTCGCAGAAAGCGGGTGGATACGGCAGGAATGGAAGCGGAGAAGAAAAGACCGGCACAGATGGAACGTGCGGAAGCACAGAGGAAAAGGCCGCGGCAGACTGCACGAGCGGAAGCACAGAGGAAAAGGCCGTCGCAGACGGCTGCGATACGGATTCCTCCGTTTGTTTCCGGAATGTGACATTTTCCTATGCAGGATCCGGGGCGGATGCGGTTACCGGGATCTCGTTTGAGACGAAGTCCGGCGAGACCATCGGCGTGATCGGCGGAACCGGAAGCGGAAAGAGCACGGTCGTGAATCTGATCCCCCGTTTTTATGATCCGGACTCCGGAGAGGTGTGGATCGGAGGAAAGGATGCCCGCGATTACGCGGAGGGTGAGCTGATCCGGAAGATCGGAGTGATTCCACAGAAAGCGGTTCTCTTTGAGGGGACGATACGGGAGAATCTTCGCTGGGGAAATCCGGATGCTTCGGACAGGGAACTCTGGGAGGCAATTGACCTCGCACAGGCGAGGGAAGTTGTGGAGGGAAAAGACGGAATGCTGGACGCGAAGATCGAGCAGAACGGGCGGAACCTCTCCGGCGGACAGCGGCAGAGACTGACAATTGCCCGGGCGCTGGTCAAGAAACCGGAGATTCTGATCATGGATGACTCGGCGAGTGCGCTGGATTATTCGACGGATCTCGCCCTTCGACGGGCGATCCGGAGTCTTCCGGGCAATATGTCCGTCTTCATCGTCTCGCAGAGAACATCCAGTGTGCGGGAGGCAGACCGGATTCTCGTTCTGGATGACGGAAAGCTTGTCGGAAACGGCACTCACGAAGAACTGATGAGAGACTGCGAGGTCTATCGGGAGATTTATTATTCCCAGTTTTCGGATGAGCGTCCGGAGGAAGAAACGGAAAGAAACGCGGAAAGAAACATAGAACGAAAAGCCGATGAGGATCCGGGAAAAACGGCGCGGCGGTTTGAAACACCGGTGACGGAATTCGAAGCGGGACGTGGGGTTCAGCCGGGTGAAGGCGATGAAACAGGGAAGGAGGCGATGGTCTGATGGCAGAGAATCGAAATGACAAAAGCTTTCGGGATTCGTCTTCTTCACAGACACTGAAGAAGGTTATGCGGGTGATCGGAAACTATAAAATCCTTCTGGCGTTCAGCATTCTTCTGGCCGGAATTTCCGTGGTCACCCAGCTCTACGTGCCAATTCTTTTCGGAGAAGCAATTGACCGGATCATCGCGCCGGGAAACGTTCATTTTGCGGAGATGGGATCGTACCTCCGGAACATCGGAATGGTTGTCGCAGTCTCTTCCATTGCGGCATGGGCCATGAACCGGATCAACAACTGTCTAACCTACCGTACGGTACGGGATATCCGGTCGGATGCGATCCGGAAGATTCAGAAGCTTCCTCTTTCCTATCTGGACAGTCATTCCACCGGCGATGTAGTTCAGCGGGTGATCGCGGATGTCGATCAGCTCAGCGACGGACTTCTTCTCGGTTTCACACAGCTGTTTTCCGGTCTGATTACCATCGGCGTGACGCTGATCTTCATGTTTTCCAAAAATATTGAGATTACCCTGATCGTGCTGGTGCTCACTCCGGTCAGCTTCCTTGTGGCCAAATTCATTGCCGGCAGATCTTTTCAGATGTTTCGGAAACAGACCACAACCCGCGGGCGGCAGACAGCGCTGATCAACGAGATGATCGGAAACGAAAAGATTGTGAAAGCTTTCGGTCACGAGAAGGCAGCATCCGAACGGTTCCGGGAGATTAACTTCGAACTGGAGAAATATTCCCGGAGTGCAATATTTTTCAGCTCTCTGACCAATCCGTCCACGAGAGCCGTGAACAATGTGATCTATGCGGTGGTTGCGCTGGTGGGAGCACATCGGATTCTGAACGGCTCTCTGACCGTAGGAGGACTCTCGGTGCTTCTGGTCTATGCCAACCAGTATATGAAGCCGTTCAACGACATCAGCTCGGTCGTGACGGAGCTTCAGAATGCACTTGCCTGTGCGGCGCGGGTATTTGAACTGATCGAAGCCCGGCCGGAAAGCGCGGACTCAACAGATGAACTGCAGGAAAGTCGGGGAGAGGTTGCACTGGATCATATTGATTTCTCATATAATAAGAAGAAAGCACTGATTCAGGATTTCAGTTTTTGCGCGGAACCGGGCACAACAACGGCAATTGTCGGACCAACGGGATGCGGCAAGACAACTCTGATCAATCTCCTGATGCGGTTTTATGATACGGATTCCGGCAGTATCCGGATTGACGGGCAGGATATTCGGGAGGTTTCCAGACATTCCCTTCGACGCACTTATGGTATGGTGCTTCAGGATACCTGGCTGAAAGCGGGAACTGTTCGGGAAAATATCGCATTCGGAAGGCCGGATGCGACGGATGAAGAGATTATCCGCGCGGCAAAAGAGGCAAGAAGCTGGGGATTTATCCGGCGCATGCCCAGGGGCCTGGACACACCGGTCACCGATGACAGTTTGAGTCAGGGACAGAAGCAGCTTCTCTGCATCACAAGAGTTATGCTGTGCCTTCCGCCGATGCTGATTCTGGATGAGGCGACATCGAGCATCGATACGAGAACGGAAATTCTGATTCAGGAGGCGTTCGCAAAGCTGATGAAGGGGCGGACGAGTTTTATTGTCGCACACCGTCTTTCGACGATCCGCAATGCAGACCAGATTCTTGTCATGCGGGACGGAAAGATCATTGAGCAGGGAAATCATAGAGAGCTGATGTCGAAAAATGGCTTCTATACCAATCTGTATAATTCTCAGTTTGCACAGACGGCGGAGAATGCCTGAATGTTGAACACGGGGCGCGGAATGCGTAAGCCGGAACGGTGAATGCAGAACGGTGAACGATGAATGTGAATTCCAAACACAAACCGGTAGTATTCGATAAATTGTATATGATATTAACACAATATCAAAAAATAAGACTGTAAAATCATTTTCGGAGGGGCGCCGCGGCGCTCCTCTTTTTATGAAAATGGCGGGAATACAGGGTTTTCCTGCTTTTGATCCATCAAACAGAAATTGTTTTTAAAAAATATAAAATTCGCTTGACGAATCCATTTCAGGGTGATAAGATAGGCTCCGTTGCGAATGAAACGCAGCGCCGATCCGGATCAGAAGCGATTCTCATATCAGCGGGGACGGAGCGAAAACAAATAACAGAATAAAGAAGTTCTTGACAAGGCGATTAAGATTTGATATAATAATTAAGTCGCTCGCCTGACGGGAACGACAGGAACATTGAAAACTGAACAGTATATAAAACCCTGAAAATTCCAAGAACAAAGGCCGATAAGGTAGAGGCCTTAAGTTCGAGAGATTTTCAAGAACAAAACCTTAAACAGTAATAACGGTTAAGAATAAGCCAAGCTTAAGTCTAAACCGGATCAAACTTTTAACGAGAGAGTTCGATCCTGGCTCAGGATGAACGCTGGCGGCGTGCCTAACACATGCAAGTCGAACGGAAATTGCAGAAGGAAGTTTTCGGATGGAATTTTGTAATTTTAGTGG